>NZ_CABFPH010000025.1 GCF_902141845.1 Methylobacterium symbioticum | reverse complement strand
TCGGCGGTCTTGCGCGCGGCGGCCAGCTCGGCGCGCCTGCGCTCGGCGGCGCGGGCGCGCCGCTCGACGGGTCCGAGCGCCGCCTCGCCGAACCGGAGCGCCGCGCTCCCGATCCCCTCAGTCCCGTAGTAGCGCTCGGTCTCGCCGACGGCGAGCGCGGACAGGCCGAGCGCCAGGGCGCGGGCCTGCACCCGCAGGTCCGCGATGGCCGCGTCGATGGCCTCGACCCACGCCCGGCGCAGAACCTCGGCCCGGGCGTCCTCGGGCATGGGCAAGGGCAGGAGTCCGTGCCGGCCCGCCTCGGCCGAGACGAAGTTGTCGTCGTCGTCGTCGAACTCTTCCGCCATGTCGAGGAGCCGGAGGATCGCCGCGCTCTCGTCGATGCGCGGCAGCTCCCGCCATATCGAGGCGGCCAAGCGCGCCGCGGCCGACCGGTCGGCGGGCGAGGCGGTCAACACGAGGACCGCGTCCGCGATCTCCCGGACCGTGACGGAGTCGTGGGCGGCCGCGAACCCGTCGAGGAGGCCGACGAGCGTGCGGGCCTCCGAGGGATGGACCTCTGACGGCCGCTCATCGCGGCCGTCAGAGCGCAACCTCAGGACGCGCCTGAGCAGGGCCCTGGGGCCCCGCGGCGCCGTCCCGGCGGCCATCTCCGGAAGGTCGTCGTGGATGTCCCGCGCCGGTCCTTGCGCGATCCAGGCCAGGACCGCCTCGCCGAGGCCGGCGTCGACGGCCCCCGCGTCGCGCGCCAGCATCACCGGCACCCGACCGTACAAGCCGTCGGGATCTAGGCCCGCACGCAGGATGCGCGGCAGGTGGCGCAGGACGATCCTGCGCGCGAGGCTCGGGGGTACGACAGGACCGGTCAAAGGAAATTCGTCCTCCATCTTCGTGGTCCGACGCGTCAGGCTTCGCCGCGCTGGCCGAGGCGCAGCCAGCCCTCCTCCGTCAGCGCCCATCTGAGGTTCGGGTCGAGCGCCCACATCCGGCCCGTGAGCACGGCGCTCCCGTCGATCACGCCGACGATGGCGGGAAGCGGCTGCGAGGCGGGCACCCAGCCCTCGACGAGGGGGGCCCACGCGAGCTCCCTGCGGATCGGCGACGCCCCCGCGACGACCCGCTCCAGGCGGCCGAGCAGCGTGCGCAGGGCGGCGACCTGCTCGTGCAGGTCGGCCGGAAGGTAGGCGGTCATCCAAGTCCCCCGTTTGCCGCGACGCCCGATGCGGGAGGCGTCCTCACGCGCCGACCTCCACCACGAGATCCGCGCGGAAGGCCGGGTTCTCGGAGCCGTACCCGCGGGGGTTGCAGATCACCCGTGTGGCGGCGTGCACGTAGTCGAGGCTGGCGTGGACGTGACCGTGAACCCAGAGGGCGGGGCGCCGGTCCTCGATCATCGGCCCGAGATCGGAGACGAAGGCCGGGTTCAGCGGGTCGCCGGCGAAGACCGGCGCGACGGAGGCCGGTGCCGGGCCGTGGTGCGTGACCACCACCTGGGGCAACCCGCCGGGGGTCTCCCGGAGGACGGCGTCCAGGAAGGCGCGCGAGGCCTCGTGCAGGCCGAGCGCCTCCTCCGGGCGGAAGGGCCGCCGCGCGTGGCCCCAGCGGATGCGCCGGTGGTCGTTGAGGCCACGGCCGGCGGCGTCCATCGCCGCCCGCCGCCGTTCAAGGCCATCGAGCGCATAGTCGGTCCAGAGGGTGGCCCCGCAGAACCGGACGCCGCCGAGCGCGACCGCCTCGTCCTCCAACAGGTGAATGCCGGCGGCTTGCGCGGCGGCACGGCCCAGCGCGAGTTCCTCGCCGTGGATGCGGCGGTAAAACTCGTGGTTGCCGGCGACCATCACGACCGGCATGTGGCGTCCGAGCGCTTCGGCCGCCCAGTCCACCGCGGCGCCCAGCCCCTCGCAGACGTCGCCCGCGACGACCACCACGTCGGCTTCGGGGATACGGGCCGGGTTCCACGGTGGCCCTCCCACTCCTTGGTGGAGGTCCGACAGGATCCAGATGCGCATGGGTGCCGTCCTTGGGCGATTGGGATGCGGGGCAGGGGTTCTCGGCCGGCGCCGGGGCGAACCGGTCCCGGTCGGTCACGGCCGCGGCGCCGGCGGGACGCGCGGCACCCAGGCCGCCCACCGCGCGGCGAGTTCGACCAGGTGACGCTCGTCCGGACGTCGGCGCGCCAATCGCCTCAGCGCGCTTGCGAGGACGACCGGGGCGGTTCGATCACCGCACAAGGCACGCAGCAGCAGGGCGCTCGCGACGGTGTCGGCCGCCGGTCCGCTCACCCCTTCCAGGCGCAGGACCGTGAGCGCGATGCGCGTGGTCGCGACCGGATCGCCCCGGAGCGCGGCGTCCCAGCGTCGCCGGGCGCAAGGGGGTTCGACCGCGCGCAACACCATGAGGAGCGAGCGCGCCGTCGCGGGACCGAGGGACTGCGGCGGCACGACCCGCCACAGCCTGAGCATCGGGGGCGCGCGCCTCAGCGCGGCGTTGGCGGCGGGCGGGCACGCGGGAGCGGCCGGGCAGGCGTCGCGGCGCCCGGAAGCGGGTCGGGACATGTCAGGCTATCTCCATGGCGTCGGGATGGGCGGGAGGGCGCGCGCTCACTGGAGCCCCGCCGCCGGCGTCGCCTCTGCCGGTGTCCCCAGGCGATAGAGGCGCGACAGCGTCCGCGCCCAAGTTCTTCCGTCCGTGGCGAAGACGTCCGAGGTGAGGGTGGGGCGCCCGGAAGCGATGGTCGGGTGGCCGAAGGAGACGCCGGCAAGCACCCGCGTCCGGCCGCTCAGAAAACTCCAGGATTCCATGAGCGGCGCCCGCGCCATCTCCTCCGGAGCCGGTCCGCCTTGCTCCAGCGCCTCCAGCGCGTCGGCGAGGTCGCGCAGCCGGTCGCAGAGCCGCCGCTCGTCGGGGGTGACGGGCATCTCGGGATCGAGGCCGAGCGCGCGGGCGAACCGCCCGCTGTCGAGGGAAGCGACGAAGGGATCCTGGGCGGCCACCTCGATGGCGGCGAGAAGGAGCATGCCCTGGCGCACCGTTCCGGCCAGCGGATGGCCCGCCGCGACGGCGTGCGTCTCGGATCGCGTCGGCGCGGGCAGGGCCACGGGCAGGAACCGGCAGCCGTCACCGGCGCCGGCGCGGCGGAGGAGGGGGCGCATCGTCTGTTCGAAGCGCGTGGCGTCCGGGCCTCCTCCGGCCCGTCCGGCCCCGAGCAGCCAGACCGGGGCGGCGGATCCGGGCTCCGGCCCCACGCCGGAAGCCTGATCCGCCGCCGCCCGTCCCGAGATCACCTGTTCCCCGCACTGGCCGAGGGCGAAGGCTGCGAGGCGCTCCTCCATGGCGCCCGGACCGACAACGACCACCGACAAGGCCGCCGCCTCGCGCAAGCTGCGGTAGGGGAGCCAGGAGAGCGGAAGGTCCAGGACGACGTCCCGCGCCGTCGCCTGCGCCTGCCTGATCAGATCCTCCGGATCGTCGAAGGTGACGAGGTCGCCGGGTTCGGCCTCGACGACGCACAGGGCCTCTGGCATCGTCTCCGGGATCCGGGCAAGGCCCTGTCCCCGCTCGGTGATCCTCAGCAACGTGGCGGGCCGTGCGGCGGTGGTCAGGGCGTGGGCCGCCGCGAGGGCGGCATGGGTCGCGGCCGAACGGCCATCGGCCCCGTAGAAGGCGTAGAGCATGGAGCAGTCCCATCCCGAGAGAGCGGAGCGGGCCACGGATGCCGGCGATGGAGTGGGACCACGCGCGGACGGGCGAGCTCAAGCAACGAGATGGAACTATACCACGGGTGTAATATTTTATCACGAGCAAAGCAAGCCGCCGCTCGACTTATCCTCAGCCAACGTCGAAGCGCTGGAGCCCGGCGCCCCCCTTCCGGGCGTTGTGTGCCAAGCGGCTCGCGAGTTGCTCGGCCTGACGCAGCTTGAGTTCTCGAAACTCTCGGACGTGAGCAAGAAAACGATAAATGATTTCGAGAACCAGAAGGTGGAGCCCCGAAGCCGCGTGGTCCGCGCCTTACGCGAAGCCCTGGAGAACCGTGGGGCGCGCTTCTACCGAAGTGGCGAAGCGATTGGCGTTCTGGTCAGCAGGCCGCACGTGAAGCGCGATGACGCGGAGGATGGCACCGGGCGAGGCTAAACAGCTTGGTTCCGCGAAGAGATCTTGCCTCTACATGTGGGTACGTTTCTACCGGCATCGGCTTGCGGTGGTCGAGCAACAGGGCTGGACGTCACGGGATCGCTCGCATCCAGCCGTTGCCCACGGTTCCCCAGGGAAGCGGGTGTCAACCGTCGGACCTGGAGAACCAGGCTCGGCGCCCTGGCAAGACCATCGCTTCCAAGATGCGGCCTCGCCCCGCTCAAGCCAGCCCCCCGCTATTGCGGGCGCCTGAGGTCGAGAACGACCCACCCGAGGATCGCTGCCGTGAGGGTTGCGATCACGGGCATCGCGACGCCATCGTGCCCCGGCCGAGCGTCTCAGGCGCCGACCAGACGAAACTGCGGCTCGCCGGCTGACCTGCCCGTTAGGCGCGATGCGCAGCGGGTCTGGTTCCGGCCGCATGCCTTGGCTTCGTAGAGGGCGGCATCGGCCAAGCCGTAGAGGTCGGCGTCGGTTATCCCGGTCGCCAGCCCGATGCTGACCGTGACGGCGCCTGGCGCGATGCCGGCCGAGGCGATTGCCAGTCCCGACACCTGGGCGTGCACCCTCTCGGCGACGCGCCGCGCGCCCGCAGCGTCGGTGTTCGGCAAGAGCAGCACGAACTCCTCGCCGCCGACCCGACAGGCGAGGTCGCCGGGCCGGGGCACGGCAGCCTTGAGGCAGCCGGCCAAGCCCTTGAGCACCTCGTCACCCACAGCGTGGCCGTAACGGTCGTTGTAGCGCTTGAAATGGTCGGCATCGACGACGAGCAGCGACAGCGGGTTGCCCGTGCGTCGGGCGTCCTCGCAAGCCCGGGCGAGGACCTGCTCGAACCGGCGGCGGTTCGCAAGGCCGGTCAGCGCGTCGGTGCGCGAGAGGCGGGCCATCTCGGCGTGCATCTCCGCGCGGCGGCGGAGCTCGCGGCCGAACAGCAGCGACAGCGTGACCGTCAGCCCGCACAGCACGAGTACGACGGCGGCGATACCGAGCGCCTTCGTCCGCCATGCGGCCTCGACCTCGGCGGTGGCGACGGCGACGTTGAGGACGAGGGGTAGGTCGCCGACCCGCGTGAAGGCGTAATGGCGCTCGACGCCGTCCCGGACCGAGGTGCCGACGAAGGCGCCGCCGCCCTCGCGCACGAACCGGTCGAAGTTCCGGGTGCCGGCGATGTTCACGCCGATGTCGGCCTCGACGTAGGGATGGCGCACGACGCGCGTGCCGTCCTGCATGTAGAGGTTGATCGCACCCTCATGACCGAGGCTGATCCGGTCGAACAGCCGGGTGAAGTACGATAGCTTGAGCGTACCAAGCGCAACGCCGCCGAACGAGCCATCGGGGTTGGCGATGCGGCGGCTGAACGGCAGCATGCGCTCCCCGGTCAGGCGCGAGATCAGCGGTCGGCCGATATGGAGGCCGACGTCCGAGCGCGCCTTGTGGACCTGGAAGTAGTCGCGGTCGGCGTAATTGCCCTTGCGCGGAGGGACGGCGCCCGCATCGGCCGCGACGTCACCGTCGGCGTCGATGACCAGCATGACCCCGAGGTCCTTGGCGGTGGCGGCCCGGTCGAACAGGATGAGTTGGCGCAGCTTGGGGCCGGCCCCCGCCGCCTCGGGCGCACGCAGGTTCTCGACCGCCGCCTGCAGGGACAGGTCGATGAGCTCGACGTTGCGGGCAATGTCACGCTCGATGACCTGCAGTAGGTTCTTCGAGGTTTGCTCGGCCTTGTCCCAGGCGTCACGGCGCACCTCCAGCAGCAGGAGCCCTGACGTGACCAGCATGCCGACGGGCGCCAGCACGCTGAGCGCGACCCAGTTGCGGCCGGACCGGAGGATGCGCGGGAGGCGCCGAGGCAGGATCATCGCGCGGCGTTCCCCGGCTGCGTTGTCGTCGCTTCGATCCTGACACGCCGAGACCTAACGGGTCTTTGCGAGTGCGGAAGGGTTGTCCGGCCCGCCCACGCCTGACGGACGGGCTCGCCGAGGCAATCGGCCGCGCGAGCCTCGACCTGCTCGTCACCGACGAGACGCCCCCCCCGGGTCCTGCGCTAACCGCGAGCCTGACGTTCGATCACCCGGCTGCCGGTCAGCGGCGTCGTGAGCGCTGCCTCACCGCTCCTTGTACCCGTGAGATGAAGAACGCGGGGACGGCGAAATAGGAAGCCGAGCCAGGTGCCGCGGATGAGCCGCTCGAAGAGAAGAGGCAGTACGACGGCGACGCTCATCACGGCGAGCGAGGCCAATCCGACATCCTCGATCACGCCCGTCTTCACGATCAGGCTGCGCCAGGCGGCCATTGGCAGGAAGAAGGCAAGATAGATCACGATGGAGCGCTTCCCGCAGGTACGCAGCGCCCCCGTCACGACGCCTCCCGCTTCGGCCAGCAAGCTGGCAAGTGCGACAATCGCCAGCGCGCCCGCGAATCCGGCCGCGAGACCCACCCCCGGCAGGCTCGCGAGGGTCGGGTGGTCCGGGATGCCCGACGGCGTGAAGGCGAGCCAGCCCTCGGCCAACGCCCAGGCCCCAAGGCTTGCAAGCGCCAGCCGCCGGTAGCGCCGCACGGCATCGGAGAAGGCAAAGATCTGGTCGGCCAGGAGGTAGCCGCCGACGAAGTAGACGTAGCGGGCGCAGAACTCCTCAACGAGGAAGGAGGAGGTTTGGACCGGCATGATCTGCAACAGCGCGGCGGTCCCGAGAAGCGCCGGGCCAGGCAAAGGCCGCAGCAACTTCGTCACGATCGAGAACACGGCGAGGAGATAGATGAACCACAGCGTTGAGTAGGGCTCGACGAGGGCGAGGGCAAGGTGAGCCAGGAAGGCCGGGATGCCCCCATCCCCGGCGACGGTCTCGTACTTCAACGCCGACTGAAGCAGCAGCCAGAGCAGGTAGAAGTAGGCGAAGTGGATTATGCGCCGGTCGGCGAAGCGGCGCCAGTCACGGTCCAGCACCCGTCCGACGAACAGACCCGAGAGCAGGAAGAAGTCCGGGATCCGGAACGGCTTGGCGAAGGCGACGACCGGGTGCAGGAAGCCCTCCCCACCCATCGCCTCGCCGGTGCCGAGGGTCGAGTGCATCATCACCACGAGCAAGATGCAGATGCCCTTTGCCACGTCGACCCAGGCGTATCGGAGCTCCTCCTCCGCTTGAGTTCTCGCCCGCCCGCCCACGATCCGTCCCCGTATCCCAGCCCGGGGCCGAGTTTCGCCGGAGCCGGTTAAGCGAGCGGCAGCACCGGCGCGCGACCGTCCATGATGGACAACGGAACTTGAACGAAGCCGCGGCCGCGGTACCAGCGCACGTTCGCCGATGCGCCGACCAGCCCCCCCGGACGAACTGCCCTGCGTCCCGTGGCGCGTTGCGAAGCCGCGTCGAACCCGTTCCGGCGCGCTCCAGCGGTGTCCACGGCTTGCGCCCGAGGCCGCCCGGAGGCGGCACAACTTCAACCGATAAGGGCCGGGAAAGCGCAGCCGGGGTTGCCGCCGGCGCCCGGCGTGGTGTCATCGCACCGCTCTCCCGCGCCACCGTCACCAGGCCGGTCGGGCAAACGCGCGCTCGGCCACCGGGACATCGTACCTCGCTCCGGCACGCTCAACGTCTCACGCCATACGGTCGCCCGCCACGGACGGCCGTCAATCCCAGATCCCGCGCAACCGTACTTTCTACGGTGTGTGCCGGCCTCGCTGCGTTCCATATAGGCCGCTCGCGGAGTGGGGGCTGACGTTGGGCGAAGACCGGCCGGACGAGTATCACGTCTACCTGAGACACGACGACGTCATCTATTTCCTGGCGGCGGACGGGACGTTCGTGTCGGACCTCGAAGGCGGTCGCGCTTTCGAGAGGATCGAGGACGCGTTCGAGGTGATCAACGCCATGACGGATGGGCGCGATCTCCCGAGGGAGCATGAACCCGGAGTGGTTCGGAACGCGCACCGCTTCTACGGGCCACGCGCCCGAGGCTGAGGGCAGGCGAACCCGCACGCAGCAGGGAGGGGGAGACCTGACCGGCATTTGGACCGGGCGGACCGAGGCTACCGCGTGGCGGCGGTTCTGGGTGGCCGACAGGCGACATCCGGGAAGCACATGGGTGCGGGCAGGAGGTCGTCCAAGGACGAGGGCGCCGAGCCCGTACCAGCGGCCCGCCACGTGTCGCACGCTGAGCGCCCCCCGGGCCGAGACATCGTCAGCGCAGGCCGATCCTCAAGCAGGCGACCCGCCTGAAGCGCAGGCTGAACTGCCTGAGCAGTCTGTACGGCAGCAGGACCGTGTTGCCCGCCGGGCGCCGGACAAAGGCCCCGGGCAGACCGACCTGCGCTGTCGCCACCATGCGGTCGCCGATCCTAACACATAAGCACGGCGCAACAGCCCCTTCTGGCGCCTCATCAACAGGAAGAAGCGCTCGGTGGATGTGCCGCCGTGGACGCGGCTGCTATAATAAGGCCAGAGCGTGCGCGCGCTGCCGCCCGGGAAGTCCGCCCGCGCCGAGCCGCTGTCGGGCATGAACAAGGTGTCGTGGATGAAGGCGGCGTCGCCGACCCGGTAGGCGACGGAGGCCAGGGTGTGGCCCGGCGTGAACAGCACCTCGACGTCCAGGTTGCCGATCCGGAAGCGCTCGCCGTCGGCGAAGAGGCGATCCCACTGCGAGCCGTCCGCCGGGAAAGTCTCGGGCAGGTTGTAGAGCCCCTTCCAGAGCTTCTGCACCTCGACGACCTTCTCGCCGATGGCGGTCGGCGCGCCCGTCCTGTCGTGCAGGTAGCCGGCCGCCGAGAAGTGGTCGGCGTGCGGGTGCGTGTCGAGGATCCACTGCAGCCTGTAGCCCGCGCGCGCGATATGGGCGAGCAGGGCATCGGCCGAGCGGGTGGCGGTCGCCCCCGACTTCGGATCGAAGTCGTGCACCGGGTCGACGATGGCGCAGTGTTTCGTCTCCGCATCGGCGACGACGTACTGCACGCTGCCCGTGCGCTGCTCGTAGAAGCCCGTCACGAGCGGGCGTCCGTGCAGGGACGTTGCGGTCAGGTCTGACATGCATTCCTCCGGTTCGGGATGAACGGCTTCGGGGCTCTGGACGTCACGCCCGACCGAGCAAGGCTGGCAGGCCGCGCGCGACGACGTAGAGGCCGACCAGGATCACCAGGCCGGCGAAGGTGATGGTCAGGGCGCGCTTGTGCCCGGCGAGACGCTGGCCGAGGCGGGCGCCGACGAGGCCGCCGAGCGCGCCGCCCAGGATGAACAGCCCGGCCAGCGTCCAATCGATCAGGCCGGAGACCGCGTAGCTCGCGGCGGTGGCCGCCCCGAAGGCGCTGACCGCCACCAGCGAGGTGCCGATGGCCATGGGCAGCGGCATGGACGTCGCCAGCATCAGGCCCGGCACGATCAGGAAGCCTCCGCCGATTCCGAAGAAGCCGGAGAACAGGCCCACCGCGAACCCGATGCCGAGCAGCCAGGGCAGGAGCACCGGGGCGCTCCGTTTGGTCAGGCGCACGTCCGGATCGCCCTCGCCGCGCCGCCGGCGCAGCATCAGGCCGCCGACCGCCAGCATCACGAACCCGAACAGGGCGAGCAGGCTCTGCCCGTCGACCGCCCTGGCCGCGGCCGAGCCGGCCAGGGCGCCGAGGACGCCGGCGAGCGAGAACGCCCCTGCGCACCGCCACTTCACGTTCCCGGCCCGCCACTGCGGGACGAGGTTGCCGGCCGCGCTGACCGAGACCGCCAGGGCGCTGGTGCCGATGGCGACATGGGGCGAGTTCACGCCGACCGCGTAGGTCAGGAGGGGCACTGCCAGGATCGAGCCGCCTCCGCCGACGAGGCCGAGGACCACGCCGACGAGCCCACCCGAGCCCGCCGCCAGGCCGAAGGTGACGAAGCTCGCCATCACGCATCCGCCGGCGCGGCAGAGGTGGACGCCGCTTGCCGGGAGACGGCGGATGGCAGGGCCTGGAACAGCAGCATGCCGACGACCATGGCGGCGACGAAGACCGCGGCCCGGGTCGGCACGACCGAGAGGAGGGTCAGCGCCGGCCCGGGGCAGAGGCCGGCCAAGCCCCAGCCGATGCCGAAGACCGCGGCGCCCGTCAGCAAGCGCGGATCGAGGTCGCGCCGCGTCGGGATCTCCAGCTTGGGCGCGAGCACTGGCCGGCCCCGGCGCGTCGCGATGCGGTAACCGGCGGCCGAGACCGTGACGGCACCCGCCATGACGAAGGCGAGGCTCGGGTCCCAGCGGCCGGTCACGTCGAGGAAGGCGAGGACCTTGGCCGGGTTGGCCATGCCGGAGACGATGAGGCCAAGCCCGAACAGCAGGCCGGCCGCGAACGCGGACACGATCCTGGACATGGTCAGGCTCCGATCAGGTGACGCGTGACGAAGACCGTCACGGCGGCGGCGGCCATGAATGTGCCGGTCGCCACGAGGGAGCGGGGCGAGCCGCGGCCGACGCCGCAGACGCCGTGGCCGCTGGTGCAGCCGGCTCCGAGCCGCGCGCCGAAACCGACCAGCAATCCCGCAAGCCCGAGGAGCGGGAGCGAGGCCTCGACCGCCACGGGCGGCCTGCCGCCGCCGAGGCCGGCGTGGACGAGGGGCGCGAGAAGCAGGCCGGCGAGGAAGGCGGCGCGCCAGCCGATCCCGCCGGTGCTCGGCGGCAGCAGGCCGCCCAGAATGCCGCTGACGCCCGCGATGCGGCCGTTGAGTATCAGGAAGAGCGCTGCGGAGGCGCCGATCATGAGACCGCCGAAAACGGCGGAAAGCGGGGTGAAGGTATCCATGGCACTCACTCCTGGACCGCGGTGCCGGGCGTCTCGCGCAGGCTTGGAGCGATCCCTCAGGCGCCGGGGGCGTGGCCGTCGTGAGCGGCAGCGTCCAGCGACGGCGCCACCAGATTAGTGATGTCTAAATTAGAAATATCTAATCAAATGTCAAGGGATGGCGGGGAGACGCCGGATGGTCCGGGACGGCGGAACGGGCCGCGCTCCACACCGCCCCTGGCGTGAACCGCCGGATCGAGGCGGCGCTTCACGAGAGCCTCCGCTGGCACGGGGGCATCCCGAGGCGAGCGGCCGGCGGTCGCGCGAACTGGACGGGAATGGGATCGCGGGCCCACGTCGGCGGCCAACGCGGCGACGCTGGCCGGGATGGCTCTCGGGAGCGGTCACGGACCGGCGCCGGTCACGGCTCCCGGCGGCCGTGGCCGCCTTTCTGCCGCCTCACGCCGTCCAGGACTGGGGCCCGCCGTTGCCTGTCCTGAGGCGCCTCGACCTTCGGGCCGCCCGGGCGATCGATGTCGAGCGCGACGCCCTGCGGGCACGCCGGGGGTTCCGATCCGGTTGGCCCCGGAGCCGACGACCGTGGCAGCCGGGTCGACCACGCCGTCACGGCGGCGCTGGGTGGACGGCCAAGCCGCCGACGCGGCGGAGCGCGCGCCTGGCGGAGCCCTGGTTACCCGATCAGCCCGCCTCCGGGCAGAAGATGTCCTTGAGCGTCGCGAGCAGGCGCGCGGCGCGGGGATCCTCCAGGCGATAGTGGAGCGTCTGGCTCTCGCGCCGGAAGGCGACCAGCCCGTCCTCGCGCAGCTTGGCAAGATGCTGCGAGAGGGCCGATTGGCTGAGGTCCACCGCCTCGGCCAGGCTCGTCACGTCCATCTCGCCCCGGGCGACCAGCAGGCATAGGATGAGGAGACGCTTCTCGTTCGCGAGAAGGCGCAGCAGGCGCGCGGCATCGGCCGCCTTGTCCTGAAGGCGCAGCAGGTCGGTCGTTGTCACCGCATCCATCGACGTCGGCCGCCCTGTATTAGACAACCCTGTTTTAGCTGGCACTAACATGGTGGCTCTGACAGGAATTCCCAACCCTGGCGATGCCGGGCAGGCAGACGTGGCCGGCGCGTAACGCGCTCGACATCTTCGCCCGGCATCGCATGTTTCCCGCGGGAGCATCATCCGTCGAAGCCGGTGAGTCCACCGTGGGACGCAGGACAACCGCGCCTGCGGGCGGGAGCGCGCGCTCGAAGCCGTCCGGGAAGCTCTCTGATGGACGTCTCAAGGCGGCGCCACCGGAATTCAGTCGGCAGCGGCGGGCTCGGCACGCGCTCGGGGGAGACCGCCCGGCAGGTCGCTCTCGCGCAACGGGTTCATGGTCCGCGCCGCGGCCAGCACGGGACGGCGGCGTCGGCCACACCGGGACGGGCAGAGCACACGCGCCCGCCCACGCCCGTCGGCGCCGGCCAGCGACCGAGCCTGCCGATCCCCGGGAACGGACTGTTTCATGCGCTCTTCACGCAGACCCGGGGATCCGCTGTCAACCGCTTGAACTTGCTCACACTCTGCGTCCTTGCTCATTCACGAGCCGGAGCAGGCCGAGCCGCGTTGACCTGGCAAGTGATGAGTGCCTTCCTCCGCCGTTCGCGAAGGCGCAGGCTCCCACGTCGAGGCAAGGCTTCTCCCCAGGCATCGGCACCGGACCCTCCGTTCCGGGAACATGGCGGCCTTCCGAACAGGCCGGGTGATGCCCGCGCAGCGGCCTGCGGAAGCCCGGCCGCTCTTCCTCGTCGCTCATCCAGCCCCGACGTCGGCCATCGCGGCGCGGGTCACCGGGACGACCCGGCCGCTCGTCACGAAGACGATCAGGCCGAGGCGCGCGCCCGTCGCGAGAAGGTATCGGGCCACCTGACGCCGGTAGTCGGCGAGGACCGCCTCCGCAGGATCCACGTCGCTTTTCCAGTCCACCACGATGTCCGGCTTGCCGACCGCGTCGCAGGCAATCGCGTCCACCACGCCCGCCGTCGCCTGGTCCTCGTCGGCGAGGCTCTCGAACCCGAACACGGGCAACTCGGCCTGGAGGCGCTCGCGGATCCCGGCGATCTCGGGAAGGCCGAGCGCCCGGGTCACGCTGGCCGCGACCTCGGCCAGGTCGACCTCGGCCCCGGCAGCGTCGCCGGTTCCGAGACCGAGCTGCCGGGCGAGGAGCCCGGCGCGCCGTCCGAGATCGTCGCCTTCGCTCGCCTCGCCCGTGAGGATCTCCTCCAGCAGCTTGTGGATGAGGATGCCGCGCTCCCGGCTGCCTGTCGGCCGTCCCCCGGGTCCGCGCCCGCCGTCGGTACCGCCCTCGACCAGGCCGGGGGCGCCGGACGTCTCGGGACCCGCCGCATCGCCGCGGCTGGGGACGATCCAGCGCAAGCGGCGCTGCCGGGCGACGGCGGCGGCCTCGGCGGCGAAGATTTCCCGTGTCTGACCGTTCGCGAATTCCGGCGCGACGGCCGGCGTCCCGACCGGCAGCCGCTCCACGTCGATGGACGGCAAATCCGCCAGCCCGAGGTCGACCACCGCCGACCAGGACGTGCTGGCGCCCGGCTCGGCGAACCGCGTGAGCACCAGCGTCTCGCGGGCCCGCGTCGCCGCCACGTACCAGAGGCGGACCCGCTCGTTCCCGACCTCGCGCTTCTCGGCCTCCAGCGCCTCGTCGTAACCGGCCGGGCGCACCCCGAAGACCGGGCAGTAGAGACAGTTCGAGGCGCGGTCGACCAGGGCTCCGGAGACGGCCTTGGTCCGGGTGGTGGTGTTGATCGGGATCACGACGGGCCATTCGAGCCCCTTGGACGCGTGCATGGTGAGCAAGGAGACCGCGGCCTCCTGCGCGTCCGGCCGGCCCTCGACCGTGCGCGTCCGGCCCTCCCAGGCCGCCCTCATCGCCCCCGCGAAGGCCCGCAGGCCGCGCACGGCGAACGGGCGCGACATTTCCAGGAACAGGTCGATGTTGGCCAGCGCCCTCTCGGCGTGGCCGTCGTGACGCTGCTGCACCACCGGGCGCAGCATGAGCGCGTCGACGGCTTGGCTGAGGATGTCGTGCGGTGTCGTGCCGAGCGCCCGCTTCGCCAGGGCCTGCAACCGTTCCAGCACCGGCCGGGCCACCGGATGGTTCACGTGCGCGACATCGACGTGCAGGCGCAGCCTGGGGACGCTCTCCGGGCGCTCCGGGTCGCGCGGCAGTCCGTCGACGAGGTCGAGCAACTCCTCGTCGGTCAGGCCGACGGCCGGCCCCCGCAGCAGGGCCCCGAGCGCGAGCGTGTCGCGCGGGTCGGCGAGCACCCGCGTCAGCGCGATCAGGTCATGCACCTCCTGCCGCCGGAAGAAGCCCTTGCCGGCCTGGGTCGAGACGGGGATGCCCCTGGCCTCAAGCGCCTCCTCGTACCGCCAGAGGTCGCTCCCGCTCGGTGCCAGCAGCGCGATGTCGCCGGCCCGGAGCGTGCGGGTGCCCGCGCGCTTGCAGGTCACGAGCTGGTGCCCGATCAGGCGCGCGCAAAGGTCCGCGACCGCTTCCGCCTCGGCGTCGCGCAGCGCCTCCGCGGTCCGCTTCGCCCCGTCGGCACCGGCCGGCACGTCGAGCGCCGCGATGCAGGGTCCGCGGTCGTGGTCGGGATGGAAGGCGTCGAGCGCCGCGAACCCGGGTTGCCCGACCCCGTTCAGGATGTCGCCGAAGCGTTCGTCCACGTAGGCGAGGATCGAGCGGCAGGACCGGAAGTTCGTCGAGATCGCGAGGACGTCGTCGGGCGAGCGCGCGAGGATGCGGTCGCGCGCCCGGACGTAGGTCGACACGTCCGCCCCGCGGAAGCGGTAGATCGCCTGCTTCGGATCGCCGACCAGGAACAGCGCGCCCGGCCGCAGCACGCGTTCCGTCCACGCGTCGGCCGCGCCGTCGGGCAGCTCGCCGCACAGCCGCCAGAGGATCTCCGTCTGAATCGGGTCCGTGTCCTGGAACTCGTCGACCAGGACGTGGCGGTAGCGGCGCCCCAGCGCCTGCCGCACGGTCTCGTGCGCGCGGAGCAGCGTGGCGGCCGCGGCGATCAGGTCGTCGAAATCGAGCAGGGCGCCGTCGCGCTTTCGGGCCTGGTACCGGTCGAGAACGGTCCGCACCGTTCCGACGAGCCTGGCCAGGAGTTCGCTCGCGGCGTTGGCCTTCAGCCGGCGCCAAGCCTCGCAGCACGCGACGTGCAGGCGCTCGGCCGACGCCTGGAGCCGGTCGGCCTCCGTCTTCGGAAGGCCGACCAGCTTGGCGGCGCCGGCCCACTTGCCTTTGCCCCCGCGGTACTTCGCGAAGTCGCCGTCCGCCTTGCACAGGCTCGCCTCCGCCGCCGCCGTCAGGATGGCGACGAGGTCGGCGTCGGCGACGCCGGTGTCCGGCAGCCGCGCGGCCATCGCCTGGAACGCCCGCACGTTCGCGGCGGTCTCACCCTCGGAAACCCCGCAGCTCCGCTGGAAGTCCGCGAAGGCCTGCACGCTGGCGCCGAAGGCCCGCACCAGGTCGGGAAGGGGTTCCGCCGGCGCGGTGCCCACCGCGCGCCCCTCGCGCAGGCAGCCGGCCACGCGGTCGATGGCCGCCAGGGCCGCGTCCGGGTCGGCCAGCACCATCTCCGCGACAAGGCCGCCGCCGCCGGAGAGGCACTCGCGGAGCCAGCCGTCGCGCAGATCCTGGAAGATGCCGTCCGCCTCCGCCTCGTCGGCGACCCGGGCGCCCGGGTCGATGTCGGCCTCGACCGGGTAGGGCTTGACCAGGCGCTGGCAGAACCCGTGGATGGTGGTGCAGGCCAGCGCGTCGAGATGCTCGCCGGCCTCGACCAGCCGGGCTCGCTGATCCGGAGACAACCCGTTCGGGAGGACGACCCGCAGCTCCTCCGGGACCTGCCCCTCGACCAGCCGGCCGACGACCTCGCCGACGCGCTCCAGCAGCTCGCTGGCGGCGAGTTCCGTGAAGGTGACCGCCGCGATGGATCCGGGGGCGACGCCCGCGGCCAGCATCATGGCGATGCGGCCGGCCATCAGCGCCGTCTTCCCGGATCCGGCCCCGGCCTCCACGAGCAGCGACCTGTCGTGGGCGGTCATGGCGAGCGCGCGCTGGGCCGCGTCGGCGAGGCCCCGGTCGTGGGCGGTCATCAGGCGGCCTCCCAGACGCGGGCGGCCTCGCCGAGCGCCGTCGTCACCAGGTCGTGCTTGCGCGGGCAGTAGGTCTTGTCGGCGTTCGCCGGCAGCGCGAAGGCCAGGTCGTTCCAGGCATCCCGGGCATCGGGGCCGGCGAAGGCGTTGCCGGCCCGCAGGCTCGCGCCGGCCGCGACGAGATACGTGGCCAGCTCGTCGAGGGCCTCGTCCGGCCGTTCGAGCCGGAGGCACAGGGATTCCCGCGGGAAGTGCAGCGAGGCATCGATCGACACGTCCGCGCCGAGGAGCACGCGGGTGGCGTAGCCGTACAGGCACCGCTGCAGTTCGCGGCCGCCGTCGAGGACCGTCCCCGCCTCGCGGGGCTTGCCGGTCTTGTAGTCGCGCACCCGCGCGCTGCCGCGGTCGTGCGACAGGTCGAGCCGGTCGATGTAGCCGGAGATCCGGAAACCGGTGCCAAGTATCGTGACCGTGGCGTCGCTGTCCCAGGGGAGGGGGTGGTGGTCGCGCTTCGGCGGCTGCCCGCCGAACGGGACCTCGACCCAGCTTCCCTGCCCGAGGAGAGGCTGGTCGGGGTGGGTGAGCGCGGCCAGGGCGAGCGCGGCCGTCTCGTCCAGGGTCCGCCGCCAGATCAGCCGCGGCGGGATCGGGCGCTCGCGCTCCCAGACCTCGGCGACGGTGGCGAGGACCGCGGCCAGCGCCCGGCGCTTGCCCCCGTCCGTCGACGGGGCGAAGCCGCCATCCGCCTCCAGGGCGACCACCGCGCGTTCGAGCACCTCGTGCAGGAGGTTGCCGAAGGCCTGATGACCGAGCGTGAGCGGCTCCGCGGCCGCGTCGGCCGTCTCCAGGCCGAGCCCGTAGGTCCAGACGAAGCCCAGCGGGTCGCGCAGGAGCTTGCGCAGCGACCGGGCGGAATGGGTGCGATCCAGGATCGCGAGCACGACCGGGTGGTCCGGCCGGACGCGCCCGTCGTGCGCGGTCAGCTCCGCCCGGCCCCAGGCCCGCCAGCAGCCCGCCGCGCAGATGGCCGGGGCCGTCGCGCGGAACTCCGCCGGCCGGGCCATGAGTCGGTCGACCTCGCCCACGGCGTGGGCCGGGACGCGGTTGCGCCCCAGGTAGGTCTCGGCCGCGCCGAACTCGCGCAGCAGCGGGCTCCTCCCGAGCAGGCGCCCGTCGGGGCCGCGCCGCGGCCGGGACAGCACGACGGCCCCGGCGCTGGTGGCCAGAATCGCGCGGAAGTCGCTCCTGTCGGCCAGCGGCCTGGGGAAGGGGTCGAGAAGACGGGACGGCACGAGATGGTCCGACAGCAGCCGATCTTCCGCGCTGACCTGCGGCCAGCCGCGCGAGCTCAGCCCGAGCAGGCGCACGAAGCGCCGCGGGGCGGCGGCCAGCGCCGAGGCGGGGGCCCAGACGACCGAGGCGCAGGCGTCCGCCCCGTCGTCGATGCGCAGGCGTCCCAGCGTCAGGTCGACGACGGCCGGCGCCCCCTCGATCAAGGCCTTGCGCCAGATCCGGAGCGCCAGGCCGTGCAGGAAGCGCTCTCCCGCCTCCGCCGCGACCGACACGCCCTGCACGAGCACGCCCACGACGTCCCGCAGCGCCGGGACGTGGTCCTGCCCGTCCGGGAAATCCTCTGCCCGGAGGCTGTTCAGCAGCCGTTCCCAGGCCGTCGGGTCGGTCAGCGGCGCCTCGCGCGGAAGGACGCGGGTCCATCGCTCGGGCAACGCGGCGAAGGGACCGGGGCCGTCGCGCAGGAGGGCCGCCAAGCGGCGGACGCCGTCCTGCGAGATCCCCCTGACCAGGACGTCGGCGAGGGCGGCCGCGGCCTGCCCCTCGCGGACGCTGGCGGCGGGCACCCCGTGGACGAAGCGCACGTCGAGGTTCGCCTCCGCCCGGAGCGCGAGCACGACGTCGTCGTACTCCTCGGTGCGGCAGGCCGCGACCGCGATGTCCGCGGGCGCGGCCTGCCCGGACGCCATCAGCTCGCGGGCCCAGCGCAGCGCCCCCAGGACCTCGTGCCTCGGGGTCGCCGCGCTGCAGACCGCGACCGCCGGCCGTTCCGGCGCGCACGTGACGACGCGGATGCCGGCCGCCTCCACCCAATCCGGGACGGAGCGCGGCCCCGCCACCCAGGTCACGGGAACGTGCGCGACCAGGGATGCGACGAGGCCGCGCCAGCACGGCGGCACGTCCGGGAGCCCGACGATCTCGACGGGCCCGAGCACCCGCGGCGCGTGGGCGAGACGCGCCCGCGCGGCCTCGGCGAGGTCGACGGGCCGCATCATCCCGGCCGGCAGGCGGGCGAGGACGGCCTCCTCCAGGCGCCGGACCGAGGCGGTCCGGTCGGCCGGGTCGGCCGACCGCGCCAGGTCGAAGGCGGCCAGCCACGCCTTCCGCACGGTCTCGGCGGCGGCGTCGACCATGCCCGGCAGCGTCTTGATGGGATCGAGCTCGCCGAGGTCCGTTTCGGCGAGGGCGGCCGGCAGAAGGCTCTTGAGCGTCTCGTCGTCGACCGGTCGCGCGAAGCCCCCGGCGAGGCGCGCCACCATGCGCTCCACGGGCATGAGCTGGACGCCATGGTCGGACCGGCGCGCGGCGGCCAGCCGGCCGTCCGACATGGCGAGGCGGCCTTGGATCACCACCGTCCGGCGCGCCATCATGCGAATCATTTCCCCGACCGTCGACCGTCACCCATCTCCGGCGAGGCTGAAGAAACGGTCAAGCTCGTACGAGTCGCTCCGGCCCAGCCGTGCACAACCTGCTCGAACCTGACGATGGCCGAGGCTTTGGCTCCGCGCCCGGGCGCGAGCTTGCGCGCTCTTCCCGGCGCGCCCGTGCCCAGCGCGGCCCGCTCGGGGTCGCCAGCTTCCCCTGGGCCCGCTCGGCCGCGCCCGTCACCGGGCGTCAGGCTTCGGGCACGCCGTCGAGCATCTCGGCGGCCAAGCCCGGCATCCGCGCCAGGACGCCCTCGTTTCGCCGGGCCCAGAAGCGCCGCAGCAGCGTCTCCGGAACATGCTCGTCGTACTTCGCGGTCTGGATGGTCCCGACGAACTCCGCGACGGCCGCGAAATCGCCCGGCACCATGCTCGCAACCCTGCGCAGGACCGCTCGGGCGTCGTCCGGGCTCACCCCGGGGAGCGTGACGCCAAGGTCGTGCGGCTCCGCCGGCAACCCGAGCATCGACAGGATGACCGCCAGGACGTCGCACGTCGCGCTGCCGCGCCACGCGAAGAGGTGAAGGTCGCGCCCGGTGTGCACCATCCGGGAGCGTCCCAGACCGAGGCGGCGGTAGGCCGACCGCCCCTCCGCGAGGAAGGTGCGGGCCCGCGCGTCGAGGTAGGCCGGCACGTCGTCGGCCTCGAAGACGCCGCGCATCTCCGCGAGGAGGCGGTCGTGCGTGGGCTCGGCGAACAGCCGCTCGAACTTCGGGATCACCCCGCCCCGGTGCGCGGAGACCTGCAGGACGTGGGCCCGCTCGTCCACCTCCTCGACCAGCCAGCGGCGCCCGGCGAAGACGACCAGGGTGCCCTGGGCGACCGCGTTGGTGAGCGGGATCGTGCCGAGCGCCCGGGTCCCGGCGACCAGGCGCCACTCCGCCCCGCTGTCGAACAGGGCGTAGAACTCGCGCGCGTGGACGAGGCGCTCGCCGCGCTCGCCCAGGAGCAGCGTGCCGTCCGGCGCCTGCTCGATGAGGCCCACCCCCGTCCGGGCCGCGCCGCGCAGCAGCTCCGCGAAGTCGCCCGGCGTCACCGAGGCGAACACCCCGGGACCGCAGAGAAGCCGATGGAGCGCGTCGGCCCGGGCGCCGCCGCGCTGCGCGATCACGGACAGGACCTGGTGCAGCAGGGCGGTCGCGAGCGCGGCGTCGCTGGCCAGCGGCGGCTCCACGAAGCGGGCGGCGAGCAGGCGGATGGCCGCGACCGCGCGCACCGCGTCCTGGCGAAGCTCGTCGAGGACCGAGGAGCGCGTGTCGAGCTCCTGCTCGCGGACGTAGATCCGGAGGATGGCGGGCACGCCCGGCCGCCGCCCCGTCCGGCCCAGGCGCTGCCGCAGCGACGCCAGCGAGCGGGGCGCGCCGACCTGGGCGACGGACCGCACCGAGCCGATGTCGATGCCCAGTTCCAGGGTGGAGGTGCAGACCGCGGTGGTCGGCAGGGACGCGTCCTTGAGGCGGCTTTCGAGCTCCTCGCGCAACTCCTTGGAGAGGTTGCCGTGGTGCGGGAAGAACTCGTTGGGGACCTCGCCCCGTTCGGCCCGGCGCCGCAGCCTGTCGGAGAGGGCCTCCACCAGCCGCCTGGAGCCGCCGAAGACCAGGTTGTTGCTGCCCCTCAGCGAGGCGAACAGGTGGTCCGTGATCGCGTCGAGTGCCGGCACCGGCCCTGCGCCGGCCGCGCCCTCCGCCTCGGCCCCGTCGGTGCCGTCGGCGTCGAGCGGCTCCAGGTAGCCGAGGATCCGAAGCTGGAGGTCCAGGCCGGCCCCGCCGTCCTGGAGCAGGCGGACGCGCTCCGGCGCGGTCGGGCGAAGCCAGGCCGCCGCAGCCTCGGCGTCGCCGATGGTGGCCGACAGGCCGACCCGTCGCGTCCTGCCCGGCGCGCCGAGGGCCTCGACACGTCTCAGCAGCGACGCCAGGTGGAGCCCCCGTGGGCCCGACAGGAGGGCATGCACTTCGTCGACGACCACGAAATCCAACGCCGCCAGCAATCGACTGGCATCGGCGGGACGCCGGATCAGCAGGGCCTCGACGGATTCCGGGGTGATCAGGGCGATGCCGGCCGGCTTGGCCAGCATCCGCGCCTTGGCCGATTGCGGCGCATCCCCGTGCCAGCGGACAAGCGGGATCTCCATCCGCTCGCAGAGCTGGTCGAGCCGCTGGAACTGGTCGTTGATGAGCGCCTTCAGGGGGCTCACGTAGAGCACCGCCAGGCCGGGTTCGGCCCGGCCGGCGATCCGGGTCAGGATGGGCAGGAAGGCCGCCTCGGTCTTGCCGGCCGCCGTCGCCGCGGCGACCAGCACGTCGTCACCGCCGTCGAGGACGGCGTCGATCGCGCGCGCCTGGATGTCACGCAGCCCCGTCCAACCCTGCTCCCGGATCCAGGAGCGGACCTCCGGGGCGAGGCGGTCGAAGGCCCCGTCGCGGAGGCGCCGCTCAGAGGCGGAAGCTGACGAGCTCATCGCCGGGCGCCGGGCTGGAGGGGACGTCGGCGTCCGCCCCGGCGTCATCGGCCTGGTCGTCGCTGCGGACCTCGACGTGCCCGAGCAGCTCCTTCCAGCCCGTGCCGGGGTTCTGCTCGATGACGGCAAGCAATTGGACGAAGGCGCGGATCGTGTTGCGCGGCGTCCGGAAGTAGGCCTCGCCGATCCGGTCGTTGCAGTGACCCATGAAGGCGCCGAGCGCCTCGTCCGGCACGAGGTGCCTGGCGGGGTCTCCGCCGGCGAACACCGCCCGGATGTTCGACAGCAGGATCAGCATGTCCTCCGGGGTCAGGTTCTGCAGCCGGATCACCGGGCCCGACAGGTCGACCAGGCCGCCCTTCGCGAAGGCATTCTCCGCCAGCCGGCTCTGGAGCGCCTGGTAGCTGTACAGCCCGCGGCGGGTGTCGAGCAGGAATTCCGGCGTGCCGCCCAGGGCCAGGCCGAGCCCGCGCACGTTCCCCTGCAGCACGTCGTTGAGGATGCGCAGGACCTGCTCGAAGTTCTGGTTGCGCGCCTGCGCGCTCTGGAGCTTGTACAGGTTGACCAGCTCGTCGAAGACGACGAACAGGCCGCCGTAGCCCGCGAGCCGGACGAAGGCGGCGAGCAGCTTGAGCGCGTCGTAGACGTTGTCGTCGTCGACGATGGTCCGCACGCCCAGCGCCTGCCGGGCCTCGGTCCGCGTCGAGAACTCGCCGCGGAGCCAGCGCAGGGCCGCCGCCTTCAGCGCCTCGTTCCCGTCCTCGCTCCCGCGCCAGTACGCCTTCAGGACGACCGCGTAGTCGTAGCCCCCGACCTCGTCCTGGAGCGGCGCGAGCCTGCGGTCGATGACCCGCTCGACGGGCAGGCCGGCCTGTTGCGCCTCCTTGACCGCGTCCGTGACGAAGCGCTCGACGACGCTGCCCAGGGCGCCCCCGTCCGGCTTGGTGCGGGTCGCCATGTTGCGCAGGGCCTCGGCGTAGAGGGCCCGCGCCTGCCCCGCGCTGGCGTGCAAGCGGCGGTCCGGCGCGAGGTCCGCGTGCACGGTGACGAGCTTGCGTTCGAGGGCGACGAGCCGGACCAGGTTGAGGAAGAAGGTCTTCCCGGCCCCGTACTCGCCGATCACGAACCGGATCGAGGACCCCTCGTCGGCGACGCGGTCGATGTCGCGCACCAGGGCGGCGATCTCGGCGGCGCGCCCGACCTGGACGTGGCGCAGGCCCGTGCGCGGCACGACGCCGGCCGAGAGGGCCTGCAGGATCGCGTCACGGTCCCGCGGGCGGATGGTCGGGGCTGGCTGCATGGGGCTAGGCGGTGGTGCTGGGGAGCAGGTGGAGGCGAAGGTGGGCCGCGATGGTGACCGGGTCGTCGTGCTCGATCAAGGCCTCGTCGAAGCGCTCGAAGCCCCATTCGTTGATGGTCTCAAGCGCCCCGTCGGGAAACAGGCCGTTCGCGCGGGCCACCCGGTCGAACGCCTCGCGCGGCATCGGGTCCGGGGATGCGGCGACCGCGGCGAGCAGGCCGGCATGGGCCGGATCGAGCCCGGCCGGGCCCGTGTCCGCCGGTGCCGGCGCGGGCGCTTCCGGGGCGACGCCACCCGGCGGCGAAACCGGGCCCGCACCTGACCCGGGCGCCGAGTCCTCGACGAAGATGTCCGAGAGCAGGCTTGCGACCGCCTGCGTCTCGCGGCGAACGCGCTCCAGCCGCGATGCGTCGATGACGACGCGCCCGGAAGCGCGGTCGCCGACGTCCCCGCGCGGTTGGCTCCCGTCGGCGCCCCGCGGCTCCGCCGACGCGGCCGACCCGAGCGGCCCGCGATGCAGGGCGGCGTAGATCCCGTCGGCCGGCAGCGCGAGGAACGCGTGCAACCGTTCGAGGAACCGCACCTCCGCGGGTTTGGCTTGACCGCCGGCCATGACGGCCGCGAGCGCCGCCCGCGCGCAGGCCTGGCGCTCGGACAGGGGGCGGCCCGCCAACCGCCTCAGGATCCCCTGCGGCTTCGGCGGGTTGCGGTGGATCGACAGGGCGTAGGCGGTCAGGCGGGATTTCTCGGCAAGGCTGAGGGTATCGGTGCCCCGGATCGCGGCGAGCATCCCGTCGGCGGCGCCCTGGGACACCGCGCCGTCCGACGCCGCGGCGAGGCATGCGGCCTCGATGACGCCGCGCAGCGCCAGGTACTCGGGGCGTGTCGCGTCGACCGGTGCCCCGGCGGCCCCCTTGAACAGGACGACCGCCGCATCGGCGTCCGAGGCCGAGGCGCCGGCGCGAGGTTCCGGCCCGTAGCGGCGGTCCGGTTCGATGCCGATGCCGACCCGGTCGAGCGCTTGGCAGAGCTGCGTCACGCCGGCCTGCGGCACGCGGCCTTCCTCCGGCAGCGGGATCTCCATCACCTCAAGCAGCCGGCGCAGGGACGTGGCCGGCATGGCCGCTCCGGCGGCGAACAGGGCCTCGCAGCGCTCGCCGACGGCCGTCCACGCGTCGCCTGCGCAGGCCAGGTCCGGCGGCAGGAGCAGGGCCGCCTGCACGCTCCCGCGGGCGTCCGGGCGCCTGCCGACGAAGCGGCTGAACGCATCGAGCTCGTCGGTGCAGGCCTCGACGAGCTCGCGGAGCTTCCTCACGGGGGCGGAGACGGCAGCGATATCGGGCAGGGACCCCGGCGCCTTGAGGTCCACCTGGAACGTCGAACTGGCGGCTCGATAGGACGCCTTGATCCGCGCCTTCGGCGCGCCGACCTTGAGTCCCTTCGGGTATTTGGCCGGGAACCGGAGGCGCCAGAGCGCCGCGAACTCGTCCGGGCATCGCGTCACCGGCGTGCGGAAGCCGCGGTCGGGCAGGCCCGCCAGCCAGAGGAGGGCGTCGTCCGCGTCGAGGGGCTGGCCGTCGGCCAGCTTCCGGCCGAGATGGACCCTGACGGCGAGCGGCAGTTCGTAGCTGTAGAAATTCGGGTCGAGGTTCAGCTCGGGACGCCGCTCCTCCGCCGCGGGCACCAACAGCCGGGCGGCCTCGACGAAGCTCCGCGCATAGGCCTGGAACGAGCTGTTCGCCCCGTAGATCGCGCGCAGGCGCTCGACCTCCGCGACCAGCACGGGCGCGTCGGCCGCGACCCCTTCCTTGAACAGCCGGTATTCCAGACCGTAGAAGTACAGGAAGACGAGCGCGATGCTGGCCGCGGGGTCGGAGCGCCCCCCGGCCAGCCAGTCCAGGTAGGCGCGGCGGCCCGCCGGGTTCAGCCCGTCGTACCGGCACCAGTAGGTCAGGCCGGTCGCCGAGCCCCGCCCCGCCTTCGCCACGGGAAGCGCGGGATCGATCAGGCAGTTCTCCCTGCGCCACGGATCCGACCCGAGCTTCTCGCCGACGTAGATCAGCCCTCCCGTCACCGTCAGGCCCTGGATCTCGACCGGTTCGCCGGGAGGGACCCAGCGCGCCGACCGGCCCCGCTTGCCGCGCCCCTCCGGCGAGGGTTGCGGCACGGGCGCGGGATCGTCGGGTAGGGGCGTGACCGTGAAGGCAGGCTCGACGTGCGCCTCGGAGGCAACCGCCTCGGGGGGCCGTCGACCGAACGTGTCTCGCGGTCCCTCGGGCGGGGCGGGCAGGGGGGTCGCGGGGATGGCGAGGTCAGGCGGGTCAGGCGGAGCATGGATCGTGGACGGCGCGGGGTCGACCGGCGCGCTCGCGGCTTCCGTGGTCGCGCCCGCGCCCGTCGCGCGGTCGCCCGAACGGCGTCCGAGGCTCATCCAGCCGACCAGGAGGACCGTCGCGCCCGTGACGAGGGCCGGCCAGCCCACCTGGACGAACTGCATCGCGGCGGCCGCCAGCGCCACGGCCGATCCGAGCAACAGAAGGCCTTCCCGGGCTCGGCCGGCCCCCGGTTCGCGCCCTGCCATGGACCGCGCCTCACCGCTCGCCACGGCCACCCCTGCGCCCAGCAGGGTCGGCGCGCCAATCCCGTGCCCGAGCCCGGCCCTCGGCAGGGCTGCACCGGCGCTGCGCCACGGGTCCGACAGGCCGGGACGGCGCGCTGGCAAGGTTCGCCGCCGCGGCGAGCCGCGACACGGTATCCGCGTCGAGATGGTGGCCGGGCGCCGTCGCCATCCGGCGCAGGTAGTCGGCCAGCCTCGGGCCGACGGCCTGCCCGGGTTCGAGGAGGATGCGCAGCGCCCGGAGCGCCGTGCCGCGCGGGTTCGGGTCTTCCTCCAGGTTGATGTCGACCGTGCCGTGACCCAGCCAGGCCGCGAACCGCGGGCCGTGGTGAACCCGGTGGCAGCCGCACAGGTACAGCACGGCGTCCCGGTCGAAGAAGGTCGTGTGGACGAGGTCGGCCAGGCGCGTCGCGCGGACGTGGCCGGTGCGCACCGCCCAGGTGGAGGGGAGGGCCCAGACGTCGTAGGAGTGCCGGCGGCCGGCGATCCGGTACCCGCCGAAACGGTTGCGCACGGCGCGGCCGTCGCGCAGCAGCTCCGCCAGGCGCCCCGGCGCGGTGTCCACGACGAGGTCCACGTCCGACCCGAACGCGTCGGCCCCGCCCCAGGCGATGTCGCGCGGCATGCCCCCGAAGATGGCGACCTCGCCGGCCTGGCCCAGGTGGCCGATCAGGTCCGCGATCTCGTCGCCGCCACGGGCCTCGTCCGCGAGGAAGGCCCGCATCCGCCGGCCCAGCTCGGCCCCGTCCCGGGCGCGCCGGCCCGGGTCAGCCATGGTGCCGCCCCAGGTCGTCGCGCAGCGATACCGCGAAGGTATCGGTCATGCCCGAGATCATGTCGGTGATGAGTTGCAACTCCCGGTAGCGCATCGGCATCCGGTTGCCCGGAGCCTCGGCGACCCGCCGGTAGTTCTCCGAGATCCGGGAGTAGACGTAGGCCGGCAGGGCCTCGCGATCCGACCTCAGGTCGTCCGGGTCCTTGCGCTCGACCACGGCCGTCCAGAACATGTCCATGAGCTCGTGGAGCGTGCGGTGGCCGGCGAGCTCGACCTCAAGGACGCTGCGGTGGCGGTAGACGTGGAACTTCGCGAAGCGCTTGAGCGAGGTCCACAGCACGACGGCGTCCGAGGCCGCCATCAACTCCCTGTCGAACGCGCGGGCCATGATGGCGTCCCGGTTGGCGACGAAGGCCCCGACGGCCGCCCGGACCATCGTCCCGATGGCGTCGACGCGGAACATCTGCATCGAGATGTCGTCGAGTTCCCCGGGCGAGAGTCCCTCGTCGCGGAAGTCGGCATGGTAGCGCTCCGCCCGCTCGCAGACCCCGAGGGTGACCTCGTCGTCGCAGGCATCGTGGCGCAGCCACGCCGTCAGCACGTTGAAGTTGATCAGGTTCTTCTTGGCGGCGTCCTCGACGTCCACGACCGAGTAGGCGATGTCGTCGCAAGCCTCCATCACGAAGGTCAGCGGATGCCGCACGCCCTGGCGCAGCCCGGTCTCCGCCCAGACCTCCGCGGCGATGCCGGCCTCGGACTGGAAGAAGTTGAACTTCTTCCGGGCATGGGACGACTTGTCGACCGCGTCCGAGGGCACGGGGTACTTCATCAGGGCCGCCAGGAAGGCGTAGGTCATGTTGAGCCCGAAATCGTCGTTCAGGATCTGCAGCCGGGTCAGCAAGCGGAACGCCTGCGCGTTGCCCTCGAACGCCAGGAAGTCCCGGCGCATCGGCTCGGTCAGGCCCGGCGCGTCGAAGATCGCGAAGGAGCCCGGCTCCTCCGAACGGGGTGTCGCGTGACGCTTCATCCAGGTCTGGATCGCGGTCTCGCCCTGGTGCCCGAAAGGCGGGTTGCCGAGGTCGTGGGCGAGCCCGATGGCCTCCAGCAGGGCCGGCACGTTGCGCAGGGGCTCGACCGACGCCGGGAAGCCGAGCGCCTCGCCGTGGACGAAGGCCAGGGTGGTCCCCATGCTCCGCGCCATGTTCGCCACCTCGTGGCTGTGGGTCAGCCGCGTGCGGACGCTGTCGTTGCGCTCCAGCGGGAAGACCTGCGTCTTGTCCTGGAGGCGCCGCACCGGGGTGGAGAACAGGATGCGGTCGTGATCGCGTTCGTGCTGGGTCCGATCCTCGCCCAGCCTCGGTTCGTGCGCCTTCCCGCCGGGCCTCGGCTTGCGACGCCGGGAATTCAGAAGGGCCGTCCAGTCGAGTTGCTCGCCCATCCTCGGTCCTGTCCCCGCGGCGACGCCGGCTCCGCCGCCTCCCACAACCGCATGACGCATGGTCTACGTTCCGGCTCTCCCGCCCGTCACGTCCGATTCCGGCCGTTGTCCACGGATTCGTTTCCGCATGGTGCCGGCCCGCGTCGCAAGAGGGTAGGGCACCCGGACCGGAAAGGGAACATTGCGGGAACGATGGCGGCGGCGCTGAGGGGCGGCCGGGCAGGCATGCGGCCTCGCACGGATGCCGTCGGCAGCGGTCCCGTACGCCTGACGCGGGCGCCGGCGGCCTCCTCTATGCCCGCCGGATCGCGGGAAGGGCGACGCGTCAGCTTGGCTGAACGGCCCGGCCCCCGTGTCGGTACGGATCAAGCCGGTCGAGAAGTGGCAGGCCTTCCGCCCGGTGGTTGGCGTCGCGGATCGGTGCGCCGTAGGGTCGACGGTGTCATGAAGAACGCTTCGACCGCTGCCTATCCCGACCGGTCCGACATCCTTGCTCGGAAAGCGGAAGGGCGCCGCGAGCTCGCCGCCCTGACCTTCGGCGAGAAGATCGCTCGGATGGAGGCCCTGCGCGACCGCCTCGCGCCGATCCGCGCCGCGCGCGAAGCTCGCTTGAGGCGCGCCTCCCTACGTTCCTGACCCGCCGTCGTTCCGTCCCCGGGTTGGGGACGGCGAGGTCCGGATCCCGCGCCGGCGGCCACGAAGCTGACCCGCTCCGCGCGAACGACGCCCTGCCTCGGCGGCTGCCTCTGCCGCCGCGCGGGCGCCTGCGCGCTCGCCCGGCTCAACCGATCCGCCCGAGCGCGGGGAAGGCCTCCAGGATGAGGGCGGCCACGGCGGTCATGCGGTCGGTGATCATCAGCAGACCCATCGCCACCATGACGCCGCCGCCGACCACCTGAAGGGCACGGCCGAACCAGCGCAGGGTCCGAAGGCGCGCGACGAAGCCGGACAGGAACAGGGCCGCGGCCACGAACGGCACGCCGAGGCCGAGCGAGTAGACGGTGAGCAGGGCGACGCCCTTGCCCGAGGCCGAGGAGGCCGTGACCGCCAGGATGGCGCCGAGGACGGGACCGATGCAGGGGGTCCATCCGAAGGCGAAGGCCGTTCCGAGGAGATAGGCGGCGACCGGCCCTCGCCCCGGCGGATCGCCGTGCCAGCGCAGCTCGCGCTGCAGCCAGGCGGGCCGCAGCAGACCGGCCGTGAACAGGCCGAACAGGATCACGAGGAGGCCCGAGGCGAGGTTCAGCGCCTCGCGATGGGCGAGCAGGGCGAAGCCGAGCGCGCTCGCCCCCGCGCCGAACGCGACGAAGACGGTCGTGAACCCGAGCACGAAGCAGAGGCTCAGGCCGAGCGTGCGCAGGCTGTCGCGCCCGCCGGCAGCCGACTGGCCCGCGACGTAGGACACGTAGCCCGGGACGAGGGGCAGCACGCAGGGCGACAGGAACGACACGGCGCCGGCCGCGAAGGCCGCCACGAAGCCCACGCTTGAGGCGTCGATGGCCATGGTCTCAGGCCCGGCGCAGGGATGAAGGCAGGCTCGTCACTCCCGCCCGTCCCCCGCCGCGGCGAAGGTCTTGCGGGGGCGCTGGCGCTCCGCCTCGGT
The DNA here is from genome assembly GCF_902141845.1 of Methylobacterium symbioticum. GTDB lineage: Bacteria > Pseudomonadota > Alphaproteobacteria > Rhizobiales > Beijerinckiaceae > Methylobacterium > Methylobacterium symbioticum. The sequence goes on along the minus strand of NZ_CABFPH010000025.1, from coordinate 33,226 downwards.
CCCGCCGGGCCCCGGCGGCTTGCGTGCCGCCGCACCCCGGACCGGCTCGCGCTGTCCGGCAAGGGCAACCGGGCCCGAGGCCGGCATCGCGACCTCGCGCGGCCCTGCGGCCAGGGCCTCGGGGCGGCTCACCTCGCCGAGCCCGTTTCCCATCGCCATCATGGTCTCGCGGAAAGCCCGGTGCTGGCCACCGTCCTCGTACACCAGCCGGACGGCCGGCGTCCCGCTCGCCACGAGGGCGGCGACCTGCCGCTCGTCGTCCGCCTGCTTCCGCGCGACCGCGCCGGCCGTGGCCTCGTCGCCGCCGGCATCGAACACGTAGCGACCGCCCGCGGCGCCGACGACCGGCTCGGCCCACGTCACCTCGAAGCGGTCGGACCCCTCCTTGAGGTTCCTCCAGAACGCGACGTTCGGATCCTGCCGATGCCGGGCCAGGTTCTCCGGGGTCATGCGGAACGGATAGGATTGGAACTGGACGGCACGCTGCCCGCCCGCGAAGGCCTCGCGCACCACGGCATAGAGCTCCGAGATCGCCTCGTCCGTCATCGCGAAGCAGCCCCGCGACGAGCAGGAGCCGTGCACCATCAGGTGCGCGCCCGTGCGTCCCAGGGAGCGGTCGTACTCGTTCGGGTACCCGAGGTCGAACGAGAGATAGAGGCTCGAATTCGGGTTCAGGGACGCGGGCGTGACCGCGTAGAAGCCCTCCGGCGCCTGCCGGTCCCCCTCCCGGGTCTTGGGCCCGAGCTGGCCCGACCAGCGGCACATCGGATAGGTCTTCAGGAGGGCGTACCTGCCGTCCGCGCCGCGCTTCCAGAGCTCGATCTCGGATTCCTTCTTGTAGGCCCGCATCAGGATCGGGTCGGCCGCCGAGACCCCCTTGGTCGACATCAGGGCCAGGGTCGCGGGCGGGATCGGCGCGAGGTGGCGCGTCGAGGCCGCGTACTGGCCGTCCTGGCAGGCGGACAGCGCCAGGAGGAGGGCCAGACCGAGCGTCGTCGTCTTCAGCATGTCGGCCTCGCTGGGGTGGGCGCACGAGCCTGGGCCCGAAGGGTTGATGCCAGGTTGTCGTGGCCGTGGTTCGGCGGAATCGGGCCCCTCATGGGACTGGTTCCCCGGCACCGGGATGGCTCCGTCGCGCGGAAAGGCCTTCGAGGAGCAGCAGGACGACGCCGGCGGAAATCCAGGTGTCGGCCAGGTTGAAGGTGAACCAGCGAATGCCGCCGGTGTGCAGGTCGAGGAAGTCGGTGACGGCGCCGTCGATGAGCCGGTCGAGGAAGTTTCCAGCCGCCCCGCCGGCGATCGCGGCGAGCCCGAGACGTTCGAGCGTGCCCGTCGTAGCCAGCGCCCAGGCAATGACGAGGCAGGTGAGCGTACCCTGGAGGGCGAGGAGCAGCGCGAGGGAGGACGGATCGTGCGCCGCGAACAGGCTGAAGCTGATGCCCCGGTTGAACGACAGGCTCAGGTCGACGAAGGGCACGAAGCCCCGGGGCACGCCCTCGGTCAGCCACGCCTCGGCCACCGCCTTCGCGCCGAGGTCGATGGCCGTGGAGGCGAGGATGACCACGGCCACGGTCGCCATGCGGCCGGCCCAGCCTGACGAAGAGCTCATCAGGCCCTCAGAAGACGCAGCGCGTTGGCCGTCACCAGGACGGTCGCGCCGGTGTCGGCCAGGATGGCGGGCCAGAGGCCGGTGATGCCGGCGATGGTCGTCACCAGGAACACCGCCTTCAGGCCGAGCGCGATGGCGACGTTCTGGCGGATGTTGCCCAGGGTCGCCCGGGACAGCGAGACCAGCGCGGCCACGTCGCCGACGCGGTCGTTCAGCACCGCCGCGTCCGCCGTCTCCAGGGCCGCGTCGGTGCCGCCGCCCATCGCGATGCCGACGCTGGCGGCGGCCAAGGCCGGGGCGTCGTTGATGCCGTCGCCGACCATGGCGACCGGGCCCCTCTCCTTCAGGGCCGCGATCTCGGCGAGCTTGTCCTGGGGCAGGAGCTCGGCCTTCACGTCGAGGCCGAGCTCGGACGCGACCGCCCCGCCCGTGCGGCGGTTGTCGCCGGTCAGCATCACGCTGTGCACGCCGAGCTTCCGCAGGGCCGCGATGCCGGCGGCCGCGTCGGCGCGGGGCTCGTCCCGGACCGCGATGGCGCCCAGGGCCTCGGCGCCGCGGACGACGATGACCACCGTCTTGCCGCCGGCCTCCAGCTCCGCGACGGCGCGGTCCGCCTCGGGGCCGAGCCGCGCGCTCTCGGCGGCGTGGCGCGGGGAGGCGACGAGCACCGTCTGGCCCATCACCGTGGCCTGCACCGCCCTGCCGGGGATGGCGCGGGCGTCCCGCGTCGGCCGCAGCGGCACCCCGTCCGTGTTCGCCCGGTCGAGGATGGCCCGGGCGATGGGGTGGCTGCTTCCGCTCTCGACCGCGGCGGCCAACCCGAGAAGCGACCGCTCCGACGCGTCCGGGGCGAGGGCCAGGATGTCGGTGACCCGCGGCCGCCCCGCCGTCAGCGTCCCGGTCTTGTCGAACGCGACCGTGCGCACCCGCCCGATGACCTCCAGCGCGGCGCCCCCCTTCACGAGCAGCCCGCGCCGCGCTCCGGCGGCCAGCCCGGACGCGATGGCGGCCGGGGTCGAGAGCACCAGCGCGCAGGGGCAGGCGATCAGGAGGAGCGCCAGGCCCCGATAGACCCAGGTGCCCCAGTCGGCGCCGAGCAGCAGCGGCGGCACGATTGCGACCGCGGCGGCGAACGCGAAGGCGATGGGCGTGTAGACCGCGCTGAACCGGTCGATGAAGCGCGCCGTGGGCGACTTCGAGGCCTGCGCCTCCTCGACGAGGTGCAGGATGCGGGCGACCGTGTTGTCGGCCGCCGTCTTGGTGACCCGGACCTGCAGCGCGCCGTCGGCGTTGACGCTGCCCGCGAAGACCGGGTCGCCGACCTCCTTGGGCTTCGGGACCGACTCGCCGGTGATGGGGGACTCGTCGAGGCTCGACGCGCCGTCGGTGATCACGCCGTCGGCGGGCACGCGGTCGCCCGGCCTCACGACGACGACCTGCCCGATGGCCAGCGACGCCGCGGGCACCTCGCGGATGGCGCCGTCGGGCCCGTCGACGAGGCGGGCGGTCTTCGGCACCAGGGCGGCGAGCGCCTTGATCCCGGCGCGCGCCCGGCCCGCCGCCACGACCTCCAGCATCTCGCCGACCGTGAAGAGCAGCACGACGATGGCGGCCTCCTCGGCGGCGTGGATGGCGAGCGCCCCCGCGGTCGCGACCGACATCAGCATCTCGATGGAGAAGGGCGTGCCGGCGAACGCCGCCAGGACCGCCCGGCGGCCGTAATAGGCGAGCCCGACGAGCGCGCCCGGCCAGTAGGCGTACTCGCCCGCCAGGCCCGGCGCGATCCGCTCGACGAGGAAGCCGGCGGCGAACAGGGCGCCGATGAGGATGCCCAGCAGCGCCTTCCGGCTCCGCCAGAGCGGCGGCTCGGGCTCTTCCGCGCTCTCGGCGGGCGGGGCGCCGCCCGAGGCTTGCGCCCTGGCCAGGTCCGCGGCCGTGGGGAGCGGCGCGACGCCGTAGCCCAGGCGCTCGATGCGCCCCTCCAAGTCGGTCCTCGGCGTCGCGGCCTCGTCGAGCGCGAGGTCGAGGATTTGGCTGCCGTAGTTCACGCGCACGTCCGCGACGCCCGGCAGCCGGGAGACGGCGGTCTCGATCTTCCCGGCGCAGGTCGGGCAGTCCATGCCCCTGACCCTGTAGCGCAGGGCCTGCGCGCCGGGGGCGGACGGGGACAGGGTGTCCGCGGGGGCGGCCTGGTTCATGCTGCGCTCCGTTCGTCCGAGCCCTGGACCGGACCGGGACGGGTGCCTACATGCACCCTGTAGTCACTGCAGGGTCAAGCCGTGAGCAAAACCGCGTCCATGACCATCGGCAGGCTCGCGGAGGCAACGCAGACCCGCGTCGAGACGGTGCGGTGGTACGAGAAGGTCGGGTTGCTGCCCCCGCCGGCGCGGTCGAGCGGGAACTACCGGCTCTACGGGCCCGAGCACCTGCGCCGGCTGAGCTTCATCCGGCGGAGCCGCACCCTCGGGTTCACGGTGGAGCAGATCCGGGACTTGTTGGCGCTCTCCGACGACCGGGAGCGCTCGTGCACCGAGGTCGACATCATCGCCCGCGCCCACCTCGCCGACGTGGAGCGCAAGCTGGCCGACCTGGCCCGGCTCGCCGCGGAACTGCGCGAGGTCATCGGCCAGTGCGGCTGCGGGTCGGTCGCGGACTGCCGCATCATCGAGGCCCTCTCGCCGATGGTCGACCCCGCCTGAGGGACGTGCGGCTGGCTCTGCAGGCGACGCAAGGGGCATCAGCTCCCGTCTCTCGAACGGCCCTTGGCCGCGAACCCGCAGCACGCCACGGCGGGGGGGAGGGGGGGGCGACCGTGGCCATCGCCCGGACGGCGGCCCTGGCGCGACGGTGAGGGCCCGCATCCTCCGCTGCCAGCACAGCCGCGCCTTGTCTCATCACCTCACCTCGCCGACGATGATGCAATGTTCCACCGCGGCGCGCATCGAGAACCCGAACACAACGATCGTCCGGACAACTCACTCAAGCCTGAGCAGTGTATGAGCGAGCACGCAATGCGAGCGTCCGGGATGCCATATAACGGCCGAACATCGATGGAAGGCGCGCACGAACGAACCGGCGCCTGGTCTTCAATTGCGGAACTTCGGGAGGACGCCGCGAACCCCGACAGCGGATAGCTGCCGCGACATGGCGTGGATGATCGACGCGGGTCCGGCCGCGCTGTGGCGAGCTTCCAGCTTCACCTCAAGGCCGCGCAGCCCCACGGCCAACTCAAGTGCTTGCAGCGACCTCGTGATCTCCTCGAACCGCGCTCTCGCGTCGGACCAGCCTTGCGCGAAGCCGAACAGCTCGCGCAGGGCCGGCGCGATCTCCTTGAAGGCTGCCAGCGCCGCGACCAGGGCGTCGAGCGAGAGGCGGCCCTGGACGAAGCCACGCCGCCGGAAGCGTCAGCAGCGAGAGCAGCACGAGGCGCAGCTGGAAGCGCAGCGTCGCCCGCGGGACGTCGCGCTCAAGGCTCCGCCGCTCCGGGCTTCCGGCGCCGCGACGGCGCTGCCGTCCGCGCAGCCAGCGCCAGCCGAGGCGGAGCGCCAGCCTTCCCGTCCAGGCCGGCGCCACGACGAGAACGAGGACCGAGACGAGCTCAATCCACCCAGGGCCGTGGGGCTGATCCAGGCCGGTGACCCGGTGGATCAGGTCGTGGACGACGGGCGCGAACAAGGGGCTCCGAGGTGGGACGCTTCAACCGAGCCGGGTCGCCCGCAGGCGCAGGGCGTTGCCGATCACGCTGACCGAAGACAGCGCCATGGCGGCGGCGGCGATGACGGGCGAGAGCAGGATGCCGAGGAACGGGTAGAGGACGCCCGCCGCCATCGGCACGCCGGCCGCGTTGTAGACGAAGGCGAAGAACAGGTTCTGGCGGATGTTGCCCATCACCGCCTTCGACAGCCGCCGCGCCCGCACGATGCCGAGGAGGTCGCCCTTGAGCAGGGTCAGCCCAGCGCTCTCGATGGCCACGTCGGTGCCGGTGCCCATGGCGATGCCGACGTCGGCGGCGGCGAGCGCGGGAGCGTCGTTGACGCCGTCGCCGGCCATCGCCACGACCTGGCCGGCCGCCTTGTGCCGCTCGACCACGGCGGCCTTCTGGTCGGGCAGCACCTCCGCCTCGACCTCCTCGATCCCGAGGCGGCGCGCCACCGCCTCTGCGGTCGTCCGATTGTCGCCGGTCAGCATCACGACCCGGATGCCCTCGGCCCGGAGCGCGGCGAGCGCCTCGGGCGTCGTGACCTTGACAGGGTCGGCGATCGCGATGACGCCGGCCACGCGCCCGTCGACGGCCGCGAAGATCGCGGTCGCCCCATCTCGCCTCAGGTCGTCCGCCTCGGCCGCGTAAGTCGACACCTCCACCCCCTGCTCGCGCAGGAAGGCGGCGTTGCCGAGCGCCACCCGGCGCCCCTCGACGGTGCCGAGCGCGCCCTTGCCGGTCGGGCTGTCAAAATCCGCCACGGGAGCCAGGCCGATCCCGCGCTCCTCGGCCGCCTTCACGATGGCGAGGGCGAGCGGGTGCTCGCTCGCCCGCTCGACGCTCGCCGAGAGGCGCAGCACGCTGGCCTCGTCGAAGCCGGTCGCCGCCGCCACCCGCGTCACCGCTGGCTTGCCCTCGGTCAGCGTGCCGGTCTTGTCGACCACCAGCGTGGTGACCTTCTCCATGCGCTCCAGCGCCTCGGCGTTCTTGACGAGCACCCCGGCCCCGGCGCCGCGGCCAACGCCGACCATGATCGACATCGGCGTGGCGAGGCCGAGCGCGCAGGGGCAGGCGATGATGAGCACTGCGACAGCCGCCAGCAGCGCGAAGGTGAAGCGCGGCTCCGGCCCGAACGCCATCCAGGCGATGAAGGCCAGCGCCGCCACGCCGATGACCGCCGGCACGAACCAGCCGGCGACCTGGTCGGCGAGACGCTGGATAGGCGCGCGAGAGCGCTGGGCCTCGGCCACCATCTGGACGATGCGGGCCAGCATGGTGTCGCGCCCGACCTTGGTCGCCTCGATGACGAGGGCGCCGGACTGATTGAGGCTGCCGCCGATGACGGAGGTGCCGACCTCCTTGGTGACGGGCATCGATTCCCCGGTCACGAGGCTCTCGTCGACGGAGCTGCGGCCCTCCACGACGGCACCGTCGACCGGCACCTTTTCGCCGGGGCGGACGCGAAGGCGGTCGCCAACGCCGATGGCGTCAAGTTGCACCTCCTCGTCCGTCCCGTCGGGCCGGATGCGGCGGGCCGTCTTCGGCGCGAGGTCGAGCAGCGCGCGGAGCGCCCCGCCCGTGCTCTCGCGGGCCCGGAGCTCCAGGACCTGCCCGAGGAGCACCAGCACCGTGATGACCGCGGCCGCCTCGAAGTAGGCCGGCACCGCCCCGCCGTGACCGCGCAGCGCCTGCGGGAAGAGTCCGGGCGCAACGGTGGCGACGACGCTGTAGGCCCAGGCCACCCCGGTGCCCATCGCGATCAGGGTGAACATGTTGAGGTTGCGGCTGCGCACCGACGCCCAGGCGCGCACGAAGAACGGCCAGCCTCCCCAGAGCACGACCGGGGTCGCGAGGACGAACTGGACCCAGTTCGAATTCTGCTGGCCGAGGAGGTCGAGCAGGCCAGTCAGGTGGCCGCCCATCTCCAGCGCGAACACCGGCAGGGTCAGCGTGAGCCCGATCCAGAACCGCCGGGTCATGTCGACGAGTTCCTCGCTCGGACCCTTGTCGGCGCCGACCAGCACCGGCTCCAAGGCCATGCCGCAGATCGGACACGCCCCTGGGCCGAGCTGCCGGATCTCGGGGTGCATCGGGCAGGTGTAGATCGTGCCCTCGGGCACCGGGTCGGCCTTCTTCGCGGCCCGGCCGGGGTCGACGTAGCGGACCGGGTCGGCCTCGAACTTGGTCCGGCAGCCGTTCGAGCAGAAGTAGTAGGGGTGCCCGTCGTGCTCGGCCCGGTGCTTCGTCGCATGCGGGTCGACCATCATCCCGCAGACCGGGTCCTTCACGCGGAAGGCGCCGTCCTCGCTCTCCGTGACGCCGGCATGGTGGCCGTGGTCGTGGCCGTGTGCGTGCCCGTGCTCGGCATGGCCGTGGCCTCCTGGGGCAGGATCGTGTCCCTGTGGCGCGTCGCTCATGACCGCTCCTTCCGCATGGCCGAGCGGGCGCCGCCGGGCCGCAAGCGACCCGACGACAGCCGGCGGCTTACTGGTTGCCTTCCGTCTTGGCGTTCTTGTCGAGCCAGGCGACGAGCTCCTTGATGCTCTTCTCCTGCTCCTCGATTGTCTTTTCGGCGAGGCGCTTGCTCTCGGCGTTGTCGGCGCCCTTCAGCCCGGCGCGGGCCATGTCGATGGCGCCTTGGTGGTGCGGGATCATCGCGCAGATCCAGGCGACGTCGGGGTCGCCCGCCATCATCCCCTGCATCATCGGGCCGTTCATCGACATCATGGCCTGCTGGAGACCCTTCTGGGTCTCGGTCATCTGGCCGCCCATGCCCTGCATGGCCTGGGACATGTGCCCCTGCATGTCCTTCATCATGGCGTCCTTGCCGGCGGTGGCCGCCTTGCAGGCCTCCGGCAGCTTCACGGCGGACTGCATCGAGCCATGGTCGTGGTCGGCCGCGAGAGCCATCCCGGCGCCCGGGAGCGCCAGGGCCGCGGCGAGAATCAGGGTACGAACAAGCATGATTGCCTTCTCTCGTTGGGGGTGAGGAGCGGCCCGGTCGGCCGCCCCGGATCCATCAGGCGGCCATCTTCCGGCAGCTCTCGGCGCAGCGGCGGCACTGCTCGACGCATTGCTGCATGTCGCCGACCTGCTCGCAGCTGCGGGCGCAGTCCTCGCAGACGTCGGCGCACTCGGCGCAGGTATGCTTGTGGTGTGCGGTCCCCAACAGCATGAAGTGCGCCGAGGTCCGGCAGATTTCGGCGCAGGCGAGCATCAGCCGGAAGTGTTCGGGCTCGACGTGCTTGCCGCCGGCCGGGAGGCAGTGGTTCGAGGCCATGCTGAGGCAGGTCTGGTAGCAGCGTAGGCACTCGTCGATGCAGGACTGCATCTCGCTCGACATCTGGTGCATTCAGGTTCTCCGTCTATCCATCGCAAGGTTTGCGGCACGACTGGAATGCTGACTCAGTATCAGATAAGTCAGACCGTCATTACCCTAATATAGAACTCACGGGATACAGATGCGTTCTGAAATAAATACTCTGAAGCATCACGTATTCGGGAGGGCCGCCTGCGCGCGGACGCGACCGCTCAGTTGGTGCCGCGCTTCCTGAGGAAGGCCTCCATCTGGGCGATCTCAACGTCCTGAGCCTTGATGATCTCCTCAGCCAGCTTCCGGATCTCGGGGTCCTTGGAATGCTGGAGGGCGACCTTGGCCATCCCGACGGCGCCCTTGTGGTGGGGAATCATGCCGCGCACGAAATCGACGTCGACGTCGTTCGAGTAGCGGATGTCCATGTTCCGGTGCATCTCGGCATCGACGTCCCGGAACGCCTTCGTGGCCGGCGTGTCCGCTTTGTCCGCGGCAGCCATGGCGGCGTGGTCGTGACCGCCATGGCTGGCATGGTCGTGGGCCTCGTGCGCTAAGGCGATGCCCGAGAGGCCGAGGGCCAGGGCTCCGGCGGCGAGGGTCGAGGTCAGGGTCTTCATCGAGGAGGCTTCCTGGTGCGAGGGGTCAGTTGAACTTGCCGCTGGCGGTCGCGCCGTCGGGACCAGTGAGTTGCACGGCCCCCTTGGGGCTTTCGCCGAGGGCGACCGCGGCCCTGCCGGACAGGCGGTTGCCGTCGGCGGGCTCCAGGGGGACGCGGGTCGGCTTGCCGCCGACGACGAGGATGGCCGTGCCCTTGAAGCCGGAGGTCGGGACCGGCTTCTGGCCCTCGTCCAACAGGAACACGTCGACGGTCTCGCCTTTGGTGACGAGCTCGACGTGGAACTTGCCCGCGTCCGCCACCCGGCCGCCGTGCTGGCCGGTGGTCTCGTGGGCGTAGGCGGCGGTCGCGGCGAGCAGGCCGGCGGCCAGGGTCACTCTCGAAAGGATCATGGGGAACTCCTCGGTTGCGGGGTCAGTAGGCCTCGGCCGGCCGCGGGGGCGCGCCGTCCGGGGATGGGTAGGCCGGCGCCTCGGCGTGCAGCGCACGCAGCCGCTCAAGCGGCCTGCGGCCGAAGCGCAGGAACAGGACGGGGGTCAGGAAGGTGTCGAGCAACGTCGCGCTGATCAGGCCGCCGAAGATCGTCACCGCGACCGGGTGCAGGATCTCCTTGCCCGGGCTCGCCGCGTCGTAGAGCAGCGGCAACAGCGCCACGCCGGCCGAGAGCGCCGTCATCAGCACCGGGGTCAGCCGTTCCAGACTGCCGCGCACGACGAGTTCGGGCCCGAACGGCACGCCCTCGTGCAGCGACAGGTTCAGGTAGTGGCTGATCTTGAGGATGCCGTTGCGGGCCGCGATGCCGGTCAGCGTGATGAAGCCGATCATCGACGCGACCGAGAGCGGCTGCCCGACCAGCCACAGGGCCGCCACCGAGCCGATCAGGGCGAGCGGCACGTTGCCCATGATGATGAGCGCCAGCGCGGCCGAGCGGTAGCGGCTGTAGAGGATGGCGAAGACCAGCGCCAAGGACAGGCCGGAGAGCGCCGCGATGGTCCGGCTCGCCTCCTCCTGCGCCTGGAAGGTGCCCTCCAGGCTGGTGAAGAAGCCGGGCGGCATCGGCTCCTGGGCCACCGCCTCGCGGATCGCCGCCACGATCGTGGCCATGTCGCTCTCGGCCGTGGTGTTGGCCTGGACCACGATGCGGCGGCGGGCGTTCTCGCGCAGGATCTGGTTCGGCCCGTCCGTCTCGCGGATGTCCGCGACCTGGCGCGCCGGCACCCAGCCCGAGGGCGTCTCCAGCAGCAGGTCACCGAGGCCAGCCGTCGTCCGCCGGTTCTCCGACAGGCGCAGCACCACGTCGAAGCGGCGCACGCCGTCGACGACCGTCGAGACCACCCGCCCGTTCGAGAGGCGGCTGATCTGCTCGACGACCGCGGCGGGCTGGACCCCGTAGAGGGCCGCCCGGGTGTAGTCGACGCGCACCTCCAGCTGCGGGATGCGGACCTGCCGCTCGACCTGCAGGTCGGCGAGCCCCGGGATCTTGGCGAGGCGGTCCCTCAGGCCGTTCGCCACCCGGCGCAGGGCGTCGAGGTCGTCGCCGAACACCTTGAGCGCGATCTCAGCGCGGACGCCCGAGAGCATGTGGTCGAGCCGGTGCGAGATCGGCTGGCCGACGTTGACCGCCACCGGCAGGGCACCGAGGCGCCCGCGGATGTCGGCGACGAGCGCCTGCTTCGGACGCTTCAGCCCATCGTCCAGGGCGACGTCGATCTCGGAGGAATGCACCCCCTCGGCGTGTTCGTCGAGCTCGGCCCGGCCGGTCCGGCGGCCGACCGCCTTCACGCCCGGAATCTCCAGGAGCAGTTTTTCCGCGATCAGCCCGACCCGGTTGCTCTCGGCGAGCGAGATGCCCGGGTTGAAGGTCATGCTGACCGTGAACGAGCCCTCGTTGAACGGCGGCAGGAAGGCGCGCGGCAAGTTCCAGGCGGCGATGCCGGCGGCGGCCACCGCGGCCGCGACGGTGCCGACCAGCAGGCCCTTATGCCGGAAAGCCACCCGCAGCAGGGCGGCGTTGCCGCGCTTGAGCAGCTTCAGCAAGCGGCTGTCGTGCTCCTCCAGGTTCCGGAGCCCCGGCAGCAGCCAGGACGCCAGCACGGGCGTCAGGGTGATGGAGGTGAGCAGGCTCGCCAGGATGGAGATGATGTAGGCCTGCCCCAGGGGCGCGAAGAGCCGGCCCTCGATGCCTGAGAGCGCGAACAGCGGCACGAAGACCAGGATGATGATCAGCGTCGCGTAGACGATGCCGGAGCGGACCTCGTTCGAGGCCGAGACCACCACCTCGAAGGTGCTCCTAGGGTTGCCCGCCTTCCGATTCTCGCCGAGCCGTCGGTAGATGTTCTCGACGTCCACGACGGCGTCGTCGACGAGCTCGCCGATGGCGATGGCGAGCCCCCCGAGCGTCATCGTGTTGATGGACAGGCCGAACAGGTGGAACACCAGAGCGGTCGTCAGCACCGAAACCGGGATGGCCAGCAGCGAGATCGCGGTGGTGCGCACGTTCAAGAGGAAGGCGAACAGCACCAGGGCCACCACCAGCACGGCCTCGACGAGGACGCGCTCGACGTTGCGGATCGAAGTCTCGATGAAGTCGGCCTGCCGGAACAAGACCTGGTCGGCCTTGATGCCGCCGGGCAGGGTCGGGTTGAGTTCCTTCAGGGCGGTCTCGATGCTGCGGGTCAGCCGCACCGTGTCGACGTCGGGCTGCTTCTCGACCGAGACGATGACCGCGGGCTTGGCCATGTAGCCGGCATCGCCCCGCTTCACCTTCGCGGCGAAGGACACCTCGGCGAGTTGGCGCAGGTAGACCGGGGCGTCGGCGACCGTGGCGACCACGAGGTTGCGCAGGTCGTCGAGGCTCATGGTCCGGCCGATGTTCCGGATCAGGTACTCGCGGGCGTTCTGGTCGGTGAAGCCGCCGCCGGCGTTGGTGCCGAACTGCGCGAGCGCCGTCTCCAGCTGGGCGTTCGTCACCCCGAGCGCGCGCATCGCCGCCGGGTTTGGGCTGACCCGGAACTGGCGCACCTCGCCCCCGATGGGGATGACCTGCGCCACGCCCGGGATGGTCAGCAGCCGGGGCCGGATGGTGAAGTCGGCGACCTCGCGCACCTGCATCGGGGTCGCGGTCTCGCCCGTCACCGCCACCAGCAGGATCTGGCCCATGATGGACGAGATCGGCCCCATGACCGGGGTCACGCCGCGGGGCAGCTGGTCCTGCACCAGCGACAGCCGCTCGGCAACCTGCTGGCGATTGCGGTAGATGTCGGTGCCCCAGTCGAACTCGACGTAGGTGATCGAGAGCCCGACCCCCGAGACCGAGCGCACGCGGGTGACACCCGGCAACCCGTTCATCCGGGTCTCGATGGGATAGGTGACGAGCTGCTCGACCTCCTGAGGCGCGTACCCTTCCGCCTCGGTCATGACGGTGACGGTGGGCTTGTTGAGGTCCGGGAAGACGTCGACCGGCAGCTTGGTGGCGGTGAAGGCGCCGTACAGCACCAGCACCGCGGCGAGCGCGAGGACGAGCAGGCGGTTGCGGACCGACTGGCTGACGAGGACGGTGAACATGGCCGGCCTCCTCAGCGGACCTGGTCGAGGAGCTCGGCGCCCTGGGTCACCACCCGCTTGCCGGGTCCGATCCCCTCGGCCACCAGCAGGCGGGCGCCGTCGAGCGGCTCGACCCGCACGGGCCGCGCCTCGAAGCGCTCGGCGGTGGTGTGCTCGTAGACGACGTCCTGCCCGTTGCCGGTGCGCACCACGGCCGAGCGCGGCAGCGCCAGGCCGGCCTGCTCGGTCTCGGTCCCGGCCAGCACCGTGACGAACTGCCCGACGCGCAGGCCGGCGGCGTCGCCGAGGACCGCGAACTGCACCGGGATAGCCTGGTTGCGGTCGGCGAGCCCCGTGCCCTGGTAGGCGAGCTTGAGGGTCCGGCCATCCGCGAGCCGGGCGGTGGCGTTCTGCGCCGCGGTCAGCGCGTCGAAGCTGAGGGCCTCGACCCAGAGGCGGTTCGGGTCGACGATCTGGAACACCATCGCGCCGGGCGCGGCCATCTGCCCGGCCACGGCCGCGGCCTGCGCCACCACGCCGTCGACGGGCGCCACCAAGGTTTCGGGCTGCTGCCGGATCTTGTCGAGGGCGGCGCGGCGGTCGTGCAGGCCGTTCAGCTCCGCGACCGCGTCGTCGAGCTGGGTCTGGGCCACGGCGCCGGTGGTGGCGAGTTTTTTATAGCGCTCGACCCGGCGCTCGACGATGGCGACCTGCTGGTCGAGCTCGCCCTGCCGCTGGCGCATGTCGGAGACGTCGACGGCCTGGACCGGCGGCGTCACGGTCGCGAGCACGTCGCCCCTGCGCACCTTGGTGCCGAGGCGTGGGAAGAGGCCGGAGGGCGGTGGCGCGAGCCGGCCACCGACCGAGGACTGCACCACGCCGCTGGCGTTCGGGTCCGGGATGATGCGGCCCGGCAGCTCGACCGAGCGGTGGAAGCTGCCCTGCTCGGTCATGGTCGTTCGCAGGACGAGGAGCCGTTGCGTGGGCTTGGGCACGAACACGGAGCCGTCGGGCAGGCGCTGGGCGAGGTCAGCCGAGCCGGGGGCCCGCGCCTCGATCAGGGCGGCCCCCCGCATCGGCTCGCCGTGGTCCTCGTCGCCGTGCGCGAAGGCGGCGGTGCCGAGGATGAGGGTGATGCCGATGGCGAGCAGCGCCAGGGCGGGGGCGCCTCGGCGCCCGCGAACGACCGCGGTGACGAGCATGCCGAGCAGGAACGCGACGGCGACCGCCGCCACCAGCGTCGGGTCCTTGGCCGTCAGGCGCTCCCGGAGGCCGTGGGCGAACTCGGAGGCGCGTCCAAAGGCCGCTTGCGTCGGCGTCGGCTTGGCGGCCGCTGCGGCTGCCTGCGCGGCGGGATCGGGCACGGTGACCGCCACGGTCAACACGTCGACCGCATCCCCGGCCGTGACGGTCGCCACGAGCTCGTGCCGGCCGGGCTTCGCCAGCCAGGGCACCGGCAGCGCGTAGCCGCCCTCGGGCGTGGCCGCGGCGATCTTGGCCCCCTCCGGCGTCTCGACCTCGATGGTCGCGCCGGGCACCGGCTCGTTCGTCCGGAAGCGGTCGAGGAACAGCGTCAGGGTGCCGTCGCGCGGGATGGCGACGAGCTCGAAGGCGTCGGACAGCGCCTCGCCGCGCGGCGCGATGGTCTTGGTGACGGGCGGCGGCGCGGCGCCGTGGTCATGCCCTCGTGGGCGAGCGCGGGCCCCGCCAGGACGGCGGCAAGCAGCGCCACCGCCCCGGGGGCGGCGGCAAGACGGGTCGACATGAATGGGTATCCTCGCGTCGGGAAGTCCGGATGCACGCCGCGATGGCGGACGCAGTCCGGGCGTTGCGCGCCTCAGGCGCGCCTCACGTCACGCGAGGGTTCGTGGCGGCTTGGGCAGGGCCTCGGGGCCGACGCCCGGGCGGCCAGCGACGTCGTGCGGGATCAGCTTGGCAGTGCGGACCACGGGAAGTGACAGGGCCCCCGTGCCGGACATGATGCCCGACGCGCAACAGACCATGGTCCCGCAGCAGGAGCCCCTGCAGCCGGCCGGACAGCACCTACCGCCGGCGTCATTCGCTCGCAGCGAGGCCACCGGCTCGACGGCCGGCGCCTGAAGATCGACAGCGGTCCGGGGCCTCGCCGACGTCTTTACGACGCGCGAAGGGGCAGCGGAAACCGTGGTCTCAGCGATGGAGGGCGCCGCCTGGACATATGCCGCCGCGGCTTGGTGGCGGCCATGGTGCGCGTGGCCCTCGTGGGCCTGGACGGCGGACGGCGCGACGTAGGCGATGATCGCGAGGATCATCGCCGCCATCAGGCGCACGATTTGCCGGTCGGGGCTCATGAGGGCTGCTTACACCGTTTCCAGTGGCGGGACTATGTCGTCAGGGACGTGAATGCCGGCGTGCAGGTTTGGTTGCCGCGGCGGCGTTTCAAGGTGCCGCGGGCAACGGCTCGGCCGGGTAGCCGGCGGCCGTGATGGCCTGGGCGATGCGGTCGGCGAGGCCGCCGGCGCCCGAACCCGTCACGCGTTTGGCCCGCAGGTCGGCATTGACCCGAGCCCCGGACTCGACGCCGAGGACGGCGCGTGACGGCCTGGTCGCAGCCGCAACCCGGTTCCGAGACCCTGTATCGGGCCATGACGCTCTCCCCTCGGTGGCGTCCCGCTCAGATGGGGCTTCCCATAGTGGGAAGGTCAACAGGCTTTTCCGGGACAGGAGGTGAAAACCACAATTGATGGCTTTCCCTCGAAAAGACGCGCCACCCGAAGAAAGCCGCGCAAGCCGGGCTTTCCACCGAGTTCGCTGAGGCGTCGCATGAGCGCGGTCGCGCCGCCTGGCCAGGTCGGGGCCGAACCGGTCCAGCGATAGTCTCAGCCGCGCCCCTTGTCCTTCCGGTAATGGTCGCGAACGAGCTGACCCGGCGAGGGCTGCGCGACCATGGTGCCGCCGTACCCGGCTGCCTTGGCCAGGTTGATCGCATGATCTGCGCACTTGGCCGCGTATTCGCCTGCGCAAACCTCGTGGCCGTCCGTGTTCGTTGCGTAAACCAAGTAGGTGCGGTCGGGATTTGCCATGGTGTTTCGCCAGAATCGCAATCGACCGATTGTGAATCGAATCGAACGGTTTCGTCAAAATCGGATATCGGTCACGACGTGTATGACGGTCCGGGCGCAGCCGCCGCAGCCCATTTTCTCGACCCTGTAGCGGACCATGACGCCCTCCCGTCGGTGGCGTCCTACGCAGATGGGGCTTCCCCTGGTGGGAAGGTCAAGGGCCGCGGCGCCCGTCAGGCCGGCGCCCACACGGCAATCGTCGTCGCAGGCTCCTGGTGGCCGTGCCGGATGCCCTCCCAGCCGAGCCAGCCCGTGTAGAGGCCGACCAGGACGATCAGAGCCGCGGAGGCGTAGGGTCCCGCCGGGCGAAGGCGTCGAAGCCCGACCAGCGGTTCGCCACGTGCCTCACGCTGAGCGCGGCCAGGATTCCGGCCGACACCATCGTGAGCGCCAGCCCGATGCTGAAGCACACGACGAGCGCGAAGCCGAGGCTGAACTGCTTGAGCTGGATGCAGAGCAGCAGCACCGTGATGGCGGCCGGGCACGGGATCAGGCCGCCCGTCAGGCCGAACAGCACGATCTGACCGGTGGTCACGGTGCGGCCCCCGAACCGTCGCCGGATGGCCTCGGCGTGCGCCCGGGCGTGTGCGTCGTCCTCGTCGCCCAGGTTCAGGTGGTCGTGTGCGTGGCCGTGCTCCTCGAACGCGACCTCGTGGATCTCCGCCC
Source organism: Methylobacterium symbioticum (assembly GCF_902141845.1). Taxonomy (GTDB): domain Bacteria; phylum Pseudomonadota; class Alphaproteobacteria; order Rhizobiales; family Beijerinckiaceae; genus Methylobacterium; species Methylobacterium symbioticum. Next base: position 16,678 of record NZ_CABFPH010000025.1, on the reverse strand, counting down.
CGGCGGACCCATCGAGGTGCAGCCGTGCCCTGAAGGCATGCGGCTCCGGGATCTCCTCCATGCTCTCCAGGAAGTCGCCCCCACTCGCGAACGAGAATGCCTGGCGGGCACCGTCGGGTCGGACCGTCTCAAGGGTGACGCGCTGGGCCGGGGGCAGCACGCCCTTGACCCGGCTCAGGCGCCAGCGCGGCGGCACGCCGTCCTCGATGACCTCCAGCTGGAAGACGCCATCGCGGGCCATGATGCCGTGGCCCTCGGCGTCGTGGTGGTGGTCGTGGTGCTGCTCGCGCCAGGTGCGCCACGCCATCCAGAGCGCGATGCCGACGATGAGGACGGCCGAGGCGAGCTGGAAGTACGGCTCGGACGCCTCGCCGCCCCACGCCTGCCCCAGGTACTGGCCGCCGAGCGCGATCACCCAGACGACCGCCGTGTGCGAGAGCGTCGCCGCCAAGCCCAGCAGGACCGCCTGCAGGACGGTGCCGCGGACCGCGATGATGAAGGCGGCCATCATCGTCTTGGAGTGGCCGGGCTCCAGGCCGTGCAGGGCGCCGAGCAGGATCGCGCTCGGCACGAACAGCCAGGCGTGCGCGGTCCCCTGCTGCAGCAATTCGGGAAACGGGACCATGACGGGTCGCCCTCCTACTTCAGATAGGTCCGGACGACCTCGATGAGCTCGGCCGCGCCCTTGGCACGCTCCGGGTCGGGCTCGCGAGCGGGGTCGACGACGTGATGGCGGATGTGGTCCTCCATCAGCTCGGCGGTCAGCCCGTTGATGGCGCCCCGCATCGAGGCGACCAGCATCAGCACGTCGGTGCAGCCGATCTCCGCCTCCAGGGCGCGCTCGACGGCCTCGGCCTGCCCCTTGATCCGGCGCACGCGCGCCAGAAGCTTGGTCTTGTCCTTGACGGTGTGGGACATGGGTCGGCTCCCTTCGCTTCGTAATATAGGGGGCTACCCTATGTATGTCGAGCGAGAAGCCCGTTGCGGGCGAGGGAGGGCGTGCCGTGACGGAGAAGGATCCCTGCACCGGCGTCTGCCGGTTCGATGGCCGGTCGGGCTGGTGCGTCGGCTGCGGCCGGACCAGTTCGGAGATCAGGGCATGGCGTAAGATGACGCCCTGTCGGCGCACGGCGCTCGCGCGCGAATTGCCGCGCCGAGTCCGGCAGGCCAGCGGGGAGGGGGCCGCGCCCTGACCGAGCGCGCCGCCTTCGACGCGACCGACCACACTGCCCGCGTGAGCCTTGCCGATGACAGCGTTCCCGAAGGCGGGATGGTACGCTCCCATCCGGATGCGAAGGACGGGTATGCCGCGCCGATGCAGGTGATGGACGAGACCGGGACCGACCGAACCCTCCCTGCCTGACGCGGCCTGGATCGGGAACCGCATCCGGGCCTGGCGCGACGACCCGGGCGGCTCCCACCGGACCTGGTCCCTGTGGGAGGAGCGCATCGAGAACTTCCGCGCGATCCGACGCCGCCTCCAGGCCGTGGTCGAGGAGATCCGGGCCGACACCTTCGGCAACGCCTACCGCGGCTCGTGACTGGAGACGGGGGCCCACGCGATCGCAGAGCAGCGCCAGGTCTTCCACGGCGCCGACCACGCCTTCCTCTGGAAGCCGAAGCTGCGCATCCCTGACATCCACGAGGACGGCGCCAACCAGGTCGCCTTCGGGCGCTTCCTCGACGCCTGCCTGCGCGGCACCGCCGAGGCGCAGGTGCTCGCGGCCATCCAAGCGCTCGACCAGGCGGGGATCACGAGCCTCGGCCCGGCGGCGGCGAACCTGCTCTACTTCCTGCACCCGACCTGGGTGAGCCCGTTCAACACGGCCATCGTGAAGGGCTACAACGCGCTGACCGGGGCCAACGCGACACTCGGCAAGTGGGACGAGTCCCTCGCCATGGGCCCGGGGGATCGTCGCCCTCAACGCCAGCCACCGGACGCTCCTCTCGAACGATGACGGGGGCGTCGCCGGCTTCCTGTTCGACGTCGGGTCCGGCCGCTGCCCGAGCGCGACGGGGGCCGCGGCCCTGGCCCGCCGGCGGGCGGACCTCGACCGGGTGCGGGCGCAGGCCGCGAGCAAGGCGGACCACACCCACACCGAGATCCAGGGCTGGCTGCGGGACCTCGGCCTGGCCCTCGGCTTCGACGTCTGGATCGCCTCGAACGACGCCGGCCGTCCCTACGGCCCCGGCCGCCTGTCGGGCGGCTGCCTCAACCGCCTGCCCGAACGCCTGACCGCGAGCGGCTCGGCCGAGACGGTGCAACTCATCGACGTGCTCTGGCTGGGCAAGGCGGGCGGCGACGTCGCGGCGGCCTTCGAGGTCGCGCGCACCACGAGCATCTATTCCGGCATCGTGCGCATGCTCGACCTCGCCCTCGGCGTCGAGGGCGGGACCGCGCGCAACTTCTTCCGGGTGGCTCGGGACAACCGCGGGGACGACGTGCGCGCCCAGTTCGCCGGGCCGGCGTTCTCGCGCGTGGGCGACCTCGACCCGCGTTACCTGCCCTCCAGCGAATTGCGCGGGACCCGCGAGGCCATTGCCCGCCCCGTCCGCATCGCACGATGACGCGGTGCGAGCCTATCCCTGAGGCATCTCGGGCCGCCGCCCGGCGGCAGACCGAGCCCATGGGCCGCCCCTTCCGGAAACCACGGAGGATAACCGGGAGCGAGAGCCCAAAGACTTCCCTCGTAAAACGCCCTTGACCCCGTACTACGGTACGGACCTTAGGCTCACGGGGCGTTGGTGATGCCGGGGCAGCACATGCGGGATCCGACCATCGGGAAGGCGGCGCGGGAGGCCGGCGTCGGCGTCGAGACCATCCGGTTCTACGAGCGCCAGGGCTTGATCGCGCAGCCGGCCAAGGGGGCCGGCTATCGGACCTACCCGCCCGAGGTGATCGCCCGCATCCGCTTCATCCGGCAGGCCCAGAGGATCGGGTTCTCCCTCAAGGAGGCGCAGGAGCTCCTCGCCCTGCGCGCCGACCCGCAGGCCGACTGCGGCGACGTGCGGGCCCGGGCCCGGCACAAGATCGCCGAGGTGGACGCGAGGATCGCCGAACTCCTGCGCGTCCGCGCCGCCCTGGAGGCCGTGGTCGCCTCGTGCCCGGGCCACGGCGGGCTGGGTGGCTGCACCATCCTGGAAGCCCTCGACGAGGCACCGCCGGCACCGGCGGCGTGCCGATGCGGCGCGCCGAGAAAGAGGAAGACGCCATGAGGACGGTCACCCTGAAGGTCGAAGGCTGGCGGTGCGCCGCCTGCTCCGCCTCGGTCGGCTCTCTGTTGGAGGCTCATCCCGGCGTCCGCGGCATCGACGTCTCCTTCGACGAGGGACGCGTCCGCGCCCTCTACGACCCGGCGACCACCAGCGAGGACCGCCTCGTCGAGCTGATCGAGAAGCGCGGCTTCCAGGTCGTGGCCCGTACTTCGGCCTGATCCGGCCGGCTGGACATTCCTGGAGACGGACCGATGGCCGCAGCAACCCTCGACACCGACTTTTCCCTGTGGAGCGAGGAGCCGGCGAGCCGGCCCGACCGGGCGCGCATCCGTGCCCGGATCGGCGGCCTGCACTGCTCGCTCTGCACCGGAACCATCGAGAAGGCTCTGGGCAGCCAGCCCGGCGTCGACAAGGTGGCGGTCAGCCTGACCCACGAGCAGGCCCTCGTCGAGTACGACCCGGCGGTCGCGCGGCCGGCGGCGCTGCTGGGGATCCTGCGCGACATCGGCTACACCATCTCCGACCCGCGCAAGGTCCGGCCCTACGAGGAGGAGGAGCGCGATCTCGTGCGCGAGAGCCGCCGCTTCGTCGTGGCGGTCGCCCTGAGCGTCGCCTCCATTCCCATCATCGCGGATCCCACCCTCGGCTGGATCGGCTTCCTACCCGCCCTGGTCTGCCTCAGCCTCGGCGCGATGGTCTTCCTCGTCCTGCGGAAGACCAGCCTCCTCGCCGCGGCCGCCAGCACCACCGGTCTCGCAGTCCTGGCACTCGGCCTGCTCTACCTGAACCTCCAGGGCTACCTAACGGCCTCCGCTCCCTGGCTCGTCGCCGCGCTCGCGGTCGTGCTCGTCTTCGGGGTTGGGCGCCACATCCTGCACATGGCCGTCCAGGCCCTCCGCCGCGGCATCCTGAACCAGCACGTGCTGCTGGAAATCGGCGCCTTCGCGGGCATGCTCGGCGGCGTCATCGGGCTGGTTCTCGACCGGCCGGACTACCCGACGGCCCCGTTCTTCGCCGTCTCGGTCATGGTCGCGACCTACCACATCTTCTCCGAGTGGCTGTCCCTCATCGTCAAGACGCGCAGCTCCCAGGCCGTGAAGCGGCTCCTCGACCTCCAGCCGGAGACCGCCCGCGTGGTCCGGGACGGCCAGGAGCGGGATGTGCCGCTGGACGCGGTCGCAGTCGGCGACCTCGTCCGCATCCGCCCCGGGGAGCGCGTGCCCGTCGACGGCACGGTCGCGGGCGGCCGCTCCGCCGTCGACCAGGCCCTCGTCACCGGCGAGCCGATCCCGGTCGAGCGCGCGGAGGGCGACGCCGTCATCGGCGGCTCGATCAACGGCACCGGCACCCTGCTGGTGCGGGTAACCGCGGTGGGGGCCGGCAGCTTCCTGCAGAAGGTGGTGCGCGAGGTCGAGGACGCCCGCGCCCTCAAGCCTGGCCTGCTCCACCTCGTCGACCGCGTCCTGCAGGTCTACACCCCGACCGTGCTCGCGGTGGCCGCGCTGGCCTTCGTCGGCTGGCTCGCCGGTTCGTGGTTGGCGGGCGGCGAACCCGACATCGAGCGGGCCGTGTTCGCGGGCTTGAGCGTCCTGGTCATGGGCTATCCCTGCGCCGTCGGGATCTCGGCACCGCTCTCCATCGTGCGGGGGTCCGGCGAAGCCGCCGAGCACGGCATCCTGATGCGGACCGGCGAGGCCTTCCAGGGCTATCGCCTCGTTGACACCGTCGTCTTCGATAAGACCGGGACCCTCACCGAGGGCCGGCCCGCGGTCCGCGAGGTCGAGGCGTTCTCCGGGAGCGAGGCCGATCTCGTCGCCGTTGCCGCCGCGGCCGAGGCCTCGTCCGAGCACCCGCTCGCGCAGGCGGTGGTCAAGGCCGCGTTCGCTCGCGGCGCCGTGCCCCCGGACGTGACCTCGTTCGAGGCCGTCCCGGGCAAGGGCATCGTCGCCCAGACCGAGGCGGGCAACGTCCTGGTCGGCAGCCCGGCCTTCCTCGCCGGCCACGGCATCGATCTCGCGCCCGCTTCAGCGCGCATCCTGACCCTGGAGGGGGCCGGGCGCACCGTCATCGTGGTCAGCCGGGACCATCGCCTGCTGGGTCTGCTCGCGCTCGACGACAGCCTGCGGTCCGACGCGGCGCAGGCGGTCGCGGCCTTGCGGGCTGAGGGCGTGAGGACGGTCCTGCTCACCGGTGACAACGAGCGGGCCGCCCGCCGGATTGCCGCCGAGGCGGGCATCGACGAGGTCCACGCGGGGGTGATGCCCGACGGCAAGGCGGAGACCGTGCGGCGCCTCCAGGCGACGGCCAAGGTCGCGATGGTCGGCGACGGCATCAACGACGCGCCCGCCCTGATGCAGGCCGATGTCGGCATCGCCATGGGCGGGGGCACCGACATCGCCATCGAGGCCGCCGACATCATCATCCTGTCGAACCGCCTGGCCGCGCTGCCGCTCGCCCGCCGCATCAGCCGGCGCAGCTACGCCAAGATGCTCCAGAACGTCTGGCTCGCCTTCGCCTTCAACGGCCTCGGCATCCCGATCGCCGCGACCGGCCTCATCAACCCGATCTGGGCCATGGTCGCCATGGCGGTGAGCGTCACCGCGATCTTCCTCAATTCCCTCTGGGGCCAGCCCGGACTGTTCCTGGGGGCGATCACGAGCGTCGGCAGCCTGCCCGGGACGAACGGGCTCGCCATCGAAGGAGGTCGGCGATGAGGTTCCTGATTTCTTCGAGCGGGGCGGCCGCACTGGCAGCTCTCCTCCTGGGACCGGTGGGGCCTGTTCGGGCCCAAGAGGACACGCCGGCCACGTCACGCCGCGGCTCCGATCTGAAGGTCGCGACCCTCCCGGTGGAAGGCATGGTCTGCCTCTCCTGCGCCGCCTCGATCAAGCGTGCGGTCCGGAAGGTGGACGGGGTGACCGACGCGGAGATCGATTTCGTCGGCCGCACGCTCCGCGTCACCTACGCCGCCGGCCGACCCCTCCTGCTCGGTCGCGTGCGGACGGCCGTCGCGGGCCTCGGCTACACCCCCGGTCCTCCCGTGGTGGCGCCGTGACGCTCGAACATCTCGTCCGGCCCCTGGCGACCGGCGCCGGCGGGCCGGCCGCCCTCTGGATCGCGTTCCTTGCCGGGGTCCTGGCCAGCGCGGTCTGCCCCTGCACCCTGCCGGTCGGGCTCGGCTTGGCCAGCGTCGCCGGGGCCTCGGAGGCGGGGTCCCGCCGCGCCGGCCTGCAGGTGGCCGGGTCCTTCTTCGCCGGAATCGTCCTGAGCCTCGCCGCCCTCGGCTCCGCGGTGGGACATCTCGGCGCGCTCGCGACGGAGGCGTTCGGCCGGAGCTGGGCCCTGCTCATGGCCGGCGTCTCGCTCGCGGCGGCGCTGCTCGCCTTCTGGTGGCCGCGCCTGCGCACCCGAGCGCTGACGGCCTGGCGCCACCCCGGCCTGCTCGGCGCCTTCGCCTACGGCGTGGTGTTCAGCGTCGGCACCTCGGCCGCGCCGCTGTTGCTGCTGCTCACGGTGGCGGCCGCGGAGGGTCGGGACGGGCGCGGCGTCGTCCTCGCCCTCGCCTTCGGCCTCGGTCGGGGCCTGCCCTTCCTCGCCGCCGGTGCGGCCGGGAGCGCGGTCACCCGCCTGGCCCGCCTCGGCGTCTGGGGCCGAGCCCTGCAGCTCCTCAGCGGCGCCGCCCTCCTACTGGTCAGCGCCTACTACGCGCGGGTCTACGCGGACCTGCTCTGAACCCCGGAGACCTCATGAGCGACGAAACCGCCTTTCTGACGGAGGTCACCCTCTCCGTGCCAACCATGTTATGCGACGGCTGCGCCGAGACGGTCCGTGACCTGCTGATGGCCATTCCGGGTGTCCGGCAGGCGAGGGCCAGCGCCTGGCGTAAGCACGTCGCCGTTCGCTTCGAGCCGTCCCGCGTCGGACCCGCGGAGATCCGGTCGGCGCTCGCCAATGGCGGGTTCGACGGCGCCGAGGTACAGGCATGATCCCCGGAACGGCGGAACCCGCGGAGGCTGACCGCGAGCGCCTCCTCCGCGTGCTCGCGGCAGCGGCGTTCGTGATCTTCTTTCAGGCGTTCATGGTCGCGCCGGTCCTGCCGCAGTTGGCGCAGGGGTTCGGCGTCTTGCCCGAGCGTGTCGGGCTCATCGTTCCGGCCTATTTGATTCCGTACGGCGCGGCGACGCTGGTCTACGGGCTGCTGGCGGACCGCCTCGGCGTCTGGCGCGTCATGGCGGGTTCCCTGGCCGCCTTCGCTGCGCTGACGGCCCTGACAGCCACGGCGAGCTCGGTCGGGCAACTCGCCACGTGGCGCTTCCTGACCGGCCTGGGGGCGAGCGGGGTCGTCCCCCTCGGCCTCGTTCTCGTGGGCCGGCTCTTCCCCTACGAACGACGCGGGCGCCCCTTGGGATGGCTGTTCGGCGCCATGGCCGGCGGCATGGCTTTCGGGTCGACCTTCGGCGCCCTGCTCGAACCGGTCGCCGGATGGCGCGGCCTCTTCCTGACCGTCGGCGCCGCCGGGGGCGCGCTCCTGCTCGTCCTTGCGCCGTCACGGGGGATCATCCCGGGCGCCACGGCGATCGGGACACGGCTGCCCGACCTGTTCCGCGGCTATCGCGACCTCCTGCTCATCCCACGCGGACGCCGCACCTATAGCTTCGTCCTGCTCAACTCGATGTTCCACTCCGGCGTGTTCACCTGGCTCGGCCTGTACTTCGAGCAGCGATACGGGCTCGGTCCCGTCGGGGTCGGCCTTGCGCTCCTCGGCTACGGCATCCCGGGCTTCCTCCTGGGGCCTGTCATCGGCCGCATCGCGGACCGGCGAGGGCGCGGCCGCCTGCTCCCGGTCGGGCTGCTCCTGGGGGCCTTCGCGGCGGCAGCTCTGACCCTCGACGCGCCGCTTCTCCTGGCTGCGGCGGCGGTAACGGTCCTGTCGCTCGGCTACGACATGACCCAGCCGCTGCTCGCCGGCGTCGTCACCGCGCTCGGGGGCCAACGTCCGGGGCAGGCCATGGGGCTCAACGTCTGCCTGCTGTTCACCGGGTTCGGGCTGGGAAGCCTGCTCTTCGGCGGATTGCTCCGCTTCGGGTTCGGGACGACGCTCGCGCTGTTCGCGGCGGCGGAACTGGCGCTGGCCGCAACTGCCGTGCGTCTCTTCAGGCCCGAGACGCCGTCCGTCGAAGGAGGACGCCCCTGAGCACGCCAACACCCGAATTCGAGGAGGATACCCTCGACACCGTCATCCTCTCCGCATTCCGGCAGGCGCGCCGCGAGGGACATCGCGACGCGGCCGAGCACCTCATGCGCGCCCTGGAGGCCCTCGCCGGCGCGGCCGACCCGTCGTCGGCATCGGCCTGCGTGGCCGAGGCATGCCTTGGCTTCGCGGACGAGCAGGGCACGGGACGCGCTTCCCCGACGTATGGAAGTCGATCGAGGCAGCCGCATTGAGCCTCGACGGTCCGTTCTCGTCCCGGGGCGGCAGGGTCTCTGAGGCGGAACGCGTCGGAGCGGAGCCGTGCCCCGCATTCGACACCTCTTAAGGCCGGGACGGCCCACCAGCCCAGTTTGAGGTGACCGCGGACGGCCCAACCGGCGCCGGCGGGCCGCTCGGGTGCACCGAGTCCCGCTGCGCAAGCGGAGCAGGAGCGTACCGTGCAGGAGGGCCCCGGTGCAGAGCCCCTGGAAGCGCTGGAGCGGCTCCGCCATCCTCGCTGCCGCTGCGCCGTACACGCGCTGGTTTGCCAAGCCGCGGACCTGCGCGAGCGTCGGGGACTCTCGGCCGGGCGAGGCGAAGCCCCAGGGGCGGGTGTCGCGGCCTCGTCGACGATCAGCGACGTGGACGTGCCTGTCACGAAGGCGGCGCCGCGGGACTCCGTCCGGCTGCGACGGCGCAGCCGGGTGCAAGCCACGCCCCCGCTCTCCGAGGCCGCCTGCCTTCACCTGCTCGTCGAGAACGCAGCCGTTCAGAGCATGTATCCGATGTCGGATGCTCCGGTTGGGTAGGCGAACATCGTCGTTTTCAGGTCTTCGGCCGTGAGACCATGCCGGATCGCCAGGCCGAAGATGTTGATGACCTCATCGACGTGGGGGCCGACCAAGTGCGCACCGAGCACGCGGTCGGTGTCCTCGTCGACCAGAACCTTGAAGCCGTAGGTGGGCTCGGCGACGCGCCGGGCCGTGTACCAGCCGGACACCCTCTGGCTCCGCAGGCGGAACCTCAAGTTCCTCTGCCGCGCCTCTGCCTCGCTCAGCCCGACGCTCGCGATCGGGGGGATAGTGAAGGCGACGCTCGGGACGCCGCGATAGTCAGGCCGGTACTGATTGCCCTCGATCATGTTCCGCACGGCAACCTTGGCGTCGTGGCTCGATACCGGCGTGAGGGGCGGCCCCGTCCGGGCGGCGTCGCCTGCGGCGTAGACGGCAGGGTTCGATGGGCTCTGCAGGAACGCGTTGAGCCTGAGATGCCCGCGCTCGTCCCGCGCGACGCCGGCGGCATCGAGCTGCAGCGGCTCCAGATCCGGGATTCGGCCCGCGGCGTGGACCACGAGGTCGGCCTCCATCGCCTCCTCGGCGCCGGTCTCGGACCGCGTCAGGACCGTGTACCCGTGCCCCGCCTTCTCGACCCGCACGACGGCGCGCCGCGTCCGCACGTCGATCCCCGCCTCGTGGAAGCTCTCCATGAGCCAACCGACGAGCTCGGGGTCGAACTGGGTCAGGAGGCGCTCGCCACGCTGCAGGATCGCGACGCTCGCGCCCGCCCGGGCCGCGATGTGCGAGAACTCGGCCGCGATGTAGCCACCCCCGACCAGGATGATACGAGGCGGGAGCTCCTCAAGCTCCAGGAACTCCTCGTTGGTGACGAGGTGCTCGGCGCCGGGAAAGGGGAGCGGCGCTGGGCGGGCTCCGGCCGCGATCAGGATGTGCCGCGCCTCGCAAACGCCCTCGCCCGCGATCGCGACCGCGTTCCGACCCACGAAGCGGGCTTGGCCGTGAAAGGCGTCGATGCCCTTCCCGGCGTAGTTCCTCGCCTGCTTCTCCGGGATCGGGGCCGTGAAGGTGCGCTTGAACGCCATGAGCTCCGGCCAGGACATCCGAGCCTCGGGCGCGACCACCCCGCGGGTGCGCATGCGGCGGATGTCGTCCATCACCTGGGCGCCGGTCACCAGCATCTTCTTGGGGTCGCATCCGCGCAGGGCGCAGGTGCCGCCGAAGGGCCGGAAGTCGGTCACTGCGACCTTACGGCCGGCGGCCGAGGCCCGATTGCTCGCGACCATGGCCGCCGTGCCACTGCCGATGATGATCAAGTCGTAGCTTCCAGCCATCTCGTTCACCCAGACTTGCGAGGGATGTCCTGCTCACCGGCAGCTCCTCTTCGGTCGCGAGCCCTGCCGGGACGGCCCGCATTGCGCGCGCAGGTGGCGCAGCACCGTCGGAGGTGTCAGCCGAAGCCGACCCGCCCGAGCGCTGCAAGGGCACCTGCGGCCGCCGGTTCGTACGGAGCCACGGAGGCCAGTGGCACGTCGGACGGAAGATGGATGGATGGGCAAGCCACAGCGGACGAGGGCAAGCGCGGCGAAGGCGAGGAAGGTGGCGACTCCCGCGCTCGCGCCGGTTCCGGGATATTGCCCACCTCACGCGAAGGGCCGCGAGCGGACAGCATGGAACCTCCCCGAACAGGTCGGCAGCCAGACAGGCGCAAGCGGGCCCCGGCTCGGCTTGGTGCCTCGGACGAGCCCGCGTCTGACCCGACCGGCGACAGAAGATGGGCCGATGGCCGCACGCACGATGGTCAACAAACCTGGAGCAGCTTCAGGTTTCCGCCGGGCCGGAAGTTTCTTCGGTTCCGTATCGGCCAGAGGTGAATGCGAAGTTCGGTCTGGATTGTCGAACAGGCTCGGCGGCGTCTGCCCGCGAACCTATCGGCCGGCCTCGGAGGGTGCCGGTTTGAGCGCGCTCGCTGCTGGCGGTCACGTGTGGAGCAGGCCGTCGGCCACCTGAGGCGGCGGGAAGCCGCCGGCCGCGTGCCCGAAGCATACGGCCGGCGGATGCAGGCGTCACGAGTCCTCGTCCTGGAACAGCGTCTCCATGATCGGACAGTCGGGTACGAGGCCGCCGATACAGGCCGCGGTCATGTCCTTCAGGACGCGCTCCATCCGCCGGAGGTCGGCGATCTTCGCCCGCACCGCGATCAGTTGGCGGTCGGCGACGCCCTGGACTTCCCCGCAGGTGACCGCGTGGCGGTCGACGAGCGTCAGCAGCGCCCGGATGTCCTCGACGCTGAACCCGAGCTCGCGGGCCCGGCGGATGAAGGTCAACCTCTGCCGGTGAGCTCGATCGTAGATCCGCTGGTTCCCGGCCGTCCGGGGCGGTGCCGGCAGGAGCTTGACCTTCTCGTAATACCGGATCGTCTCGATGTTGACGCCGGTTCCCTCAGAAAGCGCCCCGATGGTCAGGGCAGCGCGTCCGCGCGACGCAGGAACGATGCCCATGCAAATCTCCTTGAACCTGTAGTCGCTACAGATGCTAGCCCCTCCAAGGTGGGAGGGAAAGCCGTGTTGAAATTCTCCTTGATTGCCCGCGTCCCCCAGGCCTTGCGCAGGCATGCCCGGAGTGTGATCGACGAAATCTCGCGCTTCCGCCTCCGGCCGCTGCGCCTCGGGAGCCTTCCGGTCGTCCTGGCCCTGACCGGCCCGGCGCACGCCGGCGACGTGGGGCTCTTCGCGCTCCCGATCCCCGACAGCTACCCGGAAAGCGTGGCCGTCGGACCCGGTGGCACCATCTGGTTCACGGAGAAGCAGGGCAACAGGATCGGGCGGCTCGCTCCCGACGGCGAACTGACCGAATACCCCATCCCGACCCAAGACAGCCGCCCACAGGCGATCGTGGCCGGTCCGGACGGCGCCCTGTGGTTCACGCAGAACCGCGGCAACAAGATCGGGCGCATCACGCCTGCGGGCGTGATCACGGAATATCCGGTCCCGACGCCCGAGAGCTACCCGTTCGGCCTCACGACGGGGCCCGACGGTGCCCTGTGGTTCACGCTGTCGGGCACGAACCGGATCGGCCGCATCACGGCCGAGGGGAGGATGAGCGAGTTCAGCCTCGCCAAGACCCTGACGCCTTACGGCATCACGCTCGGGCCCGACGGCAATCTCTGGTTCACGGGCTTCAACAGCAACACGGTCGGCCGGATCACACCGGCCGGCCAGGTTGCGGAGTTCCCGCTGCCGACCCCAGATAGCGCCCCGCAAAATATCGTTTCCGGTCCGGACGGCGCCCTGTGGTTCACCGAGGCTGCGGCGGATGCCATCGGTCGGATCACGACAGACGGCAGCGTGACCGAGTTTACGCTCGCATCGTGCGCGCCTGGTTCCGTTTCCGAGGACGGCCACCCTGCCCGTTGTACGGGCACGAGGTCTCCCTGCGGCATCGCGGCCAGCAGCGACGCGCTGTGGGTGACGCAGCATTGTGGCGGACGGCTCAGCCGTCTGTCCCCGGGCGGACGGCTCAGCGAGATCGGTCTGGGCGGCCTCAAGGCACCGAACGGGATCGCAGTCGATCCGGACGGCGCCGTCTGGTTCGCCCTCGCCCGCTCGAACGGGATCGGGCGTCACCGGCCCGAGGGCGGCAACCGGTGAGCGACTCTCGGGTCTTCGCCGGGTCGTGGACGGGGCCGCAGGTCCGCCGGCGGCGACCCGGCACGGGCAAGACCGAGGGCGACGCATGTTCCACTCTGGCGAGACCATCGCCCGCGAGGAATGCGCCGCGCTATTGCCACGCTTCGGCGGCGCCGGGCTGCTTCCGGCCGTTGCCACCGACGCGGGCTCCGGCGCCGTCCTGATGCTGGCCTGGATGAAGGCCGCCGCGCTCCACAGGAGCATCGAGACCGGTGAGGCGTGGTTCTGGAGCCGGTCCCGGCAGCGCCTCTGGCACAGGGGCGCGACGAGCGGGCAGGTCCAACACGTCCAGGAGATCCGGGTGGACTGCGGCCAGGACGCGATCTGGCTGAGGGTTCGCCTGGCCGGTCGAGCAGGGTCCTGTCACACCGGCCGCTCCAGCTGCTTCTACCGTCGCGTGGTGACCGGGCCGGACGGGCCGATCCCTCATCCTGGACCCGATCCCACCGGGGCAGCCCGCAGAGCCGTCCCGAGGCCGGAGCGAGGAACACGTGAACGGCCCAAATCAGCGCTTGCACCTGTAGTCGCTACAGGTTGCACAATCCGGACATCGAAAGGATCCCACATGGACAAGTTGGTTGGCACGGCTCCATGCGAGAGCACGGTCGCACCGCGCAGCGAGGCCGAAGGGGACGGGCAGAGGATCGCTGCCGTCGGCGGCATCCTCGCCGCGCTCGGAGCCTCCTCCTGCTGCATCCTGCCCCTCGCACTCTTCAGCCTCGGCGTCAGCGGGGCCTGGATCGGCAACCTGACCGCGCTCGCGCGCTACCAGCCCGTCTTCATCGCCGCGGCGGTGGCGTTCCTTGGCTTCGGGTTCTGGCGGGCCTACCGCCGGCCGGCGGCCTGCGCGGATGCCGGCGCGTGCGCGCGGCCCGGCTCGGGCCGTCTCGCCAGGATCGGGCTGTGGATTGCCGCCGCACTCGTCCTGGCGGCCGTGACCTTCCCCTACACCGCCCCCCTGTTCGTCTGACCCTCACCGTCCTTACCCAGGAGATCACTATGAAGATCTTGCTTCGCGCCCTCATCGCCGGATCGGTCCTGGCGCCGGCCGGTGGCGCCTTCGCCGCCCCGCGCACGGCCATTCTCGACGTCCAGAACGTGAGCTGCGTCACCTGCGCGCCCATCGTCAAGAAGACGTTGTCGCGCCTCGACGGGGTGACCCAGGTCACGGTCGTCGAACGTGGCGGCACGGCCACGGCCACCGTGACCTTCGACGACGACAAGGTCACGGCCGAGGCCCTGTCCGGGGCGGCCACCAACGCCGGGTACCCGTCCTCCGTGAAGGAGGTGAGGAACGCGGCCGCCGACATCACCGGCAGCCCCGCTCAGGCGCGCTGACGAGGCCCGGGACATCATTCTGGCGACCGCCATCTCCTTCGAGCCGGCGCCTGCCCGGCCGCGCCCTGGCGCGCGACGCCCATCCCGGTGGCCGTCCCAGGATCGGGCGGTCTCGCGGCCGGGGCCACCGGGGCCGACGGTGTCCCGGTCCCGCCAATCCTCGTCCTGGGCAGCTCAGCCGGGATCAAGCCCGATCGGTTCAACACCTCCACGCGTCCGGCGGCATCCGAGTGCCGCGGCGCGGACGAACACACACGGAAGCTGAGATCATGAGCGATTGCTGCAGCACCCCGCGCGGGAACAACGGCAGCGGCCCCTACGACCTCGTCGTCGTCGGCGCCGGTTCGGCCGGGTTCTCGGCCGCGATCACGGCCGCCGAGCAGGGCGCACAGGTCGCCCTCATCGGGCACGGCACGTTGGGCGGCAGCTGCGTGAACGTGGGCTGCGTCCCCTCGAAGGCCCTGATCCGGGCCGCGGAGACCGTGCACCATGCCAACACCGCGGGCGGCCGGTTCGCGGGCATCCAGGCCCAGGCTCGGGTGACCGACTGGCGCGCCCAGGTCGCCCAGAAGGACGCCCTGGTGCAGGGCCTGCGCCAGGCGAAGTACGCGGACCTCCTGCCGGCCTACAACAACGTGTCCTACCACGAGGGTCGCGCGCGCCTCGTCGCCGGCGGGGTCGAGGCAGGGGGCCGGCATTTCGCGGCGAATCGCATCCTCATCGCCACGGGCACGCGCCCGGCCATGCCGAACATTCCCGGCCTTGCCGACGCCTCGCCCCTCGACAGCACCGCGGCGCTTGCCCTCACCGAACTTCCGCGCTCGATGATCGTCCTCGGCGGCGGCTACATCGGCGCGGAGCTTGCGCAGACCTTCGCGCGGGTCGGGGTCGCCGTGACGCTCGTCTGCCGCAGCCGGCTCCTGCCCGCGGCGGAGCCGGAGATCGGGGAGGCCCTCGCCGGCTATCTGGCCGGCGAAGGCATCGCCGTTCTGGGCGGCCTGTCCTACGAGGCCGTGGACAGGACGGAGGGTGGCGTGAGCCTTACGTTCTGGCGGGACGGCCGCCGGGAGACCGTCACGGCCGAGCGGATCCTGGCGGCGACCGGGCGCACCGCGAATACCGAGGACCTCGGTCTCGCCGACGCGGGTGTCGCCCAGACGCCGACGGGCGCCATCGTGGTCGACGACCGCATGCGCACCTCGAAGCCGGGCATCTACGCTGCCGGCGACGTCACCGGGAAGGACCAGTTCGTCTACATGGCGGCCTACGGCGCGAAACTGGCCGCCAAGAACGCCCTCAACGGCGACAGCCTGCGCTACGACAACAGGGCGATGCCGGCCGTGGTGTTCACCGACCCTCAGGTCGGAAGCGTCGGCCTCACCGAGGTGCAGGCCCGGGCGGCCGGGTACGACGTGCGCACCTCGGTGCTCACGCTCGACAACGTGCCCCGCGCGCTCGCGGCGCGCGACACGCGCGGGCTGATCAAGCTCGTGGCGGATCGCGCGACCCGGCAGCTGTTGGGAGCGCATATCCTGGCCCCCGAGGGCGCGGACAGCATCCAGACGGCGGCGATGGCCATCCGCGGCGGGCTGACCATCGACGCGCTCGCGGAGACGATCTTCCCATACCTGACCACCGTCGAGGGTCTCAAGCTCGCGGCCCAGACCTTCGACAGGGACGTCAGGAAATTGTCCTGCTGCGCCGGTTAACCGGGATGCCCAGGATCCGCAGGGGGATGTCTTCCGACCTGCAGGCGAGACCGCAGCGTTCTGCCGTCGAGATCAGGCCGGGCGTGCTCCGCCCGGAATGGTCGGCCGCTGTCTCGCCTGGCGCGCGGGCCGCGCTCGCCCGGCGACGGCTGCGCGGTCCAGCTTGATCGAGGCGTAAGCGCGTCCGCTGGAGGCCGATGAGGATCGGCTCTGGCGCGCCGTCCGCCGCCTCTACGCGGCACGGGGACGTCCACCCTGGCGCCATCGCCGCCACGGTGGGCGTCGCCGAGGATCATGCGCGAGCCCGCCTGGGACGCTTGCGGCGGCGGGACCTGATCGGCCTGGAGCCCGCGACGGCGGTCATCCGGTACGCGTACCCGTTCTCACGCGTCGCGACAGGCCACCGGGCCTTGCTCGGTGGGCAGTCCCTCAATGCCCTCTGCGCCATCGATGCCGCCATCGCAAGGAGAGGGGAGAACCGTGGCAGACCGGGCGGTCTCCGGCGGGTTAAGTCGGCCGGAACGCCTGCACCACGGCCGGATCCGTCTCGATACGCGCTGCCCCGATCAGGTCCAGGCAATACGGGATGGCCGGGAATACGGCGAGCAGGCTGACGCGGATGGACGAGGGACGCCCGGGACATGTGTGGATGCCCCCTGTTTGGCAAGCATGATCTTTGAGATTTCGGCGGGGTCTTCGATCGGACGTGTGTCAGGCCTCACAATGTGGCCTTCGATGACG
>NZ_CABFPH010000024.1 GCF_902141845.1 Methylobacterium symbioticum | reverse complement strand
CGATCCCATCTCGAACTCGGCCGTTAAACGCACCAGCGCCCATGGTACTGTGTCTCAAGACACGGGAGAGTCGGTCGCCGCCAGGCCTGCCCAACGCAATCACACACACCCTCGACACGATCTCACCTATCAGAAAGGCCGCTTCCGTGAGGAGGCGGCCTTTCGTCGTCTCGGTCCCCTTACAAATTCGTCATGCGCCGGGAAGCCTCCGGCAAGCACGGCTCATCCAACCTGTCCGCTCTTCAGAGGGGAGGGGGCTTTGGCCGCTTCGCAGACGCACCGTTCTCAGCTCGCCCCGCCCGCTGTATGGACGGAATCCATGCGGCTTCTGATCATCGAGGACGACCGGGAGGCGGTCGCCTATCTCGCTAAGGCCTTTCGCGAGGCCGGGCATGTGGCCGACCAGGCCACCGACGGGCTTGACGGCTACGCGCTCGCCCGCGAGGGCGGCTACGACATGCTGATCGTCGACCGCATGCTGCCGAAGCTCGACGGGCTCTCGCTGATCCGGTCACTGCGCGAGCAGGGTGTCACGACGCCCGTCCTCATCCTCTCGGCCCTCGGTCAGGTCGATGACCGGGTGAAGGGCCTGCGCGCCGGCGGCGACGACTATCTGCCGAAGCCCTATGCCTTCTCGGAGCTCCTCGCCCGCGCCGAGGTTTTGGCCCGGCGTGGCGCGCCCGCGCAAGGGACAGCAGAGGCCACTGCCTACCGCGTCGGCCAGCTCGAACTCGACCGGCTCTCGCACCGAGTGTCGCGGGCAGGCCAGGAGATCGTGCTGCAGCCGCGCGAGTTCCGCCTGCTCGAATACCTGATGCGCCATGCCGGGCAGGTGGTGACCCGAACGATGCTGCTGGAGCATGTCTGGGACTACCATTTCGATCCGCAGACCAACGTCATCGACGTCCATGTCTCACGCCTGCGCGCCAAGATCGACCGCGGCTTCGAGCATCCGATGATCCACACCGTGCGCGGGGCGGGCTACGTGCTGCGGACGGATGAGCGCTGAGTTCGCAGCTCCCGAGAGCGTCTTCGCCCGGTTCCAGAAGCTCTTCCGGACAACCGCGTTCAAGCTGTCGCTCGCCTATCTCACGATCTTCGCGGCCTGCGCTTTCCTGGCGCTGGGCTACGTCGCCTGGAACGCGCGGCAGGTGCTGGACGACCAGATCGTCTCCACCATTGATGCCGAGATCAATGGTCTCTCCGAGCAATACAATGCCGGAGGCCTGCGCCGGCTGATCACCGTCGTGGAGCGGCGCTCGCGCGAGCCCGGCGCCTCGCTCTATCTCGTTACCACGGCGCTCGGGGAGCGTGTCGTCGGCAACGTCTCCGAGGTGCCGGCGCGCATCCTCGAACGGCCGGGTCAGGTAGAGATCGCCTATGCCCGCGGCAGCGCGGAGAGCGCGGAGCACCGGGCGATCGTGCGGATCTTCACGCTGCCCGGCGGCTTCCGCCTGCTGGTCGGGCGCGATACCGAGGAGCGCGATCGCCTGCGCGCCGTGATCGGGCGCGCCTTCGCCTCATCGCTCGCCGTGGTGGTGGTGCTCGGCGTAGTCGGCGGCTGGCTGGTGGCGAGCCGTGTGCTCGCCCGGGTCGACGCGATGACACGTACGACGCGGGCCATCATGGCCGGCGATCTCGACGATCGGCTGGGCGTGGCCGGCAATGGGGACGAGCTCGACCGGCTCGCCCTCAATCTCAACCTAATGCTGGAGCGCATCGGCGAATTGATGCGCGGCCTGCGCGAGGTTTCCGACAACATCGCCCACGACCTCAAGACGCCGCTGACGCGCCTACGCAACCGGGCCGACGAAGCCCTGCTCGGGTCGCGCGCGCCGGAGGAGCTGCGGGCGGCGCTTGAGGGTGTGATCGAGGAAAGCGACGGGCTCATCCGTGTTTTCAACGCGTTGCTGATGATTGCACGCCTCGAAGCCGGCAACGCCAGCGCGATCGTCGCGCAGCTCGATCTCGGTCCGCTGGTACGCGGTGTCGGCGAACTCTACGAGGTGCTGGCCGAGGAGCAGGGCCTCGCCCTCGACGTGACGGCGCCGGACGGCCTCGTCTGCACCGGCAACCGCGAGCTGATCGGCCAGGCGCTCGCCAACCTCATCGACAACGCCATCAAGTACGGAGCCGGCGGCGGGCGCATCGCCGTGACGGCCGCGCGCGGCGACGGGATGATCCGCCTCAGCGTCGCCGATCGCGGGCCGGGCATCCCGGAATCCGAGCGCGGCCGCGTGCTCGACCGCTTCGTGCGGCTGGAGGAGGCCCGCTCGCGGCCGGGATTCGGCCTGGGCCTCAGCCTCGTCAACGCGGTGGCGCGCCTGCACCAGGGCGATCTCGCCCTGGAGGACCATGCGCCGGGCCTGCGCGTCGTGCTAAGCATCCCCGAAACGACGGGGATCGTGCCCGATCACGCTGCGGGCGGGCCGGCATCTCCGTCCGCGATCTGATGCGCGTCCCGGCCGCCGAACGGCGTCCATCCTGATGGGACGCGCCTGGAGGAAGGCGCGCCATGACAGCGGACGCCCTGCACGCCCGGCTGAGCGCCGCCCCGGTCCTCGCCGACCCGGCCGGGGCCGAGGCGCGGTTCGCGGAGATCGCCGCCGATCTGCCGGCCGCCCTGCGCCGGGGCCCGGCGCGCGACCTCCTCCTCGGGCTCGCCGACCATTCCCCCTTTCTCTGGGGCATCGCCCGGCGCGACCCCGCGCGGCTCGCCCGCCTGCTCGCGGATCCGCCCGAGGACAGCCTCGCCCGCCTCGTCGCCGACCAGCGCGCGGCCGGCCGGCCGGAATCCGGCGCGCGCGTCGATCCCGACGCGGTCTCGCGGCGCCTGCGCCTCAACCGGCAGGCCCTCGCCCTGCTCGTGGCGCTGGCCGATATCGGCGGGGTCTGGCCCCCGGAGCGGGGGACGGGCGCCCCCTCGGGTTTCGCCGACGCGTCGGTCTCCGGCGCCCTCGACGCGCTGCTCCTGCCGGCGGCGGGGCTGGGGCGCTTCCTGCCCCAGGATCCGGCGGATCCGCAGAGGGAGTCCGGCCTCGTGGGGCTCGGGCTCGGCAAGCACGGCGCCGGCGAGCTCAACTATTCGAGCGACATCGACCTGGTGGTCTTCTTCGATCCCGAGACCGTGCCGCTCAAGGACGGCACCGAGCCGACGCCCTTCGTCAGCCGGCTGGCACAGGGGCTCGCCAAGCTCCTCGAAGGCCGCACCGGCGACGGCTATGTCCACCGGGTCGATTACCGTCTCAGGCCCGATCCCGGCTCGACGCCGACCGCGATCTCCCTGAACTCGGCCTTCGGCTATTACGAGACGGTCGGCCAGAACTGGGAGCGGGCGGCCTTCATCAAGGCGCGGCCGGTCGCGGGCGACATCGCGGCGGGCGAGCGCTTCCTGGCCGAGCTCAGGCCCTTCATCTGGCGCAAGTATTTCGATTTCGGCTCGATCGCGGACGTGCACGCGATGAAGCGCCAGATCCATGCGGTGCGCGGGCACGAGACGCTGGGCGTGGCCGGCCACGACATCAAGCTCGGGCGCGGCGGCATCCGCGAGATCGAGTTCTTCGTGCAGACGCAACAGCTCGTCTTCGGCGGGCGGCGCGCCTCGCTGCGCGGTCGCCGGACGCTGGACATGCTGGCGGGGCTCGAAGCCGAGGGCTGGATCGATGCCGAGGCCCGCGACCAGCTCGCCGAGGCCTACCGCTTCCTGCGCGGCATCGAGCACCGCCTCCAGATGGTGGATGACGCCCAGACGCAGCGCCTGCCGGACGACGCCGACGCCCTCGACCGGTTCGCGAAGTTCGCGGGCTATGCCGACCGGGCGGCCTTCGAGGCGGCGCTTCTCGCCCAGGCCCGCCGGGTGCAGGCCCACTACGCCCTGCTGTTCGAGGCCGAGCCCGACCTCTCGGCGGGGATCGGCGACCTCGTCTTCAGCGGGACGGGCGACGATCCCGGCACCCTGAAGACCCTGCGCCAGCTCGGCTTCCGCGAGCCGGAGCGGGCGGTCGAGACCGTGCGCGGCTGGCATTTCGGCCGGCGCCCCGCCGTGCGCAGCCCGCGCGCCCGCGAGGTGCTGACCGAGCTCGTGCCGGCACTGATCCAGGCGCTGTCGGGCACGCCCGACCCGGACGCGGCCCTCGCCAGCCTCG
Source organism: Methylobacterium symbioticum (assembly GCF_902141845.1). Taxonomy (GTDB): domain Bacteria; phylum Pseudomonadota; class Alphaproteobacteria; order Rhizobiales; family Beijerinckiaceae; genus Methylobacterium; species Methylobacterium symbioticum. The sequence continues at coordinate 59,820 of NZ_CABFPH010000024.1, read as the reverse complement.
ACCGCGCCTTCGGCCAGATGCCGGCGGCGGTGGAGCTTCTGACCATCCTGCGCTCGCACGAGCGGCTGCGCCTGCTCTTCGCGGATCTGCTCGGCACCGCGCCGCGGCTCGCCGACACGGTCGCCTTCAGCCCGCACGTGCTCGACGCGGTGATCGATCCCGCCTTCGTCGAGCCGACGACGGATGCGGCCGTGCTCGAGGCCCAGTACCGGGCGCTGGTGGGCGCGCCCGCCGCGCACGAGGACTTCCTGGATCGCAGCCGCGACGCCGCCCGGCAGATGCGCTTCGTCACGGGGGCGCGGCTGCTCTCCGGCATCCTGCCGCCCTCCGGCGCCGGCCGCGCCTTCTCGGGGATCGCGCAGGCCGCGGTCGCGACGAGCCTCGAGGCGGTGATCCGCGCCTTCGAGGCCGATCACGGCCGGATCCCCGGCGGCCGGATCGCGGTGCTCGGCTTCGGCCGGCTCGGCTCCTGCCAGCTCACCGCCGATTCCGACCTCGATCTCGTGGTGCTCTACGATTTCGACCCGGAGAACCGGACGAGCGACGGGCGCCGCCCCCTCGACGCCGCGGTGGCCTATAACCGCCTGACGCAGCGGCTCGTCGCCGCACTCACCGCCCCGACCCGCCGCGGCGGGCTCTACGAGGTGGATCTGCGCCTGCGCCCCGGCGGCGGGCAGGGCATGATCGCGACCCAGCTGAAGAGCCTGCGGACCTATCTCGCCGAGGAGGTCGAGCTCTGGGAGGAGATGGCGCTGACGCGGGCCCGCGTGCTTGGCGGCGATCCCGGCCTCGGGACGGAGGCCGCCGCCGCGATCCGGGAGCGGCTGGCGCGCCCGCGCGACCCGGCGGCGGTCAACCGCGAGGTGCGGGCGATGCGCGACCTCGTCGCCCGCGAGAAGGGCGATGGCGGCCCGCTCGATCTGAAGCTCAGCCCCGGCGGTCTGCTCGACCTCGACTTCCTGGCGCAGAGCCTCGTGCTTGGCCATGCCGCCGACCATCCGGACCTGATCGGCCGGGACGCGCCGGAGGTCCTGTCGCGATCCGCGGAGCTCGGGCTGCTGGAGGGGGACGCGGCCGAGCGTTTGGGCCAAGCCTACCGCCTGTTCGACGACGTGCACCATTGGCAGCGCCTGATGGTGGAAGGCGATCCCGGCGAGGCGCCGGCTGCCGCCCTCGCCCGCCTCGCCGTCGCCGTGGGCCTGCCCGACGCGCGCACCCTCGCCGCGCAGCTCGATGCCGAGCGGGCCGGTGTCCGGACCCTGTTCGAGCGGCTGCTGGGATAGAGCATCGTCCCGAGGGGCTGCGTCCGACCCTTTGCGGATCCTCGGGCGGTCACAGGTCAATGATCGGAACTGAAAAATCGACCCTGCGGCTGGAATATCGATTGAGGCTCTACGCGGCCTCCTACATGCAGGCCCCAATTCCGCTGGACCGCCGCACGGCCCGCATCACTCGGATCAGCGGCGTCCTCCCACCTCGTCGAGATGCTTGAGCAGATCGGCCGGATCCTCGTAGACCCGCACAGCTCCGGACCGCTCCAGCTCGTCAGCGCCGTAGCCTCCCGACAGCAAGCCGACCCCGAGCCCGCGACAGCGCCGCGCCGCCAGCATGTCCCAGATGGAGTCGCCCACAATCACGGCCGTTTCGACGCCCCTGCCGAGCTTCTCGGCTGCGGCCAGGAAGAGGTCTGGATCGGGCTTGGCGTATTTGACCATATCGCGCGTCACCACCGGCACGCGTTCGGGATCGACATCGAGGGCGCGCAGGTTCACCCGGGCCGTCTCCATTCGGCCGCTCGTGGCGATGGCCCAGGGGATGCCGGCTGCAGTGAGATTGGCCAGTAGAGCGCGTGCCCCGGGCAATGGACGGATCTGTGCGGATAACCGTCCGTACGCATCGGCGTGGAGGCGGGCGAGGCGCGCGATGCGGTCCTCGCTGATGTCCTGACCCGTTTCCCGCAGGAGCTGGTTCGTGAAGAGGCCGCCGCTCATGCCGATCTTGCGGTGGATCCGCCAGACGGACAAGGCGATCCCCTCCTCGTCCAGCGCCTGGCTCCAGGCGAGTACGTGCTGGTAGACGCTATCGACGAGCGTGCCGTCCAGATCGAACAGAAAGCAGGTCTCGACGCGCATCGCTGCCTCCTTCATGCGGCCGCGGCCCGGGATTGCTTCGAGGCCAGCTCCACGGCTTCGACGACCTGTTCGGGCGCGAGGTGATGGATCATGTGCCCCATGCCGGGGACCTCGACGAACGTGCTGTTCGGTAATTCATCGTGCAGCCGCTGCGACTGACGTCCAACGTCGGCGATCTGGTCGTCGCCGCCAACGATGATCGCGACGGGCAGCTTGAGGTCGCGATAGTGCCTCTGCAGTTCGACCGTGACCGGCGTCATCATCGCCGCATCCTCGGCGGACGCGCGCAGCTGCAGCGGGCGCAGCATCATGTCGGTCGGGAACTCCCGGTCGAAGCGCTCGGGGATGGCGGCCGGCGCGAACATGCCCTTGATCATTGCCGGCAGGAGCGCACGCCCGACCGCGGGCGAGACGGTGTGGCGCAGGAGGTCGCCGAGGATCGGGATCGCGCTCGGGAACGCTAGAACCACGTCCGCACGCAGTGTCGGGTAGTAGTAGCCTGAAGCCAGGACGAGGCTGCGCACGAGGTGCGGGGCCTGCAGCGCGAGGGCGACGGCGACCAGCGCCCCCCAGGAGTGGCCGAGCACTACGGCCTGGGTGACGCCGAGTTGCTGAAGGGCCTTCTGGAACAGCGTCGCATGGGCACGCGGTGTCCAGACGCCGCGCGGCCGATCGCTATAGCCGTAGCCGGGGCGATCGATGAGGATGACGCGGAAGCGTTGGGCGAGGTCGTCGACAATGCCGCTGCTCAGGAAGTCCTGGATCATGGTGCCGTTGCCGTGGATGAGCACCAGGGCCTCGCCTTGCCCGCGCTCGACGTAGTGCAGGCGCACGCCGTCCACGGTGATGAAGTCTCCGATCGGGGGCGTTCGGCGCTCGGCCTCCCGGTTCTGGTAGACGGCATAGAGTGCGGATGCGCCCAGCGCGGCGGCGGAGCCGAGGAGCGCTGGGATCAGCCAGGAAGTTCTCGGGCGGTCTGTCATGAGGCGTGATCCTGTGTGAGCGGAAGGGCGTGCGCGATCGGAGGGGGGACCGGGTGCAGGGGCGAGCCCGCTACGGGGCGGAGACGCCTTCCAACAGCCTCGGCGTCATCGCGGCGAGGGCCAGGAGTGGCGCGGGCATCACGACGCCGGCCCGGCGCATGGTCTGCGCGGCCGCCCGGCAGGCCGAGAGATCATTAGCCGGCGCAGCGGCCTCGATCTGCGTCACGTTCCCGGCAGACGGCTTCGACGTGTCCGGCTGCGTGGACGAACCGCTCCGCTCCAATCCCGCGGCAGTGGCGGTGGACCCCGCAGGCGCTGCCGCGTCCTGTGATTGCCCCTGCGGGCCGGCGGCACCTGGGCCCGACGCGGTTATCTGGCCGCTCTGTCCGGAACTGTTCTGCGGCGTCCTGTCCGCGGCAGGCTTCGCCGACGTGTCACCGCTGTTCTTCGCCGACACGGCCGTTGCCAGGCGCGCAGGCGTGTCCCTGGCCTGCGTGCCGGCCGTCGACTGACGCACGAAGGCGACAAGTTCCTGGCAGAGGTTTGCCGGGCGCCCTGTGGTGGGCGTCGAGACATCGGATGGTTGAGCCGCAGCTGCCTGACTGAGCAGGCAGTCCGACACGGCCGGCCTCAGCATTCTCGTGACCGGCATGGGCAATTATCCTCGGATCGGACGAAACGGGGTGGCAGCACGAGACCGCCGCGGACCTTGTGGTGCGAACGGGATCGTGACGCTGCATCGAGACAGCGAAGCGTGGGCTCCGAGCGCATAGGGTCGGCAGCATCGCGGCCGGAGGCTCGAGCCATGCCATCGAATTCAGGATCTGGACCCGCCTGTCGTGACGACGGGTCTCACGCGCTGCGGCGTCATCTCGCGCGTGCCGCACTACCCTATGGGAAGGGAGCAGGCCCTAATTTGTTCCAAAGAACCGAGATCTCATACCAGTGTCTGGAGTAAGCCGGGATCTGTTTGTCTATTCGAGCGAATTGTAACGTTTGTTGCTCCAGGCGACACTGTTGCGGCTGCCTTCGATCCGGCCGGTAGCGTCACCGTGAACATTCTGAGGGCCATCACACGGTGACCCAGTCTCGTCACGAGGCGACGATCCATCAAGCGCAGGAAAGTCCGCAGAGAGGGCGATGCAGCCCATCGCGGTCGGCAGGCTGAATACCGGCTTCCCACCCACAGCGGCCCTTCGCACGGCCAAGCGGATTGGGGTCTGACCCTGGAGCCGATCGCGTCGCGATCGGGAACGGCTCCAAGTCCGTGTTTGGACGCGCTCTCCTGCGCCGAACCGGTATCCCCTTCGGCGCAGAGCGCGCTAGCTGTGCGCGCGGGGGGCTGAGCGGACATCCAGGGTGATGGGCATGAGCGGCACCGCACTGATCGTGGGGGCGAGCGGCATCGTCGGCAGCGCCTGCGCGGCGCTGATGGCGGCCGAGGGGTGGCCGGTCTACGGACTCGCCCGCACCCCGCCCTCCTATCCGGGCCTCCATCCGGTCCGGGCCGACCTGCACGATCCCGCATCGCTCGCGGCCGCGCTCGCCGATCTGCGCCCCAGCCATGTGGTCCTCGCCACCTGGACGCGGGCCCGGACCGAAGCGGAGATGATCCGGATCAACGGGCAGGCCGTGCGCGACGTGCTGGCGGCGTTGCGGCCGGGCGGATCGGTTCGCCACGTCGCCCTGGTGACGGGGCTGAAGCACTATCTCGGCCCCTTCGAGAGTTACGGAACGGGCCGCCTGCCGCAGACGCCGTTCCGCGAGGATCAGGGCCGGCTCGACATCGAGAACTTCTACTACGCCCAGGAGGATGCCGTGTTCGAGGCGGCCGCGCGCGACGGCTTCTCCTGGAGCGTGCACCGGCCGCACTCGATCGTCGGCAAGGCGGTGGGCAACGCCATGAACATGGGCACGACGCTCGCCGTCTACGCCACCCTCTGCCGGGAGACCGGCCGTCCCTTCCGCTTCCCGGGCTCCGCGGCCCAATGGAACGGCCTCGTCGACGTGACCGATGCGCGCCTGCTCGCCCACCACATCCTGTGGGCCTGCACGAGCCGGGCGGCGGCCAACGAGGCCTTCAACGTGGTCAACGGCGACGTCTTCCGCTGGAGCTGGATGTGGGGCCGCATCGCGGCGTGGTTCGGCCTGGAACCCGCCCCCTTCGACGGCACGGTCGCGCCGCTCGAGCCGCAGCTCGCCGGGGACGGGCCGGCCTGGGCCGCCCTCGCGGCGGCCCACGGCCTCGCCGAGCCGGATCTCGGCCGCCTCGCCTCGGCCTGGCACACGGATGCCGATCTCGGCCGCCCGATCGAGGTGGTCACCGACATGGGCAAGAGCCGCCGGCTCGGCTTCCTGCGCTACCAGGCGAGCGACGCGGCCTTCTTCGACCTGTTCGCGCGCCTGCGGGCGGACCGGCTGATCCCGTGAGCGCGCTGCTCCTGTCCTGGCGATTCTGGGCGCTGCTCTCGGCGGTCTTCGCGGCGCTCACCGCGATCCTGGCGAAGCTCGGCGTCGCGGGCGTGCCCTCGGAGGTGGCGACCTTCCTGCGCACCCTCGTCGTGGCCGCGCTCACGGCCGCGATCGTCGTCGCGACGGGGCAGGCGGCCGCCCTCGGCCAGGTCTCGGGCCGCAGCGCCCTGTTCCTGGTCCTGTCCGGGCTGGCGACCGGCGCATCCTGGCTCTGCTACTTCCGCGCCCTGTCGCTGGGGGATGCGGCCCGGGTGGCGCCGCTGGACAAGCTCAGCGTCGTGCTGGTCGCCCTGTTCGGCGCGCTGCTCCTCGGCGAATCGCTCGCGCCGGTGAGCTGGCTCGGCGTCGGGCTGATCGCCCTCGGCGCCGTCCTCGTCGCCTCTGGAGGATGAGGGAGCGTTAACGAGTCGGCCGGATCATGCAGCCCTCTGGACGGGAGGGATTCGGATGGACCGGCTGTATCGCGGCATCGAATCGGGCCTGCTCGGCCTCGGCTTCTGCCTCAGCCTGGCCGCCTTCGCGGCGATGGGCGCGCCGCGCGACGTGAGGATGAGCGCGCCGCGCGACGGGGGGCTGCAGGTCGCCGTCACCCTGCCGATGCTCTCGGTGACGGCCGACGCGCCCCATTGATAAAGCCCGCCGCGACGGGCGCGGCGGGCTCTCGATCGCGTCCGGACGGAGCCGCCCTACGAGGCGGCCCGAGCCGGCTTGCCCGGATCCTGGGGCCGAACGGCCGCAGCCGACTTGCCGCGGGCCAGGTAGGTCGCGAGGCAGGCGAGCGCGATCAGCACCAGCACGCCCTGCGTGGCGAGCGCCTCCCAGCTCCCGTTGAAGCCGAGGCTGCTGACGAAGCCGGGCACGCCCGCGTCGTGGAACGGGATGAGCGTCTGCTCCTGGAATTCCTGGAAGGCCTCGCCGACGAGCTTGAGGCCCATCACGAACAGGAAGGCCGAGGTGACGACGAACATCGGCCGGAGCGGCAGGCGGAGCGCCAGCCACTGCATGGCGACGAAGACCGCGGCGAGCGCCAGGGCCGCGACGCCGAGCCCCGCGAAGAGGGAGCCGTCGAAGCCGTTGTTGCTCTTGGCGAGCGCGTGCAGGAACAGGATCGTCTCGGCGCCCTCGCGGAAGACCGCCAGGAAGGCGATGCCGGCGAGCGACAGCAGGGTGCTGGCTCCGAGTGCCCGCTCGGCCAGGCGGTTCAGGTCCGCCTGCCAGGCCTTCGGATCCTGCCGCACGAACAGCCAGCCGCTCATGTAGAACATCAGCGCGGCGGCCGCGAGCATCACGGCCGCCTCGAACAGGTCGCTGTGATTGCCGTCGAAATAGGTCTCGAACACCCAGGCCACGCCGAGGCTCGCGATCACCGCGGCGCCCGCGCCGGCATAGACGGGCGTGATCCGGTCCGCGGCGCCGGCCCGGCGCAGGAAGGCCGCCAGAGCGGCGATGATCAGCAGCGCCTCCAGGCCCTCCCGGAACAGGATGGTGAAGGCCTGAACGAACGTCGAGCCGTCCGCCATGATGGATCTCCAGATTGGAAACGTTAAAAACAGGCGCGCCGTCGACAACGACGGGTTGTTTTGAATTAGAACCATTCTGAAAAGCGTGTTCGACTACCCGAAGACTTTGGATTCGAGGTCGATCTGCTTGTCGACGCCTGCCTAGTCCCAACCCGATGCTGCGGCAAGGTGCGGGCGCGCGGGACCCATGCGAAAAACCCGCACAGGGCGGCCGTGCCGCCGCATCGGGCGGTGGAATCCGATCGGCCTCTTGCCAGGGACGAGAAAACCGACTATGCGCCGGCCCTCACGTTCGCTCCGGCCGGGGGCTGAACGGACGGTGCCGCTCGCGGCACAGGGTCTTCCCGATCCGTCGTCCCGTGTCTCCGCCTTCGATCAACCGCTCGGGCCATCATCACGGCTCGAAGGGCTTGGCGCCGGGCAGACGTGTACGAACCGGCCCGGCCAGCGCGCATCGTCACGCCATCTGGGCCTCATCCACGATGAAAGGCCCGAAATGCCTCTCTACGAGCACGTGTTCCTGGCGCGCCAGGACGTGACGTCCCAGCAAGTCGAATCGATGATCGACACCTACAAGGGCGTCATCGAGCAGAACGGCGGCAAGCTCGAGAAGATCGAGATGTGGGGCGTCAAGTCCCTCGCCTACCGTATCAAGAAGAACCGCAAGGCTCACTTCACGCTCCTCAACATCGATGCCCCGCCGGCGGCCCTCGCCGAGATGGAGCGTCAGATGCAGATCTCCGAGGACGTGCTGCGCTTCATGACGATCCGCGTCGAGGAGCTGGAGCAGGAGCCGTCCGCGATGATGCAGAAGCGCGACCGCGACGACCGCAAGGATCGCGAGCGCGGCCGTCGCCGTGACGACGAGGGCTTCGGTGGCGGCTTCGGCGGCGACCGGGACCGTGGTGACCGCGACCGCGGCGACCGGGGCGACCGGTCCGAGCGCAACTTCGGGGAGAACTGAGCCATGGCTTTCGGTGCTGGTGGTGGCGGCGGCCGTCGTCCCTTCTTCCGTCGTCGCAAGACCTGCCCGTTCTCCGGCGCCAATGCGCCGAAGATCGACTACAAGGACGTGAAGCTCCTGTCCCGCTACGTCTCGGAGCGCGGCAAGATCGTGCCGAGCCGCATCACCGCGGTCTCGGCCAAGAAGCAGCGCGAGCTCGCCCAGGCGATCAAGCGCTCCCGCTTCCTGGGCCTGCTGCCCTACGTCATCAAGTAAGCCGTCACGGCTCGGCCGGCCCGGAGCGCTCCGGGCCGGCATCCTCGCGTGAAGGCGGCGGTCGCGGAGGCCGCCGTCATCGTTGGGGCGCAAAGCGCGCCTCTAACCCCGGCCGCGGAGCGGACCGGCGGGACAGCGGAACCCATGACCCAGTATCTCGGAATCGGCATCGGCGCGGGCCTCGTCTCGGCCCTCCTGTTCGGCGTGCTCCTCAAGGGGACGCTGCTCGCCTTCGTGCTGAACCTCGTCTCCCCCCTGCCGATTCTGATCGTCGGCCTCGGCTGGAGCCACCGCGCGGCCCTCGTCGCGGCGGTGACGGGCAGCCTCGCCCTGGCGCTCGCCGTCTCGGCGCCGCTGGGCCTCGGATTCGCCGCCTATCTCGCGCTGCCCGCCTGGTGGCTCGCCTATCTCGCGCAGCTCGGCCGTCAGACCGAGGCGGGCGTCATGGAATGGTATCCGACCGGGCGGCTGCTCGCCTGGGTGGGGGGCACCGCGGGCGTGGCCGTCGTCGTCATCGCGCTCCTGTCCTCGCCGAACCACGCGGCCTACGAGGCGCAGATGCGCGAACTCGCCGGCACCATGGTCCGGATGCAGATGCGCGAGCCCGCGGCCCAGGCCGACACCGCCAAGCCTGACACCGCCAAGCCTGATGCGGGCAAGGCCGACGAGGCCAAGCCTGACGCGGCCAAGCCCGGCCCCGCCGAGCTTCAGGCCGAGCTCGCCGACGCGATGGCCCGGCTGATCCCGGGGATCGCCGCGACCGGCCTCGCGCTGCTCCTCGCCTTCTATCTCTGGGCCTCGGCCCGGATCGTGCGGGCCTCGGGCCGCCTGCTGCGGCCCTGGCCCGACATCCCGGCGACCGCCATGCCGCGCCAGGTGCTCGGCCTCCTCGCGGGCGCCGTGATCCTCAGCTTCGCGCCCGGCTATGTCGGCGTGCTCGGCACGGCGCTGATCGGCTCGCTCTGCGCCGTCTTCGCCCTCCAGGGGCTGGCCGCCTTCCACGACCGCAGCCGCGGCCGGCCGGGGCGCGGGGCGCTCTTGTTCGGCCTCTACCTGATCCTCTTCGTGACCCAGGGCATCGCCCTCGTCGCGCTGACCCTGTTCGGCCTCGCCGATACCGCCCTCAACCGCCGCCGCCCCCGGGGCGGCACGGCGACCTGAGATCCTCGCAAACCGCAAGCACAAGGACTAGACCCATGGAAGTGATCCTCCTCGAGCGCGTGGCCAAGCTCGGCCAGATGGGCGAGACCGTGAAGGTCCGCCCGGGCTTCGCCCGCAACTTCCTCCTCGCCCGCGGCAAGGCGCTGCGCGCAACCGAGGCCAACAAGAAGCACTTCGAGGCCCAGCGCGCCCAGCTCGAGACGCGCAACCTCGAGCGTAAGAAGGACGCCGAGGCCGTCGCCGAGAAGCTCAACGGCCAGAGCTTCGTGCTGATCCGCCAGTCGGGCGAGACCGGCGTGCTCTACGGGTCGGTCTCGACCCGCGACCTCGCCGAGGTGGTGACCAAGGAGGGCTTCACGGTCGAGCGCGGCCAGTTCGTCCTGAACCAGCCGATCAAGACCCTGGGCCTGCACACCGTCCCGGTGGTGCTGCACCCCGAGGTCGAGGTGTCGGTCACCGTCAACGTCGCCCGCAGCCCCGAGGAGGCCGAGCGCCAGGCCCGCGGCGAGACCGTGACCGAGCGCGAGGCCTTCAACCTCGACGACCTGGGTCTCGAGGTCGGCCAGGCGCTGGCCGAGGCCGGCGAGGGCGCCGACGACCGCGGCTGATCCGTCTCCCTGGCGCGAGGGCGCAAGCGCCCTCGCGTCCCGGCGCATGGGCTCCGCCGCGCGGTCGCGCTTGCGCCCTCCGGGCGGGTGCCGCGGCACGAGGCGTCGGCGCCAGGATCGATCCACAGCCGTCCCGTCCCGCCCGGTGGACAGCGGGGATCGCGTCCCGCAAGGGTTGACAGGTTCCTAATATGTTCCAGCATGGACGCCCGTCGCTCCCGAGCGGCGGGCGTTCTGCCGTATGGAGCCCGGAAGGCTCGCGGCTAAGCATCGGTCAACCATACCGGTGCCATGGTCGCCGGATGTTGTCGTGTGCGCGGGTCACCGGGGCCCGCCTGATCGGAGCGAGCCGATGGCCCTGCCCAATGCCCTGACGGCCAAGCTCGAAGCGGTGCAGGCGGAATACCGCGTCCAGCCGCACAACATCGATGCGGAGCAGGCCCTGCTCGGCGCGATCCTCGTCAACAACGACGCCTATTACCGCGTCTCCGACTTCCTGCTCGCCGAGCATTTCATGGAGGATGCGCACCAGCAGATCTTCCAGGTCGCGGTGTCGCTGATCAAGGCGGGCAAGCTCGCCACGCCCATCACCATGAAGACCTATCTGGGCGATGCCGATTTCGGTGGCCAGACGGTGTTCCAATACCTCGCACGGCTGGCCGCCGACGCCACCACGGTCATCAATGCGGGCGAGTACGGCCGCACCATCTACGATCTCGCCATCCGCCGCCGGCTGATCACCATCGGCGAGGAACTCGTCAACGGCGCCTACGAGGCCCCCGTCGAGCTCTCGCCCCGCGACCAGATCGAATCGACCGAGCGCCGGCTCTACGAACTGGCGGAGGCCGGCCGGTACGATGGCGGCTTCCAGAAATTCTCGGAGGCCCTGACCACGGCCATCGACATGGCGGCCAAGGCCTACCAGCGCGACGGCAAGCTCTCGGGCATCGCCACGGGGCTCACCGACCTCGACGCCAAGATGGGCGGTCTGCAGCCCTCCGACCTGATCATCCTCGCGGGCCGGCCTGCCATGGGCAAGACCTCGCTCGTCACCAACATCGCCTTCAACATCGCCAAGGCCTACCAGGGCGAGAAGGCGCCGGACGGCAGCACGAAGACCGTCAATGGCGGCATCGTCGGCTTCTTCTCCCTCGAAATGTCGGCCGAGCAGCTCGCCACCCGCATCATCGCCGAGCAGTCGGGCGTTCCGTCCTACAAGATCCGCCGCGGCGACATCCGCCCGGAGGATTTCTACAAGATCACCGACGCGGCGCGGGACATGCAGACGATCCCGTTCTACATCGACCAGACCGGCGGCATCTCGATCGCCCAGCTCGCCGCCCGGGCGCGCCGCCTCAAGCGCCAGAAGGGCCTCGACCTCCTGATCGTCGACTACCTGCAGCTCCTCTCCGGCTCCGCCAAGAAGGGCGACAACCGCGTGCAGGAGATGACCGAGATCACCACCGGCATGAAGGCGCTCGCCAAAGAACTCGCCGTGCCGGTCATCGCGCTCTCGCAGCTCTCGCGTCAGGTCGAGAACCGCGACGACAAGCGCCCGCAGCTCTCGGACCTGCGCGAATCGGGCTCGATCGAGCAGGACGCCGACGTGGTGATGTTCGTGTTCCGTGAGGAGTACTACGTCGGCAATAAGAAGCCGCGCGAGGGCACGGAGGAGTTCTTCGCCTGGGAGGCGGAGATGCAGCGCGTGCACGGCAAGGCCGAGGTCATCATCGGCAAGCAGCGTCACGGCCCCACCGGCACGGTGGAGCTGCAGTTCGACGCCAACATCACCCGCTTCTCGAACCTCGCGACTGACGAGCGCCTGCCCGATCGGATATAGGGGCCCCCTTCGGTCAGCGAGGGAGGGCCGCATTGGCGTCAGGGGTGAAGGCAGAGGGGCCGGTCCGGCCGGCTTCGGGCATCGACCTTCACGCGGATCTCCAGGCGGACCTCCATGCGGACCTTCATGCCTGGGCCCTGGAACAGGCCGCGCATCTGCGCGCCGGCCGCTGGGACCGGCTCGACGCCCTGCACCTCGCCGAGGCCGTCGAGGGCCTCGCCGCGGTCCAGCGCCTGCGCCTCGCGGAGGGCCTGCAGGAGATCCTGCGCCACCTGCTGATGTGGGATGCGGATCCCGAGGGGCGTCGGCAGGCCTGGACCGCGGCGATCTGGAACGGCCGGCTCGATGTCGAGGCGGTCCTCCGCGAGAGCCCGAGCCTGCGCGGCAGCCTTGGCGAGCTTCTTGCCCAGGCCCATGGGCGGGCGCGCATCGAGGCGGCGGACGCGATGGGTGTGATTGATGACCGCGTCCCGCTGGCCTGCCCCTACGATGTCGAGGCCGTGATGACACGGCCGATCTCCTGGCCCGGCCTGTCCTGGCCGGCGACACGGACGGAGTAGCCGCGTGTCCGCTCCCTCCCTCGGCCACGGCGCGCGCCTCACCATCGATCTCGGGGCGATCGTTGCGAACTGGCGCCGTCTCGGGGCCGAGGCGCCCGGCACGCCCTGCGCCGCCGTGCTGAAGGCGGACGCCTATGGCTGCGGTCTCGCCGCCGTCGCCCCGGCCCTGTGGCGGGCGGGCTGCCGCATCATCTTCGTCGCCCATCTCGCCGAGGGCGAGGCGGCGCGGGCCGTTCTCCCCGAAGCGACGGTCTACGTGCTGAACGGGTTGCCGCCGGGCGCCGCCCCCGCCTTCGTGCGGCGGAACCTCCGCCCCGTCCTCGGCTCGCTCGCCGAGATCGAGGAATGGGCGGCGCTCTCGCAGGGGCTGCTGCCGGCCGCGCTCCATGTCGATACCGGCATGAACCGGCTCGGCCTCTCGGTCCCGGAGGCGCTGGCGCTCGTCCGGGACCCGCGCCTGAAGGCTGCCGGCATCGACCTCGTGATGAGCCATCTCGTCAGCGCGGAGCGGCCGGACGAGGCGATCAATCTCCGGCAGATCGCCGAGTTCGCGGATGTCCGCGCCGCCTTTCCCGGCATCCCGGCCTCGCTCGCCAACTCCTCGGGCATTTTCCTGGGCGAGGCCGCCCATCACGACCTGCTGCGGCCGGGCTACGCCCTGTTCGGCGGCAATCCCCGACCGGGCAAGCCCAACCCGATGCGGCCGGTGGTGCGGCTGGAGGCCGAGATCGTGCAGCTGCGCGATGTCGAGGCGGGCGCCGGCGCCGGCTACAACGCCCGCTGGATCGCGCCGGGACCCCGGCGCCTCGCGACCCTGTCGGTCGGCTACGCCGACGGCTATCCGCGCTCCGCCAGCGGGCGCGGCCGGGCCCTCGTCGGCGGCGTGTCCTGCCCGATCCTCGGGCTGATCTCCATGGATCTCATCATCCTCGACGTCACCGAGGCGCCCGCGGCCCGCCGCGGCGCTCCGGCCGTGCTGATCGGCGACGCGCTCGACGTGGACACGGTGGGGCAGGCCGCAGGCACGATCGGCTACGAGATCCTGACGGGTCTGGGTTCCCGGTATGTTCGCAACTATGTAGAGTGATCGGACCGATGCCGATCGGTCATCCCATCCTCCGCCTCGTCCCGAGGGGCGCGGATGTAACTTCGCGGACCATTCCCGGGCGCTCATGGCCAAGATCCACCAGACCTTCGTCTGCCAGTCCTGCGGGGCGGTCTACAATCGCTGGCGCGGGCGCTGCGAGGCCTGCAACGGCTGGAACACGATCGTCGAGGAGATCGCGGGCGGTCCGGCCCAGGCGGGGCCCGCCGCGACCCGGCCCGCGCGGGCGCGCGGGCGCGTCTTTCCCCTCGAAGGCCTGACCGGCGAGGCCAAGCAGGCGCCGCGCACCCCGTCCGGCATCGCCGAGCTCGACCGTGTCACCGGCGGCGGCTTCGTGCGCGGCTCGGTGATCCTGCTCGGCGGCGATCCCGGCATCGGCAAGTCGACGCTGCTGATGCAGGCCTCCGCCGCGATGGCCGCGACGGGAGAGCGCGTCGCCTACATCTCCGGCGAGGAGGCGGTGGGGCAGGTCCGCCTGCGCGCCGAGCGCCTCGGCCTCGCCAAGCACCCGGTCGAGCTCGCCGCCGAGACCAATGTCGAGGACATCGTCGAGACCCTGTCGCAGGGGAAGCCACCGGCGCTCGCGATCATCGACTCGATCCAGACCATGTGGACCGAGACCGTCGAATCGGCCCCGGGCACGGTCACGCAGGTGCGCTCCTCGGCCCAGGCGCTGATCCGCTTCGCCAAGACCACGGGTACGGCGGTGATCCTCGTCGGCCACGTCACCAAGGATGGGCAGATCGCGGGACCGCGCGTGGTCGAGCACATGGTCGACGCGGTCGCCTCCTTCGAGGGCGACCAGGGCCATCATTTCCGCATCCTGCGCGCGGTGAAGAACCGCTTCGGCCCCACCGACGAGATCGGCGTGTTCGAGATGACGGATGCGGGCCTGGCCGAGGTGCCGAACCCCTCCGCCCTGTTCCTGGCCGCCCGCGACCATCAGGCGGCGGGCACCGCGGTCTTCGCCGGCATGGAGGGCACGCGGCCGCTCCTCGTGGAGATCCAGGCGCTGGTCGCGCCCTCGGCGCTCGGCATGCCGCGCCGCGCGGTGGTCGGCTGGGATCCGAACCGGCTCTCGATGGTGCTGGCCGTGCTGGAGGCCCATGGCGGCATCCGCCTCTCCGGCCACGACGTCTATCTGAATGTCGCTGGGGGCTTGCGCATCACCGAGCCCGCGGCCGATCTCGCGGTGGCGGCGGCCCTGGTCTCCTCGCTCTCCGGGGCGGCGCTCCCGCCCGAGACCGTCTATTTCGGCGAGATCGGGCTGTCGGGGGCGATCCGACCCGTGGCGCAGGGCGCGGCCCGGCTGAAGGAGGCGCAGAAGCTCGGCTTTGCCCGTGCCCTGATGCCGCAGGGGCGCGAGACCGCCGACCGGGCGCTCGCCACGGAGTCGCTTCGCCACATCGCCGATCTCGTGGCCGGCATCGCCGCGAATGGTCCGAAGCGGGGACGGCGCAGCCACGCGCCGCGCTACGAGGAGACCGATTGAGCGGGGGCGACCCCGGCCTCCCGGTCTCCCTGGCAGGGAAGGCGCGCGGAGCGCCGCCGCAGCGCGCCACGTCCCGAACCGGGACGCAATCCCCGTGCAAGGGTGACGGCCGAGGTTCTGCACGATATACAGGCGCCGCGGCATCGGGGAGCCGCACTCGACTGTTCGCGTGGCCGATCCCTGGACGACCCGATTCCGCTGATGCCGTTCTCCATCCTCGATCTCGTCGTGCTCGGCATCGTGGTGATCTCCGCGCTGCTCGCCGCCGTGCGCGGCGTGACCCGCGAGGTCCTCGCCATCATCGCCTGGGTTGCGGCGGCGGCGGTCGCCTGGAAGCTCCACCCGATGCTGCTGCCGACGGTGAAGCAGCACATCTCCAGCGATACGGTGGCCCTCGTCGCCTCGATCGCGGCGATCTTCCTCGGCACCCTGATCGTGGTCTCGCTGATCACCGTGAAGATCTCGGACGTGGTGCTCGATTCGCGCATCGGCGCGATCGACCGCTCGCTCGGCTTCCTGTTCGGTGCCGCCCGCGGCTTCCTGATCTGCGTGATCGGCTGGGTGTTCCTGTCCTGGCTGGTGCAGGGCAAGGTGCCGGACTGGGCCTCGCAGGCCCGCTCGCGCCCCGTTCTGGAGAAGTCGGGCGACGCCCTGGTGGCGCAGCTGCCCGAGAACCCGGAAGGCTTCCTCAAGCAGTTCAAGAAGCCGAAGGTCGATACGCCGCCCAACGAGCCCGTGGACGCGCCCGCCGAGGACGCGCCCCAGCGCCGCAGCGACGGCGGAGCCACGACGGCGCCGCGACGCTGATCTGCGCGCCTCGGCGCTTGGTTGGCCGGGCAAGAACCCTTAAGTAACCGGCTGTTCACGCGAGCCGGTGGAACGATTCCATGACAGGGGACCCGAGTTCCCCGGCCCAGGAATCCGGCGCGCGCCGCCGGATTCCGGCGGCAACCAGGGATCGACCTTGAGCATGTCTGACCGCGCCGTTGTCCCGCCCACCGCCGATGTCGACCTCGACGGCGATACGCTGCGCGAGGAGTGCGGCGTCTTCGGCATCTTCGGCCACCCCGACGCCTCGGCGATCGTGGCCCTCGGCCTCCACGCCCTGCAGCACCGCGGCCAGGAGGCGGCGGGCATCGTCTCCTTCGACGGCGAGGTGTTCCATTCCGAGCGGCGTCCCGGCCTCGTCGGCGACTCGTTCTCGGACGGCGAGACCATCGCCCGCCTGAAGGGCCCCGCCGCGATCGGCCACGTGCGCTACTCGACCACCGGCGGCACCATCCTGCGCAACGTGCAGCCGCTCTTCGCGGAGCTCGCCAGCGGCGGCCTCGCGGTGGCGCATAACGGCAACCTGACCAACGCGCTCTCGATCCGCCGCGACCTCGTGCGCGACGGCGCCATCACGCAGTCGACCTCGGATACCGAGGTGATCCTCCACCTCGCCGCGCGCTCGCGCAAACCCCGCATCATCGAGCGCTTCATCGACGCGCTCCAGGCGATCCAGGGCGCCTACGCGATCGTGGCGCTGACGAACAAGAAGCTGATCGGCGCGCGCGACCCGCTCGGCATCCGGCCGCTGGTGCTCGGCGAACTCGACGGGCGCTACATGCTGGCCTCCGAGACCTGCGCGCTCGACATCATCGGCGCGAAATTCGTGCGCGACGTCGAGAATGGCGAGATCGTGGTCATCTCGGAGGAGGGCATCGAGTCGATCCGCTTCGCCGATAAGAAGCCGATGCGCCCGTGCATCTTCGAGTACATCTATTTCGCGCGGCCGGATTCCGTCGTGAACGGCAAGAGCGTCTACGCGGTCCGCAAGAACATCGGCCACGAACTCGCCCGCGAGACCAGCATCGAGGCCGACGTGGTGGTGCCGGTACCGGATTCCGGCGTGCCGGCGGCGCTCGGCTTCGCGCAGGAGACCGGCCTGCCCTTCGAGATGGGCATCATCCGCAACCATTATGTCGGCCGCACCTTCATCCAGCCGACCCAGTCGGTGCGCGAGCTCGGCGTGCGCATGAAGCACTCGGCCAACCGCGCCGCGATCGAGGGCAAGCGCATCGTGCTCGTGGACGACAGCCTCGTGCGCGGCACCACCTCGGTGAAGATCGTGCGCATGATGCGCGAGGCCGGCGCCCGCGAGGTGCATTTCCGCATCGCGAGCCCGCCGATCACGCATCCGGATTTCTACGGCATCGACACGCCGGAGAAGGAGAAGCTGCTCGCCGCCACCCACGACCTCGAGGGGATGCGCAAATATATCGGCGCCGATTCGCTCGCCTTCCTCTCGATCCCGGGCCTGTACCGGGCGATGGGCGAGGAGGCGCGCGACGCGGCCTGCCCGCAATACACCGACCATTGCTTCACCGGCGACTACCCGACCGGGCTGACCGACCTCGCCATCGCGGGGCCGAAGCGTTTCGCGCTGCTCGCCGAGGCGGATTGATCCCATGACCGATCCGAAGGCGGGCAAGAGCCTCGACGGCCGCGTGGCCGTCGTCACCGGCGCCTCGCGCGGCATCGGCCGCGCCGCGGCGCTGGCCCTGGCGGAGGCCGGCGCGCACGTGATCGCGGTGGCGCGCACGCAGGGCGCGCTGGAGGAGCTCGACGACGCGATCCGCGCGCTCGGATCGAGCGCGACCCTCGTTCCCCTCGACCTCACCGATTACGACGGGATCGACCGGCTGGGCGCCGCGATCAACGAGCGCTGGAAGCGCCTCGACGTGGTGGTGGGCAATGCCGGCATCCTCGGCAACCTCATGCCGGTGGGACACGTCACGCCGAAGGTCTGGGACCAGGTGATGGCGATCAACGTCACCGCGAACTGGCGCCTGATCCGCTCCTTCGATCCGCTGCTGCAGATGTCGGATGCCGGCCGCGCGATCTTCGTCTCCTCGGGCGCGGCCGCGAAGTGCCGGGCCTATTGGGGACCGTATTCCGTCTCCAAGGCCGCCCTCGAGGCGCTGGTGCGCACCTACGCGGCCGAGACGGTCAACACGAAGATCCGGGCCATGCTCGTCAATCCGGGTCCGCTGCGCACCAGCATGCGCGCCGCGGCGATGCCGGGCGAGGATCCGCTGACGCTGAGGACGCCGGAGGATCTCGCGCCCCATATCGTGCGCCTCGCCGCGCCGCAGTGGAACGAGACCGGCAGGCTCTACGATTTCCCCAGCGACCGGGTTCAGGAATTCCGCATCCCCGCGTAAGGGGAGGCGGGCCGAGCGGCCCGTTCCTCCTGTTCCGGGGTCGCGTTCCATGATCGACGTCCGCTGCATCTGCGCCATCGGCCAGCGGGGCCAGCTCGGCCTCAACGGGCACCTGCCCTGGGAGGGCAACACCGATCCGCTCTTCGTGGAGGACGTGACGCGCTTCTTCGCGCTGACGATGGGCCACGTGCTGATCGCCGGCCCTAAGACGGTCGCCTCGGTCCCCGAATTCGCCTTCAAGGACCGCACCATCGACGTGATCCGCTCGCACGAGGATCCCGAGCAGGTCCTCAAGCGCTATCCCGGCCGGCGCATCTTCGTGGGCGGCGGCATCGCGGTGTGGAACGTCTACGCTCCCTACATCCAGCACTGGGACGTCACCCGGCTGCCCTACGACGGCGAGGCCGACCGCTGGTTCGACCCGGCCTGGCTGGTCGGCGGCCCGCTGCGCACGCCGTAGCGCGGCACCTTTCGGTCCCCTCGCGCGTTGCGCGGACGCGTTCCCGAGGGTTTCGATGAGTTCAGCGTCCTACCGCTTCGGCATCGAGGAAGAGTATTTCCTGGCCGATGCCGAGACCCGGGGCACGCCCCGGCGCTCTGTGAAGCCGTTCCATGTGGAGGTGGCCGAGCGCCTGCCCGAGACGGGGCGCGAGCTTCTGCAATGCCAGGTCGAGGTCTGCACGCCGCCGGTGACGGATTTCGCCGCGGCGCACGAGAGCCTCGCCGGCCAGCGCGCGGCGCTCGCCGACCTCGCCGCCAAGCACGAGCTTCTGGTCTTCGCGGCCGGCACGCATCCGGTGGCCGACTGGGCCCGGCAATTGCCGACCAAGGGCGACCGCTACCGCGGCATCCTGCGCGATGTCGGCCTGGCTGGGCGGCGCAGCCTGATCTGCGGCATGCACGTCCATGTCGAGGTGCCGGACCCGGCGGCGCGCATCGGCCTGATGAACCGGCTGCTGCCGTTCCAGCCGCTGCTCTTCGCCCTCTCGGCCTCCTCGCCGTTCTGGCAGGGCAAGCCGACGGGTCTTCTCGCCTATCGCCTCAGCGCCTTCGGGGAATTGCCGCGCACCGGCCTGCCGGAGCTGTTTGCCGGGTCCGAGGCCTATGAGCGCTACGTCCGCATCATGACGCAGGCGGGGTCGATCCAGGATCCGAGCTTCCTGTGGTGGTCGCTCAGGCCCTCGGTGAAGTTTCCGACGCTGGAGCTGCGCATCGCCGATTCCTGCACGCGGCTGGAGGACGCGCTCGCCATCGCCGCCCTGTTTCGCTGCCTCGTGCGGCTCGCCGTGCGCCGGCCCGACCTCAATGCGGCGCTCGACGGCGTCTCGCGGGCGCTCGCCGAGGAGAATCTGTGGCGCGCCCAGCGCAGCGGGACCGGGGCCGAGATGATCGACGAGGCGCGGGAGGAGGCCTTCCCCTATGCCGAGGCTCTCGACGGCCTCCTCGACCTCGTCGCGGAGGATGCGGCGGCCCTGGGCTGCGCCCGCGAGGTGGCCCATGCCCGCACGATCGTCGCCGAGGGCACCAGTGCCGACGCGCAGGTCGCCGCTTTCGAGGCCGCGCGGGAGGCGGGCCTGACCAACCGTCAGGCCCTCGATGCGGTGGTGGACTGGCTCGCCGAGACGTCCCGCGGCCGGGTCAGCGCAGCAGCTGAGACAGGTTGAAGGCGCTCAGCCCGACGATCCGCGGACCGACCGTGATCATGAGGACGCGAGGCGGCAGGGCGCGCACCAGGACGAGGCGGTTCCAAGCGCCGGGCTGGATCGCGCTGGACGCCATCGTTCCGGGCCCGATCGAGCGCGGAACGCGCTCCCGGACAGGTGCCTCGGGCGACGCCTCAGGAGGTCTTGCGCAGCCGCGTCGGCAGGGCGGGGCGTGCCGCCGGACGCTCGGCCGCCGCAGCGCGGAGCTTCGCCGCCTCGGGGGCGTGATGCGGCTGGTAGGCTTCGGTGGGCCCGGCGCGGTCGCGCAGGGGCTGGTCCGTCACCGCCGCGACGAGGTCGCGGGCCGCCGCCCGGCTCGTGGTCCGGAACAGGCGCACCAGCTCGAACACCCGCTCGGCCGAGCGCGCGACGCCCTCGTTGAGGGTGAGAAAGATGTAGACCACCTCCTCCTCGTGGAGGTCGAGGGCGCGCAGGCACAGGGTGATCAGGTCGTAGCGGCTACCGGGATCGGCGGCGGCGCCGAGGAAATCGCGGGACAGGCCCAGCGCCTCGGCGAGCGTGCCGATGAAGCCGGTCACGTCTCGGGCCGCCGACAGACCGGTGAGGATGGGCCCGAGCCCGCGTGGCGGGGGCGGGCAGGGCCGCAGGGCCGCGGTCGCCGCGACACCGTCGCAGATCGCCTCGCGGCGGATCGGGTCGGCATGGAGGAAGAGCGGTGCCATCTCCGCTGCCGAGAGGTCGGGCCGCACGAGCAGCAGATGGGCGAGGTCCGGATCCCGGCGACCGCGGCTGACGAGATCGTCGGCAGCCCGCCCGCGCAGGGTGATGCCGGTATTGGCCGCGAGGGCCCGGTCGATGGCCGGCTCGGCACGGCGGGCCAGATCCTCGATCGTGGCGCGCTCCAGGTCGGGGCGGCCCGCGATGGCGCCCGCGATGTCCGTGCCATCGGAGAGTGCCGCCTCGATCAGGCGCGGCGAGAGATGGGGGGCGCCGGCGACCACAGCGTCCCGTACGGGGCCGCCGCGGGCGGCGAGGGCGGCCAGGACCGGCTCCGGCGTGCCGGGAAACGGGCCGAGCTTTTCCGCGACGATCAGGGCGGTCTCGTCGTCCACGCGCGGGATCAGGCCGCACGCCAGCGCCTCGAACGAATCCCGCTCCGCCCGGTCGCGGCTCTCGGCCTGCACGAAGAGGTCCGTCTGCACGCGCAGGATCACCGGCTTCAGGTCGAGATGCGCGACGCGCGACAACTCGATGAGCCCGGACAGGTCCGGCGCAGCGTCGACGGAAGGGGGCATGGCACTTCGGATACGCGGAACTGAGGCTAACCGCAGGCTAACGAGACCGGCGTGAATCGATCTTTAAGCTGGGCCATGATGCGGCGTGCCGTCCTGCGCCATCCTGCGCCGGATGGCCGTCAGACCGTGGCGGGCGGCTCCGGCTCGACGCCCGCGAGGCCGAGCAGGGCCGCGATCTCCGGGCCGGACCCATCCTCGAGCAGGTCGGCCAGGGTGTAGCGGTCGAGGATGCCGAGGAAGGCGGACAGCGCCTCGCCGAGGACGCGCCGCAGCCGACAAGGCGCCGTGATGACGCAATGGCCCGATCCGAAGCATTCCACGAGGGCGAGATCCTCCTCGGTCAGCCGCACCACCGCGCCGATGCCGATCTCCGACGGGGGCCTGGCCAGCCGCAGGCCGCCGCCACGCCCACGGATGGTGCGGACGAGCCCGAGCCGCCCGAGCTGGTGCACCACCTTGGTCAGATGGTTCTCGGAGATGCCGTAGGCGCGCGCGACCTCGCCGATCGAGCTCTGACGCGGCTCGTTCAGGCCGACATAGATCAGCGTGCGCAGGGCGTAATCGGTGTAGCGGGTCAGGCGCATGTCAACTCCGGCATACCCCCTAAGGTGAGTGTCGCTTGCACCTTTTCACCGCCTCGATAGAAGGTTCATATTAAATGCACCTTTGAGAGCCAACGATGCCCGCTCCACTTGCCCCGGCCACCATCGCCCTCGTCAAGGCTACCGTCCCGGCCCTCGAGTCACATGGGTTAACGATTACACGACGGATGTATGAGCGTTTGTTCGAGAACGCCGAGATCCGCGACCTCTTCAACCAGTCGCATCATGGCGAGACCGGCTCCCAGCCGAAGGCCCTGGCCCAGGCTGTGCTGGCCTATGCGCGCAACATCGACACGCTCGACGTGCTGGCGGGCGCGGTCGAGCGCATCGCGCAGAAACACGTCGCCCTCAACATCCTGCCCGAGCACTACCCGCACGTGGCCAACGCCCTGCTCGGCGCGATCGCCGACGTGCTCGGCGAGGCCGCGACGCCGGAGATCGCGGCCGCCTGGGGCGAGGCCTACTGGTTCCTGGCCGAGATCCTGATCGGACGCGAGGCGGCGATCTATCGCGAGCAGGCGGCCAAGCCCGGCGGCTGGACCGGCTGGCGCCACTTCCGGGTGGACAGCGTGACGGCGGAGAGCGAGACGATCCGCTCCTTCGTTCTGGTACCCGTCGATAGCGCGCCGGTGCTGCGCCACGAGCCGGGGCAGTATCTCGGCTTCCTGTTCGACCTGCCGGGCCACGGCGTGCTGAAGCGCAACTACTCGATCTCCTGCGCGCCGAACGACCGCGCCTACCGCATCACCGTGAAGCGCGAGGGCCGGCCGGGCGAGCCCGCGGGCATCGTCTCCACCTGGCTGCACGAGACGGTCGCGCCCGGCACGGTGCTGAAGGTCGCGCCCCCCGCGGGCGATTTCGTCCTCGACCGGGCCGGCGACGCGCCGGTGGTGCTGGTCAGCGGCGGCGTCGGGCTCACCCCAATGGTGAGCATGCTGGAGACGGTGGCCGCCACCGCGCCGGGGCGCCCGCTCTGGTTCGTGCACGGCGCCCTCAACGGCCGGGTCCACGCTCTGCGCGAGCGGGTTCGCGCGCTGACCGACGCCAACCCGAACCTGCGCCGGCAGGTCTTCTATGCCGAGCCGGCGGCCGAGGACCGCGCGGGCGAGCATTACGACGCCGCCGGCCTGATCACCGCGGACTGGCTGGTGCGGCATACGCCCCACGCGGCGGCGACCTATTATCTGTGCGGCCCCAAGCCCTTTCTCGCCGCCCTGGTGAACGGGCTCCTGCGCCGCGGCGTCCCGGCCGAGCGCGTGCGCTACGAGTTCTTCGGCCCGGCCGACGAGATCCTCGAGGCGCCGCTCGCCGCCTGATCTCCGCCGGGCGCGCCGATCCCGACCCCGGTCGGGATCAACCGCTCTCGGTCCGAGACGCACCCGCCCCGAGCACGCGGCCCACCAGCATCCGGGCGAGCAGCCGTGGCGCCTCCGGTGTCAGTGCGGCGAGCTTGCCCGAGGTCGAGAGGGCGGCGAGCCCGTGGAGCGCGGCCCACAGGGCTGCCACCACCCGCTCGCGCTCGGCCGCATCCGGCAGGAGCGGGGCCAGGACCCGGCCGACGAGGCCGGTCGCCTCCGCCAGCGCCCGTGGGTGCTCCTCGGGGATGGCCGTTCCCGGGGCCGGCACGTAATCGTGCACGAGACTCCAGACCGCCGGATCCGCCGCCACGAAGGCGAGGTAGGCGTCGGCGAGAGCCAGGGCGTTGGTCTGCGGCGGCGCCTCCGGGTCGAGGGCGGCTTCGAGGCTCGCGTGCAGGCGGGCCAGGGTGCGGGCATTCACCCGCAGCACCACCTGATCGAGATCGCCGACGGCATTGTAGATCGAGTTCGGCGCGTAGCCGATGGCCGCGGCGAGCGGGCGCATGCCGAGCCCGCGCAGCCCCGATTCCCGCACGATGCCCTCCGCGGCCTCCGCCACCAGGGCCTGGAAGCCCGCCCGGTCGTGCTCGCCCCGCGGACCCGCCGCCCGCTTCCGCCGCGGCTTTCCCATGCCAGACCCCTATCCCCGTGCGCCCGCGCACCGGGTGGACGCCTAGATTGCACGCCGTGCAAAATCAAGCTTGCGGGCGCGCTGCCGCCGGGTAATTTGAACATCGTGCAAACAGGTGGACGGGCCTGCTCCCGTGCAACGGAGCGTTGGGACGTTTCGCCCGAGATTTGACGCCACCGTACGGGCTGGGCCAGTCATGGCTGAGCCGGAGAGACCGCCATGTTCCGATCGCTGATGACCGCGCGGCGTTTCGCGCCGCTGTTCTGGTGCCAGTTCTTCTCGGCGTTCAACGACAATTTCCTGAAGAACGCGCTCGCCTTCCTGATCCTGTTCAAGGTCGGGCAGGAGAGCGGCGGCCATGCCGGCGTGCTCGTGACGCTCGCGAGCGCGGTGTTCATCGGCCCGTTCTTCATCCTCTCCGGGCTCGGCGGCGAGCTCGCCGACCGCTACGACAAGGCGCTGATGGCGCGCCGGCTCAAATTCGCGGAGATCTTCGCGGCGGCCACGGCGGTGCTCGGCTTCGTGCTCCATGCCGTGCCGGTGCTCTTCGTCGCGCTCGGCCTGTTCGGGGTGATCGCGGCCCTGTTCGGCCCGATCAAGTACGGCATCCTGCCCGACCATCTGAAGCGCGAGGAATTGCCCGCCGGCAACGCGCTGGTGGAGGGCGCGACCTTCCTGGCGATCCTGCTCGGCACCATCGTGGCGGGGCTCGCCAGCGCCATGGGCGGCTCGGGCCTCGCCTTCGGCGCCCTGATCATGGGCTTCGCCGTGCTGTGCTGGCTCTCGGCCCGGATGATCCCGGCGACCGGCGAGGGCGCGCCGGACTTGCACGTTGACCGCAACGTCGCCCGCTCCACCGCGGCACTCCTGCGCGACATCTGGGCCGACACCCGGCTCTGGCGCGGCTCGGTCATCGTGAGCTGGTTCTGGCTCGTCGGCGCGGTGGTCCTGTCGCTGCTCCCCGTCCTGGTGAAGGAGCGCTTCAACGGCTCCGAGACCGTGGTCACGCTGCTGCTCGCCGTGTTCTCGGTCGGCATCGCGCTCGGCTCCGGCCTCGCCTCCTGGCTGGCGAGCGGGCGCATCGTGCTGCTGCCGACCCCGGTCGGCGCCGTGCTGATGGGCGTGTTCGGCCTTGACCTCGCCTGGACCGTGGCGAGCCTGCCCCCGGCCTCCGGCCCGATGCTGGACGCGTTCGGCTTCCTCGGCACGGCGGAGGGCCTGCGCGCGGCGGTCGACTTCCTGGGCCTCGCGACGGCCGGCGGCCTCTACATCGTGCCCTCCTTCGCCGCGGTGCAGGCCTGGACCGACAAGGCCAAGCGGGCCCGGGTGATCGGCGCCGTCAACGTGCTGACCGCCGCCTTCATGGTGGGCGGCACCCTGGCGCTCGCCGTGCTCCAGGGCCTCGGCCTCTCGCTCGCGACGCTCCTCGCGCTCGTGGCCGTGCTGAACCTCGTCGTCGGCGCCGTGATCTTCGCGACCCTGCCGACGAGCCCGTTCCGCGATGCGCTCTCGATCCTGTTCCGGGCCTTCTACCGGCTGGAGGTGCGGGGCCTGGAGAATGTCGAGCAGGCGGGGCCGAACGCCATCGTCGCGCTGAACCACGTCTCCTTCCTCGATGCGCCGCTCGCCCTGTCGCTCCTCGACACCGAGCCGGTCTTCGCCATCGACCACGGCATCGCGCAGCGCTGGTGGGTGAAGCCCTTCCTGAAGATCACCAAGGCGATGCCGCTCGATCCCACGCGGCCCCTCGCCACCCGCACGCTGATCAACGCCGTGAAGAGCGGCGAGACGCTGATCATCTTCCCCGAGGGCCGGCTCACCGTCACCGGCAGCCTGATGAAGGTCTATGACGGCGCAGGGCTCATCGCCGACAAGTCGGGCGCGATGGTGGTGCCGGTGCGCATCGAAGGCCTGGAGCGCACCGTGTTCTCGCGTCTCTCGCGCGCCCAGGTCCGCCGCAAATGGTGGCCGAAGGTGGTCGTCACGATCCTGCCCCCGGTGCGGCTCGAGGTCGATCCGGCCCTGAAGGGCAAGGCGCGGCGCCAGGCGGCGGGCGCGGCCCTCTACGGGATCATGTCGAACCTCGTCTTCCGCACCACGGATTTCGACCGCGGCGCCATGCAGGCGCTGTGCGAGGCCGGCGAGCGCCACGGCTGGCGGCGCGTCGCGGTGGAGGACCCGGTCACCGGCTCCCTCACCTACGGCCGCCTCGTGATGGGCGCCAACATCCTCGCCCGCAAGCTGATGCCGCTCTGCGCCGAGGGCAAGGCGATCGGCGTGATGCTGCCGAATGCGAACGCGGCCGCCGCGACCTTCTTCGCGCTGAATTCCAGTGGCCGCGTGCCGGCGATGATCAACTTCTCGGCGGGCGCGGCCAACATCCTCTCCGCCTGCAAGGCGGCGGAGGTGACGAAGATCCTGACCTCCCGTGCCTTCATCGAGAAGGGCCGTCTCGGCGCCATGGTCGAGGAGGTCGGGCGCCAGATCGAGATCGTCTACCTCGAGGACGTGCGCGCCACGATCGGCACGGGCGACAAGATCCGCGGCCTGCTCTCGCCCCGCGCGCCGCTGGTGCGTCGCCGCGGCGACGACCCGGCGGCGATCCTGTTCACCTCCGGCTCCGAGGGCGCGCCGAAGGGCGTGGTGCTCGCCAACCGCAACATGCTGGCCAACACCGCGCAGGTGGCCGCCCGGATCGATTTCGGGCCGACCGACAAGGTCTTCAACGTGCTGCCCGTCTTCCACGCCTTCGGGCTGACGGCCGGGCTCGTCCTGCCGCTGGTCTCAGGGGTACCGGTCTATCTCTACCCGTCGCCGCTGCACTACCGGATCGTGCCGGAGCTGATCTACGGCTCGAACGCCACCGTCCTGTTCGGCACCGACACCTTCCTGCGCGGCTACGCGAAGGCCGCCAATGCCTACGATCTGCGCTCCCTGCGCTACGTCGTGGCCGGCGCCGAGGCGGTGAAGGCCTCCACCCGCCAGACCTGGTCCGAGAAGTTCGGCCTGCGCATCCTGGAGGGCTACGGCGTCACCGAATGCGGGCCCGTGGTCGCGCTCAACACGCCGATGTTCAACCGCTTCGGCACGGTCGGCCGCATCCTGCCCGGCATGGAATGGCGGCTGGAGCCGGTGCCCGGCATCGAAGAGGGCGGCCGTCTCTCCGTGCGCGGTCCCAACGTGATGCTGGGCTACCTGCGCGCCGACACGCCCGGCGTGCTGGAGCCGCCGCCGGAGGGCTGGCACGACACCGGCGACATCGTGGCGATCGATGGCCTCGGCTTCGTGACGATCAAGGGCCGCGCCAAGCGCTTCGCCAAGATCGCGGGCGAGATGGTCTCGCTCGCCACCGTCGAGGCGCTCGCGGCCGAGCTCTGGCCGGAGATCCCGAGCGCGGTGGCCGCCGTGCCGGACGCGCGCAAGGGCGAGCGGCTGATCCTGTTCACCGAAGCCAGGGACGCGACGCGGGCCGCCTACCAGAGCTTCGCCAAGGGCCGCGGCGCACCCGAGATCGCGATCCCCGCCGAGGTGGTGGTGCTCGACCGGATCCCGATGCTCGGCACCGGCAAGGTCGATCAGGTCGGCGTGGTGAAGCTCGCCCGCGAGCGCGCGGCGCAGGCCGAGGCGGCGTGAGGGGGCATTCCGTCCCCTCATCCCATCCACGCCCCTCCTCCTGAGGTGGCCGCTTCGCGTCAGCACCTCAGGAGGAGGTCGCGGACGGGAATGCTCGGGCGGGTGGCCTCCTACTTGTCGTGGTGGCCGGCCGCGATGCGGTCGGTGAGCGCCATCAGGATGCCGGAGACCACGAAGACCATGTGGATGCCGACCAGCCAGTACAGCTCCCGGTCGGTATAGGCCTTCACGTCCATGAAGGATTTCAGGAGCTGGATCGCCGAGATCGCCACGATCGAGGACATCAGCTTCAGCTTCAGCCCGGTGAAGTCGATCGTGCCCATCCATTCGGGCCAGTCCTTGTGGTCCGTATGGTCGAATTTCGAGACGAAGTTCTCGTAGCCTGAGAACATCACGATGATCAGCAGCGAGGCCGTGAACGAGAGGTCCACCAGCGTCAGTACGCCGAGGATGGTCTGAGCCTCGTTCGACTCGATGGCGTGCAGGATGAAATGCGCGAGCTCCTGCAGGAGCTTCACGAGCAGCACCACGAGGCCGATCGCCAGCGCCGCGTAGAACGGTGCCAGCAGCCAGCGGCAGGCGAACAGCGCCCGCTCGAACGCGCGTTCCAGATTGTGCATCTCATCCCCAATCGGTCGAATCGGCCGGGATGTGGCACGCGCACGCTACAGCGGCAAGACGAAGCGCGGCCGTCGGCTCAGGCCGCGCGCCGCGCTCGTTCGAGGAAACGGAACAGCGGCGCGGCGTTGGCGTGGGCCACGTTGAAGCGCAGGAAGGGTGTGGGCTCCTGATGCGCCCGGAACAGCTGGCCGGGCGCCAGCATGATCCCCTCCGCGGCTGCGCGCTGGGCGAGGCCGGGCACGTCCGGGCAATCGTCGAAGCCGGCCCAGAGGAACATTCCGTTGGTCGGCCGGTGGAACAGGCGCATGCCGACCCCGATGAGTGCGTCGGCCACGCTCTTCTGCTCGGCGGCGAGCTTCTCCCGGAGCCGCGCGATGTGCAGGCGGTAATGCCCCTCGGCGAGGATCGCGTGGACCAGGCTCTCCGCGATCTCGGAGCTGGTCAGGCCCATCGCCATCTTCAGATGCAGCAGGCGCTGGGCGTTCTCGGGGCTGCAGGCGAGATAGCCGACCCGGAGCGAGGGCGAGATCGTCTTCGAGAAGCTGCCGACATGGATGACCCGCCCGAGCTGATCGAGGCTCGCGATGCTCGGCGCCGTCTCCGCCGCGAAGGAGGAGAAGATGTCGTCCTCGACCACCAGCATGTCGTGCCGCTCGGCGATGCGCAGGATCTGGTAGGCGGTGCCCGGCGCGCAGGCCGTGCCGGTCGGGTTGTGGAAGTTGGTGTTGGTGAAGAACAGCTTCGGGCGGTGGCGCTCGGCCAGCGCCTGGAGCGCGGCGATGGAGGGGCCCTGCACCGTGCGCTCCACGCCGACGATGCGCACGCCCATGGCGTGGAGCAGGGGATAGAGGTTGCAGTAGCCGGGATCGTCCACCAGGGCGACGTCGCCGGGCTGCAGGAAGGCGCGCATGGTCAGGTCGAGGGCCTGGCTGGCGCCGTGGGTCAGCACGATCTGGTCGGGCTCGCAGCCGATGTCGCGCTGGGCGAGCAGGAGCTGGATCGCCCGGCGCAAGGGGGCGTAGCCGAGGGGGTGGCCGTAGCGCAGCACCAGCCGGTCCGGCCGGCGGGCGAGGCCCGAGAGGGCCTGCTTGATCCCGTCGGCGAACAGGTGGCTGTCGGGCAGCCAGCCGCAGCCCGCCTTGATGGTCGGCGCGTCCTCCTCATAGACCCGCTGCAGCAGCCAGCCGGAATCGAGCGAGACCGGGACGGGGCGATCGCGCGCGGGCCGGCGCTCGGCCGTGCGGGGCGGGATGAGGCGCGCCGAGACGAAGTAGCCGCTCGCCCGGCGCGCCTCGAGCAGCCCGTCGGCGACGAGTCGGTTATAGGCGTTGGACACGGTGAGCGTGCTGACCCCGCACTGGGCCGCGAGCCTGCGGACCGAGGGCAGGCGCGCTCCGGGCGCCAGCCCGCCGCCGCGGACCCGCTCCGAGACGCCTTCGACCAGCTGCGTGACGAGCGGCGTCGCACTGTCCGGATCGAGTGTGAACATAGACAGTGTCCATCCGCAGACCGGCCGCTTGCCTAGCCTGGATCATCCCCACGGCAAAGCGGAGAGGCGCGCGCGGCCGCGGAGAAGCCGAACTGTCGATATCTCGCCGGCGATACAGCTGCACGCCTCAGGGCCAGAACTGTCGATAGGCAGGTCGCCCTGTTCCGGGCGATAACAGGGCATCCCGATCGAGGCGGACGCGAGGACGGCATGGACCAGCATATCGAGGCGCAGGGCGACGACCGCCAGCTCAACGTCGAGCCCTACTGGCTGCCGTTCACCGCGAACCGCCACTTCAAGGCCGATCCGAGCCCGCGCATCCTCGTCTCGGCCAAGGGCGCCTATTACCGCACGGCGGAGGGGCACGAGCTGTTCGACAGCCTGTCCGGCCTGTGGTGCTGCCCCATCGGCCACGGCCATCCGCGCATCGTCGAGGCCCTGACCCGGCAGGCCCAGACCCTCGACTACTGCACCGCCTTCCAGATGAGCAATCCGGTGACCCTGCGGCTGGCCGAGCGCGTCGCCGACATGGCGCCGGACGGGCTCGACCATGTCTTCTTCGCCAATTCCGGCTCGGAATCGGTCGATACCGCCCTCAAGATCGCCTTGGGCTATCACCGCCTGCGCGGCGAGGCCGGACGCTTCCGCATGATCGGCCGCGAGAAGGGCTATCACGGGGTCGGCTTCGGCGGCATGTCGGTCGGCGGCATGGTCGCCAACCGCAAGATGTTCGCGACCGCGATGATCCCGGGCGTCGACCATCTGCGCCACACCCACGACTATGCCGAGATGGCCTTCTCGAAGGGCCAGCCGGAATGGGGCGGCCACCTCGCCGACGACCTTGAGCGGCTGGTGGCGCTCCACGATGCGGCGACGATCGCCGCCGTCATCGTCGAGCCGGTCCAGGGCTCGGCCGGGGTGATCGTGCCGCCGCGCGGCTACCTGCAGCGCCTGCGCGAGATCTGCACCAAGCACGGCATCCTGCTGATCTTCGACGAAGTCATCACCGGCTTCGGCCGCATGGGCGCGCCCTTCGCCGCCCAGCGCTTCGACGTGATCCCGGACATGATCACCTTCGCCAAGGGCATCACCAACGGCATCGTGCCGATGGGCGGCGTCATCGTGCGCAAGGACATCTACGAGACCTTCATGCAGGGGCCGGCCGGCGCGGTGGAGCTGTTCCACGGCTACACCTATTCCGGCCACCCGCTCGCCGCGGCGGTGGCGCATGCCACCCTCGACGTGATGGAGGAGGAGGACCTGTTCGGCCGCGTGCGCGAGCTGGAGGGCGTGCTGGAGAGCGCGGTCCACGACCTGCGCAGCGAGACCGGCCTGCGCGACATCCGCAATATCGGGCTGACCGCCGCGATCGACCTGGAGCCCCGCTCCGAGCCCGGCGCCCGCGCGCGGGCGATCTTCGAGCGCGGCCTGCGCGAGGGCATCCTGCTCCGCTTCACCGGCGACACCATCGCCATGGGCCCGCCCTTCATCTCCACGCCCGACGAGATCCGCCGCATGGTCGAGATGCTGCGCGGGCTGATCCGCGCGGAGCGCTGAGGGGCTCTCGACCCTCCCCTCCGCGGGCGTGGAAAACCCTGCTTCCGGAACCCCGCGGAACCGCAACGAGCCCCCTCTCCCGTTCGGGAGAGGGTTGGGGTGAGGGATGAGAACTTTCAGGGAAGGGCTCGACGGAGCCGCTTCACCCTCGCGACCTATCCGTAGAATTCTCACCCCTCACCCTGTCCCTCTCCCGAACGGGAGAGGGGACCCGAGCCTCACTTGAATCGCTTTCTGGACCGCTGGCCGCCCCCTTCCAGGCAAGCGGCCCTCAGGATCCGATGAGCGCCCGGTCGAGCACGCGGGCCACATGCTCCGCCTGCCGGCCGAGGCCGTCGTGGATCTGGTGGCGGCAGCTGGTGCCGTCGGCCACGACGAGGTCGTCCGGACCCGCCTGGCGCAAGGCCGGGAACAGCGACAATTCGGCCATCGCGAAGGACACGTCGATCGTGTCGGCCCGGTAGCCGAAGGCGCCGGCCATGCCGCAGCAGCTCGATTCGATGACGCGCACGTCGAGGCCCGGCACCCGGCGCAGCACGGTCTCGACCGGCCCGAACGCCCCGAACGACTTCTGGTGGCAGTGCCCGTGCAGATGTGCGACCCGTCCGCCCTGGTCGGCGAGGTTCAGGTCGATCCGGCCCGCCGCGAGATCGGCGGCGAGCAACTCCTCGAACAGCACGGCCTTCTCCGCCAGCGCCCGGGTCTCGGTGCCGGGCAGGAGCGCCAGGAACTCGTCGCGGAAGGTGAACAGGCAGGAGGGCTCGAGCCCGACGATGCGCGCCCCGGCCCGTGCGTAGGGCAGCAGCGCGTCGCGGGTCCGCCGCGCCTCGGCCCGGGCCCGGTCGGTCTGGCCGGAGGCGAGATAGGTCCGGCCGCAGCAGAGCGGGCGGCGCCCCGTCGCGGGGCCGACGCGATGCAGGCGGTAGCCGGCGGCGCGCAGCACCCGCTCGGCGGCCTCCAGATTCTCGCGCTCGAAGGCGCGGGTGAAGGTGTCGCCGAACAGGACGATGTCGCGGAAGTCGCCGGGGACGTCGTGCGGGGGGGCGAACTCCCCCGTCTCGCGCCAGGGCCGGCCCCAGCGCGGCAGGGAGCGGCGGGCGGAGAGGCCCGCCATCTGCTCGGAGAGCCGGGCGAGCACCGGCAGTCGGTCGCGCAGGTTGAGGAGTGGGGCGAGCTTCCCCGCCAGGCCGGCATAGCGCGGCAGCTCGGCCACCAGCCGCTCGCGCAGGGGCAGGCCGTGGCGGGCATGGTAATGATGCAGGAACTCGATCTTCATCCGGGCCATGTCGACCCCGGTGGGGCATTCCCGACGGCAGGCCTTGCAGGAGACGCAGAGGTCGAGCGTCCGCTTCATCTCAGGTGAGGTGAAGGCATCGGCCCCAAGCTGGCCGGAGATGGCGAGCCGCAGTGAGTTGGCGCGTCCGCGGGTGAGGTGCTGCTCCTCGCCCGTCGCCCGGTAGGAGGGGCACATCGCGCCCCCTGCGAGCTTCCGGCAGGTGCCGTTGTTGTTGCACATCTCGACGGCCGGGCCGAACCCGCCCCAATCCGACCAGTCCAGCACGGGCTTGGCCGGCGCCGCGACCCGGTAATCCGGCTTGAACCGGAACAGGGCGCGGTCGTCGAATTTCGGGGCGCGCACGATCTTGCCGGGGTTGAGGCGGTTCTCCGGGTCGAACCCGTCCTTCACCGTCTCGAAGGCCCGGGTCAGGCGCGCCCCGAACAGCGGCTCGACGAATTCCGAGCGCGAGATCCCGTCGCCGTGCTCGCCGGAATAGGAGCCGTGATAGCGGCGCACCAGCTCGGCGGTCTCCTCGGCGATGGCGCGCATCCGGGCGACGTCGCCGCCCTGCTTCATGTCGAGGATCGGCCGCACGTGCAGGCAGCCGACCGAGGCGTGGGCGTACCAGGTGCCGCGGGTGCCGTGCTTCGAGAACACCTCGGTGACGGCATCCGTATAGTCGGCGAGATGCTCCAAAGGCACCGCGCAATCCTCGATGAAGGAGACCGGCTTCGCGTCGCCCTTCATCGACATCATGATGTTCAGGCAGGCCTCGCGGACCTCCCAGACGGTGCGCTGGCGGGCCGGCTCGACCACCTCGACCACCGCGTCCGGGAAGCCGTGATCGCTCATGCAGGCGTCGAGGCGCTTGAGGTCCCGCCTCAGGGCGGCGAGGTCGTCGCCTGCGAACTCGGTCAGCAGCAGGCAGTTCGGCTGCCCCCTGGTGATGTCGGCGAGCGTCGTGCGGAAGAGCGGGATGTCGGCGCCCAGCACCAGCACGTTGTTGTCCACGAGCTCGACCGCCACCGGCGCGAGGTCGACGATGGCTTTCGTGGTCTCCATCGCGGCGCGGAAGGAGGGGAAGTGGCACACCCCCATCACCCGGTGCGCCGGCAGCCGTGAGAGCTTCAGCGTCACCGCCGTGGTGGCGGCGAGCGTCCCCTCCGAGCCGACGAGGAGATGGGCGAGGTTCGGGCGCGGCTCGATCAGGCTGTCGAGGTTGTAGCCGCCGACCCGGCGCTGCACCTTCGGGTAGACCCGCTCGATCTCCTCGCGGTGGGCGCCGGCCAGGGCCAGCATGCGCCGGGCGAGATCGGCGGCCCGGCCCGAGCCGATGACGCCCTCCGCATCGTTGCCGGTGAGGCCGAAGCCGAAGGGCTCGCCGTCGTGGAAGAGCGCCTCGAGGCCGAGCACGTTGTCGCTCATCTTGCCGAAGCGCAGCGAGCGGGCGCCGCAGGAATTGTTGCCGGCCATGCCGCCGATGGTGCAGCGGCTCGCGGTGGAGGGCTCGACGGGGAAGAACCAGCCATCCGCCTTCACCCGCGCGTTCAGCCGCTCCAGCACGATACCGGGCTCCACCGTGACGGTGCCGGCGTCCGGATCGTAGGCGCGGATCCGGTTGAAGTGGCGCGAGCAGTCGAGGATCAGCCCCGCGCCGATCGGCTGCCCGTTCTGCGAGGTGCCTCCGTCCCGCATGACGACCGGCACGCCCTGCTCGCCCGCGATCGCCAAGCAGGCCGCCACATCCTCGGCGTCCCGCGGCAGCACGATTCCGGTCGGCATGATCTGGTAGATCGAGGCGTCGGTGCTGTAGCGCCCGCGGCTGAAGGCATCGAAGCGCACCGCGCCCCGCACGCCTTTGGCGAGGCGCCGTTCCAGCTCCGAGACCTCCGCAGAGGGGCCGTTGGTCGGCCGGGCGCTTGCTCCCATGGTCTCGCCTTCGATCTGGGCCAGGAGCGTGTTCTATAAGACCTGCGCCGGGCGCGGTCTGCCCGGCACCGTTGCCGCATGCCGCGAGAGAGTGACCGTGACCGTCGATCTGTTCAGCGATACCCAGACCCGTCCGACGCCCGGCATGCGCGAGGCCATGGCCCGGGCCGAGGTCGGCGACGAGCAATCGGGCTCGGATCCGACCACCAACGCCCTCTGCGCGCGGGTCGCCGACCTCCTCGGCATGGAGGATGCCGTGTTCATGCCCTCGGGCACGATGTGCAACCTCGCCGCGATCCTGGTCCAGACCCGGGCGGGCGACGAGATCATCGTCGACGACCAGTCCCACATCTACAACACCGAGGCCGCGGGTGCGGCGGCGATCGGCGGCGTTTCGGTCCGGCCCCTGCCGACGCGCAACGGGCTCTACACGCCGGAGCAGGCGGAGGCCGCGATCCGCGCGCCCCAGCGTACGGCGCCGCGCTCGGCCCTGATCTCGGTCGAGCAGACCACGAGCTTCTCCGGCGGCTCGATCTGGGAGCTCGACACCATGCGCGCGATCCGCGACCTCGCGCGGGACCGGGGTCTCAAGGCGCATATCGATGGGGCGCGGCTCCTCAACGCCGTCGCGGCCACCGGTATCCCGGCGCGCACCTATGCGGAGGGGTTCGACAGCGCCTGGATCGACCTCAGCAAGGGGCTCGGCTGCCCGGTCGGCGCCGTCCTGTGCGGGACGAGGGATTTCGTCACCGAGGCGTGGCGCTGGAAATACCGGCTCGGCGGGGCCATGCGCCAGAGCGGCGTGCTGGCGGCGGCCGGGCTCTACGCCCTCGACCACCATCTCGACCAGCTCGCCGAGGACAACGCCAATGCCCGCCGCCTGCGCGAGGGGCTCGAAGGCGCGCCGGGCCTCGCCTTCGAGCCGGAGGCGGGCCAGTCGAACATCCTCAGCTTCTCGGTGGCCGGGCTCGGCGTGCCGGCCGCCGCCTTCGCGGAGGCCTGCCGCGCGCAAGGGGTGCGCGTGCGGGCGATCGGCGAGCAGATCCGCGCCACCACCCATCTCGACGTGGACCGCGCCGGCATCGCCCGCGCCGTCGCGGTGATCCGCGCCCAGGCCGACGCCTTCGCCCGAAATCCGGGATCCCGAAGGGACTGAGTCCCTTCGGTGGGGTGTCGGGGCGAAGCCCTGACGAGAGGCCCCAGGGCTCTGCCCTGGACCCGCCAAAGGGATGATCCCTTTGGAATCCCGGATTCAGTAGAGGGCGGGCAGGCGCACGTTCGGGATCTGGAAGGGGCCGAACAGGAGGCGCCCCTCCACGAGGCGCAAGGGGGGCAGGGGCTTCAGCGGCGCCTCGCCCGGGGCCGCGGCCTCGGCCCCGCGCGGCTTGGCGAGGCCGCCGAGGAGGCCGCCGATCAGGTTGCCGACGAGGGCGCCGCGATCCGCGCCGTAGCGCTGGCCGACGAGGCCGGCGACCAGCCCCTCGACGCCCGCGGCGCGCAGCTCGATCTGCCCGGCGGGGCGGTGGGCCTCGTCGATGTCGAGGCTGCCCTTGGCCTGGATGCGGTTCGGCCCCTTGACCAGCGACAGGCCCGCGATGTCGAGGCTGCCCTCGGCCTGGCGCCACGTCTCGAGTTCCCGCGCCACGGTTCCGGTGCGCAGCACGGTCGCCCGGGTCAGGGTCGCGTCGAGGGCGAGGTCGGCGGGGTCGCGGTTGCCGACGAGCGCGTCGGCGATCGGCGCGAGCGCCTGGGTGAGGCGCAGGCTGATATCGACCGCCCCGTCGCTGTCGAAGCGACCGGGCGTCGGGCGGGCATGCAGTTCCAGATGCTGGGCCGAGACCGAGACGGGCTCCGGCACGGCCCCGGCCACGTCGATCTGCGGCTTGTCGATCGCCAGCGAGGCGCGCAGGAAGCCGTCCGCCGTGCCGTGGAAGCTGCCGCGCAGGGCGCTCCAGCGGGCCTCGCCGGTCAGGTCGCCCTGGCGGGCCTGGAATGGGCCCGCCGCCTCGAACAGGGCGTGGCGCGGCTGGTAGATCTGGACGAGGACGGTGAGCGGCCCGAGGGTGAAGCCGCCATCCGAGCGGGCCAGCGCCAGGGAGGCGCAGCGCAGTTCCAGCCGGAACGGGTAGCCGGTGATCGCGCGGTCGGCGCATGTCCAGGTCCGGCCGGCGGCGGCCTCGCGGGCGAGCCAGAGGTCGATCTCACGGCCCGCCCGGTCGCGGACGTAGAACCAGCCGGCCGACCAGAGCGCGACGACGAGGCCCAGCAGGATGAAGGGCAGGAACAGGCCGAGGCGGCCGCGCCGCCGGCTTGCGGGAGGCGGGGCCTCGGTGAGGCCGCCGGCCGGGTTCGCGCCGTTCTGCGCCATGAATCCTCGCCTCGTCGCCGCCGGCACGCGGCCGGCCCGTTCCCCCTCCCGCAATGCGCGGGACGATGCAAGGGGTGGAGGGCAGGGCGCGGCCTCGGGCGGGGTGCCGGTCGGTTCAGGCTCCCTCGACCGACAGGTCCTCGACGATGGCGGCACGGGCGGCCTCGTCCTCGGCGAGGCGGTGGACGTGCATCTCGGTCGCGCCGGAGGTCCGGACCCGGGCGAGCCAGGTGCGCTGCAGGTGCTCGCGCGGGCTCTCGCCGGAGCTCGCCACCGAGACGAGCTGGGCGATGCCGGCGGTGTCGCGCCGCACGGCCATGACCACGGCCTCGCCGATCTCGGAGAGGTCCGGCTCCTCGAGGGCGTGCACGCCCACCACGTAGCGCTTGCCCGAGCGGCCCCGCCAGGCCGAGAGCGCGAGCGCCGGGCTGCCACGCAGGCCGGCCGTCGTTCTGAGGCGTTCTTCCCGCACGTCCTGCCTCCGTGTGCGATCGTCCTTCAGGTCGCGGAGCGCGGCCGACCAGGACAGGGCTCGTTTGTTCGCCATTTGTTCCGTTCTACCCTGCGTTCTCCACAGGCGTCAAGGCCGCCGGATCATAGGCCTGAGATGGGATTTCCCTGGGCGCACGCAAGCGCGCACGAGGCCGGAGCGGCAGCTTGCCGCGTGCGCTGGCGCACAGGGGAGCGCGGAGCGCGCTTGGCTCGGAGCGTGACCTTCTCCGGATCTGTCCCTGCCGGGAATGTGGTCCCGAACCGGTGTGAAGGGGGCCTGTCGCGAATCCGGACGCGCGCCCCCTCTCCCCTCTGCGGGAGAGGGTGGCCCTCGCGTGAGCGAGGGTCGGGTGAGGGGAGCAAGGGGTCCGGACGGGGCGCGGGTCCCCTCTCCCGTTCGGGAGAGGGACAGGGTGAGGGTCGAGAATTATCAGGACAGGGCTCGACGGCGCAGCGGCATCGGCGTGACAGGCCCTGAAGCTTCTCATCCCTCACCCCAACCCTCTCCCGAACGGGAGAGGGGGTCTGTCGTGGTGCGCACGTGCTTTTAGCCCCGCGCGGATCATCCGCCGGGGGCATGGCTGGCGCGGTCGGGGTGACGCGGGACGCCGCGGAGCCCTGAACGCAACGTTGCACAAGCCGGCTCCCCGGCGTCCCGCGGATGAGAGGCCCTGCTGCAAGCCCGCCCATCCGTCTTGTCGTCGCGGTGTCTGTCCCGGCGTCCTCCGACCTCGCGACTGCCGCTGGCCGGGTCCGGTCCCTGTCGGGACGGGAACCCCGTGCACGCTGACATACGCCCGTCCGGCGCGAGGCCCGCCTCCTAGTGGGTCGGGCCGGCGAGTCTCTGGCGATCCCCCAGAGCCGGGTCGGGACGGGCGCATTTCCTCAGC
Source organism: Methylobacterium symbioticum (assembly GCF_902141845.1). GTDB lineage: Bacteria > Pseudomonadota > Alphaproteobacteria > Rhizobiales > Beijerinckiaceae > Methylobacterium > Methylobacterium symbioticum. The sequence goes on along the minus strand of NZ_CABFPH010000024.1, from coordinate 21,714 downwards.
CCGCCTCACCGCCCGGATCCGAGCAGACCTTGCGTCGGCACGCCGCCCGGGGCACCGGCCGGATCCGAGGCCGGTGACGCGGGCACCGCCCCGCCGTCCGCGCCCCTCCCGGTCGGTCCCCGGGACGGGCCCCCGTGAGACAGCTCAGACTCGCGCCTGAGCTACCGGGCGGCAGGTGCAAGCAAATGAGCACAAAACAGGAACATTGTCAAGGGGACGGCGCCGAGATCCGTCACCACTGGGGGGCGGCGACCTTACCGGGCGGCCGGGCTGCGAGCCGCGGTCTCGGCCTGCGGGCCGGGCACGGAATGGCCGTTCGCGGCGAGTTCCGCCCGTCCGGCATCAAGCAGGGCGTTCGAGGCGGTCTCGATGCGCTCCAGCACCGTGGCGTGGAAGGCGGCGCGCTCCATCCCCGGCTGGATCGGCGGCAGGACCTCGATCACCGCCGTCCCCGGCAGGCGCAGGAAGCCGCGGCGCGGCCAGAACAGGCCGGTATTGAGCGCCACCGGCAGGCAGGGCACGCGGAGCGCCGCGTAGAGATGCGACAGGCCCTGCTTGTAGACCGGCGGTGCGTTGGTCGGCCGGCGCGTGCCCTCGGGGAAGACGATGAGCTGGCGCCCATGCGCGATCGCCTCGGCGGCGGCCGCGTTCATCAGGGCCATGGCGCGGTTGCCCTTGGAGCGGTCGATCGCGACCATGCCGCCGCGCGACAGGTACCAGCCGACCACCGGGATGAAGAGCAGCTCCCGCTTCAGGACATAGGCGAATTCCGGGAAGATCGCGCAGAGCGCCAGGGTCTCCAGGGCCGACTGGTGCTTGGCCGCGACGAGGAGCGGCCCCTTGGGGATGTTCTCCAGCCCGCGGAACTCGACCCGGATGCCGGCCGCGACCCGCAGCAGCCAGATCGTGCCGCGGGCCCAGAGCCGCGCCACGCCGAGCACCGGGCGCCGGGCCACGAGGGCCGGCAGGCAGCCGAGCGCGACGAGTGTGGTCAGCGCGTAGAAGCCGAGGTTGAAGGCGAGGGAGCGGAGGAAGAGCATGGGGACCCGTGCGGATTCCGAGCCCCTTTAGCTCGCCTTCGCCCCCCGGACCAAGCCCGCCCTCAATACCCGTCCGCCAGCGTGCTGCGCTGGCGCGGGTCGGAGGCGCCGGCGAGCAGGCCGTCGAGGCGCATCACGGAATTGGCCGAGCCCGAGGTCGCGCCGACCGTCACCGGGTGCCCCTTTGCCCGGAGCAGGGCCAGGGTGTCCGGCGAGAGGCCTTCCTCGACGCGCAGCGCGTCCGGACGCCATTGATGGTGGATGCGCGGGGCGGTCACCGCCTCGGCGAGGTTCATGCGGAAGTCGATCAGGTTCACGATGACCTGCAGCACCGTGGTGATGATGCGGCTGCCGCCGGGGCTGCCGGTGACGAGGAACAGGCGCCCGTCCCGGAACACGAAGGTCGGCGTCATCGAGGAGAGCGGGCGCTTGCCCGGCGCCACCGCGTTCGCGTCGCTGCCGACGAGCCCGTAGGCGTTCTGTGCGCCGGTCTTGGCCGAGAAGTCGTCCATCTCGTTGTTGAGGAGGACGCCGGTACCCTCGGCGATCAGGCCGATCCCGTAGGAGAAGTTGAGGGTGTAGGTGTTGGCCACCGCGTTGCCGGCCGCGTCCACCACCGAGAAATGCGTGGTCTGATCGGATTCGTAAGGGAGCGGATCGCCGGCCCGGATCGCGTCGGCGGGGCGCGCCCGCTGCGGGTCGATGGCGGCGCGCAGGGTGGCGGCGTAGGCCTTGGACAGCAGGCCCGTGACCGGCACCTTCACCCGGTCCGGGTCGCCGAGATAGGTCGCGCGGTCGGCATAGGCCGGCTTCATCGCCTCGGCGAGGACGTGCAGGGAGGCGGCCGAGCCCGCGCCCATCCCGGCGAGGTCGAACCCCTCCAGGATGTTGAGGATCTGGATCAGATGGATGCCGCCCGAGGAGGGCGGCGGCATCGAGACGATGTCGTAGCCGCGATAGGAGCCGCGCACGGGCTTGCGCAGCTCGACCGCGTAGCCGGCGAGATCCTCCGGCGTCATGACGCCGCCGGCCGCCGTCACTGCGGCGGCGATCCGCTCCGCGATCGGGCCCCGGTAGAAGGCGTCCGGCCCCTGCTCGGCGATCGTCCTCAGGGTGTCGGCGAGGTCGGTCTGGACCAGGGTCTCGCCCCGGCCGCGCACGCGGTCGCCGTTGAAGAACACCGCCCGGGTCGAGGGCCAGCGTCCGAGGAGGCCCGCCACCTGCGGCAGCGAATCGGCCAGGCCCCCCTCGACGCCGATCCCCTCGCGGGCGAGGCGCTCGGCCGGGGCGATCAGCTCGGCGAGGCTGAGCTTGCCCGAGCCATAGAGGCGATGCGCCTCGGCCAGGCCCCGCACGGTGCCGGGCACGCCGACGGCCTTGCCGCCCTTGGTCGAGGCGTCGCGGTCGGGCTCGCCGTCGGCCTTCAGGAACATGTCGGCGGTGGCGGCCTGCGGCGCGGTCTCGCGATAGTCGATCGCCACCGTCTCGTTGCGGTCGGCGAGATGCACGAGCATGAAGCCGCCGCCGCCGAGATTGCCCGCCTGCGGCAGGGTCACGGCGAGGGCGAAGCCCACCGCCACCGCGGCGTCCACCGCGTTGCCGCCCTGCTTCAGCACCGCGACGCCGATCCGCGTGGCCCGGGCCTCCTGCGAGGCGACCATGCCGCGGGCGGCGAGCGCGGGCAGGATCCGCGCCTCCTGGGAGGGGATCGGGACGGGGTCCCGGGCCGCGGGCTGTTTCTCCGCTGCCGCGGGCGCCCGCTCCAGCACCGCGGGGCCTTGCGCGGCCGCGGGCGGAGCGGCGGGCGCCGCGGCGAGCAGGGGGAGGACGGCGAGCGCGGCCTGGGCCGGGCGGAGCGTGAGCGGGCCGAGCATGGCGGCACGATAGCGCGTCCCGGCGGGAAAGGGGACCGCCTCGCCGGAGAGCGGCTCGGTGCCGCGGCGCCGGCCGCGATCACGACGCTGTGTTGCGCCGGGCGAGGCTGATGAATAAGGAAAAGCGTCAGCCTACCGAAAGCGCGGCGCTTTTCGCCGCCGCGCGGCCTCCGGCGGATCGGGCCGGACCGCCGCGGTCCCACCCGGATGCGGAGGCGCATGGCGCCCGCGGGACCCGCGGAACCGAGGATGGCAGCGGTGTCCCGGCCGGGGCCCGCCTGCGGGAGGAAGTCTGCCGATGCGTGTGGTCGATCTCGACCGGGATACGGTCAAGAAGGGGCTCGCCGACGGGACGATGCTGGTGATCGACGTGCGCGAGCCCCACGAATATGCGGGCGGCCACATCCCCGGCGCCGTCACCCACCCGCTCTCCGTCTTCGATCCGGCGGCCCTCTCCGAGCTGATCCGGCAGGACGGGCGCCGCCCGGTCTTCGCCTGCGCCGCGGGCGTGCGCTCGCTCCACGCGCTCCAGGCCATGCAGAGCGCCGGGCACGCCACCGAGGAGCATTACCGCGGCGGCTTCAAGGACTGGTACGCCGCCGGTGAGGCGGTTGAGTAATCCGCAGACCGGTCCGTTTTCGCCGGGACGAACCGGCGGACCGGCGACGCCGTGTGCGGTGACGCACAACCCGGGTTCGCGCGAAGGACTAGGGCGCAGGAGCCGGATCCGGCCCGCGCCCGCCAGCGTGCGGGACTCCGTTTCGGAACCCTCAGACCATGCATCCCCGCCCGCAGGCTCCGCCGCTTCCGGCGGGCCGATGCTCAGGGACCACACCATGCGCAGCCGGCTCGTCCGCCTCCTCCCGCTCCTCGCCGCGCTCGCCGCATATCCCGGCGGCGCGGCCCTCGCCCAGGCTCCGGGCGGTCCGCCGCCCAAGGTGACGGTGGCCAAGCCCGTGGTCCGCGAGATCGTGGAGCAGGACCAGTATACGGGCCGGTTCGACCCGATCGAGTTCGTCGAGGTGCGCGCCCGCGTCACCGGCTACCTCGACAAGATCCAGTTCACGGACGGCGCCACCGTGAAGAAGGGCGACGTGCTCTTCGTGATCGACCGCCGGCCGTACAAGGCGGCCCTGGAGCAGGCCCAGGCCGCGCTGACCTCGGCCAAGGCGCGCCTGTCCTTCACGCAGACGGATCTGGAGCGCGCCCAGACCCTGTCGCGGGGCGGCAACATCTCCGAGCAGGTCACCGACCAGCGCCGGCAGGCCTCGCAGACGGCGCAGGCGGACGTGGACAGCGCCGAGGCGGCCTTGCGCAACGCCCAGCTCAACTACGACTTCACCGAGGTGAAGTCGCCGATCAACGGACGCATCAGCCAGCGCCGCGTCACGGAAGGCAACATCGTCATCACCGACCAGACGATGCTGACCACGATCGTCTCGCTCGATCCGATCTATTTCGGCTTCACCGTCGACGAGAAATCCTTCCTCAAGTACCAGCGCAGCCTCGACATCGGCATGGGCCAGACCCAGCGCGGCAAGGGCGTGCCGATCATGATCGCGCTCACCGGGGACGAGAAGCCGACCCGCAAGGGCACCCTCGACTTCGTGGACAACCGCGTCGACAACGCCACCGGCACGGTGCTCCTGCGCGCCACCGTCGAGAACCCGGACGGGTTCATCAAGCCGGGCCTGTTCGGCATCGTCTCGATGCCGGCGACCAAGCCCTTCCAGGGCGTGCTGCTGCCCGACGAGGCGATCTCCGCCAACCAGGACAAGCGCATCGTCTACCTCGTCTCCGAGGACGGCACCGCCTCGGCCCGCGAGGTCAAGCTCGGGCCCAAGGTCGACGGCTATCGGGTGATCCGCGAGGGGCTGAAGGGCGACGAGACCGTGGTCATCAACGGCCTCGCCCGCGTCCGCCCCGGGGCGAAGGTGACGCCGGACTCGCAGACGCTGCCTCCGAGCCGGACCTGACCGGGACCGCCGGGCGCTGGCGCGCCAGAGACCAGACGGGCCGCCTCCGGATGCCGGGGGCGGCCCGCGATACCGCAGGTGACGCGAGGCGCGGGCCCGATCCGGGCGCCGGCCGAGAGGTTTGACCGATGCGCTTTGCCCATTTCTTCGTGGACCGGCCGATCTTCGCCTCGGTCACCTCGATCGTCTTCCTGATCCTCGGCTACGTGGCCTACCTGTCGCTGCCGGTCTCGCAGTATCCCGAGATCGTGCCGCCGACCGTGACGGTGCGCGCCTCCTTCCCCGGCGCCAACGCCGAGACGGTGGCCGCGACCATCGCGACGCCGATCGAGCAGGAGGTCAACGGCGTCGACAACATGCTCTACATGACGTCGTTGTCGACCAACGACGGCAACATGCTGCTGACCGTGACCTTCAAGGTCGGCACCAACCTCGATATCGCGAACGTCCTCGTCCAGAACCGGCTCTCGGTCGCCCAGCCCCGCCTGCCGCCGGACGTGCGCAACCTCGGCGTCACCGTGCGCAAGGCCTCGCCCGACCTGATGCTGGTCGTGCACCTCCTGTCGCCGAAGAAGACCTACGACCAGAACTACCTGGCCAACTACATCTACCTGAACATCCGCGACGAGCTCCTGCGCCTCGACGGCGTCGGCGACATCACGATCTTCGGCGGCAACGAGTATGCCGAGCGCATCTGGCTCGATCCCCAGAAGCTCGCCGCCTACGGCCTGACCACCAACGACATCACCACCGCGCTGCAGGAGCAGAACGTGCAGGTGGCGGCCGGCGCCCTGAACTCGCCGCCCGCGGCGACGGGCCAGGCCTTCCAGCTCGTGGTGCAGTCGCAAGGGCGCTTCCAGACGCCGGAAGAGTTCGCCGAGGTGATCGTCAAAGCCTCCGACGGGCGCCTCGTGCGGGTGAAGGACGTGGCCCGCGTCGAGATGGGCCAGAAGGACTACACGACGAACTCCTTCCTCAACGCGACGCCGGCCGTGGGCATCGGCGCCTTCCAGCGCCCCGGCACCAACGCCCTCGACGCGGCGGCCTCCGTCCGCAACGTGATGGAGAACCTGAAGAAGAACTTCCCGCCGGACGTCGAGTACCGCATCGCCTACAACCCGACCGAGTTCATCGAGGAATCGATCCACGAGGTCTACAAGACCCTGTTCGAGGCGGTCGGCCTCGTCGTGATCGTGGTGCTGGTCTTCCTCCAGAGCTGGCGCACGGCCCTGATCCCCGTGCTCGCCATCCCCGTCTCGCTGGTCGGCACCTTCGCGGCGATGGCGGCCTTCGGCTTCTCGCTCAACAACCTGACCCTGTTCGGGCTGGTGCTCGCCATCGGCATCGTGGTCGACGACGCCATCGTCGTGGTCGAGAACGTCGAGCGCAACATGGCCGAGGGGCTCTCGCCCGGCGAGGCCGCGCACAAGACCATGGACGAGGTCGGCTCGGCGGTCGTCGCCATCGCGCTGGTGCTGGCGGCGGTGTTCATCCCGACCGCCTTCATCCCCGGCATCTCGGGACAGTTCTACAAGCAGTTCGCCCTCACCATCGCGGCCTCGACCCTGATCTCGGCCTTCAACTCGCTGACCCTGTCGCCAGCGCTCTGCAAGCTGCTGCTGAAGCCGCACCACGCGCAGGCCAAGCCGAAGTTCTTCCTCACCCGCTTCGTCAACTGGCTGGCGAGCCTGTTCAACCGCGGCTTCGACTGGCTGTCGCACGGCTATTCGCGCACGATCCACGGGCTGACCACCTACACGATCGGCCTGATCGCGATGCTGCTCGTCTACGCGGCGGTGATCGCGGGCACGCTCCACCTCGCCCACACCACGCCGACGGGCTTCATCCCCGATCAGGACCAGGGCTACCTGATCGGCGTGGTGCAGCTTCCCTCGGGTGCCTCGCTCGACCGCACCACCGAGGTGGTGAACCGCGCCGCCGCGGAGGCCCGCAAGATCGAGGGCGTGACGAACACCGTGATCATCGCGGGCTTCGACGGCGCCACCTTCACCAACACCACCAATTCGGGCGTGATGTTCATCACGCTCGCGGGGGCCAAGGAGCGGGCGACCAAGGGCCGCTCGGCCGCCGTCATCACCGGCGACGTGCTGAAGGCGACCGCCAACATCCAGGAAGCCCGCATCATCGTGATCCCGCCCCCGCCCGTGCGCGGCCTCGGCCAGGGCGGCGGCTTCAAGATGCAGGTGGAGAGCCGGCAATCCTCGGCCATCGGCCCGCTGCTCGCCAATGTCGGCGAGCTCCTCGGCCAGGCCAACCAGAGCAAGGACGTGACGCGGGTGTTCACCACCTTCGGCAACGACACGCCGCAGCTCTACCTCGACATCGACCGCACGGTGGCGCGGATGCTGAACGTGCCGCTCGGCAACGTCTTCTCGACGGTGCAGGCGGCGCTCGGCGGGGCCTACGTGAACGACTTCAACACGCTGGGGCGCATCTATCAGGTGCGCGTGCAGGGCGACGCGCAGTTCCGCGTCTCCAAGCAGGATATCGAGCAGCTGAAGGTCCGCTCCTCCACCGGCGCGCTGGTGCCGATGGGCACGCTCGCCACGATCCGCGAGATCACCGGCCCGCAGATCGTGCAGCGGTTCAACCTCTACTACTCGGTGCCGGTCCAGGGCGTGGCCCAGCCCGGCATCTCCACCGGCCAGGCGCTCGACGCCATGGAAGAGATCGCCAAGAAGAACCTGCCCGACGGCTATTCCTACGACTGGACCGAGATCGCCTACCAGCAGAAGGCGGCCGGCGGCACGGCGATCTACGTCTTCGCGCTCGGCGTGCTGCTGGTCTTCCTCGTGCTCGCCGCGCAGTACGAATCCTGGGCGCTGCCGCTCGCGATCCTGCTGGTGGTGCCGACAGGCGTGCTGGCGGCCCTGTTCGGGGTGCAGCTCCGGGGACAGGACAACAACATCCTCACCCAGATCGGCCTGATCGTGCTGATCGGCCTCGCCGCCAAGAACGCGATCCTGATCGTCGAGTTCGCCCACGACATCGAGGAGAACGAACGCAAGGGGCCCGTCGAGGCGGCGGTGCAGGCCTGCAAGCTCCGCCTGCGCCCGATCCTGATGACGGCCTTCGCCTTCATCCTCGGCACCCTGCCCCTCGTCATCGCGACGGGCCCGGGCGCCGAGATGCGCCAGGCGCTCGGCACGGCGGTGTTCTTCGGGATGATCGGCGCGACCTTCTTCGGCCTGTTCCTGACGCCGGTCTTCTACGTGGTGATCCGCCGCTTCGTGATCTGGATCGCCAGGAAGCGCGGCAAGGATCCGCATGCCGAGGAGCCCGGCCACGGCCATCCGAGCCCGGCCCACTGATCCGGGGTTGACCCCGCCGGCCGCGAGGCCGGCGGGTTTTTTCTTGTGGCTTGCTCGGGCTGCGTTCAGGCGCGCGGCCTGATACCGCTCTTCGACCGATCCTCGAGCCGCGAGCGAGCCCCGTGCCCGGTTACCTGCCCTTCGCGGGCGCCCTGAAGCTGCCCGCCTATACCTGCGACAATTGCGGCTTCTGGCAGCGCCATTTCGAGGCGCCGCCCGCCTGCCCGATGTGCCTGGATGCCCGCCACGTGGTGCCGCAGGACGGCTGGCGCTTCCGCACGGCGGCGGAGGCGCAGGCCGCCTTCCCCTGCCACTGGCAGGAGCTGGAGCCGGGCATCTGGCGCTTCTGGAACGAGCCGGTCTCCGGCATCGGGCCGTCCGCCTACCTGATCCGGACCGAGACCGGGAATATGGGCTTCGAGGGCTGCCCGGTCTTCAGCGAGGCGGCCCTCGACCAGATCGAACGGCTCGGGGGGATGCAGGTGCTCTCCGCCTCGCACCCGCATTCCTACGGCGCGCTGGTGCAGTTGCAGGACCGCTTCGATCCCGAGCTCTGCCTGCCGGCGGCCGACTTCACCTGGAGCGCGGCCCTGCAGGTCTCCTGGCCCTACGACGACTTCCTGGAGCCGCTGCCCGGCCTCGAACTGCACCGCACCGCCGGCCATTTCGACGGCCACGCGGTGCTGTTCGACCGCAAGCGGAAGATCTGCTTCTGCGGCGACGCCCTGAAGTTCGAACTCGACCCGAACGATGCCCGCCGGGCGCTCACCATCTCGGCCCACAAGGCCTTCGTGCGCGGCGTGCCGCTGACCGTCAACGAGCTGCGCCGCTACCGCGACGTGTTCGAGCGCCTCGACTTCACCCAGACCTGGACGCCCTTCGAGCCGGCCGCCAATTGCGGCCGGGCCGAGGTGCTGGCCCTGATCGACCAGATGCTCGGCAGCCGGCCGCACGCGGCGCCGGTGCCGCTGGAGTCCTTGCGACAATAGCCGCCGCTGCCCCCCACGGATCTCGGGCTTGCCCAAGATCCGCATCGCTCTGCCCAAGTCGGGCAGGCCCGACTTGGGTTGGGGGAGGGGCGGGGGTGTCAGCGCTTGGTGTTCGCCGCCGTCTGCCCGAACATCACCTTCTTGGCGTCCTCGCTCATGGTCTGGCCGAGATTCGGGTTGACCTCGGGCCCCTTGGCGTAGGCGGCCACCGTGCCGGCGCGGTCGCGCACGGCCTCGAACCAGCGCTTCAGGTTCGGGTGGTCGTCGAGGCTCTGGCCCTGCTTCTCGTAGGGCACGATCCAGGGATAGCAGGCCATGTCGGCGATGCTGTAGTCGGCGCCGGCCACATAGGCACGGTCGGCAAGCCGCCGATCGAGCACGCCGTAGAGGCGGTTGGTCTCGTTGAGGTAGCGGTTGATCGCGTAGGGCACCTTCTCCGGCGCGTATTGCGTGAAGTGGTGGTTCTGGCCGAGCATCGGCCCGAGGCCGCCCATCTGCCAGAACAGCCATTGCAGCACCTCGGCCCGGCCGCGCAGGTCCGACGGGATGAAGCGCCCGGTCTTCTCGGCGAGATAGAGCAGGATCGCGCCCGACTCGAACAGCGAGACCGGCGCGCCGCCGCCCGCGGGCGCGTGGTCGACGATCGCCGGCATGCGGTTGTTCGGGGCGATCGCCAGGAAGTCCGGCTTGAACTGGTCGCCCGCTCCGATATTCACCGGAACGATCCGGTAGGGCAGGCCGGTCTCCTCCAGGAACATCGTGACCTTGTGGCCGTTCGGCGTCGGCCAGTAATGGAGATCGATCATCGCGGTCCTCGTGCATCCCCCTCGCGCAGCCGGAGGTGGGACGCGGGGAGAGCGGGGTCAAGCGGCGCGGATGCGCCTTGCCGCTGCGCTGCGGAAACCGTAAAACGCGGGCGTGGCGGGGTGTAGCGCAGTCTGGTAGCGCACCTGGTTTGGGACCAGGGGGTCGTAGGTTCGAATCCTATCGCCCCGACCATCTTCGTGTTTGTCCGGAGCCGTTCCCGTCGCCATGCCGAGCGCCCGCATCTACCAGCCGTCGAAGGACGCCTCGCAGTCGGGCCTCGCCCGCACCAAGCTCTGGATCCTGGAATTCGACCAGACCGCCCCGCGCGAGACCGAACCGCTGATGGGCTGGACCAGCTCCGGCGACATGCTGCAGCAGGTCAGGCTGGAATTCGAGACCCGCGAGGAGGCGGTGGCCTACGCGACGCGCGCCGGCATCAGCTACCGGGTCGAGGAGCCGCACAAGCCGATCCCGCGCAAGGGCCTGTCCTACTCGGACAATTTCAAGTTCAGCCGCACCGCGCCCTGGACCCACTGAGCCGCAGTCAGGCCTTCGTCCGCGCCGCCCAGGCCGGGTAGGGCGAGGCGCCCTCCGGCCGCATCTGCCTGAGCCGCATCGGCTGCTCGGCGAGCGGCCGGCACAGCTCGCCGTAGATCGCGGCCGAGCCGACGCCGTGGGTCTCGGCCTCCTCCGCCGCGTAGGCGAAATAGCCCTCGCGAAAGCCCGCCAGCCGCATGGCCGCGTGGCACATCGGGCAGGGCTGGCCGCTCGCGTACATCACGGCCCCCGAGAAGTCGCGGCCGAGCGTGCGGCTCGCCGCGCGCAGCGCCACCATCTCGGCATGGTCGCTCGGGTCGTCGGTCAGATGGACGGTGTTGGCCGCCCGCGCGACGACGGCGCCGTCCTTCACGATCACCGCGCCGTAGGGCGAGCCGCCGTCCTCGACATTGCGCCGGGCGATGGCCACGGCTTCGGCGAGATGGGCCTCGTGGGTCGTCATCGCGTCTCTCCTCCCGACATCCTCGATCAGAATGCGTAGCGCACCGTGCAGTCCGGCAGCGTCTCGGCGAGCAGGGCCTTGAATCGGGCGAGCCAGCGGCCCTTCCAGCCGGCGCGGTAGCGCACGTTGACGCCGCCGCCCTCCGAGACCTTCGCTTCCTGGATGTCGGGCCGCCAGAGGAGGCCCTCCGCCTTGGGGTGCCAGCCGAGATTGACCGCGTGCAGACCCGCATTGTGGGTCAGCATGATCACCTCGCACCGGAGCTGGGCCTTGGCCCGGGCCGAGATCCCGGCCTCGATCTGCCGGAACAGGTCACGCCAGTCCGCCTCCCAGCCCTCGTAGAGGATGACGGGCGAGAAATTGGCGTGGACCTCGTAGCCGGCCTCCACGAAGTCGTCGATCGCGGCGATGCGCTCGGGGATCGGCGCGGTGCGCACGTCGACCACGCGGGCGATCCGCTCCGGCATCAGCGAGAAGCGGATGCGGGTCTTGCCCCGCGGGTCGTAGCCGAGGAGATCGCGGTTCACCGCCTTGGTGGCGAAGGAGGCCTTGGCGTTCGGCAGGTCCCGGAACAGGGCGACGAGGTCGCGCACCCCATCCGTCAGGGCCGCATCGACCGAGAGGTCGCCGTTCTCGCCGATATCGTAGACCCAATGCTCCGGATCGATCAGGTCGGGCTCGGGCAGCGGCCCCTGCTTCCGCGCGTGGCGGGCGATGGCCGCGCCGGCGGCCTCGGTGTTCACGAACAGGCTGATCGGGTTCGCGAAGCCCTTGCGCCGCGGCACGTAGCAATAGGCGCAGGCCATGGCGCAGCCGTTCGAGGTGGAGGGCGCGATGAAATGGGCGCTGCGCCCGTTCGGGCGCAGGGTCAGCCCCTTCTTCACCCCGAGCACCAGGGTGGAGCGCTTGATCCGCACCCAGTCCTCGACCGAGCCGGCATTGCCGTGCAGCTCCGGGATGTTCCAGTGCGACGGGACCGCGATGCGCTCGGCGTCCGGAAAGCGCGCCAGGATCGTTCGGCCGTGGGGAAAGTCCCCGACGGCCGGCTCGTGGTAGATCCGTTGGATGTCGAGGAGATCACGGGTCAGCGCCATGCGCCTCCTGATGTAGGCCACCCGGCACGAAAAGCCCGGGTGTCGAGAGGGATCATCCCGCGCGCGGGTCCGGGCGGAGCCCGGGATCCATCAGGGCTTCGCCCCGATACCCCACCTAGAGGGATGATCCCTTTGGAAACCCGGATCAGGCCTCCCGCGGGGGAGGGGCCGCGACGAGCGCCTCCAGGCCTTCCGCCTTCAGGGCGGCCACGTCGCCGGCGAAGATCTCCATCACGGCGGCCCGGATCGCGGCGAGGCGGTCGGGCTGGGTGACGCGGGTGCCGATCAGGTCGGTCACGTAGAACACGTCCACCGCCCGCTCGCCGAAGGTGGCGATATGGGCCGAGGTGATGTTGAGCGAGAGCCGGCTGAAGGCGGTGGTCAGCTCGTAGAGCAGGCCCGGCCGGTCGAGGCCGGTGACCTCGATCACCGTCTCGCGGCTCGACAGGGCGTTGTCGATCGCCATGTCGGGCGGCACCAGGAAGGTCTTGGCCCGGGCGCTCGCCACCGGCGGGTGCTTGTCGGCGACGAGGTCGGCGATGCGGATCTCGCCCTTCAGCGCCCGCTCGATCGCCGCGGTGATGCGCTTGCCCCGGCGCAGCTCGTCCTCGTCCCGGTCGAAGGCGCGCGAGAGGTAGATCGAATCGAGGGCGAAGCCGTCCGAGGTGGTGAAGATCTGCGCATCGACGATGTTGCCGCCCGCCGCCGCGCAGGCGCCGGTGATGATGGCGAGCAGCCGCGGATGGTCGGGCGAGTAAACCGTGATCTCGGTGACGCCGCGCACCGGATCCGTCTCGACATCGGTGGCGCTGGTCCGCCCGGACTCCTCGACGCCGCGGATGAAGTTCGCGTCCTTGAACTGGCGCACGCCCTCCACCTTCAGCCAGTAGGCCTGGTTGTGGCGGGCGGCGTAGGCGTCGAACGCCTCCGCCGACCAGTCCGGCAGCTTCTCGCGCAGGGCGATCTGGATCAGGCGGACGCGGTCGGTGCGGGCGATCTCGGAATGGCCGCCGGAGAGGCGCACCTCGGTCTCGTCGTAGAGGGTGCGGATCAGCGTGGCCTTCCAGGCCGTCCAGACGCCGGGCCCGACCGCGGTGATGTCGGCCACCGTCAGGATGGTGAGCAGCCTCAGGCGCTCCAGGCTCTGCACCACCGCGGCGAAGCGCTCGATGGTCTTCGGGTCCGAGAGGTCGCGGCTCTGGGCCGTCATCGACATCAGCAGGTGGTGCTCCACCAGCCAGGCCACCGTCTCGGTCTCGGCCTGGGTCAGGCCGAAGCGCGGGCAGAGCTTCTCGGCGATGGCCGCGCCGGCGATCGAGTGGTCCTCCGGCCGGCCTTTGGCGATGTCGTGGAGGAGGATGGTGACGTAGAGCGCCCGGCGGTTGGCGATCGAGTGGATCAGCCGGGAGACCAGGGGATAGGTCTCCTCGACGCGGCCGGATTCGATCGCGGCGAGCGCCCCGATCGAGCGCAGCAGGTGCTCGTCCACCGTGAAGTGGTGGTACATGTTGAACTGCATCATCGCCACGATGCGCCCGAAATCCGGGATGAAGCGGCCGAGCACGCCGGCCTCGTTCATCTGGCGCAGCACCGATTCCGGCGAGTTCCGCGAGGTCAGGATGTCGAGGAAGAGGCGGTTCGCCTCCTCGTCCGAGCGGAGCGTCTGCCCGATCAGGCGGAGCGACCGGCTGGCGACGCGCTTGGCGTCGGGGTGGATCGGGAGGTTGTGCCGGTCGGCGAGCCAGAACAGCCGGATCAGGTTGACGGGATCGCGCTCGAAGGCGTCCTCGGCGCGCAGGTTCACCCGGCCGTGGTCGATCCAGAAATCCTCCGCCTCAATGGCGGTGGCGCGGAAGCGGTCGCGGAAGCGGCCGATCCAGCGGTCGAGCACCGGCGTGCGCTTGGCATGGCGCGCCTCCAGCTCGGCGCAGACGATGGCGGTGAGGTCGCCGACATCCTTGGCGACCCGGAAATAGGCCTTCATGAAGCGCTCGACGCCGGAGAGGCCGCCGCGGGGACCGTAGCCCAGGCGCTCGGCGATGCGCGGCTGCAGCCCGAAGGAGAGCCGCTCCTCGGCGCGTTTGGTGACGAAGTGCATGTGGCAGCGCCCCCGCCACAGGAACTCCTCGCAGCGCTCGAACAGCTTGTACTCGTCGGGCGTGAACAGGCCGGCATGGACGAGCTCCGCCTGATCGCGCACGCGGTAGGTGTATTTGGCGATCCAGAACAGGGTGTTGAGGTCGCGGAGCCCTCCCTTGCCGTCCTTCACGTTCGGCTCGACGAGGTAGCGCGAGGAGCCGGCCTTCGCGACCCGCGCGTCGCGCTCGCGCAGCTTCGCCTCCACGAATTCGTGGGCGGTGCCCAGGACCAGCTCGCTGTCGAAGCGGGTGACGAGCTCCTCGAAGAGCTGCCGCGAGCCGAACAGGTAGCGGGCCTCGAGGATCGCCGTGCGGATGGTGATGTCGCTCCGCGACTCGCGCAGGCACTCCTCCACCGAGCGCGTGGCGTGGCCGACCTTCACCTTGAGGTCCCAGAGCACGTAGAGCATCGCCTCGACGACGCTCTCCGACCACGCGGTCTGCTTGTAGGGCAGCAGGAACAGGAGATCGATGTCCGAGCCCGGTGCCATGGTGCCCCGGCCGTAGCCGCCGGTGGCGACCACCGTGAACTGCTCGCCCGTGGTCGGATTGTCGTTCGGGTAGAGGCGCCAGACCACCGCGTCGTAGATCGCCCGCACCACCGCGTCGGTGAGCGCCGAGATCGCCTGGGCGCAGGCGAAGCCGTCGCGGTCCCTGAGGAGCTGCGCCTCGGCGGCCTGATGGCCGCGCTCGATCACCGCCTTCAGCTCGGGCACCAGGATGGCCCGCAAGGCGGTCGGCTCGCGCACCTCCCGGTCGAGATCGTCCAGAACCTTGGCGAGGGCGGCGGCGGCGTCGAACATGGATACCCGTTCAAGCATTCCGGCGTCGGCGGCCGGGCCGCTCCGGCGGGGAGCGGGTCACGCGGCACGCATGTCGGAACGAAACCTCAGGGGCGACGCCGCGGCCCGGCCGGGCCGGAGCCAAGCTCTAGCACGATCGCACCGGGCTGCCAGCGTCGCCGAAGGGGACGCGACATAAGGCACGGGGACGGCTCGTGCCAGCCGCGCGTCCGTATCGGGCCGGTTCCGAGAAGGTGTCGGCCCTCGCCCGGGCCGGAGGGCGTGCGGCCTCGGGACCGGCCGGCTCAGTCGCGTCCGGAGCGGGGCGCCTCCCGCCGGTCGTCCCGCGGCGCATGCGGCGGCTCCACGGGCGGGAACAGCTTCGCGAGCCCGGCCGCCACGCCGTACAGGATCGGATTGCGGTTCGGCCCCGAGCGGGGCGGTTGCAGGTCGGTCTTCAACATGTGCATCGCGGTCCGCCGGGAGCGGAGATGTCGCGTGCCCCTCGGCACGTCTCGTGGGTCGGCAGACGATAATGCGCGCGGGATTACTTGGTTTCCGGCCCCGTGCGGGAATGCTTGCCGCCCGGGCCTGTCCCGATACGGGGCGGCAGGCGTCCCGAATCTGTCTTGGCGATGCAGGACATCCTGAGCCCGCGCGGGGCGCGTCAGCCGCCTCGGCGCAGCACGACCCGCACGGGCGCGCGCGGCAGCGGGCAGGCGGCCGGCTGCACGGTCATCAGGACCGAGCCCGGGCAGGCGGAGCGGCAGGCGAGGCCCGCATCGATCTGGTCCCGGCCGCAGCCTTCCGCCTGACAGAACCGTCCGAGATTCTCGCAGGTCGCCAGGAACCGGCCCGTGGCCGGCAGCGCCGGCTCGCGGAGATCCGCGGCCTGGACCGGCACCGCCGACAGGAGGCCGAGAAGAAAGAGGCCGGAGCGCAGCACGGCTGTCCGAGGGTTCGCGCGGGGCCTCGCGGGGCCGCCCCTGTCTCCCTAGAGCGGTTTCCGATCGCCTTGCAATCGGGACCGGCTCCAAGTCTCTGTCTTGACGCGCTCGCCGTCGCCGAACCGGCTCCCCCTCGGCTCGAGGGGGCACGAGCATCCGGCGCTGCCGGTCCAGTCCGCTTCCGCGCGATCACCGGTCGCAGTCGAAGGGACGATGCGAAGGTTGCGGGCCGATTCGGGTCAAGCTTAACCGATCCTTGAGCGGATCTGCGCCACAGGATTCGCCGAGCCAGCGCCGGATCGAGTTCATGGACGTCCTCCCCGACCTGCAGACGCTGCGCCTCTGTAGCCTGCTCGCCAGCACGGCCTTCGCCATGGTGTTCCTGGCCTTCTGGCAGGCGCGGCGCGCCGAGCTGTTCTGGCTGCACTGGGCCGGAAGCTCGCTCCTCTATGCCGGGCTGATGGTCGGCTTCTCGCGCGTCGAGCACGCGGCCGCGGTCGCGCTCCTCTATGCGCTGCTCGCGGGCACCAACATCCTGATCATCTCGGGCGTGCGCGCCTTCGACGGCCGGCCCGCCTTCCGGGCCTGGATGCTCATGCCGATCCTTGCGACCGGCCTCGGCTTCGGGCTGCCCGCCTGGCTGGTGCCGGAGCCGGCGCTCGCGGGAACGGTGAGCCGGATCGGCGGCACCGCCCTGCTCGCCTCCAGCTCCGCCCTGGCGGGCGCGACCCTCGCCTTCGAGCCGCAGGCGCAACCGTCGCGCGGGCGCCGCATCGCCGGGTTCGCGATCCTCGGCTACCAGCCCTCCTACGCCCTGGCCATCGTGGCGGAGGTCTCGGGCTGGTCGGAGCCGAACATGGCCGCGCTCCTGCCGATGCTGTCGGATCAGGTCCTGCTCGGCATCATGAGCCTCGGGCTGCTCGCCATGCCGGGCGAGCGGGCGCAGGGCGCGCTCCGCGATGCCGCCCTGCGCGACGCGCTGACCGGCGCCTGGAACCGGGCTGGTCTCGCGGCGCGGGCGCGCCTGCCCGCGCCGGACGCGGCGGTGATCCTGATCGACGTCGATCACTTCAAGGCCATCAACGACCGCCACGGCCATGCGGCGGGCGACGCGGTGCTGGTCGCCCTCGTCGCGCGCATCGGCGCGCTGCTGCCCGGACCGGCCGACACGGTCGCGCGCCTCGGCGGCGACGAGTTCGCGGTGGTGCTGCACGGTACGACCCGGCCCGCCGCCCACCGGCTCGCGGGCGAGATCCGGCTCGCGGCGCGGCGGGCGGCCGAGACGCCGGCCTGGACGGTCAGCCTGGGCGTCGCCATGGCGGAGGGCGCCGACCTCGCCGGCGCTCTGGCCCGGGCGGATGCCGCCCTCTACGCCGCCAAGGCCGCGGGCCGCGACCGGGCCGCCTGATCTCCGGGCCACCGCGCGAAATCCTTGTCCTGACGCGCGCTCTTGCACCGGACCGGTATCCCCGTCAGCGGTGCGCCCTGAGGGCTCGCCCGGTTGAGGTCCCCTGCGCTTGCCGCTAACCGGATCCCACAAGAACAGAGGAAGCCCCACGATGGACGCCACCGCCCTGCGCGCGCTTCAGGCCCCGCTCAAGGACCAGTATCGGCAGAGCCCCGATGCGGCCGTCATCACCCTGACGGCCAAGGGCTCGCTCGACGACACCGCCATTGCCTGCAAGGTCGAGACGGGCCGGGCGCTCGCGGTGGCCGGCCTGCACCCCGCCACCGGCGGCTCGGGTGCCGAGCTCTGCTCGGGCGACATGTTGCTCGAGGCCCTGGTCGCCTGCGCGGGCGTGACGCTGAAGGCGGTCGCGACGGCGCTCGAGATCCCCCTCCGCGCCGGCACGGTGAGCGCCGAGGGCGATCTCGACTTCCGCGGCACGCTCGGCGTCGACAAGGAGGCGCCGGTGGGCTTCCGCGCCATCCGCCTGTCCTTCGCCCTCGACACCGACGCGCCGCAGGAGAAGCTCGACCAGCTCCTCAAGCTGACCGAGCGCTACTGCGTGGTGTTCCAGACCCTGAACCACCGGCCCGAGCTGACGGTCGCCGCCACGAAGGGCTGACGAGAGCGCTCTTAAGCCGAAATGGACACCGGTTCGGCGCAAGAGAGCGCGTCAAAACAAGAGTTTGGAGCCGCTCCCGATTGCAACGCGATCGGGAGCGGCTCTCGCTGGCGGAACCGGCGCTGGCGGAACCGGGGCGTACCGGGTTCCGCCGTGAGGCGGCCCTACTCGGCCGCCGCCTCGTAGCTCTCCGGCGGCGGGCAGGAGCAGACGAGATTGCGGTCGCCGTAGGCGTTGTCGACGCGGTTGACCGGCGGCCAGTACTTGTCGGTGCGGAAGCTGCCCACCGGGAAGCAGCCGGCCTCCCGCGAATAGGGCCGCTCCCAGGTGCCGACGAGGTCCTGCACCGTGTGGGGCGCGTTCTTGAGGGGGTTGTTCGCCGTGTCGGAGCGGCCCTCCTCGATCGCCCGAATCTCCTCGCGGATCGCCAGCATGGCGTCGCAGAAGCGGTCGATCTCGCCCTTGGTCTCGGATTCCGTCGGCTCGATCATCAGCGTGCCGGCCACCGGCCAGCTCATGGTCGGCGGGTGGAAGCCGCAATCGATCAGCCGCTTGGCGATGTCGTCCACGCTGATCCCGGCGCTCTTCTGGAAGGGGCGCACGTCCACGATGCATTCATGCGCGACGCGGCCGTTCTCCCCGGCGTAGAGGATCGGGTAGGCGCCCTTCAGCCGGCTCGCGATGTAGTTGGCGTTGAGGATCGCCACCCGCGTCGCCTGGGTCAGCCCGCGCCCGCCCATCATCAGGCAGTAGCTCCACGAGATCGGCAGGATCGAGGCCGAGCCGTAGGCCGAGGCGGAGACCGCCCCTTCCTCGCCGCTGCGCGGGTCGGAGGGCAGGAACGGGATCAGGTGCGCCTTCACCCCGATCGGCCCCATGCCCGGACCGCCGCCGCCATGCGGGATGCAGAAGGTCTTGTGCAGGTTGAGGTGGCTGACATCGGCCCCGATGTCGCCGGGCCGGGCGAGGCCGACGAGCGCGTTGAGGTTCGCCCCGTCGAGATAGACCTGGCCCCCATGGGCGTGGGTGATGGCGCAGATCTCGCGCACCCGCGCCTCGAACACGCCGTGCGTCGAGGGATAGGTGATCATGCAGGCCGCGAGGTTCGTGGCATGCAACTCGGCCTTCCTGCGGAAATCCTCCACGTCCACGTTGCCGTCCGCATCGGCCCCGACCACGACCACGCTCATCCCGCACATCTGCGCGGAGGCCGGGTTGGTGCCGTGCGCCGAGGAGGGGATCAGGCAGACCGTGCGGTGCGCCTCGCCGCGCGACAGGTGGTAGCGGCGGATGGCGAGAAGCCCCGCATACTCGCCCTGCGCGCCCGAATTCGGCTGCATCGAGATCGCGTCGTAGCCCGTGACCGCGCACAGCTTCTCGGAGAGGTCGCCGATCAGCTGATGATAGCCCGCCGCCTGATCGTCCGGCACGTGCGGGTGGATCTCCGAGAATTCCGGCCAGGAGATCGGCAGCATCTCCGCCGTGGCGTTGAGCTTCATCGTGCAGGAGCCGAGCGGGATCATCGCCCGGTCCAGCGCCAGGTCGCGGTCGGCGAGGCGGCGCATGTAGCGCGTCATCTCGCTCTCGGCCCGGTTCATGTGGAAGATCGGGTGCGTCAGGTAGGACGAGCGGCGCAGCAGCGCCTCCGGCAGGCGCGAATCCGGCCAGGCCTCGTCGTAGGGTACGTCGTGCCCGCCGAAGGCGCGCCAGACCGCCTGCAGGATGTCGGGCCGGGTGCGCTCGTCCACCGTGATGCCGATGCGGTCCTCGCCGACCTTCCGCAGATTCACGCCGTTCTCGACGGCGCTCTTCAGGATCACGCCCTGGAAGGGCCCGACCGCGACGGTGATCGTGTCGAAGAAGTGCTGCGGCTCGATCTGGAAGCCGAGATTCGTGAGGCCCCCGGCGAGCCGCACCGCGTCCCGGTGCACCCGCTGGGCGATGGCCTTGAGGCCGGCCGGCCCGTGATAGACCGCGTACATCGAGGCGATGACGGCGAGCAGCACCTGGCTGGTGCAGATGTTCGAGGTCGCCTTCTCGCGGCGGATATGCTGCTCGCGGGTCTGCAGGGCGAGGCGGTAGGCGCGGTTGCCCTTGGCATCGACCGAGACGCCGACGATGCGCCCCGGCAGCGCGCGCTTGTGGGCGTCGCGAGTCGCCATGTAGGCCGCGTGCGGGCCGCCGAAGCCCATCGGCACGCCGTAGCGCTGCATGGAGCCGATCGCGATGTCGGCCCCCATCTCGCCCGGCGCCTTGAGCAGCGTCAGCGCCAGGGGATCGGCGGCGACCGCCGCGATCGCGCCGGCCGCGTGAAGGGCCGCGATCGGGCCCGTGAAGTCGTGGATCGCCCCGTTCACGCCGGGATACTGGAACAGCGCGCCGAAGACCTGCGCGGGGTCGAGGTCGGTGAAGGGATCGCCCACCACGATGCGCCAGCCGAGCGGCGCGGCACGGGTCCTCAGGACGGCGAGGGTCTGGGGCAGGCAGTCCCTGTCCACGAAGAAGGCGTCCGCCTTCGTGCTCGCCGCGCGCCGGGCCATGCCCATGGCCTCGGCCGCCGCGGTGGCCTCGTCGAGGAGCGAGGCGTTGGCCACGTCCAGCGCCGTCAGGTCGCAGACCAGGGTCTGGAAGTTCAGGAGCGCCTCGAGCCGGCCCTGGCTGATCTCGGGCTGATAGGGCGAGTAGGCGGTGTACCAGGCCGGGTTCTCGAAGATGTTGCGCTGGATCGCCGGCGGCATGGTGGTGCCGTGGTAGCCCTGGCCGATCAGCGAGACGAGCAGCCGGTTCCTGTCGGCGACCGCGCGCATGGTCTCGATCGCGCGGCGCTCGGTGAGCGGCTTGCCGAAGGCGAGCGGCGTCTCCTGCCGGATATCCGCCGGCAGGGTCTCGTCCATCAGCGCGTCGAGGCTCTCGGCGCCGCAGAGCTTCAGCATCTCGCCGATCTCGGCCACGGTGGGGCCGATATGGCGCCGGTTGGCGAAGTCGTAGGGATCGTAGGCGGTCATCGGACCCTCCTCACTTCGGGAGTGCGGCGTAGGCCGCCTCGTCCATCAGGGCCTCCATGTCGGCCGGGTCCTTGAGCCGCATGCGGTAGAGCCAGCCGGCGCCCTGCGGGTCGGCGCCCACCGTCTCGGGGGCGTCCACCACCGCGTCGTTGACCTCGGTGACCTCGCCGTCGAGGGGCGCGTAGACGTCGGAGGCCGCCTTGACCGACTCGACCACGGCCGCCGCGGCGCCCTGGGTGAGCGCCGTGCCGACCTTCGGCAGCTCGACGAAGACGAGGTCGCCGAGCTGCTCGGCCGCGTGCGCCGTGATGCCCACGGTCGCCACGTCGCCCTCGAGCTTCAGCCACTCGTGCTCTTGCGTGAATCTCAGCATGGGGTCGTTCCTTGAAGGCAGAGTTGAAGGCAGGGGGGATCAGCCGCGCTTGAAGCCGGCGGGACGGAAGGGGAGGGGGGTGACGGTCAGCGGCAGGTGCTGGCCGCGCAGCTCGGCCAGCACGCGGGTGCCGGGCTCGGCGAGGTCCGCCGGCAGGTAGCCCATGGCGAGCGGCGCCCCGAGGCTCGGGCCGAAGCCGCCCGAGGTGACCCGGCCGACGGCGCTCGCCCCGCCCTCGGCGAAGAGGGGCGCGCCGGCCCGCACGGGGGCGCGGCCCTCGGGCAGCAG
>NZ_CABFPH010000023.1 GCF_902141845.1 Methylobacterium symbioticum | reverse complement strand
GACGGCGGCGACGGTGGCGCCGCGGTCATTGCCGGTGCCGAAGCCGTAGCCGGCGTTGAAACCGGCGTAGAAGCCCGTCCAGGTGAAGACCGGCACCGGGGTGAAGACCGGCGGCGGGGCAGCGCGGCGCGGAAGGTCGGCGGCAAGCGCGGAGCCGGCGCAGCCGATAGCGGCGAGGGCGGTGGCGCCCCAAAGCAGGGAATTCAGCATCTGGTCCTCACAACTCCACAGGTGCCGCGCGTCGGCGCTGACCGGCACGGATCTGAAGATCGGCCTCCCGGGGTTGGCTTGGTGCCGTGCAGCGCGCCGACCGTCTGGGACGGCCCCTTAGTGGCGATGCTGCGTTGTTCCTCGGTTACCTTGACCATTCAACGCGGACGAATGGTCAAGGTTCACCTGCGCTCACACTTTTTTTCGCCGGCCAGTTTGACACATTGTCGCACCCTTCGGCGCGGCTCTCGTCCGGTCAGGGCGCGAGGGCGATGGCGGAGATCAGCCGGCCGTAATCGGCCTCGCCGCGATGGGTGGTGCGACGGAAGCTGTAGAAGCGTTCCGCATCGGCGTAGGTATCGAGGCGCAGGGCGGCCACCTCACCGATCCCGGCCTCCTCCAGCCGGGCCAGGATGAAGCCCGGCAGGTCGAACTGGGCATGGTCGGCCCGGGCGCCTGGACCGAGGAAACGCTCCATGCCGGGGGCCTCCGCCCGGAACCGCGCGACGAAATCCGGACCGACCTCGTAGGAGGGCTGCTCGATGGTGGGGCCGAGCACGGCCACGATCGCGCTGCGTTCGGCCCCGAGTGCCTCCATCGCCGCGACCGTCGCGTCGATCACACCGGTGAGCGCGCCCTTCCAGCCGGCATGGGCCGCGCCGACCACACCGTTGCCCGGGTCCGCGAACAGGATCGGGCCGCAATCGGCGGTGGCGATGCCCAGCGCGAGGCCTGGCACCCGGGTCACCATCGCATCCGCTCGCGGGCGGTCGGCAAAGGGAGCCTCGACGGTGACGACCTCGGCCGAGTGCACCTGATACAGGCTGACGAGGCGATCCGGGCCGAGACCGAGCTGGGCGCACATCCGCGCCCGGTTCGCCATCACCCGCTCCGGCGCGTCGTCCGAGCCGATGCCGCCGTTCAGCGAGGCGTAGAGCCCCTCCGAGACGCCGCCCTGCCGGGTGAAGAAGGCGTGGCGCAGGCCGGCATGGCCGCTCAGTTCGGGGGCTTCGATGAACATGCGAGGGCGTTCCGGCGCTACCATTCCGAGGGTCTGTCGCCTCGATAGCTGAACCGAAAGCGGGAGACGACGGTTGTTTCGCTCGGAGCCGTGCGCTCCGGCCGTCACGCAGGAGGTTCGACCATGACGCAACGGATCAAGCCCGACCGGCCGATCTGGCCGACCGCCCCCTCCGATACGCGCTCCGCCCCCGCCGACACGCAGACGCGCCCGAGGCCGCGGACCGCGTCGGCCGCATCCTAGGCTGATCCGGGGTTCCGACGGGATCATCCCCTCGGCGGGGCGCCGGGGCGGGGCCCCGGCCGTTCCAGGGCTCCGCCCTGGACCCGCGAAAGGGCTCGCCCTTTCGAAACCCTGACTTATCCGAGCGCCGGGAGCGGGAGGCCCGGTGCGGCCACGCCCATCACCTTGAACAGGCTGCCCATGCCGCGGCGCCCGGGGTCTGTGAGCCGCGCGCGCGCCGCGTCGATGGCGGCGGCCTGGGCCGCATCGGCCTTCGCCTTCAGCCGTTCGGCGCGGGCATCGAGGCCCATGGCGCACAGGAAGTCGCGCTGGTCGATCGGTCCGTGCAAGGCCGCGCCCTCAGCGGAGGCGGCCCGGCCGAGGGCCGAGAAGTCGACATGCGCCGTGAGGTCGGCACCGCCCGGATCCGCCAGCGGGTCGACGAAGGCGTGGCGCGCCAGCGCCTGGAGCGTATCGCCGAAGCCCGGACGGGCATGGCCGTAATCGATGGCGAGAAGGGCGCCGCCCTGCGTCGCGAGCCGGCGCGCTAGGCGGCGCATCAGGTCGAGCCCGGCGCCCGGCACCGTCATCAGCACGCCCTCGGGGGCCGAAGCCGTGATCTCGGTGGCCGACTCCGGGGCGAGGCCGAAGGCGAGGCGATCGCCGTCGAGCCCGACGACGCGCTCGCACCAGCCGCTCGCGGTGCGCTGAAACTGGCGCACGGGCAGGCAGTCGAAGAACTCGTTGGCAACGACGATCGCCGGCCCCTCGGGCAGCGTCTCGATATCCGCATGCCAGGTCGGCGCGTGCGCCCGGAGCGCCGCACCCTGCGCCGCCTGCAGGGTCGGGCTGGTCTCCACGAGATGCAGGTCGAAGCGGGCGCCGCGCGCCGCGCTGCCGAGCGCGCGGAGGGCGTCGCTCATCAGGGTGCCGCGGCCGGGGCCGAGTTCGATCAGGTTCAGGCGCGCAGGGGCACCCATGGCCTCGCGGACGAGGGCGATCCAGACGCCGATCAGCTCGCCGAACATCTGGCTGATCTCGGGGGCCGTGGTGAAGTCGCCACGCGGCCCCAGCGGATCCCGCGTCCGGTAGTAGCCGTGGACGGGATGGGCGAGGCAGAGCGCCATGTAGCGGTCGATCCCGATCGGCCCGGTCTCGCGGATGAGGCCGGCGATCTCGGCTTGCAGCGCCCCCTCGCTCACGCCTCGACGGCCCGTTCGCCCACCGCATTCTCCTCGATCGGATGGCGCGGACGCGTCCAGCCGCGGGCCGCGAGCACGATGTAGGTGAGCCCGACCAGCGCCATCGGCACGCAGAGCAGCATGCCCATGGTGACGCCGCCGCCGAGGGGCCCGAGATGCTCGCCGAACAGGTAGCCGAGCTGCCGGTCGGGCTCGCGGAAGAACTCGCAGGCGGTGCGGGCCACCGCGTAGCCGAGCACGAAGATCCCGCCGAGGAGGCCGGGCCTGCGGAAGCCGAACCGGTTCACCGCGAGCGCCATCACGATGAAGAGCAGGAAGCCCTCGGTTCCCGCCTCGTAGAGCTGGCTCGGATGGCGCGGCACCGGCCCGCCGCTCGGGAAGACGATGGCGTAGGGGAAGTCCGGCGCGACGCGGCCCCAGAGCTCGCCGTTCACGAAATTGGCGATGCGGCCGAAGAACAGGCCGATCGGGACGACCACGGCGCCGATGTCGAGCAGCGTGTAGCCGTTGAGCCCCCGCGAGCGGGCGAAGAGCAGGAAGGCGAGGATGGCGCCGAGGAAGCCGCCGTGGAACGACATGCCGCCGTTGCGGATCGCGAAGATCTCGATCGGGTCGGCGATGTAGAGCGGCAGGTTGTAGAACAGCACGTAGCCGATCCGGCCACCGAGCACGACGCCGAGCGCCACCCAGACCACGAGGTCGTCGATGTCGGTCACGCTCGGACGCTTCACCACGCCCCAGAGACGGTCGGCCATCACGAGGCGGCGGGCATACCACCAGCCGCCGATCAGCCCGGCGATGTAGGCGAGGGCATACCACTTCACCGTGATCGGCCCGATCGCCAGGGCGACGGGATCGATGGACGGGAAGGGCAGGGCGAGGAGCGGCGGCATCGGGCTCGGCCTCCGGTTTCGGAAACGGGAGGCATTGGACGGGGGCACCCGCGAGCGTCAACCCCGGATCACGCCGCGCCGCCGGACCCTGGCAGGCGCGGCGGTCCGACAGGCGCCCGGATCAGAGGTCGCGCCCGTCCACGTCCGGCGCGAGGCGCTCGATCGCCTCCTGAACCTTCGGCATGCGGGGATAGAGCGCCACCGCGCGGCGATAGGCGCCCAGCGCCCGCTTCTTGTCCTCAAGGGACTGATAGATCCGGCCGAGCGCCGCCCAGGCCTCGAAATGGCGCGGCTCCAGCACCAGGGCGCGCTGCAGGTCGGCGACCGCGGCCTGCTTGTCGGAGAGCAGCCAGAACACGGTCGCGCGCCGGTTCCAGCCCTCCGACCAGGCCGGCTCAAGGGCGGTGACCCGGTCCATCAACTCGGCGGCGAGGGGGAAGTCCTTGGTGGTCATCGCCTGCCGGGCGCGCTCCGTCAGCAGGTCGGCGGTGGCGCTGCCGGAGCGGTCGAGGCGACGCTCGATCAGCTTGGCCACGCCCTTGGCCTCCTCGTCGTCCTCCGTCTCGCGCAGGCGCGTGTAGAGGTCGTCCAGGCTGACCGCCGGCGGGGGCTTGCGCGCACCCTCCCGCTCCCCGGCGGGCGGGCGATCGGGCAAAGCGGGGGGCGCGGCGAGCGCGGGGCCCGTCAGAACGGCCGCGAGGACGCCGAGCGTCAGAGAAGTGGAGCGCAGCATGCGGCGAGCTTGGTCGCGGCGCAGCGCCCCGTCAACGCGCGGGAACGCCGCGCATGCGAAAAGGCAGGCGCCGCGCGGGCGGCACCTGCCTTCGAAACGTCGATCCGGCCCGGTCGGGGCGCGGAAGGCTCAGCCCTGGCGGGCCTTGAAGCGCTTCTGGGTCTTGTTGATGACGTAGACCCGGCCCTTGCGGCGCACGAGCTGGTTGTCGCGGTGACGACCGCGGAGGGACTTGAGCGAGTTACGGATCTTCATGATGTCCTCGGCGCGGCGGCCGTCCATGCATGGGTGTCGGGAGCGGGAAGCCCGGAGGCCCCCTGCGATGGTGGCGCACGCATCGCGGAAAGGCGGCCCCTGTATCAGGATTCGCCCTGCGGAGGCAAGCCGGGCCGCGCCCCTTCGTCGCCCCCCGCGCCGGCCGTCTGCGGCTTTGGTCCTAACCCGAACAGGGGATGTCGTCGACCGTCGAAAGGGACGAGGATCATGCGCTCCCGACGTGGAATTCGTGAGGGCTGTCCGATGAATGCGCGCAGAGTCCAGGGTTGGGTGCCCGATTTCTCGGGCTATCCCGATCTCGTGGTGATGTATCTCGGCATGCGGGTCCGCAGTCTCCGAGGTTTGAAGACCGCGCTCTTCTTCGGCCCTCCGATCGACAAGGCCGGGGCGGCACGTCCGGACGGACTGCTCCATCACGAGAATCGAATCGTCTACCAGTTCTTCCCCTTCCATGTCGGCATGCGCTGGTACTGGCGCGACATGGAGAGCCTGGAGGCCTGGGCCAGGACCGAACCGCACCGGACCTGGTGGAAGCGCTTCACCCAGGACACGCACGGCGTCGGCATCTGGCACGAGACCTACCACATGCGCGGCGGCATGGAGGCGATCTACACCACGGCGGACACGCATCCGGGATTCGGCGGCTTCATGCCGGTGATGACGGCGCGCGGCACGATGGCCTCGCGACACCGGCGCCATGCCTCGTCCGATCTCTCGGACCTGCCCGAGCCGAGCGGCCCCGAACGCGACGCGGCCTGACGGCTCAGCCGAGCCGCTCCGCGATCCGGTCCGCCACGCGCAGCGCGTTGGCGATGATGGTCAGCGTCGGATTCACGGCACCGATGGACGGGAAGAAGCTCGCATCCGTCACGTAGAGGTTGTCGAGCTCGTGCGCCTTGCAGTCGAGGTCGAGCACGCTCGCCTGCGGATCGCGGCCGAAGCGCAGGGTCCCGGCCTGATGCGCGGTGCCGCTCAGGGGAATGTTCTTGCCGAGATAGAGCGAGCGCTCGAACAGGTAGGCGTAGAGGCCGCCGGGCTCCAGCAGGTCCTCGAGCTTCGCGCGCAGGCGGTCATGCGCCTCGCGGTTCGTCTGGCGGATGTCGAGGATCGTGCGCCCGTCGCGGGCGATCGAGACGCGGTTGTCCGGATGCGGCAGGTCCTCGCTCTGCAGCCAGAAATCCATCGAATGGCGCGCCACCATGTCGAAGGGCGCGTTGGGCAGGAACCCGGTCCATTTCGGGAATTCCTCGCCGCGGATCTGGTCCGGATGCGTCTTGGCGCACATCTGGATCAGGCCCATCGGGAACGCCCATTCCTTGGACTCGAAGTAGAAGTCCGAGAGGGCGAGCGTCTTCTGGAAGACGGTGTCGTTGACCTCCTTCGAGAGGGCCATCAGCACCGACATGTTGTGGCGCATGTAGTTGCGTCCGACCTGATCCGAGCCGTTGGCGAGCCCGTTCGGATGGGCGTCGTTCGCCGAGCGCAGGAACAGCAGCGCCGAGGAGAGCGCACCGCAGGCCACCACCACGATATCCGCCGTGTAGAGCTCCTCCTGCCCCTCGCGGGTGACGCGCACGCCCGTCACCGTCCGGCCCGCGGCGTCGGTCTCCAGCCGCGAGACATAGGCGTTGACGAGGAGCGTGACGTTCGCGTGGCTGGCGAGTGTCGGGTCCACCGTCATCACCTGGGCGTCGGCCTTGCCGTTGAGGAGGCAGGGGAAGCCGTCGAAGGCCTCGCAACGGATGCAGGTGCTGGTCGGCGTCGCCCGGCCGTTCCGCTCGTCGAGCTTGATCCCGAGGGGCAGGTGATAGGGCCGCAGTCCGGTCCGGCTCCAGTCGTCGGAGAGCTTCTGGATGCGCGGCTCGTGCGACACGGCCGGATGATCGAAGGGTCCGCTCGCCCAGGGCTCGGTCGGGTCCTCGCCGCGCTCGCCGTGCACGGCGAACAGGCGTTCGGCCTGCGCGTAGTAGGGCTCGAACTCCGCATAGGAGAGGGGCCAGGCCGGCGAGATGCCATCCACGTGGCGCACGGCGCCGAAGTCGCGCTCGCGCAACCGCAGCAGGGCGGCGCCGTAGACCTTGGAATTGCCGCCGACATAGTAGTGCAGGGCCGGGGAGAAGGCGCGTCCGTCGCCGCCGTACCACGTCTCCCGGGCCTGATACTTGCCCTCCACGAAGACGGCCCGCGCATTCCAGTTGTCCTGGCTGCGCGGCAGGTAGTCGCCGCGCTCCAAGAGCAGGATGCGCTTGCCGGTCTCGGCGAGACGGGCCGTCGCCGAGCCGCCGCCCGGCCCCGAGCCGATGACGATGACGTCGTAGTGGTCCTGCATCGCGCGCTCGGAATGGCCCGGGAACAGCCGGGCAACGTGGCCGGCCCGGGGCCGTTCCGCGCTGCACGGTCACGGGATCGTGCACGCTGCGATGCAGCGACGGCCCTCCGCGCGGCGGGATGGCGGCAACCCGGGCCGTGCGCGGACGTTGCCGAGACGCACTGCACCCGCTTTGCGCCCCGCAACCGGAGCCTGCGCGCCGCGATGGACCTCTCGACCTGGCTCAATCTCGTCGCGGTGCCGCTCGTGGCGAAGATCTGTCTCGTCGGCATGTTCCCGCCGAGCGCCTACGACAAGATCGCGCATTGGGACGAGGCGATGGAGCAGGCCGCCTCCGGCCCCCTGCCGTTTCCGGGGCTGCTGCTCATGCTCGGCATCGTGGTCGAGTTCGTGACGCCGGTCCTGATCGTGATCGGCTGGTACGACCGGGCCGCCGCCTTCGTCCTGGCGGGCTTCTGTGCGGTGACGGCCGTGCTGTTCCACCGCTTCTGGGAAGACCCGGATTTCTGGTCAAAGAACGGCCCGGGCCGGGCGCATTTCTGGGATTTCCTGAAGAATTTCGGCCTCGTCGGCGGCCTGCTCCTCGTCGTGATCGGCGGCAGCTACGTGCCGGCCTCCGAGGTCGTCCGCCACCCCCTCGCCGCCGGCCCCTCCGCGGCCGAGGCGCCCGGCAACCCCTGAGGAACGCGTCATGCCAGACCCCACCCCCCCGAGCATGCCCTACTGGCACGTCTACACCGATGCCGAGGGCGTGAGCCGCCAGGCGCAATTCGCGCTCACCGCGTTCCAGTTCCAGGGCGTCGGCCCGGGCGTCGCACCGCAATGGAACGACAAGATGGATCCCAGCCAAGCGGGTGTGACCTTCACGGTCCTGCCCGTCGGCTGGGTCGGCGAGTGGCACGAGAACCCGAAGCCGCAATGGATTGCGGTGCTCTCCGGCCGCTGGTTCGTCGAGACCATGGACGGGACCCGCGTCGAGATGGGCCCGGGCGAGCTGATGTTCGGCGAGGACCAGAACACCAAGCCGCGCGACGGGCGGAAGGGGCATCTCTCCGGCACGGTGGGGACTGAGCCCTGCACCATGATCGTCACGGGGCTCGACGTGGCGCCGACGGTGAACCAGCCCGGCCGCTTCCGGTAGGGGCGCGCGATGGACGGGTTCGAGGTCTGCCAGCCGCGCTTCAAGAGCTTCGTGCTGCCAAATGCGCCACTGGAGAAGCTGGCCGAGGGCTTCCGCTGGTGCGAGGGCCCGGTCTGGTTCGGGGACCGTGCCGAACTCCTGTTCTCGGATCTGCCGAACGACCGTGTCATGCGCTGGAGCGAGGGCGGGGGCCTCAGCACCTATCGCGACCATGCCGGCTTCGAGAACGGCCATGCCCGTGACCGGCAAGGGCGGCTCCTGTCCTGTTCGCACCGCCTGCGCCGGATCGCCCGGACGGAGCTCGACGGCAGCGTGACGACACTGGCGGAGTCCTACCGAGGCAGGCGGCTCAATTCGCCGAACGACATCGTCTGCAAGTCCGACGGCACGATCTGGTTCTCGGATCCGCCCTACGGCATCCAGACCGATTACGAGGGCGGCAAGCAGGATTCCGAATTGCCGGCCAACCTCTACCGGTTCGACCCGCGCGACGGCTCCCTCACCGTCGCGGCCGACGATTTCGACGGGCCGAACGGCCTCTGCTTCTCGCCGGACGAGCGCCGGCTCTACGTGGCCGAGACCGGGCTGCAATTCGCGGAGAACCCGACCCGTCACATCCGGGTGTTCGACGTGGCCGAGGATGGCCGCCTCTCGAAGCCACGGGTCTTCCATACGGTGGAGCCCGGCATGGCGGACGGGTTCCGCTGCGACGAGGAGGGCAATCTCTGGTCGAGCGCGGGGGACGGCGTGCACGTGATCGATCCGGGCGGCGACCTCCTCGGCAAGATCCGGACGCCGGCCACCGTGTCGAATCTCGCCTTCGGCGGACGCAACCTCAGCCGCCTGTTCCTCTGCGTCTCCCACAGCCTGATGGCGATCTACGTGAACCGGCGCGGAGCCCGGCTGGTGTGAGCGCGAGCGCGATCCTCGCCATCGGCCGGACGGTGGCCGACCTCGCCCGCACGGAGGCGTTCTACCGCGACGGGCTCGGCTTCCGGGCCGAGGGGCCGCCCGAGCCGCTGCCCGACCCGCTCCGCCAGGCCCTGGGGCTCGCCGGACGGGCGACCCAGCACCTTCGCATGCGGCTCGGCGGCCAGGCACTCGACTTCCTCCGGGTCGAGCCGCCGGGCGCGCCCTATCCCGCCCTGCCGCGGGCGACCGATCCGGTCTTTCAGCACATCGCGATCCCCGTGCGCGACATGGCCATCGCCGCGGACCGGCTCGCCGCTGCCGGGGCGACGCCGATCAGCACGGGCGGCCCGCAGCGCCTGCCCGCCCGGTCAGGCGGCGTCACGGCCTGGAAGGTCCGCGATCCGGACGGACACCCGGTCGAGCTGATTCATTTTCCCGGCGGCCCCGCCGCCGAGGCCTGGGCCGGGGCACCCGGCCTCTTCCTCGGCATCGACCATTCGGCACTGACCGTGACCGACCTCGATGCAGCGCTCGCCGTCTTTCGCGACGCGCTCGGGTTCCGGCTGGCGCAGCGGGGCCTGAATGTGGGACCCGAACAGGCTCGCCTCGACGGACTGCCCGAGCCGGAGGTCGACGTTCTGGCGCTGGTGCCGGCCGGGCCCGGCACGCCGCATCTCGAATTGCTGCATTACCGACGGCCGGTGACCGACCGGCCAACGCCTGCTCCCTTCGGCCCCGCCGATCGCGCGACGAGCCGCCTCGTCTTGGCAGTAACCGATCTCACGGCCACGGCGAATGCCCTTCGCGCCGCCCGCTATCCTGTCCGGATCGCGGGCGACGTGGCCTCTGTCGCGGGTCCTGACGGTCACGGGCTCGTCCTGCACCAGGGCACTTGACGGATCCGGCCCGGATATAGATCGTGCACAACTTAGAACCGTTGCAGCTTCCGGCTGCACGTCTGCAAGGCGCTCGCCTCCGGTGGCAGCGCCCATCTCCTGGGGACCCCGAATGCCTCGTTCCACCCTCCGCCTGGCGCTGCTCTCCGGCTTCGCCCTCGCCCTCGTCGCTGGTACGCCCGTCCGCGCGCAGGAGACCAGCACGGCCGAGCAGACCGTCGACGTGATGAACAAGCTCTGGGGCAAGAATCCCGGCTTCCGCGCAAACCACGCCAAGGGCGTCGTCGTCGAGGGCAGCTTCACGCCGAGCAAGGAGGCCGCCGCCATCAGCAAGGCCTCGCTGTTCGCAGGGCCGGCCGTCCCGGTCACCGTCCGGTTCTCGGACGCGACCGGATTGCCGCTCATCCAGGACGGCTCGGCCAAGGCCAACCCGCACGGCATGGCGCTGAAGTTCAAGCTGGCCGACGGCAGCGAGATGGATGTCGTCGTCAACGCGCTGAAATACTTCCCCGTCGCCACCGGCGAGGAGTTCCGCGACCTGCTCAAGGCGGTCTCCGAGAGCGGGCCCGATGCGGCCAAGCCCACGCCGGTGGAGAAGTTCCTGGCCGCCCATCCGGCCGCCGGGACGGCGGGGGCGACGGCCAAGACGCCGTCGAGCCTCGCCCGGCAGGTCTATAACGGCGTGAACGCTTTCGTCCTCGTGGACAAGGACGGCAAGCGTCAGGCCTTCCGCTACCGCTTCGTGCCGGTGGCGGGCGAGGATCTGCTCAGCCCGGACGAGGCGGCCAAGCAGGGTGACAGCTACCTGATGCAGGAGATCGCCACCCGCGTCGGCAAGGAGCCGGTGAGCTTCAAGGTGCTCGCGCAACTCGCCGAGGCCGGCGACGCCACCAACGATGCCACCAAGCCCTGGCCGGATTCGCGCAAGACCGTCGATCTCGGCACGCTGACCCTGACCAAGGCGGTGCCGGACAGCAAGGAGGCCGAGAAGGCGCTCCTGTTCATGCCGAACGCGCTGACCGACGGCATCGAGGTCTCGGACGACCCGCTGATCGACGCCCGCGTCCAGGCCTACGCCGTCTCCTTCAGCCGCCGCCAGCAGTAGGCGGGGCGGACGAGGCGCAGGGCGCGGTCCCCTGGGATGCCGTTCGAATCGGCTCTCGTTCAGTTGTAGATTGACCCAATCGGACGGCCGCGGATCCCCTCTCCCCGCGTGCGGGGAGAGGGCCACGTCTCCCCCTCGTCGGGGAGCGTGGCGAGGCGGTAGCCGGGGGTGAGGGGGCTTGTACGAACGAGCCTCCTCAGGAATCACCCCCTCACCCTCGCTTCCGCTCGTCGCGCCGACGGCAAGGTCGTCGCCACCCTCTCCCCGCGTGCGGGGAGAGGGGATCCGCGGCTGTCGAAGCGAACAGCCGGAGACCGGCTCAGATCTCGATCTCGGTGCCGACCTCGACCACCTGGCGGGTCGGCACGCAGAAGAAGGCGCCGGTGCGCTCGGCATTGCGCTGCATGAAGGCGAACAGCGTCTCGCGCCACGGCATCATGCCGCGCTGATCGCTCTTGGGGATGATGGTCTCGTGCCCGACGAAGACCGTGAGGTCGTCGAGCAGGGGGGCCGGCAGGTGCCGGTGCTCCACGGCGCAGCGCAGGCCCTCGGGAATCGAGGCGTCCTCCATGAAGCCGTAGCGCAGGACCAGCCGGTAGAAGTCCGGCGCGAGCAGGGTGACGCGGGCGCGCTCGCTCTGCGGCACGGTGGGAGTCTCCTCGTAGAGTGCCGTGACGATGAGCACGCGGCGGTGGAGCGCGTGGCTGCGTTCCACGAAGCGGGAGAGATGCAGCGGGATGCCATGGGTCGCCGAGGACAGGAAGGCCCCGGTCCCCGGCAGGCGCACGATCTCCTGATGCTGCAGGTGCGAGAGGAAGACGGGCTCGGGCAGGCGCAGGCCGCTGCGGGCCTGCTCCACGAGGCGGTTGCCCTTGCGCCAGGTCAGCATCATCAGCGCGATGATCGCGGCGAGCAGCAGCGGAAACCAGCCGCCCTCGAACAGCTTCACGCTGTTGGCGCCGAGGAAGACGAGGTCGATGCAGAGGAAGAAGCCGTTCACCGCGATCACGGCGAGGAGGTTGTAGCCCCATTTGTGCGCGATCAGCGCGGCGAGGAGCGTGGTGATCGCCATCAGCAGCGAGACCGCGATGCCGTAGGCGCCCGCCAGCGCATCGGAGGTCTCGAAGAGCAACACCGCGGTGAGCGTCGCCGCGGCCAGGAGCCAGTTCACCGCGGGCACGTAGATCTGGCCACGCTCGTCGCTCGCCGTCTGGACGATGCGCATCGCCGGCAGGAAGCCGAGCTGGATCGCCTGCTGCGTCAGGGAGAACACGCCCGAGATGATCGCCTGCGAGGCGATCACGGTCGCCAGGGTGGCAAGCCCGATCAGCGGATAATGCGCCCAATCGGGTGCAAGCCGGTAGAACGGATTCTCGATGGCGTCGGGCTCGGCGAGCAGCACCGCCCCCTGGCCGAAATAGTTGACGACGAGGGCGGGCAGCACCAGCGCGAACCACGCCACGCGGATCGGCTTGGCGCCGAAATGCCCGAGATCGGCATACATCGCCTCGCCGCCGGTCACGGCGAGGAAGGCCGCTCCGAGCATCGCGAAACTGACGCCCCAGCCGGCATGGACCAGGAAGTCGATCGCCCGGAACGGGTTGGCGGCGGCCAGGATCTCCGGCTTCTGGAGGATGCCGCCGAGACCCATCAGGGTGAGGACGAGGAACCAGACGAGCATCACCGGCCCGAACATCCGCCCGATGAAGGCGACGCCCTTGCTCTGGACCAGGAACAGGGCGACGAGGATGACGATGGTGATCGGCACCACGTAGCGGCCGAGCGCCGGCGCATCCACCTTGAGTCCCTCGATCGCCGAGAGCACGGAGATCGCCGGCGTGATCGCCCCGTCGCCGTAGAGCAGCGCGGCGCCGACGAGGCCGACCACGAGGAGCCAGCCCTGCCAGCTTCCCGGTTTGGCGTGGCGGGCTCCGAGCAGGGCCAGCATCGCCACGATCCCGCCCTCGCCGCGATTGTCGGCGCGCAGGATCAGCACCGCGTATTTCAGCGAGACGATCAGGATCAGCGCCCAGAGGATCAGCGAGACCGCGCCGATCACCGCAGCCGGGTCGGCGCTTTGGGCGCCCTGGCTCGCGGCGCGCACCGCCTCCTTGAAGGCGTAGAGCGGGCTCGTGCCGATGTCGCCGTAGACGATGCCGAGCGCGCCCAGCAGCAGGGTCGGCTTCAGCCGGCCGTGCCCCTCGTGACCGGACTCGCGTCCGGACATTTGGCCGGACTCTCCGTCCGCATGGACCTCGGTCTGGCTCAACGCGGTGCTCCGGGCAAAATCGACCCGATCCGGGTCTGTCGCACCGTATAACGCGAAGCTCGACCTTATGGCCTCACGACCTGTTCAGACGTCGCGCTGTTGTTACGGGACAAGGAGAGCGGCGAGGCTGTCGGGGCAGGGGGCATCGCGACCGATACGGGCGACGGGCGCCGCCACGTGTCTGGCGATGGCCGCGGCCACCACCTCGGGGCTGGTCGGAGCGCCGGGGCTCTCACTCACGACCACCGCCCGCAGGGCGACGCCGTGCAGGCGCAGGGTCTCGCAGGCGGTCAGGGCGTGGCTGATCGCGCCGAGATAGCTGCCGGAGACCAGGATCGCCGGGATCGCCAGCGCCTTCAGCCAGTCGAGGCCGGTCGCCTCGGGCGTGACCGGGCTCATCAGGCCGCCGACCCCCTCGATCAGCAGGGTGCCCTCGGCCGCCGCGATCTCGGCGCGGCACCAGGCGACCAGATCGGCCAGGGCGAGGGCGCGGCCCTCGCGCGCCGCCGCCTGATCCGGCGCGAGCGGGGCGGCGAAGCGCCAGGGCGAGCAGGCCTCGACCGCCTCGGGGCTCGGCGCCAGACCCTGCGCCGCCAGCAGGCGCGCGGTGTCGCTCTCGGCGAAGGCCGGATCGTCGCGGGGCGGGACGCCGCTCGCCAGCGGCTTCAGGGTGCGGACGGCGATCCCGTCCGCGCGCAGCCGCCGCGTCAGGGCGGCCGTGACGTAGGTCTTGCCGATCTCGGTGCCGGCGCCGGCGATGAACAGGGCGGGCATGGTGCCTGTCTGCGTGCCGTGAGGAGACGATCGCGACGCCATCCCTCCCCCGCAGAGGGGGGAGGGCAGATTCGGCCTCAGGCCTGGTAGCTGCCGTGGCAGTGCTTGTACTTCTTGCCCGAGCCGCAGGGGCAGGGCTCGTTGCGGCCGACGCGGCCCCAGGTGGCGGGGTCCGACGGGTCGCGCTCCAGCACGGCGCCGTCGACGGAGAGGCCCTGCGCCGCGAAGCCGAGGGCCGGCCCGGCGCCGCCGTCGCTGCCCGAGCCGCCGCGGTCGAACTCGTTCTCGCCGGTGACGGGATCGAGGTGCTGGGCGAACATCGGCGGCAGGCTCGGGGCCTCGGCGAAGGGCTGGGCGCCGCCCTGCTCCGGCTCCTGGAACACGATCTCGATGCGCGAGAGCTGGCCGGTGACCTGCTCGCGGAGCGCGGCGACGAGGCTGTTGAACAGGTCGAAGGCCTCGGACTTGTACTCGTTGAGCGGGTCGCGCTGGGCGAAGCCGCGCCAGCCGATCACCTGCCGCAGGTGGTCGAGGGTGACGAGGTGCTCGCGCCAGAGATGGTCGAGGGTCTGAAGCAGGACCTGCTTCTCGATATAGGCCATCACCTCGGCGCCGTTCTGCTCGCTGCGGGCCGCGTAGGCCTCGTCGGCGGCCTTGCGCAGGCGCTCGCGCATCTCCTCGTCGGCGATGCCCTCTTCCTTCGCCCAGTCCTCCACCGGCACGTCGAGGTTCAGCACCTCGGCGACGCGCTGGCGCAGGCCCGCCACGTCCCATTGCTCGGCATAGGCGTTCTCGGGGATGTGGAGCGCGACGAGGTCGTCGATGACGCCGTGGCGCATCTCGTCCACGGTCTCGCGCACGCTCTCCTGGCCCATGAAGTCGCGGCGCTGCTCGAAGACGACCTTGCGCTGGTCGTTCATGACGTTGTCGTACTTGAGCACGTTCTTGCGCATGTCGAAGTTGCGCGCCTCGACCTTCTGCTGCGCCTTCTCGATGGCCTTGTTGATCCAGGGATGGATAATGGCCTCGCCCTGCTCGAGGCCGAGCTTCTGCAGCATCCCGTCCATGCGGTCGGAGCCGAAGATCCGCATCAGGTCGTCCTGAAGCGAGAGGTAGAACTTCGAGCGGCCCGGATCGCCCTGGCGGCCGGAGCGGCCGCGGAGCTGGTTGTCGATGCGCCGCGACTCGTGCCGCTCGGTGCCGATGATGTAGAGGCCCCCGGGCAGGTCCTTCTTGCGGCCGGCGGCCGGGTCGGCCGGCTCCCCGGCGGCCAGCACCTTGGCGCGGTTCTCCGCGATCTCCGCCTTGATGGCCTCGATCGCCGCCTCGCGCTCCGGCCCCTCGGGCAGGTGCGCCAGCTCCTTCTCGACGCGCATCTCGACGTTGCCGCCGAGCTTGATGTCGGTGCCGCGGCCGGCCATGTTCGTGGCGATGGTGATCGCGCCCGGCACGCCGGCCTCGGCGACGATATAGGCCTCCTGCTCGTGGAAGCGGGCGTTCAGCACGGCGAAGCGCTTGGTCACCCGGCCCTCGCGGGCGGCGGCGTAGACGTCGGTCAGCGCGTTCGGGTCGGAATAGTCGAGCAGCGTGTAGCCGTGCTTCTTCAGCATCTCGGCGATGTGCTCGGACTTCTCGATCGAGCCGGTGCCGACGAGGATCGGCTGGTGGCGCGCATGCGCCTTGTCGATCTCGGCGATGATGCCCGCGTATTTCTCCTCGACGGTGCGGTAGACCTCGTCGTCCTCGTCGACGCGCTCGACCTCCTTGTTGGTCGGGATGTCGACCACTTCGAGCTTGTAGATCTCGGCGAACTCGTCGGCCTCGGTCGAGGCCGTGCCGGTCATGCCGGCGAGCTTCCTGTAGAGGCGGAAGTAGTTCTGGAAGGTGATCGAGGCGAGCGTCTGGTTCTCGGGCTGGATCGTGACGCGCTCCTTGGCCTCCAGCG
This sequence comes from Methylobacterium symbioticum, assembly GCF_902141845.1. Classification (GTDB taxonomy): domain Bacteria; phylum Pseudomonadota; class Alphaproteobacteria; order Rhizobiales; family Beijerinckiaceae; genus Methylobacterium; species Methylobacterium symbioticum. Next base: position 49,550 of record NZ_CABFPH010000023.1, on the reverse strand, counting down.
CCTGGTGCAGCCCTTCCGAGTAGCGCCGGCCCTGCATCATGCGGCCGGTGAACTCGTCGATGATCACCACCTCGTCGTTGCGGACGATGTAGTCCTTGTCGCGCGTGAACAGGGTGTTGGCCCTGAGCGCCTGGTTGACGTGATGGACGAGCGTGACGTTGTGCGCGTCGTAGAGGTCGCCCTCCTTGAGGATGCCGGCCTCGCGCATGGCCTCCTCGATGAACTCGTTGCCCTCTTCCGTCAGCGAGACGGTGCGCTGCTTCTCGTCGAGGTCGTAATACTCCTTCCGCAGCCGCGGCATCAGCGCGTCGACGGCGACGTAGAGCTCCGAGCGGTCGTCGACCGGGCCCGAGATGATCAGCGGCGTGCGCGCCTCGTCGATCAGGATCGAGTCGACCTCGTCCACGATCGCGAAGTTGTGCCCCCGCTGGGTCAGCTGGGACATCTCGTACTTCATGTTGTCGCGCAGGTAGTCGAACCCGAACTCGTTGTTCGTGCCGTAGGTGATGTCGCAGGCGTAGGAGGCCTTGCGCTGCTCGTCGTCGAGGCCGTGGACGATGGTGCCGACGGTGAGGCCGAGGAAGCGGTAGACCCGGCCCATCCACTCGGCGTCGCGGGAGGCGAGGTAGTCGTTCACCGTGACGACGTGGACGCCCTTGCCCTCGAGCGCGTTGAGATAGACCGGCAGCGTCGCGACCAGGGTCTTGCCCTCGCCGGTCTTCATCTCCGAGATGCCGCCCTCGTGCAGCACCATGCCGCCGATCATCTGCACGTCGAAATGGCGTTGGCCGAGCACGCGCTTGGCCGCCTCGCGCACGGTGGCGAAGGCGGGCACGAGGATGTCGTCGAGGCTCTTGCCGTTGGCGAGCTCCGCCTTCAGCATGCGGGTGCGGTCGCGCAAGGCCTCGTCGGAGAGGGCCTGGATCTCGGGCTCCAGCGCGTTGATCGCGGCGACGCGGGGGCGGTAGCCCTTCACGCGGCGGTCGTTGGACGAGCCGAAAATTTTCTTGGCGAGGCTGCCTAGCATCGTGAACCTGCGGACGCGCGAGCCCGCGGACGGCGTGCCGTCGCGGGCCGGTCATGGCTGAGTTGGCCGGGCTTATAGAGGTAAAGTGCGGGGGGCGCATCTAAAAGAGGGGGCGCCCACAGGGAGCGGCGTTCGACCGCCCCGAAGGCCTGGGGAAACACGCGGGGCGCGGTCCCGAACGGGGCCGGGACCTCCTCACGATCCGGTGTTCTCACGGGGCCCGATCGCGCGGCCGCGCTTGCGTTCGGCTCTCGCGCGATCCACCTGTGTGCCGCCCGCCGCGCTTCGCCCGGCGGCAGCCTATGCCTGGATCCAGGCGCGACGTCCCGAGGAAATCGACGCATGCCGAAGCCGACCCCTCTCTGGCGCGCTAGCGCCGTCGCGATCGCCCTGGCGGTCCCGGGCCTTGCCGCGGCGGAGACCAAGGCGCCCGAGACGCCGGCCGCCGCCGCGCCGGTCGCGCCCGACACGGTGGTGGCCAAGGTGAACGGCCAGCCGATCACCGGCGCCGATATCGCGGTCGCCGCCGACGACCCGGCCCTCTCCCTGCCGGGGGTGGACGAGGCGCAGAAGAAGGGCCTGCTCGTCGACTACATGGTCGACCTCAAGGTCGGCGCCCAGGCGGCGGAGGCCGCCAAGGTCGGCGAGACGCCGGACTTCAAGCGCAAGCTCGCCTATTTCCGCGACAAGCTGCTGCTCGATGAGTACCTGGAGCGCGAGGCCAAGAAGGCGGCGACCCCCGAGGCGGCGAAGGCGGTCTACGACCAGTCCGCCAAGCTGATGAAGCCCGAGGAGGAGGTCCATGCCCGCCACATCCTCGTGGACAACGAGGGTGAAGCGAAGAAGATCGCCGCACGCATCAAGGGCGGCGAGGATTTCGCCAAGGTCGCGGCCGAAACCTCGAAGGATCCGGGCTCCAAGGCCGAAGGCGGCGATCTCGGCTGGTTCACCAAGGAGCGGATGGTCAAGGAATTCGCCGACGCCGCCTTCAAGATGCAGCCGGGCCAGGTCTCGGACCCGATCAAGACCCAGTTCGGCTGGCACGTGATCAAGGTCGAGGAGAAGCGGGTGAAGCCGCTGCCGACTTTTGAGGAGCTGCGCGAGCAGATCGATCAGCACCTGATCCGCAAGGCGCAGCAGGACCTGATCCTGAAGCTGCGCTCCGAGGCCAAGATCGAGCGCACCGATGCGGCGCCGGCGCCCGACGCGCCCGCGGCCGACACCCCGAAGAAGCCCTGAGTCGCGGAGACGGGGCGGCCCGAGGCCGCCCCGATCGCCTGCGATCAGTACGGGTAGCCGCCGTAGCGGTATTCCCGGTGGCGCATGGCCCGGTAGGGCCGGTCGTAGCCATAGCCGAAGCGCTCGTGCTTGCGGCGCCAGCCATGGGCCGGCGCCCAGGGCGGCGGGCCACCATGGTGATAGCCGTGACCGCCGCGCGCCCAGGGCGGATCGGCGAGAGCTGCCGTCGCGGAGCCCAGGATGCCGGTGGCGAGCACCGCGGCCGTGACGGCCACGGAAATCGGCGTGATGCGCATGGATCCCTCCTGCTGTGATCGGTGGTCCGCTTTCGCGTGGCCCAGCAACGGGGAGAGGTCGCGAACCGTTCCAGGAAAATGGACCCGCTTAACCTGCGTGAAATCTAGATGCTGTCTCGGCCAGAGCAGCAAGTTTTCTTGGAACGGTTTTGCAGAGGGTCACGTTTCCGGGCCATTCTTCTTAACGAGGAGATAATCCATGAAGAATCTGACCCTCGCTGTCCTGGCTTCGCTGGCGCTCACGGGAACCGCCCTCGCGGTGGAACAGCGCGGCGCCGCGTCGCATTCGCCCGGCCACGAGATGCAGGACAAGGGCAGCAAGGCAGGAAGCCCCGGCGCCTCCGGCTATGCCCCGGGGCATGAGATGAAGTCGGACACCACCGGCTCGACCAAGGGGTCGACCTCGGGCTCCGGCTCGATGAACACCGATATGAAGAGCGGCACCTCCGGCACTCGCCGCTGAGACCACCCTTTACGAGAGAGGCCCCGTCCCGGTTCAATCGGGGCGGGGCCTCTTCATGTTGGCTCCGCTCAGAGCCTGTTTGAGCCGATCGATCGGGTGTTGATCCGGCCTGTCCGCGCCGCGACCGCACCCGGAGGCCTCGAAGGAGGGCCTCCAGCCGTCTCGCGATCCCTGGAAGCCTCCTTCGAGGGCCGCTCACGCGGTCGCCCAGGATGAGGTGGTTTGATGGGATGAGCAGAATCCCTGCCTGATGATCGGTCGACCCGGCTCGATCAGGCTCTCAGACCCAGCCCTGCAATTCGCGCCGCACCACGTGCTCGATCACCGTCATGCCGAGGTCCGAATCGTTGAGGCAGGGGATGTAGGCGAAGCGCTCGCCGCCATTCTCCTCGAAATAGTGGCGGTTCTCGCCGTCGAGCTCCTCGAGCGTCTCCAGGCAGTCGGCGGTGAAGCCCGGAGCCACGATCGCCATGCGCTTGACGCCGGACCGGGCGAGTTCCTGCACCGTCTCATCGGTATAGGGCTTGAGCCATTCCTCGTTGCCGAACCGGGACTGGAAGGTCACGCGCATGCGCTCCGGTCCATAGCCGAGCGCCTCGCGGATCAGCCGTCCGGTCTTCACGCACTGGCAATGGTAGGGATCGCCCTTGAGCAGGTAGCTCTTCGGGACGCCGTGGAACGAGGTGAGGATCACCTCCGGCTCGAAATCGAGCTTGGCCAGACCCTCGCGGATCGAGCGGGCGATCGCGTCGATATAGACCGGATCGTCGTGGTAGGGCGGCGAGACCCGGACCGTCGGCTGCCAGCGCATCTGCATCAGCGCCTTGAAGGCTTGGTCGCAGGCGGTGGCCGAGGTCGCCGCCGCGTATTGCGGGTAGAGCGGCACCAGCAGGATGCGGTCGCAGCCCTGGTCGAGCAGCGCCTGGATCCGCACCGACACCTCGGGCTTGCCGTAGCGCATCGCCCAGTCGACGACCACCGAATCGCCCATCGCCGCCTGGAGGCGCTCGCACTGGCCGCGGGTGATGGTCTTGAGCGGGCCCTCGTCGAGGGCCTTGTTCCAGACGCTGTCGTAGTCGCGGCCCTTCGGTCCGGGACGCTTGGTCAGGATCACGAGGTTGAGGAGCGGCCACCAGATCAGCCGCGGCACCTCGATGACCCGCCGGTCGGAGAGGAATTCCTTGAGGTAGCGGCGCATCGGCCAGTAGCTCGTGCCCTCCGGCGTGCCGAGATTCATCAGGAGCACGCCGACGCGCCCCCAGCGGACGGCCGGATGGTCGCCGGGGAGGGTGCCGGCCTTCACGGGCGCCTGGGGCTGCAGGCTCTGGCGGGCCGCCAGCGAGGCGGGTTCGACGCGTTCGTTCATCGTGTGGCTTGACTGTCCGTGCGGTGCCGGCGGCCCGGTGCGGGAGCGTGCGACGGCGCCGCGATTGTCTCGGGGATGGGAACTATCTAGAGCACGGGAGCACCTTGCGAAGATCCGCCCGCACAGAGCGCGACATGCCGTCTCCCCGCTACTTCCTCAGGCACTTCATTCCCTTCACGGGCTATCCCTACACGGGCGCGCCCGCGGCCTGCAATCTGTGCGGCTGCGGCGATTCGATCGTGGTGGCGGAGACCGACCGGCGCCTGAAGACCCTGCGCTCGATCGCCTGCACGCAGTGCGGCCTGATCCGCACCGACCCGATGCCGACGCCGGCCGAGCTCGCGGAGTATTACGCCACCGCCTACCGCGCCGACTACCAGCTCGCCTTCGCCGGCGGCCCCCCGCCCCACCACGTCAAGCGCTCGGGGCGCGAGGCCGCCTTCCGCGCCGACCTGCTGGCGCCCAAGCTCGTGCCGGGTGCGACGGTGCTCGATTTCGGCTCGGGCTCCGGCGAGTTCCTGGCCGCGGCGCGGGCGCGCGGCTGCACGGTCGTCGGCGTCGAGCCGGGGCGCGACTACGCCGCCTTCGCCCGCAAGACCTACGGGGTCGAGGTGCTGGACGATGCCGCCGACGACAGCTTCCCGGCCCAGAGCTTCGACGTGATCTCCACCCATCACGTTCTGGAGCACCTGCGAGACCCGGCCGAGGTCGTGGAGCGGCTGGCCCGCTGGCTGAAGCCGGACGGGCGCCTCTACGCGGCCGTGCCGAACATGGCCGCCACCGGCAAGCCGCCGCACGAGCGTTTCCACTTCGCCCATGTCCACGGCTACGTGCGCGAGACCTTCGACCTGCTCGCGCGCCGCGCCGGGCTGGTGCCGGACACCGCCTACTGGCGCGAGGACACGACGGTGGTCTACCGCAAGACCGACGCCCCCCCGGAGCGCCTCGCCCTGCCGGGCCTCGCCGAGCGGCTCGCGCGCGACCTCAAGCCGATGCCGGCCGGTGCCTATCTCGCCTCCGGCGCCTGGATCTGGCCGATGGTCCGGCGCAACGCCAAGGCCGTGCGCGACACCTTCCGCTGAGGGATCGATGTCCGGTCCCAGCCGCCGCCAGACGCTGAGCCTCGGGCTCGGGGCCGGCCTCGCCGCCGGGCTGCCGGCCGCGGAGGCGGCCGACGGGATCGAGGATCGGAAGCCGACCTTCACCCTGGTCCTCGTGAACGACGTCTACCTGATGAGCGAGGTGGACGGGCGCGGCGGCTTCGCGCGGCTCAACGCCGTGGTGAAGGCCGAGCGCGCCCGGGGCGTGCCGGTGCTCTACGCCCATGCCGGCGACACGATCTCGCCCTCGCTGATGTCGGGCTTCGACAAGGGCGCGCACATCATGGCGCTCCTCGCGCTCGCGAGCCCCGACGTGTTCGTGCCGGGCAATCACGAGTTCGATTTCGGGCCGGCCGTGTTCCAGGAGCGCATCCGCGGGGCCGCCTTCCGCACGCTCGCCGCCAATCTGCGGGACGAGGCGGGCCAGGCGTTGCCGGGCGTTGCGGATCGCTTCGTCACCGATCTCGGCGGCATCCGCGTCGGGGTGACGGGGATCGCGCTGGAGAGCACCCCGGAGAAGGCGCAGGCCGGCACGCTCCGGTTCGGGCCGGAAGAGGCGACCCTCGCCGAGCAGGCGCGGCAGCTGCGCGCCGAGGGCGCCGAGATCGTCGTCGCGGTGGTCCACACGGCGCGGCCGACGGATCTCGCGATGCTGGCGGCAGGCCAGGCCGACCTCATCCTGTCCGGGCACGACCACGACCTGTTCCTGCGCTACGACGGCCAGCGGGTGCTCTGCGAATCGAGCGTGGACGCGCATTTCGTGACGGCGATCGACGTGTTCTGCACCATCCGCGAGGAGGACGGGCGGCGGCGGGTGAGCTGGCGCCCGCGCTTCCGCATCCACGACACCCATGACGTGACGCCCGATCCCGAGACGGCCGCGCTCGTCGCCCATTACGAGGCGGAGCTGTCGAACCAGCTCGACGTGCCGGTCGGGCGCACGGCTCTGCCGCTCGACAGCCGCGTGGCGAGCGTGCGGGCGCGGGAGGCGAGCTTCGGCGACCTCGTCGCCGACGCGCTCCGCGCGGCGACCGGTGCCGACATCGCCCTGATGAACGGCGGAGGAATCCGCGGCAACCGGCTCTATCCCGCGGGCACGGAACTGACCCGACGCGACATCCTGCAGGAACTGCCCTTCGGCAACACCACAGTCCTCGTCGCGATCGACGGGGCAGCCCTGCACGCTCTGCTGGAGAACGGGCTCGCCGATTACGGCCGCCCGGCGGGGCGGCTCGTCCAAGTCTCCGGACTCGTGATCCGCCTCGATCCCGAGCGTCCGCAGGGCGCGCGCATCCTGTCGGTCACGGTGGACGGCGCACCGCTCGATCTCGGCCGGATCTACACGGTGGCCGCGAACAACTTTCTCTACGATGGCGGCAACGGTTATGGGGCCCTGCGCAGCGGGCGCACCCTGATCGGGACCACAGACGGCAAGCTCGTGGCGAACGAGGTCATGACCTATATCCGCCGCAACAGCCCGATCAGCATCCGCGAGGGCGAGCGTCTGGTGGTCGTCCGATGAGCGGTCCTGTCGCCGACGCGCTCGCAGCCTTCCGCGCCTCCGGCTCCTCCTGGGCGGATCTGCCCTTCTTCCGGGATGGCAGCGCCGACAGGGTGGCCGCGCGCGTCGATGCGCGCATCGCGGAGGGCGTGCAGGTGCTGCCCGACCCGCGCAACATCTTCCGGGCCCTCGAACTCACGCCGCCTGACGCGGTGAAGGTCGTCATCCTCGGCCAGGATCCCTATCCGACGCCGGGCGACGCAAACGGCCTCGCCTTCTCCTATGTGGGCGCAGGGCGCCTGCCGGCCTCGCTCAAGGTGATCCTCGCCGAGGTCGATCCGCAGAAGCCCAGGACCGGCGACCTGACGCCCTGGGCGCGGCAGGGCGTGCTGCTCCTCAACAGCGCGCTCACCAGCGAAGCGAGAAAATCCGGCGCGCATCTGCGCTACGGCTGGGCCCAACTCACCGACCAGGCCGTGGCCGCGGTCTCGGCGCGGCCCGAGCCCGCAGTGTTCCTGCTCTGGGGGGCGCAGGCGCGGGCGCGCAAGGCCCTGATCGACCCCTCGCACCACGCCGTCATCGAGAGCGGCCATCCCTCGCCGCTGAACCGCGCCCGCGACTTTCCCGGCTCGCAGCCCTTCGCGCGGGCCAATGCCTGGCTCGAACAGCGCGGGCTGCCGCCGATTGATTGGCGCCTCGGCGGCCCCTGACGCCCTATTGCGGCGGCTTCTCGGCCGGAGCGTCGGCGGGCTTGTCCGCCGGCTTCCCGTCGGGCCCGGCGGCCGGCAGCAGCACGTTCTTGGCAATGTTGCCGTCGGGACCGTACTCGCCGGCGACCGCGAGGCAGGCCTGCTCGCGGTTCAGCGCCATCTGGTTCGACATCAGGGCGAACATGGTCTGCACCCGGTTGCCGAAGGGGCCGCGCGGGCTCACGTCCTCGGCGCGGGCATTCTGCTTGGCGAGCAGCGCCTCGAACTGCTCGGTGCCGATGCGATAGCCGCAGACATTCGAAGCGGCGAAGATATAGGCGGCGAATTCGAGAGCCCGGGGCGCGGGGGCATTGCGGATCTGTGCCCCGGCCGGCGCGGCACAGAGCGCGGCGAGGGCGGCGAGGGCGAGGGTCGGGGTACGCATCCTGGGCGGCTTCCTCGAAGGCGCGGATTCTCATGATCCGCTTAGGGCACCGCCGGGATAATGCGTTTCGGCCCGCCCGGCGAGCGGGCAGGGCAGCGCAGGGCCGCGAATCCCGCGGGTGCGCGGGCGCGGCTCCGGGTCTATCACCGGCGGACACGGCCGATGGATGGCTCGGCGGATGGCCGGAAGTGAATCGTGACGACGCAGACCGCAGCCCAGGCCCTGGTGGCGCAGCTTCACGCCAACGGCGTCCGCCACGTCTTCACGGTGCCCGGCGAGAGCTTCCTGCCGGTTCTCGATGCGCTCCACGATTCGGGCATCACCGTCACCACCTGCCGGCACGAGGGCGGCGCGGCGATGATGGCTGAGGCGGTCGGCAAGGTGACCGGCAAGCCGGGCATCTGCATCGTCACCCGCGGCCCCGGCGCCACCAATGCCTCGGCGGGCGTGCATGTGGCGCAGCAGGATTCCTCGCCGATGATCCTGTTCGTCGGGCAGATCGAGCGCGGCCAGCGCGACCGCGAGGCCTTCCAGGAACTCGACTACCGTGCCGCCTTCGGGCCGCAGGCGAAATGGGCGACGGAGATCGAGGATCCGGCCCGCGTGCCGGAATACGTCTCGCGCGCCTTCCACATGGCGACGGCGGGGCGGCCGGGCCCCGTGGTGATGGCCCTGCCGAAGGACGTGCTGAAGGAGCCCTGTCCCGGCCCGCTCGCCAAACCCTGGCAGTCGGTGGAGGCGGCACCTGGGTCCGAGGAGATGGAACGCCTCGCCGGGCTGCTGGCCGGGGCCGAGCGCCCTCTGCTGATCCTCGGCGGCAGCCGCTGGACGGACGCCGCCTGCGCCGACATCCGCACCTTCGCCGACCGGTTCGACCTGCCCGTTGCCACGAGCTTCCGCCGGCTGTCCCTGTTCGACCCGCTCCACCCGGCCTATGCGGGCGATCTCGGGCTCGGGGTGAACCCGCGCCTCGCCCAGCGGGCAGCCCGCGCCGACCTCGTGATCCTGCTCGGCGGACGACTCGGCGAGATCCCGAGCCAGGGCTACACGCTTCTCGACATCCCGAACCCGGCACAGCGGCTGGTGCATATCCATGCCGGTGCGGAGGAGATCGGCCGGGTCTACGTTCCCGACCTCGCGATCAACGCGAGCCCCGTCCGCGCAGCTGCGGCCCTCGCGCGGCTTCCCGCTCCAGACCGCGTCCCGTGGGCCGGGGAAACCCGCGCGGCGCACAGCGACTACCGCGCTTGGAGCGACGCCGCGACGCCGCAGCCCGGACCCGTCAATCTCGGGACCGTGATGCTCCATCTGCGCGAGGCGCTGCCGGAGGATGCGATCCTGTGCAACGGCGCGGGCAACTACGCCGCCTGGATTCATCGGTTCTGCCGCTTCCGACACCTCCACGGCCATGTCGCCCCGACCTCGGGCTCGATGGGCTACGGCCTGCCGGCGGCGGTGGCGATGCAGCGGCTCCATCCGGAGCACGTCGTGGTCTGCGTCGCGGGCGACGGCGACTTCCTGATGACCGGCCAGGAATTCGCGACGGCAGTGCAATACGGCCTGCCCATCATCTGCATCGTCTGCGACAATGGCAGCTACGGCACCATCCGGATGCATCAGGAGCGCGATTTCCCGACCCGTGTCTCGGCGACGGACCTGCGCAATCCTGATTTCGCGGCCTATGCTCGCGCCTTCGGCGGTATCGGCTTCACGGTCGAGCGGGACGCCGACTTTCCCGCGGCCCTGGCCGCGGCCCGATCAGGCAATGCGCCCGCGATCATCCATCTCAAGATCGCCACCGACGCGATCAGCCCAGGGCGGACACTGGAGCAGATCCGCACGGAGGCATTGAAACAGCGGTAATCCGAGGAGAGAAAATTAACCTGCGGGCTGCACGGCAGGAGGAGACAGAGCACGTACTCACGGGCAGGAACGCATGCTGCACAGCGCACCGGACCGCACCGGCCGCCGAAACATCGGCCTCGAGAGCCGACTCGGCCCAGCTCCCGCCCGGTTCGACGCGCGCCCCCACAGCACGCTCACGCATCTCGTGGCCGAGCTCGCCGCGATCAATCCCGATGCGACGGCCCTCGCCAGCCGCGACGAGAGCCTCAGCTTCCTGGAGCTTGCCGCGCGGCAGGCCCGATACGGCCGCTGGGCTCTCGGCGAGGGCTTCGCGGCAGGCGACGGCGCCGCCCTGCTGATGCACGACCGGCCGGACCGGTACGCCCTCTGGCTCGGCCTCGCCCGTGTCGGCATGCGGGTCGCCCTGCTCGATCCCGCACTGCGCGGCGCGCGCCTCGCCCGCTGCCTGACCGTGGCGGAGCCGAAGCTCCTGGTGGTCGATCCTGTTCTGGCGGACGCCCTCGGCGAGGTGCACGCCCAGATGTCCACCCCGATCGCGGTGCGGTGGCAGGGGCCGGGCGCGGATTTCGCCCGCCTCGACCGCGAAGCGGCGGACCTGTCGGACGCTCCCCTCGGCGACGCCGAGGTCACCGGGCCGATGCCGGACGACCCGGCGCTCCTGCTGCTCGGCACGGATGGGACGGGCCGGCCCGTGCGCGTCGGAGCGAGCCACGGACGGCTGATGTCCTGGATGCACGGAGCCGGCGGTTGCCCGCCCGCCTTCCGCGATCTCGTCGCGACGGGGGCAAGCCTCCTGCGCGGCACACCCGCGCGCATCGGCGGGGGTCTCTCCGCGCCGTGTTGAGACTGTGGTAAGCGTGCCAACAAGGGGTGCGTGACAGGGTGCGCGACACCTCGTCAGGGAGCCGCCAGATGTCCGCAGCCGCAGCGCCGACCCAGCTGGATTCCACCTCGGAAACACCGCTGCTGCGCGACGATGCGGACGGGATCGCCACGCTCACCCTGAACCGGCCTGCCGCCCGCAACGCGCTCTCCCTCGGCCTCATGGCCGCTCTGCAGGCGGAACTCGACGCGATCCGGGCGGACCGCAGCGTGCGGGCCGTCATCCTGCGGGGGGCGGGACCAGCCTTCTGTGCCGGCCACGACCTGAAGGAGATGCGCGCGCAGCCCGACCGTGCCTTTGCGGAGGCGGTTTTCCGCGCCTGCTCGGCCTTGATGCTCGCGATCACGCAGATGCCGCAGCCGGTGATCGCCCAGGTCCACGGCATCGCCACCGCGGCGGGCTGCCAGCTCGTCGCCACCTGCGACCTCGCCGTTTGCACGCGAGACGCCCGCTTCGCCACGCCCGGGGTCAATATCGGCCTGTTCTGCTCGACGCCGATGGTGGCCCTCTCGCGCGCCGTGCCGCGCAAGGCGGCCCTGGAGATGCTGCTCCTCGGCGAGCCGATCGACGCCACCGAGGCCGTGCGTATCGGGCTCGTGAACCGCGCGGTGCCCGAATCCGAGCTTGAGGGGACGGTGCGCGGGATGGCGATGCGCATCGCGGCGAAGGCGCCGCGGGTGCTGGCGATCGGCAAAGAGGCCTTCGCCGCTCAGGCGGATCTCGGTCTCGAGGATGCCTATGCCTACGCCGCCGAGGTGATGACACGGAACCTGATGATGGCCGACGCGGCCGAGGGGATCGACGCCTTCCTGCAGAAGCGCGAGCCGCGCTGGGAGGCCTGAGGCCGGGTGCCTCAGGTCCCGAAGCGCCGGGCGAACCAGTCGCGCAGCACGGCCCGCTCGTAGTAGAGGCCGCCGGCAGAGAAACGCGGGTTGGCGGCCTGCATGAAGTTGATGTCGGTGACGGTGTCCTCGCCCTGCGCGACGACTCGGCCCTTGCGGCGCAGACTGTAGGCGAGGCGGATCCGCGGCGGCGTGAAGTCCTGCACCACCCGAACCGATTGAGGCAGCCCCACCCCCGGCCGCTCATACCCGGCGAGGTCGATGTCGAGGACGTTGACCGCGAGGCTGTCGCCCGGCGGCAGGCGGCGGCCGAGGTCTTCGAAGATGCGGGTCATCTCGGAAAGGGTCACCCGGAGGCTCTGGCCGCTGCCGAGCCGGTTCTCCGCGTCCGTGAAGCGCTCGGGGGTGAGGTAACGCACGCTGACGGGCCGCGCGGCGGCGGGCACCCCCGCAACGAGGAGGGCGAGGAGCGCAGCCCCCTGGATCACTGGCGCGACCGGGCGATCACCTCAAGGAGAGCTCGAGCCACCGGCTCGGTCACGTTGCGCCGGTACTTGCGGTGGACGAGCTGCCCGTTGTGGTAGACGTCGTGCTCGACATAGAGGCGCTCGCCGTCCCACCGGACGATGTTGTCGGTCTCCGTCGTCTCCTCGACGCCGAGATCCTGCCGCAGGATCGCGCTCCCGGTATGCGTCAGCATCCCCAAACCCTGGCTTCCGGCCCCTTCGGCCGCGGGCTTCGAGCATAGGCAAGGCGCGCGGCCCACGCCAGCGCCGTGCGGGCCTCGGAATGACCGGACCGGCCTACTGTACGGTGACCTGATCCTTGATCCGCTCGTAGGTGGCACGGCTGAGCACCCGCTTCGAGAGAAGCTGATCGACCGCGGCGTACGGACGGCGCTGGATGATGGCGCGGCCGATATTGCCGCCGCCCCTCAGGCCGTTGAGTTCGGCGACCGTCGCCGTGTTGAGGTCGACGAGGGCGACGGCGCGCGGCCCGGCCTCGTCCTGGGCACGCTCGGCCGGATCCGGCACGGAGGGGTCCGGCGGGGGAGGGGACGGGGGCGGAGCCAGGACCGGAGGAGGCGGCGTCTCGGCGAGTGGCGGCGCCGGCTGTGTCTCCGGGGCTGGCCGCAGCTCGGTGGGCGCCGGAGGCTGCGCCGTCGGGACGGTCCGCACCGGCTCGCGCGTCTGTTCGGGCTTCGGCGCACGCGGGACCGTCTGCCCGGCCGCCTGCGGCGCCGGCTCCCGCGCCGCAGGCGGCCAGAAATACTGTACGAGCCCGGCAAGCAGTCCGGCGGTCACGAGCAGGACCGCCACCCGGGCCATGGCCGAGCCGCTCAGCATCGCATTCCCCGCCACACCACTCCAGAAGTCTCAGGCGGAAGCAACTCCCGGCAGAATTAGGCGATATTCAGGTCGCAAGGCACAAGTCCGACCCGGATCGATTCATTGCGATCGAGGCGGAAACCCCTGGATCGGTCTCCGCGCGCGGCACCGGTGCGGTTCGGCCCCCGCCCGGGGCGGACGCCTGCGAGCGGCCGACATTGCCGCTTCCGTCGCCGCCGCCTATCTGCGGAGCATCGTGATCGAAGGAGTCTCCATGCGGCTGAGTCTCACCCTCGCCCTTCTCGTCGCCGCGGGCGCCGCTCAGGCTGCACCTGGCGGGCCGGCGGGTGAGCCGGCCGCCAAGCCAGGCCCGGGCAAGGCCTCGATCCTGCTCGCCAATCACCGGGCCGTCTACGATCTGTCGCTGGCCTCGAGCAGCGGCACCCGCGCCGTGGACAGCGCGCGCGGCCGAATCGTGATTGATTTCAAGGGTGATGCCTGCCGCGGCTACACCATGCAGACCCGGCAGGTGACGGTTCTCGATTCCGCCGAGACCGGCAGCCGGACCTCCGATCTGCGCAACACCACCTTCGAGGACGGCGACGGGCACGAGTTCCGCTTCAAGACCGCGAGCAGCGTCAACGGCGCCGGCAGCCCGACCGTGGACGGCACTGCCAGCTCCGAATCCGATGCGCTGAAGGTGCGGTTCAAGGAGCCGAAGCGCGACCAGTTCTCGGTCCCCGGAACCGTGCTGTTCCCGAGCCTGCACATGCGGCGCCTGATCGAGGCGGCCCGGGCTGGGGAGACCACGCTCTCGGCCAAGGTGTTCGACGGCTCCGACGACGGGCGCAAGGTCTACGACACCCTGGCTGTGATCGGGCGGCCGGCCACGGGCCCCACCACCGCTTCGGGCACGGACCGCGACAAGCCGCTGCGTGAGGGTGCGCTCGCCTCGGTGCAGCGCTGGCCGGTGACGCTGAGCTATTTCACGGGCGGCAAGGGAGAGAGCACGCCGATCTACACCCTCAGCTTCGACCTCTACGAGAACGGTGTGAGCGGCGGGCTCAAGCTGGATTACGGGGATTTCGCGATCCTCGGCGACCTGACCCGCCTCGACCTCGACAAGGCGGCCGCCACGCCCTGCACGCCCTGACCGGCCAAGCGATCCGGGCGTCAGGGTGCATCGAAATCGGGCGGCGCACGCCGCCGCCAAGCGGCGGCGATCCGCTCCGGCTTGACGCCGATCGCCTCGGCGCAAGCCAGCAAGACCGGCTCGTCCGTCATCACGTGGTCGAGGACGGCGCCGAGCACAGTCGGATCATTCATGCCCGCGCGGAGATCGTCGGGCCCGAGACCGGTGGCGTTCAGGAAGGGCATCAGGCGGTCCGGATCCTGGACCATCCACAGCAGAACGTCGAGGGCCAGAGCGTCCGTCGATTCATCGTCTTGAAGGGGTTTGCGTTTCATCAACATGTAAACCTTATAAAAGGTCTCCGTCGGGGAGAGCCCCCGTTAACGACGAGCGTCGTGCGCACCGGGATATCCGCGTCATGAAGAAAACGGTGCTGATCGTCGAGGACAACGAGCTTAACATGAAGCTCTTCAACGATCTGTTGGAGGCGCAGGGCTACGCTACGTTGAAGACTGCCAAGGGCATCGAGGCGATCGAGCTGGCCCGCGCACATCATCCGGATCTGATCCTGATGGACATCCAGCTGCCCGAAGTTTCGGGGCTGGAGGTGACGAAATGGCTGAAGGAGGACGACGACCTCAAGCACATCCCCGTGATCGCGATCACCGCCTTCGCCATGAAGGGCGATGAGGAGCGGATCCGCGAGGGCGGCTGCGAGGCCTACCTCTCTAAGCCGATCTCTGTTGCGAAGTTTTTAGCAACCGTTCGCACCTATCTTCAGGACAAACCATGATGCCGAGCCCATCGGGCACGCCTCCCACCGGGGAAGGCTCGCGGCGTCGCGCATCCCTGGCGAGGTACGAAGCCTGATGTCGGCCCGCGTCCTGATCGTCGACGACCTTTTCCCGAACGTGAAGCTTCTGGAGACGAAGCTCGCGCTCGAATATTTCGACACCGTCGCGGCCATGAATGGCCCGGATGCGATCGCGATCTGCGAGAAGGGCCTGTGCGACATCGTTCTCCTCGATGTCATGATGCCCGGCATGGACGGGTTCGAGGTCTGCCGCTACCTCAAGAATAATCCGGTCACTGCCCATCTGCCCGTCGTCATGGTGACCGCCCTCGACCAGCCCTCCGACCGGCTGCGCGGCCTCGATGCAGGCGCGGACGACTTCCTGACGAAGCCGGTCGATGACACTGCCCTGTTCTCCCGCGTCCGCAGCCTCGTCCGCCTCAAGGCGCTGACCGACGAGCTACGAAGCCGCGCCCTCGCGTCCCGCGACTACGGGATCGGCGATCCCCTGGCCCTCGCCGCGGCGGAGAACGGCCTCGATGCCAAGGTCCTGCTCATCGAGGACCGCCGCGGCGCCGCCGAGCGCATGGCGACCGCGCTCGGCCAGAACCACACCGTCACCGTTGAGGCCGACCCGCAGCAGGCGATGCTGGTCGCCGCAGAAGGGGGCTTCGACTGCGTCATGGTCAGCCTCGACCTCGAAGGGTTCGACGGCCTGCGCCTGTGCAGCCAGCTCCGCTCCCTCGACCGAACCCGCAACGTGCCGCTGATCATGCTGGCCGAACCGCAGGATCAGGGCCGCATCGTGCGCGGCCTCGATTTCGGCGTGCACGACTACCTGATGCGCCCGGTCGACCGGAACGAGCTCCTCGCCCGCGTGCGCACCCAGATCCGGCGCAAGCGCTTCTCGGACGTTCTGCGCGGCGCCGTCCAGGCTTCCATGCAGCTCGCCGTCACCGACGGCCTCACCGGCCTGCACAACCGGCGCTATCTCGACAATCATCTCGGCACGTTGTTCTGCGACGCCGCCTCGCGCCAGCGCCCGCTCGCCGCGCTGATCCTCGACATCGACCGCTTCAAGACGATCAACGACACCTACGGGCACGAGGCCGGCGACGAGGTGCTGCGCACCTTCGCCGAGCGGATTCGCCTGCACACGCGGACGGTGGACATCGTCGCCCGCTACGGCGGCGAGGAGGTCGTGATCATCCTGCCCGATGCCGGTCTCGTCGAGGCGCAGGCCATCGCCGAGCGCATCCGCGCCCGCGTCGAGGCGACGGCCTTCGACATCCTCCGCGCCTCCCGCAGCGTCCCGGTCACCGTCTCGATCGGCGTGGCGGTGCGGGACGCGGACGACGCCAGCCCTGCCGACATGCTGAAACGGGCCGACCTCGCGCTCTACCGCGCCAAGCATGCCGGTCGGAACCGCGTCGAGGCGCAGGCCGCCTGAGATCGGGACGGCCACCGGGACCGCGTCGCCGCGCGATGCCGGCGTTAATCTTCGCCCACTTCGGGAAGACGGGCCCTAATCGACCGGGGCCTCGGCGGGATCGGCCGGCAGCGTCTCCTCGCGCCTCGGGGCGCTGGTTCGACGCCGGGTGGCGGCACCGCCCGAGCAGCCCTCGCAGATGCTACGGGTGACGCGCCGAACCCGCTCATCCATCTTCCGGTGCAGATCGTCCATCTTGGAATCGCTGGAGACCACGGCGGCACCGGTCTCGGGCTTGGCGAGGGCCGCTCGCCGGCTCCGGATCGAAGTCCCCACCCGGTCGACCGGCTCGGCGGAGGGCCGCGCCTCGAGGGGCTGCGGGGGCGGCTCCGACTGCGCGAAGGCGGGCGCGAGGCCGGCGAGAAGGGCACCGGCGACGGCACCGAGGAGCGTACGCTGGGTCATGACGGCGATCTGTCGCTGCCGATCGCGGCCTGAGCATGGCAGAGGAGCGTCCGGCACCGGCGGCGCGCTGCCCGGTTGACAGCGCCCCACGCATCGCCAACACCTCCCGCCGGTCGAACGGCCCCGTCAACCCGCGGTGGCCGACGGGCCGGGCAGCGCAGCGCATCCTGTCGGGATCGATGCCGATTCGGCATGGACGGCGCGTGATTTCAAGAGCCCGGGGGCGGGGTCCGACTCAGGCCGAGGCGGGCACGGTTCCGGCGAGGACCTGTGTGAACCGATGGCGGTGATGCGCTCCTACCTCGACTTCGAGAAGCCCGTTGCGGAGCTTGAGGCGAAGCTCGAGGAGCTGAAGGCGGTCGGCGCCCGCGACGGCGCGGTCTCCATCACCGAGGAGGTCGGGCGCCTCGAGGCCAAGGCGGCGCAGGCGCTCGCCGAGCTCTATGCCAACCTCACGCCCTGGCAGAAGACCCAGGTCGCCCGCCATCCGCAGCGCCCGCATTTCGTCGATTACTGCGCCGGGCTGATCGAGGAGTTCACGCCTCTCGCCGGCGACCGCAGCTTCGGCGAGGACGAGGCGATCCTCGGCGGCTTCGGCCGATTCCGCGGCCGCCCGGTCTGCGTCATCGGGCAGGAGAAGGGCTCGACCACCGAGACGCGGCTGCGGCACAATTTCGGGATGGCCCGGCCCGAGGGCTATCGCAAGGCGGTGCGCCTGATGGAACTCGCCGACCGCTTCGGCCTGCCGGTGCTGGCTTTCGTGGACACGGCCGGCGCCTTCCCGGGCATCGACGCCGAGGAGCGCGGACAGGCCGAGGCCATTGCCCGCTCGACCGAGGCCTGCCTCGCCCTCGGCGTGCCGAACGTCGCGCTCATCATCGGGGAGGGCGGCTCGGGCGGCGCGATCGCGCTTGCCACCGCCAACCGCGTCCTGATGCTGGAGCATGCGATCTACGGCGTGATCTCACCGGAGGGCGCGGCCTCGATCCTCTGGCGCGACCAGGGCCGCGCGCACGACGCCGCCACCGCCATGAAGATCACCGCCCAGGATCTGCTCCGCCTCGGCGTCATCGACGGGATCGTGCCCGAGGCGACCGGCGGCGCGCATCGGGATCGCGACGGGGCGATCCGCGCGGCGGGCGACGTGCTGGACGAGGCGCTGAGGGCCTTCTCGGGCCTCGGGCCCGACGAACTGCGCGACCAGCGGGCCGCCAAGTTCCTCGATATCGGCCGGAAGCTGTGACCACCGCCGGGGCGGGCGGGATGCTCGCCGCGCTCGGCCGGCAGCTCGGGTTCCGGCGCCGCGACGGTCGCGAGCCCGGGGCCTTCAACCACATCTCCCTCGGCAGCAACTGCCAGATGGCGCATGCGCTGAAGACGCTCGACCTGCGGACATGGTCGGCGCCCTTCGACTGGCTGTTCACCCTTCCCGAGATGGTGTCCGACTGCCTCGCCGACGATTTCGTGGCGCTGACCGACCGGGACCAGCTCGAATCGATCCCCGAGGCCGAGCGGCTCGGCCCCGGCATCACCCGCGGCCGACACCGGCTCTACCGCGCGCGCTATGGCCTCGAATGCCTCTTCAACCACCATGATCCGGCGGTGAGCGACACGGACTATGCCTTTCTCACGGAGGGCGTGCGGCGCCTGCGCCAAGCGCTGTCGACGGAGGGGACCCGGAACCGGCTGTGGCTGATGAGCCACCTGCATATCGTGCCCGCGACCATGGAATCGCTCTGCGACCGGCTCGCCGGCCGGCCGAGCCGCAATCACCTCACCGTGCTGCAACTGCTTCCCGGCAACGGCGCGCTTCGTCTGGTCGAGACCGTGGAGCCGCGGCCCGATCTGCGGCGGCTCACCGTGGAATGCGCCTCCGCACCGGTGGGGCTGCGGCTGGCCGACCCGGCCGAGGATGCGGCGCTGCTCGCGATCATCGCCCACGAGGCAAGCCGCCTGCCCGTCGGCCTCGCCTGACGCATGGCGCGCGAGTGTGACCTGCGCGTCATTGCGGTAACGGACGCTCAAGTTTAACGGGGCTAATGGTTTGGGGAGTGACCGCTCGATGCCGGCCGATGCGCCCGCGAGCGGAGTATCGAGGACGAGGTTCCCCATGGCTGTGCGCCCGCTCGCGGCTGCTGGTCTGATCGCTCTGGCTCTCGGCCTCGGTGCCTGCCAGGACGGGATGCTTGTCGGTGGCGCCTCCACCCGTCACCTGACACCGATTCCCGCGCAGACCCTGTCGCTGATGCAGACGAAGGGGATGAGCCAGGCCGACCCGATCCTGATCCGCGCCTACAAGAAGGAAGCGGAGATGGAGGTCTGGAAGCGCGACGGCTCCGGCCGCTACGCGCTGCTCAAGACCTTCCCGATCTGCCGCTGGTCCGGACAGCTCGGGCCGAAGACGAAGCAGGGCGACCGGCAGGCGCCGGAAGGCTTCTACACGATCACGCCGGGCCAGATGAACCCGAACTCGGCCTATTATCTCTCCTTCGACACCGGCTATCCGAACGCCTTCGACCGCGCCAACGGGCGCACCGGCAGCTACCTGATGGTGCACGGCACCTGCTCGTCGGCCGGCTGCTTTGCCATGACCGATGCCTCGATGGCCGAGATCTACGCCATCGCCCGCGAGGCCTTCTCGGGCGGCCAGCGCGCATTCCAGTTCCAGTCCTATCCGTTCCGGATGACGGCCCAGAACATGGCCAAGTTCCGCAACGATCCGAACGCGCCGTTCTGGCGGAACCTGAAGGAGGGCGCCGACTATTTCGAGGCCCTGCGTCAGGAGCCGAAGGTCGGTCTGTGCGGCACGAAATACGTCTTCGGCGGCGCCGACGCCGCGGCCGGCTCCTGCAACCCGAAAGTCGATCCGCAGGTGGCGGAGAAGCGGGTGCAGGACGACCAGCAGATCGCCGAGCTGGTGGCCAAGGGCACGCCGGCGACGCGGGTGGTCTATCAGGATGGCGGGCAGAACCCGGTCTTCCGGCCCGCCAACATGACGGCCTTCGCGAGCCTCGGCAGCAAGGAGGAGGAGCAGCCCTACAGCGCCAAGGAGTTTGGCCGCTACCATCTCGGTGAGGTCAGCCGGCCCGAGACGCTCGCTGCCGCCCCAGAGGAAATCGTCATCGAGCCCAAGGCCAAGGCGACGATGCTTGCCTCCGGCCCGATTCCGACCAAGGCCGCCGCGGCCGCTCTCGCCCGCAAGGAGAAGCCGGCGCCGGTGATGCTCGCTGCGCAGACGCCGCCGGCCAAGGCTGAGGTCAAGCTGGAAACCGTTCAGGCCGAGCCACTGAAGGCGGCGGAGAAGCCGGCCCGCGTCACCGTGGCGGATGCCGAGGGCGATCTATCCGCCTTCCAGAAGGTGTTCGGCGGCCTTGCGGCCAAGGAACCGCCGGCCCCGGCTCCCGCCACGTTGGCGACCGATGCGGCCACTGTCGAACCTGCCAAGCAGGTCCACGCGGCCCGTGCGCGGATCCAGGCGCACATGGCAAAATCCGTCACAACCAAACCGATCACCGTCACGGGTGCGATCCCCGACGCGAAGAAGCCGGATCACCCCAAACTCGCCGAAGCGCGCAAGTCCGATAAGCCGTCGGAGAAGACCGACCGGAAGCCCTGAGACTCCGGAACCGCGCTCCGACACCAGGGTAACCGGGCCGCTTCACAGAGCGCGAACCACAACTTCTCAGCGCATGGCCCGTGCGCTACACGCTAGCGCTCAGATCGGCGCATTCGGAGCCCAGCGTGATCTCCTTTCTGCGCCGGGCGCTTCGCCCGACCCATTCCACGCAGAATTCCGCCGCGGAGAATGGAACGGGCCCGCTCGACGTGCTCGTGGAGGTGACGCCGCGGACATTCGACCCGGTCCTCTACCGCCTCGCCAATCCGGACATCGCAGAGGCGGGCGCCGACCCGGCCGCACATTTCAAGGCCTTCGGACGCGCGGAGGGGCGCCTGCAGGTGAACCCGGCCCTGCTCGATCCCGCCAGCGCCTATCGGCGGGAGAAGTTTGCCCGATTCGCCGGCCTGCTCGACGACTCCTATCCCTGCACCGCCTTCCCGGCGATGGCCGGCACGGCTCTCACGCTCAAGGACTACCTCGCGGAGAGCGCCAATATCGACTTCGCACCCTTTATCACGGAGATCGAGGCGCATCCCGAGCGCACCTATCTCGATCTGGGCTGCGGCCTGCGACGGCGGGTCTATCGCAATTGCCTCTATCTCGAGGTCTATCCGTCGGCGGCGGCCGATGTGATCGTCGAACCGACCTGCTCATACCCGATCCGCGACGGAGCGTTCGACGGGATCGGCTGCTTCGCGGTCTTGGAGCATACGCGCCAACCCTGGCGCGTCGCGCGGGAGATCCACCGCATGCTCAAGCCCGGCGGCCGAATCTGGATCGACTGGCCGTTCCTGCAGCCGGTGCACGGCTACCCGTCGCATTATTTCAACGCCACCCGCGAGGGGCTGAGCTCGATCTTCGAGGATCTCGGCTTCCGCGTGGAAAGCGCCGAGACCCGACCCGACCAGGGCCCGGAGCAGACCCTCGCCTGGATTCTGCGCGCCCTCGCGGACCGTTTGCCCCTGGCGGAGCGAGCCCGCTTCGAGGCGCTGACCGTCGGCGAGCTTCTGCGCGAACCACCGCAGGGACCGCTCTGGTCGGACCTCGTTGGTGGACTCGACGATTCCACGCGCTCGATGCTCGCCTGCGGCAATTGCCTGATCGCGACGAAGGCGCTCTGACCAAACTGCGGCCGCTCCGATACGGCCGCCGCGCGGTCAGGCCAGCGGCCGGTCGCGGTTCATCAACCACAGCGCGTGGACGGTGCCCGGCAGCCAGCCGATCAGCGTCAGCAGGATGTTGAGCAGGAATTGCAGGCCGAGCCCGGTGGTGAGCAGGACGGCGATCGGCGGCAGGAAGATCGCGAGGAGAATGCGGACGAGGGTGGACACGGAAGCTCCCCGATAGGACGCGCCGACAGGCTTCGGCTGCCCGCGAAAACGAAGCTCTGCCGTTTCCGTTCCCTGGCAGCCGTCGCCGCGCGGCAGGATCGCCCCAGCCACATGGGTCGGCCACATCGCCGCCGCGTTGGAGGCTGAGGAGCGCAGCCCCTGCACCCGCAGATTGTCCCGAGGCCCCCGTGACCGCACCGATCCGGCCGAACCCGCCCCAGGGCGCGAGCTTGCACGCGCCCCCCACCTGGGCCGGTCCCGGCTTCACCGAGTTCGTGGCGATCGTCGCGCTGATGATGGCCGTGACGGCGATCTCGATCGACAACCTGCTGCCGGCCTTCCCGGCGATCCAGGCACGCTTCGCCGTCGCGGACCCGAACCATCTGCAGTTGCTCGTCTACGTCTACATGATCGGCTTCGGCGTGGCGCAGATCGTCTACGGCCCGGTCTCGGACGCGCTCGGGCGCCGGCCCGTGCTGCTCGGAGGCCTCGCGATCTACACGGCGGGCAGCCTGCTCGCGATGGTCGCGCCAAGCTTCGGCTGGCTGCTCGCCGCCCGCATCATTCAGGGCATCGGCGCCGCGAGCGGCCGTGTGCTCTCGACGGCGATCGTGCGCGACCGCTTCGCCGGCCGCGAGATGGCGAGCGTGATGTCGCTCATCATGATGGTGTTCCTGATCGTGCCGATGATCGCGCCTGCCATCGGCGGCGCGATGCTGGCGCTGGGCTCCTGGGTCTACGTCTTCGTCTCGATGCTGGCGCTCGCCGGGATCTGCACGCTGTGGTTCTCACTGCGGATGCCCGAGACGCTGCACCCGGAATATCGCCGCCCGCTCTCCCTCCGGGCGACGGGGCAGGCACTGATGACGACGCTGCGCTGCCGGGTCGCCATCGGCTACGCCACGGCGCTCGGCCTGCTCACCGGCTGCATCATGGGGTATGTCGGCTCGGCCCAGCAGGTCTTCGACACGGGGCTGTACCACCTCGGAAGTCTGTTCCCGCTCGCCTTCGGCGTCGTGGCGGGAGCGATGGGCGCGGCGACCCTCGTCAATGCCCGCATCGTGCGCAAGCTCGGGATGCGCCCGCTCTCCCATGCCGGGCTCGCGGCCTTCCTGTGCGTCGGGCTGGCGCAGGTCGGTCTGAGCCTGAGCTATCACGGCCACCCGCCGCTCGCCCTGTTCCTCGGCGTGCTGGCCCTGAACCAGTTCCTGATCAGCTTCGCCATGCCGAATTTCAACGCGTTGGCGCTGGAGCCGCTCGGGGCGATCGCGGGGACGGCCTCGTCGTTCCTCGGCTTCTACACCACGATGCTCGGCGCGTTCTGCGGCTTCCTGATCGGGCAGGCCTTCGACGGGACGACGCTGCCGATCGGCATCGGCTACGCGAGTCTCGGCGGGCTCGCGCTTCTCGTGGTCGCCTGGACCGAGCGCGGCCGCCTGTTCCGCGGCGGCGTTTCCGGTTGATAGGCACGATCGGACCGATTGCCTTAACCGGCTCTCCACCCTGAGGCGCGAGATTTTCCGGGTTCGTTCTTAAAGCCCCGGAGCCCCCGTGATCACCCGAGCCCAGGATGCTCTCAGCCTCGCCGCGCGCCTGCTGCTCGCGGCGGCCCTGCTGCCCACCGGGATCGCCCGGGCGCTCAACGTCTCGGGCTTTGCCCTGACGCTCGCCGGCGCCGGGATCCCGGCGCCGAACGCAGTCGCCACCGCTATGGTGGTGGTGCAGGTCTTCGGGCCGCTCGCGCTGATCCTCGGCGTGCTGCCGCGCCTGACCGGCCTCGCGCTCGCCGCCTTCGCGGCCGGCATGGCGCTGGTGCTGCATCCGTTCTGGCAATTCACCGGTGCCGCGGCGCAGGCCGAGCGCACGCTGATGCTGGCCGATCTCGGGCTCGCCGGCGGCTTCCTGTTCTACGCGCTCTCGGGGCCCGGCGCCTGGAGCTGGCAGGGCTGGCGTGCCGGCGCGACCGCGCCCGCCAAGAAGGGCGGGGCGGCCAAGAAGGCGGCCAACAGCAACGGGCCGAAGCGGGGCGCGAGGCCCGCTCGCGCGGCAGCCTGAGCTTCTTAGGGGGCCACGGGTTCTTCCGCGGAGCCGGCAACCGTGCCGGCGGACCGGGCGCTAGTTCCGCCCTGGCGCCCCGGCCGGGGCTGCCGCGGCCATGCGCCGGCCCGAGACCTCGGCGCCGGCGTCAGGGCTGAGCCGGCGGAAGGCCAGGACCGAGGTTCCCGAGATCAGGGCCACTGCCAGGAAGGCGATCCCGAAATCCCCCGCCGCGATGGCGGTGCGGCCGTGCCAAGCGGCCGCGCCCTCCAGGGCGAGGGCACCGAGGGTCACCCCGAGGCTGAGCGAGATCTGCTGCGCCACGCTGGCGAGGCTGGTCCCGGCGCTCATCTCGCGCTGCTGGAGATCGGCGTAGGCGATGGCGTTGATACAGGTGAACTGCAGCGAGCGCAGGCAGCCGCCGAGGAAGAGCAGACCGATCATCAGCCAATGCGGCGTCTGCGCGGTGTAGAGGCCGTTCACGGCGAGGAAGGCCGAGGCCGCCACCGCATTCGTCACCATCACCGCGCGAAAGCCGAAGGCACGCAGGATGCGTGGTCCGAGCGTCTTCACGAACATGGCACCCGCTGCCGCGGCGAAGGTGATGAGGCCGGAGCGCAGGGCGTCGAGCCCGAAGCCGATCTGCAGCATCAGCGGCAGCAGGAAGGGGATCGCCCCGGTTCCGATCCGGAACAGCGAGCCCCCGGTGACCGCCGCGCGGAAGGTCGGGTAGCGCATCAGGTCGAGCCGAAGCACCGGATGGGCCGCGTGCCGGGCGTGACGAAGATACAGGAGGAGGAGACCCGCTCCGCCGCCGAGACAGCCCCAGGAGAGCCAGTCCGGCAGGAGATGGCGGCCGAGCGAGGCGAGGCCGAGCATCAGGCCGGCGAGACCGGGCGCGAGAAGCAGGAAGCCGACCAGATCGAGCGGCGGCCGCTCCACCTCCCGCAGGTCCTCGAAATAGAGGGTCGCGAGGACGATCCCGGCCAGCCCGATCGGGATGTTGATGAAGAAGATCCAGCGCCAGTCGAGCCAGGTGGTGATCAGGCCACCCAGCGGCGGTCCGAGGATCGGTCCGATCAGGGCGGGGATGGTCAGATAGGACAGAGCCGCCACGAGATCGGCCTTGGGCACGCTGCGCAGGATCACGAGGCGCCCCACCGGCACCATCATCGCGCCGCCGAGCCCCTGCAGGAAGCGGGCGGCGACGAAGCCCGTGAGCCCGTCCGCAGCGGCACAGGCCAGCGACCCGGCCATGAACACGCCGAGCGCGGCCCGGAACACGGTGCGCGCGCCGAACCGGTCGGCCATCCAGCCGCTGACCGGAATGAAGATCGCGAGGCTGACGAGATAGGCCGTCAGCGCGAGCTTCAGGGCGATGGGATCCTCGCCGAGGCTTGCCGCGATGGTCGGCAGGGCCGTCGCGATCACCGTCGAATCCGTGTTCTCCATGAACAGGGCGGTGGCGACGACGAGGGGAACGATCCGGGTGGGAGGCATCGGCCTCAACAAGCGGTTTGGTGAAGGCCGGGTTGCATCCTCGCCGCGGCTCCGCAAGTCGTGATCGCCCGTGCACGGAAACGCCGGGAATCCGTGGCCGATCGGCCACGGATTGTTTCTGAAAGCGCCTCGCGCGGCCGCCGGCTCTTCCGGCCAAGCTGCCGCCGCCTTAAACTCGGTCGCACGTTCCGCGACTGCCCGCCTCCGCCATGGGTGCCATCATGGGTGCCATGGCGCGCGGGATCCGAGACCGACCTTAAGAAAGTGACCGGATGCCCCCGAGGCCGACGACGCTCCGCTCGCTGCCGCGCCTCGCCGCGGCCAGCGCGCTCCTGCTCACGGTGGCTGCCTGCGGCACCGTTCTCCTGAACGATACCGGTTCGCTCACGCGCTACGACCTGCTGAAGCCGAGTACCGAGTCCTCGACCTCGGCGCGCCTCTACACGGATCAGGACGCGCTCGCGCGCACCCGCACCGTGCGGATCATCCCGACGAGCTTCCCCGCGAACGTGTCGGGCGCAGCCGGCCTCAACGAGGTCGAGCGCCGGCTGGTGGCCAACAATGCCGACCGGGCGCTCTGCTACGAACTGTCCCTGAAATACGACGTGGTCTCGACCCGCGACGCCGACCTGACGGTGCGGGCCCAGGTGACCCGTGTCGAGCCGACGAATCTCGTCGGCGCCGGCTCGACCATCGGCGTGTCCGCGGCCGTCTCCATCGCCTCGCAGGTGGGTGTCGGTGTCGCCGAGGGCATCGGCCGCGTGCCGATCCCGCGGGTGCCGATCGGGCTCGGCAGCCTGACCGTCGAGGCCGAGGCCCTCGACCGGCGGCACCGGCAGCGCGCGGCGATAGTCTGGGGCGGGGCGGCGAACTCCTTCACCAGCCAGCCGCGCTTCTCGCCGGCCAGCGACGCCTATGACCTCGCCGGCGATTTCGGCCAGGATTTCGGCTTCATGCTGGCCACCGGCCAGGACCCGTTCAAGGCACCGCTCACCATCCCGAACTGGAACCGCATCCGGATCACGACGCTCGGCGAGGCGCCTCTCGATCCCGATTGCGAGGCCTTCGGCCGGCCGCCCGGCGTCGACGGCATCATCGCCGACTATATCGGCCTGCCGCCGGAGCTGACCGACAAGGGGCCCGCCGTCCCGGCCCGCTAAGGGCGGCCCACGGGGTCGCGGGCAGCCCGTGAGGGGCTGCCATGCGGCGGGCGCAGGTGGGTCCGGCGCGTTTTCCCCGCACCGCGCGCCCACGTCGCCTTGGCGCGACCGGTTTCCGCGTGATATCGGCCGGTGCCAACCCGTTCACGCCGGAGCCTTTTTGGAAAGGCCCGGAACCCTGCAGGGAAGTTGGCACATGGCCCCCATCAGCGCCGCCTCGATCCTCGAGGGCCTGACCTTCGACGACGTGCTTCTGCGGCCGGCGGCATCGTCGGTGATGCCGACCGAGGTCAATGTCGGCTCCCGCCTCACGCGGTCCATCAAGCTCAACCTGCCGATCCTGTCCTCCGCGATGGACACGGTCACGGAGGCGCGCATGGCGATCGCCATGGCCCAGCTCGGCGGCCTCGGCGTCATCCACCGCAACCTTGAGCCGCCGGAGCAGGCCGAGCAGGTCCGCCTCGTCAAGAAGTACGAGTCGGGCATGGTTCTGAACCCGATCACCATCCACCCGGACGAGAGCCTCGCCGACGCGCTGGAGGTGATGAAGCAGAACCGCATCTCCGGCATCCCGGTGGTGGAGCGCGGCCCCAACGGCTCCCGCGGCAAGCTCGTCGGCATCCTGACCAACCGGGACGTGCGCTTCGCCACCAATGCGAGCCAGCCGGTGGCCGAGCTGATGACCCGCGACCGCCTGATCACCGTGCGCGAGGGCGTCACGCAGGACGAGGCCAAGCGCCTGCTCCACCAGTTCCGGATCGAGAAGCTGCTCGTCGTCGACGACCATTACCGGTGCATCGGCCTGATCACGGTGAAGGATATCGAGAAGCAGGTTGCCTACCCGACCGCGGTGAAGGACGAGCAGGGCCGCCTGCGCGTCGCCGCCGCGACCACCACGGGCGACGGCGGCTTCGAGCGGGCCGAGCGCCTGATCGATGCGGGCTGCGACGTGATCGTGGTCGACACAGCCCACGGCCACTCGATCAAGGTGCTCGACGCGGTGCGGCGGGTGAAGCAGCTCTCGAATGCCGTGCAGGTGGTGGCCGGCAACGTCGCCACCCGCGACGGCGCCCAGGCCCTGATCGATGCCGGCGCGGATGCGATCAAGGTCGGCATCGGCCCGGGCTCGATCTGCACCACCCGCATCGTGGCGGGCGTCGGTGTGCCCCAGCTGACCGCCCTGATGGAGGCCGTCGAGGCCGCCCACGAGGCCGACGTGCCGGTGATCGCCGATGGCGGCATCAAGTATTCGGGCGACCTCGCCAAGGCGATCGCGGCCGGCGCCTCGGTGGCCATGCTCGGCTCGCTGCTCGCCGGCACCGACGAGGCCCCGGGCGACGTGTTCCTGTACCAGGGCCGCTCCTACAAGAGCTACCGCGGGATGGGCTCGGTCGGCGCGATGGCCCGCGGCTCGGCCGACCGCTACTTCCAGGCCGAGGTCAACGACACGCACAAGCTGGTGCCGGAGGGTATCGAGGGGCAGGTCCCCTACAAGGGTCCGGTCAATGCGGTGCTGCACCAGCTTGCCGGCGGCCTGCGCGCCGCCATGGGCTATGTCGGTGCGGCGACGATCCCCGAGTTCCAGGAGCGGGCGCAGTTCATCCGCATCACCAATGCGGGCCTGCGCGAGAGCCACGTCCACGACGTGACCATCACCCGCGAGAGCCCGAACTACCCGTCGCGGACCTGATCGGCCGATCCGCGGCCCGTTGCATCCCGGCTCGGCCACGCGCATGGAAGCCGGGATTCGATCGGAACGGGAGGAACGGATGCGCGTGCTGGTGGTCGGAGCCGGGGCGACGGGCGGCTATTTCGGGGCGCGGCTCGCCGCGATCGGCCGCGACGTGACCTTCCTGGTGCGCCCGGCCCGCGCGGCGACGCTCGCCGCACAGGGCCTCGTCGTGAAGAGCCCGCTGGGCGACCTGCATCTCGACCAACCGAAGACGATCACCGCGGAGGCGCTGAGGGCCGGCGAGAGCGCCTATGACCTCGTGGTGCTCTCCTGCAAGGCCTACGATCTCGACGCCGCGCTCGCCGACATGGCCCCTGCCGTGACCGAGGGCACCGTCATTCTGCCGATCCTCAACGGGCTGCGGCATCTTGATGCCTTGGACATCGCGTTCGGTCCGGCCCGCGTACTCGGCGGGTCCTGCGCCATCATCTCGACGGTGGGTCAGGCCGGCGAGATCCGCCACATGAGCGAACTCTGCACCATCACCTACGGCGAGCGCGACGGCGGCCGCTCGGAGCGCGTGGCGGCGATCGACGCGGTGATGCAGGGCGCCAAGTTCCAGGCGCGCCTCAGCGAGAAGATCCTGCTGGAGATGTGGGAGAAGTGGGTGTTCCTGGCGACGCTCGCCGGTTCCACCACGCTGATGCGGGCCTCCATCGGCGACATCCTGGCCGCGCCCGGTGGCCGGGACCTGATCACGGGCCTCCACGAGGAATGCCTCGCAATCGCGGCCGCCAACGGCCACGCCCCGCGCGAGAAGGTCTCTGCCCAGGCGCGGGCGACGCTGACGGCGGAGAGATCGCCGATGACGGCCTCGATGCTGCGGGACATCCTGGGCGGAGGCCGCATCGAGGCCGACCACATCGTCGGCGACCTGATTGCCCGCGGCCGCGCGGCGGAGCCGAGCTCCGCCGATCCGCTTCTCGGGCTGGTCTATACCGGTCTCAAGGCCTACGAGGCCAAGCGCGCCCGCGAGGCTCAGTAGCGCGGCGCGCGCGGGGGCGGGGCGCCGTATTCGAGCTGCGTCTTGGCATCGACGCGCGGGGGCGGGGGGGTCAGTTCAGGCCCTGGCGCAGCGGGCGCGTTCGAGCAGGCGGCGAGCCCGAGGGCGGCGATCGCCGCGAGGACGAGGCGGGGCAGGGGGACCATATTCGGCTCCATCTGGTATGGCGGCCGCCCTTCTCGGCCCCGAAGCGGCCGGAAGCTCGGCCGTAACGTGACGGCGGCGTGCGCGAAGCGTGGCCGTTTCGCGACGTGTTGAATCGAATCTTAGAGGAGACGACCCTGACACCCGCCGCCCGCTGCTCCGCCGCCATCGAGGTGCTGGCCGATATCGCGGCACGCCGCCGCCCCGCGGCCGACGCCCTGAAGGATTGGGGCCTCAGTCACCGCTTCGCCGGCTCGGGCGACCGCGCCGCCATCGCCAGCCTCGTCTACGACGCCCTGCGTCGGCGCGCCTCCTCCGCCTGGATCATGGGAGACGACGCCCCGCGCTCCGTGCTGCTGGGGTCCTTGCGCCTGCAGCAGGGGCTCGCCGCCCCCTCGATCGCGGCCTTGCTCACCGCCGAGCGCTTTGCGCCCGAGCCGCTGAGTGCGGAAGAGCGCGTGCGGCTCGAGCAGGGCGATCTCGCCGACGCCCCTCCGGCGATCGCGGGCGACGTGCCCGAATGGGTTCTGCCGGAGTTGGAGAGCCTGCTCGGGACCGATCTGCTGCCCGAGCTGAAGGCGCTCGCCCGGCGCGCGCCGCTCGACATCCGCCTGAATGCCCTCAAGCAGAGCCGCGACGAAGCCCTGCCGGGCCTCGCGCATCTGGCGGGTGAGCCCACGCCCTTCGCGCCGCAGGGCCTGCGCATCCCGATTGGCGCCGACGGGCGCGGGCCCGCGCTCCATGTCGAGCCGGAATTTCTGGACGGCTGGTACGAGATCCAGGACGAGGGCTCGCAGCTCGCGGCCCTGCTCGCGGAGCCTCGGGCGGGCGAGACCATCGTCGATCTCTGCGCGGGCGGCGGCGGCAAGACCCTGGCGCTGGCGAGCCAGACGGGCAACGGCGCCCGGCTCATCGCCAGCGACGACGATCCGCGCCGCCTCGCCCCGATCCACGAGCGCCTGCGCCGCTCCGGCGCCGCGGCCGAGGTGCGCACGCCGCGCACCGGACGCGCGCGCGCGGACGTGCTCGCCGATCTCGACGGCACGGTGGACAGAGTCGTGGTCGATGCACCCTGCACCGGGGCGGGCACGTGGCGGCGCAATCCGGACGCGAAATGGCGCCTGCGTCCCGGCAGCCTGGAGACCCGCATCGCGGAGCAGACGGCCGTGCTCGACCGGGCCGCGCGCCTCGTGCGGCCGGGTGGCCGCATCGTCTACATCACCTGCTCGCTGCTGCCGCGGGAGAATGACGGCGCGCTCGACGCCTTCCTCGGGCGGACGAAGGGCTTCGCCGTTGTGCCGGCCCGGGACGTCGTCGAGCGGGTGCTGCCCGGCCTCGCCGATTCCGTTCGCTTCACCCGCCACGGCCTGCAGATGAGCCCCGCCCGCACCGGTACGGATGGTTTCTACGTGGCGAACCTGGAGCGGCGCTCCTGAAGCCCTGTCCGATCGTGCTCCGATCGGACACGGCTCCAAGCCTCCGTCGTGATGCGCCCTCTGACGTCGAACCGCTATCCAGGTCGGCTTGAGAGCGCTCCGCGCCTCACTCCCACTCGATCGTGCCGGGCGGCTTCGACGTGATGTCGTAGGTGACCCGGTTGATGCCCTTGACCTCGTTGATGATGCGGGTCGCGACCCGGCCGAGGAAGGCCATGTCAAAGGGGTAGAAGTCGGCGGTCATGCCGTCGACCGAGGTGACGGCGCGCAGCGCGCAGACATGGTCGTAGGTGCGCCCGTCGCCCATCACGCCGACGGTCTTGACCGGCAGGATCACCGCGAAGGCCTGCCAGATCGTGTCGTAGAGGCCGGCCTTGCGGATCTCCTCGAGATAGATCGCATCGGCCTTGCGCAATGCGTCGAGCTTCTCCGTCGTGATCGTGCCGGGGCAGCGGATCGCGAGGCCGGGGCCCGGGAAGGGGTGGCGACCGACGAAGCCATCGGGCAGGCCGAGCTCGCGCCCGAGCACGCGGACCTCGTCCTTGAACAGCTCGCGCAGGGGCTCCACGAGCTTCATGTTCATGCGCTCGGGGAGGCCGCCGACATTGTGGTGGCTCTTGATCGTCACCGAGGGGCCGCCCGTGAACGACACGCTCTCGATCACGTCCGGATAGAGCGTGCCCTGCGCCAGGAAGGCCGCGCCGCCGATCTTCTTCGACTCGGTCTCGAACACATCGATGAACAGGCGTCCGATCGTCTTGCGCTTCACCTCGGGGTCGCTGACCCCTTCCAGCGCCGAGAGGAACATCTCCTGCGCCTGAACGTGGACGAGGGGGATGTTGTAGTGGTCGCGGAACAGCCGTACGACCTCCTCGGCCTCGCCCTGGCGGAGCAGACCGTGATCCACGAAGACGCAGGTGAGCTGGTCGCCGATCGCCTCGTGGATCAGCACCGCGGCCACCGCCGAATCGACGCCGCCGGACAGGCCGCAGATCACTCGCTCGGTGCCGACCTGCTCGCGGATCTTGGCGATCGATTCCTCGCGATAGGCCCCCATGGTCCAGTCGCCGGAACAGCCGGCGATGTCGCGCACGAAATTGCGGATCAGCAACGCGCCATGCGGCGTGTGCGCCACCTCCGGGTGGAACTGGACCGCGTAGAACTTCCGCGCCTCGTCCGCGACCGCCGCGAAGGGCGCGTTCTTCGAGATCGCCACCGTGGTGAAGCCGTCGGGCAGCTTGGTGACCCGGTCGCCGTGGCTCATCCAGACGGGATAGTGCTCGCCCACATGCCAGACGCCCTTGAACAGGGCGCATTCGGCCAGGATCTCGATCTCGGCCCGGCCGAACTCGGCATGGTGGCCGCCCTCGACCTCGCCCCCGAGCTGGGCCGCCATGGTCTGCTGGCCGTAGCAGATGCCGAAGACCGGCACGCCGGAATCGAAGACCACCTGCGGTGTCCGGGGTGAGGCCTCGGTCGTCACCGATTCCGGGCCGCCCGAGAGGATCACGCCCTTGGGCCGCGTCTCGGCGAAGGCCTCGGTGGCCTTCGTGAAGGGCACGATCTCGCAGTAGACGCCCTCTTCGCGCACGCGCCGCGCGATGAGCTGCGTCACCTGGCTGCCGAAGTCTACGATGAGGATCTTGTCGTGGTCGGTCGTCATGGCACGGAGTTAGACGAGCACCGGGGCGCGTGCAACGCGCATGCCCGCCGGGGCAGCCCCGCGCGAGGCCGCAGTTAACACGACATTCATCGAATCCCAGCCAGACCGCCCGCCCCACCCACGAACCAGGAGCTTCCTCCGTGAAAGCAACCGTCGTCGGACTTGCCGCCCTCATGCTCGCCGGCCTCGCCGCACCTGCGAGCGCGCTGCCCTTCGCGGGCGGACCCGTGGCCGCACCGGCCAGCGGCGTCGAGCAGGCCCGGGTGGTCAGGCGCACCGTGATCCGCGGACCGCGCTGCCGGACCGTGGTGACCAAGCGGCGCGGGCCCTTCGGCCGCGTCACCGTGGTCCGCCGCCGTCAGTGCTTCTGATCGCGCCGTGACGCAAGGATCCGCCTCCCCGAGGCGGATCCGACCGACGCGATACCGGGACGGACGCGGTCACTGCACCTGCAACCGTACCTATCGCGGAGGCCGCGGCGGATCGCTTGACTCGCTCTGTGGGCCTCCCTAGCGAACGAAACCTGAGTGACAGTCGAGGCGGGGGATGACCGGCCGTGATCATGTGCGATCCGACCGCGCCGACGCCGAGCGGGACGGTCACCGGCGCCCTCTGCCGCGTCACCGACGATCTCTACGTCTGCCGCATCGCCGATCTGTCCACCTTCGCCGTCCCGCTCGGCCTGGCCGCACCTCCAGGGGGACGCCTGGAAACCTGGGCGCTCGCCGTGAGCCCGGACGAGAGGCGCCAAGCGATCTCCTATCTCCTGCTCCTGCGCAGCGTCGGCGAAGACCCGCAGCGATTCCGGACCGGCGACGGCTTCGTCCTCGCGACTCATTTCCGCGACCTGAGGGTGGAGATCGTCGAAGATGGCCTGATCCTGACGCCGCATGAATGCACGGTTCTGGCGCGCTCCGCCCTCACCGTGCAGATCGGCGCGGATGACGGGGCGATCCGATCCATGGCCGCCCTGCTCGCCTTCGTGACACCGGGCCTCGATGCCCTGATGGGGGCGGCCGACGAGGCGGATGCACTGGATCTCGGCCTGGAAGGGCGCATGCTCACCGTGACGGGCGATTACGTGCCGCACTGGATCGTCCTGCGCGCGAATGACGGTTACCGACGCTTCGCGGTCGAGGAGGCCACTCTGAGCTTCGACGGCCGGCCCAGGGTCGCGCTCACCCTCGAAGCGGCCTGGCCGCCCGCTCTCCTCCTCAACCGCGCCATCCTGGTCGGACGCGACGACCACCGCGTCGGCGTCCTGCGCAGACGGAGACCCGCGTGACAGGCGCGCCCGCAGCACGGACGGTACTCGTCCTGGCGCCGATGCCGGTCTTCCCGACGCTCGCGGGCAACCGGAGGCGGCTCCTCGCCGTCTGCGAGATGCTGGCGCGCGGCGGCTTCGCGGTGGATTTCGCCTATTTCGCACACGAGGATCAGGTCTACCGGCGCTACGGGCAGCACCCGCCCACCGACGATGCCCGGACGGAGCAGGCCTTCCGACGCGTCTTCCGGATCGAGCCGCGCGACCCGATCCCACTGCGCAGCGCCGGCCGGCCGTTCGGCATCGACGACTGGTGTCCGGACGAGGTCGGCGACTTCGTGGCGTGGTACTTCAGGCATCACCCGGAGACCCGCGCGATCATCGTCAACTACGTGTTCCTGTCGCGCGTCCTTGAGCGGGTGCCTGCGGGCACGCTGAAGCTGATCGACACCCATGACCGCTTCGCGGACCGGCACCTGATCTATCGTCCCTTCGGGATGGAGCCGAGCTTCTTCTACACGGACGCGGCGGGCGAGGGCGCCGGGCTCGACCGGGCCGACACGGTGCTGGCGATCCAGGCGAACGAGGCCGCCTATTTCAGCACCGTGACCGACCGGCCCGTCCTGCTGCTGCCGCCGCGCCTACTGCGCCGGAGCACGCCGCGGACGGTGACGCGCCTGCGCCGCATCGGCTTCATCGGGCACGGGAACGACGCCAACCGCCTGTCGATTCGGGCCTTCGCGGAGATCTGGATCCGCGGCTGGGAGCCGGGCATGCCGGAGCTCGTCGTCGCGGGTGAGGTCTGCGGTGCGCTCGGGCTTGAGACCTGTCCCGGCCTGACCCTGCTTGGCCGGGTCGCTGAGGTGGAGACGTTCTACGACGCGGTCGACGCCGTCGTCGCGCCGATGCTCATGGGAACCGGCCTCAAGATGAAGGTGGCCGAGGCCCTGTCCTACGGGCTGCCGGTGATCGGTACGGCCGCCGCCTTCGACGGGTTCGATCCCTACGCGGTTGCGCACCGTCTGCCGGGGGTGGAGGCGGTGCGCGAGGCGGTGCTGGCATTGCGCAGCGACGCAGCCGGCCTCGCGGCCCTGTGCGCAGACTGCGCCGATCTGTTCCGCCGCTTCGAGGCACGCTGCGCCGAAGCCGAGGCGCGTTGCCTCGGCCTGATCGAGAAGGCCTCGGGTGAGCCCGCCGCACCCGCCGACCTGCCCGCCGTGCCGCCGCCCCGGAGCCGGTCCGTCTGCCTGGGCGCCGTCACGGTCACCGAGATGCGAGACCTGGAGTCGCTACCCACGCACCATCCCGATCACGGAATTCTCGTCGCGACCGAGCGCGCCGGGCCGGACGCGTCGGCGCAGGCCTACACGCCGATCCGCCGCCGCTGGTTCGCACGGCAGTCCCGCGTCGACGCGATCGAGGATCGAGGGGAGCGGCAGGCGCTGGTCGATTCACTCTCGGCCACCCGCCTTGCCCTGTCGCCGGAATGGGTGCGGACGCCTGCTCTGCCGCAAGCCCACCGCGAGTTGCTCGTGCCGCTCCTCCTCGCGGCCGAGCCGGACTGGTGGAGCGCGGCGCACCTCCTCGGTCGAGCGGACGGCCGGTTCGACCTCGTCACCTGCCTGCCGAGCGCCTTCCTGACGAGCCCGCCGCGCATGGTCTGCTTCGTCGCCGCGTCGTCCGGCAGTCGGGCCGTATCGGTCGGCGCGACCGGCGCGGAACCGCTGATGCGTCAAGTCGGCCTGCGGCGCGCGTCGCCCGACCTGACCCTCGACCTGGTGCCGGCCGTCCTGACCCTCGACGCGGATCCGCGAGATCGGCAGCGTGCGGAGGGACTGCGCCCGGACCGAATCCTCGTCCTCGCGGACGACCTGCTCGGCCACCTGATCATCGAGCCGAGTGCGGGATCCGCCTGACCGGACCACCAGCCCCCCGCTCCGAGCGTTCCCGATCTGCGGCTCTGCTCATTGCCTCGGTCCGCGAACCGCTGCATGGGTGAGGGCCAGAGTACACGGGGTCGTGACCGCAGAAATGCTGCAGGGGGACGCAGAGACTGACCAAGCTGCAGGGCATTTCCCGAAGCCGGCGACCGCAGAGTTCGCAACCGGGTCGGCGAAGGACGAGGACGCTCCCTGGCGGCTGCGTGTCCTCTACGTGGACGACAGCATCCCGCATATCGACCGCGGCAGCGGCCTGCCGCGCGCCAACTTCATCGTCAACGCGCTCGCGGACCTCGGCTATGCCGTGACCTTCTATCCCGTGCTCGCCGTCGGATCCGACGGCGAGCCCTATCGCGACATCGACCGGTCGGTGCAGATCCTCGAGGCCGACGAGGCCAAGGGTTTCCGACGGATCGTGGCGGCGGGCGCCGGATGCTTCGACGTGCTCTGGGTCAGCCGCCCGCACAACATCACGATGGTCTGCCGGGAACTCGCCAATGCGGGTCACACGCCGCGCAGCTTCGTGCGCTCGCGGGTCATCTTCGACTCCGAGGCGGTCTTCGCCCTGCGCGACTTCATCGCGGCCTCGGTGACGAACCGGTTCGGCACCGAGGCTGCCCTCCGGACAGCCATTCAGCAGGAGACGCGCCTCTTCGCGCAGGCAGACCGGGTGGTCAGCGTGTCGCAGGCCGAGGCCCGCCTGCTCGCCGCCTTCGGGATCGGCAATGTCAGCGTGCTCGGATCCGCATTGCTGCCGGCCGAGGCCCCGGTCCCCGATTTCGCGACGCGCTCCGGCTTCCTGTTCATCGGCTCGCTGGCACAGGAGGGGCAGCCGAACGTCGATTCCCTCGATTGGCTCCTCGGCGAAGCATGGCCCCGCGTCCGCGCGATCATGCCGGACGCGACACTCACCGTCATCGGCGAAGTGCTCCCGGCAATCCGGGACCGCCTGACCCGGCCCGGGGTCTCGGTGCTCGGTCGGGTCGCCGATCCCGGGCCGCTCTTCGCGCGGGCGCGCGTCTGCATCGCGCCGACGCGCTTCGCCGCGGGCACGCCGCACAAGGTGTACGAGTCGGTCTCGCGCGGCGTTCCGTTGGTGGTGACGTCGCTGCTCGCCGAGCAGATCGGCTGGCCCGAAGGCGCCGGCTTTCTCTCTCACGACTGGCGCGACGCGGACGGGTTCGCCGACGCCCTCACGCAGTTGCACAGCGATCGGGCGACCTGGACCCGTCTGCAGCTGGCAGGGCTTGCGCAGATCGCCCGCGACTGCGATCCCGCCCTGCATCAAACAACCCTGCGGCGCCTGTGCGAGGCCGTGCGGCCGTGAGGGTGCAGATCTCGTCGGGCGCCGTCCGCCTGCTGTCGCGCGCCGTGCGGCGCGTCCTGTTCGGACGCGTGCCGAAGCTGTTCGACGCCGATTACTATCTGCACGCCAACCGCGACGTGGCACGCAGCGGAGTCGATCCCTTCCTGCACTACCTGCTCCGCGGCGCGGAGCAGGGACGAAACCCGGCGACGGATTTCGACACGCGCTTCTATCGCGCTCAGAGCGGGAAGACCCGCCTCGATCCGGTGCGCCACTATCTGCGCGTGGGCGCCCGCAAGGGGTTCGATCCGAATCCGGCTTTCAACACTCTTTGGTATACCAGCCAGTACGCGGATGTGGCGGGGGCCGGGGCCAACCCGCTGCTGCATTATCGCACGCATGGACGGCGGGAAGGCCGTCCGGCCAGCCGCTCCACCTTCGGCTCGCCCCAGCCGCACATGCTGGAAGGCGTGCCCTCGCACCACATCCTGAACCTGCCGGAGGACGAGCGGACGCGCTTTGAACTCGTCCTCCGGAGGGATGCGGCGGCATGCCCGGATCCGGCCCGACGCCTCTGCCTGTTCCTGCGCCTCACCGACCCGGAGATCGGTGGCCTCCTCGACGGCTTCGAGGCGTTCGAATTCGGCCGGCTGAGGCGGCTCAGTGTCGCGATCGACCCGTCGACCGCCGCCCATCCGCAGCGGGCGACGCTGCTCGCGGCTTTCGAGCACTGCTATTACGGCGAGGAGCGTGCGACCGGCACGCTCACCCTGCGCTGCGCCGAGGTGCGGCTCTGGGACCTGCGCCCGCACGAGCCGCGAATCGTGGCCGCCTTGTCCGGCGGCACCTTTACCGTGCGGCGCCGGGGCTGAGGCTTCGGGTCGAGAGCAGCTTTAAGCCCTTGTTTTGATGCGCTCTCTTTATCCGGCACGGCGTTCGCTTCGGTGCGGAGCGCTCGAGCGGGCGCTCAATGCAGAACCGGCCCCGATCACGCTGCGATCGGGGCCGGCTCCAAGTCATCCGTCCGGCGTGCCCGCTTCCGTCGAGCCGGCAGCCGGCCCGGCGCGGGAGCGCCTCTAGTTGAAGAGCGAGCCGACGCCACCCTGAACGCGGCTCAGGCCCTGCTTGGCAACCGCGTTGTTCGGGTCGATGCCGGCGGCGCGCTGGTAGTTCTCCATCGCCTCCTTGCGCCGGTTCGACTTCTCGTAGGCGAGGCCGCGATAGGCCCAGGAGGTCGCGTCCTTGTTGTTCACGTTGAGGGCGGCGTTGTAGTCCTCGATCGCCTTGTCGAACTGGTTCGTGGCGATCAGGCTCTGGCCGCGGGCAGCGTAAGGCGCCGAGACGAAGGGGTTCCGGTCGATCGCGGCATCGAAATCGGCGATGGCCTGGGTATTCTGGCCCTGCTTCTGCCGGACGAGGCCGCGGGCATGGTAGGCCTCGGCGGATTCCGGCATCAGGCGGATCGCGACGTTGAGGTCGGAAAGGGCGCCGTCGAGGTCGCCCTGGGCGCGCAGCACGTTGGCGCGGCCGATATAGGCGGGGCCGTAATTCGGGTCCGCGCTGATTGCCTTGCCGAAATCCTGCAGCGCGGCGTCGTTGCGGCCGGTCTGGCGGTAGGCCAGCGCGCGGTTGTTGTAGGCGGAGCCCGAATTCGGATCGATGCTGACCGCCTTGGTGAAGTCGGCAATGGCCTCGTTGAACTGGCCCGCGCGGGCATAGGCCGCGCCGCGGGTGTTGTAGGCCGCCGCGTCGTTCGGATTGCGCTGCACCACCTCGGACAGCGAGGCGATGTTGGTGCTGGTGGCACCCGTGGTGTCGGTCTCCAGCACGGCGTATTGGCGCGGGCTCGCCACGCTGCCCATCGTCTCGCAGCCGGCGAGCGCGACGGTAGCCAGCAGGGCCGAACCGATCAGCGCCACACGCGGCGCCCGCACGCTCATTGACCTCATCACCCGCTCCCCTCCGGGCCGGCTCCAGCGCACGCCCGATCCCCGATCGTCCATCCGTCGCGCCGGTCCTGCCGGCGTCCATCCCGGTCCGCGATCCGCGCGGCCACCGGATGGGCGCGGGGACATTCGCGCGACGCGGTGAACGCGCGCTTAAACGAAGCCGAAATCCCCTCGGCGCTCGCGGAGATGCGATCCCAGCGAAGCGAGCGGCGCGTCGGAATCGTGAACCGGGCGACGGAACCTTGGAAGCCAGCGGATGTGGCGAAGGTATGGCTCAACGGCCGGAGGTGCCGCATCGGGCCTCCGCACGGGCTCGCGGAGCCGCGAGTGTGATCCGAAAGCCGCGCGGCCCGCGCGGTCTCAGTCGATCAGACGGGTGACATGACCCATCTTGCGGCCGGGACGAGCCTCGCCCTTGCCGTAGAGGTGAAGGTGCGCGCCCGGCTCCCCGAGCAGCGCGGCCCAGCCTTCGGCTTCGGCACCGATCAGGTTGCGCATCTCGACGGCGAGGCCGCCGACTCGACCGGGATCGCCGAGCGGCCAGCCGCAGACCGCGCGCACATGCTGCGCGAACTGGGAGGTGAGGGCGCCCTCGATGGTCCAGTGCCCCGAATTGTGCACCCGCGGCGCGATCTCGTTGACGATCAGGCGCTCGCCGGCCTCGTCCCGGACGAGGAACATCTCGACCGCGAGCACGCCGACATAGTCGAGCGCCTCGGCGATGCGCCGCGCGATCTCGACGGCCGCCGCGGCCGTCTCGGCGCTCACCCCCGGCGCCGGCACGCGGGTGAGCGCCAGGATATGGTCTCGGTGCTCGTTCTCGCAGAGGTCGAAGGCGGCGAACGACCCGTCCGCCGAGCGGGCCGCCACCACGGAGACCTCGCGCTCGAAGGGCACGAAGCCTTCGAGGATCAGGGGGGCGCCCCCGAACTCGGCGAAGATCGCGTTGCGGTCGCCCTCGGCCGGCTCGCGGATGATGCGCTGGCCCTTGCCGTCGTAGCCGAAGCGGCGCGTCTTCAGCACCGCCGGCAGGCCGAGCGCCTCGAGGGCGCGGGCGAGATCGTCGGGCGTATCCACCTGCCGGAACGGAGCGGTCGGGATGCCGATACCGTTGATGAAGCTCTTCTCGGACAGGCGATCCTGGGTGATCGAGAGCGCGTCGGCGCTCGGATGCAGGGCCGCGTTCCGCGCGAGCAGGTCGGCGGTCTCGCGCGGGATGTTCTCGAACTCGTAGGTCACGGCGTCGACGGATTGCGCGAAGCGCGTCAGCGCCTCCGCATCGTCATAGGCGCCGCAGGTGGTGCGGGCCGCGACGTCGAAGGCCGGGCTGTCGGCATCGGGGGCGTAGACATGGACCTTCAGGCCATAATTCGCGGCTGCGAGGGCGATCATGCGCCCGAGCTGGCCGCCGCCGACGATGCCGAGGGTCGAACCGGGCGCGAGGGGCATCGGGGTCACGCGGTCTCCGTCACAGGCTTCTCGGCGACACTCGCCGTCTGCCGGGCGCGCCAGGCGTCGAGGCGCCCGGCCAGGGCCGGATCGCCCAGCGCGAGCACGGCGGCGGCGAGCAGGGCCGCGTTCACGGCGCCGGCCCGGCCGATGGCGAGGGTGCCGACCGGGATGCCCGCCGGCATCTGCACGATCGAGAGCAGGCTGTCCTGGCCCGACAGCGCCTTCGATTCCACCGGCACGCCGAAGACCGGCAGGCTCGTCATCGCGGCGGCCATGCCGGGCAGGTGGGCGGCGCCCCCGGCGCCGGCGATCACCACCTTGAAGCCGGCCGCGCGCGCCCCCTTGGCGAAGGCCACCAGCCGGTCCGGCGTGCGGTGGGCCGAGACGATGCGGGCGTCGTAGGGAACGGCCAGCGCGTCGAGGGTCTCGGCGGCGTGCCGCATCGTCTCCCAGTCGGACTGGGATCCCATGATGATCGCGACCGGGGGGACAGCCGGTGTGCTCACGCGCAGGTCTCGCGGTTGCGCCCGGGCCGGCGGGGGCCGGCCGCAGCGTAAACCCTGCCGTTACAGGCGCGCGCCAGGGCCCGCAAGGCGGGTCGCGCGTCGATCCACCATCATGCGATGATGTCGGGCGTCAGCTGGTCCTCGACATAGGCGATGCGGTCGCGCAGCGTCAGCTTGCGCTTCTTCAGACGCTGGATCTGGAGCTGGTCGGCGACCACGCCGCGCTCCAGCGCCTCGATGGCACTGTCGAGGTCGCGGTGCTCTTCCTTCAGGCCATGCAGCTCCCGGACGAGGTCCGGCTGCCCATCCTCGACCCGCGCGTTGTCCTGCGCACCCTCGATCGACTCGACCGTCATCGCCGCCCGCTGAAAAACAACCCGAACCGCCGCGTCCCAGCATGCGCCAGGCATGCCGCCTCGGCAACACGATCCCCTAACCGTTCCGCACCGCACACGCCGAAATGCCTTCGACAGCCGGCTGATCCTGTGGCAGGTTCGATGCGTCAGAACGATGACAGGAGATTCGCCTCATGTCGCTGCAGACGCATCTGAACCAACTCACCCGGAAGCACGAAGCCCTCGAGCGTGAGATTCAGGAAGCGATCCACAGGCCCTCGGCAGACGACCTTCACATCGCCGAGCTGAAGCGACGGAAACTCCACCTGAAGGACGAGATCAACCGACTCCAGGGCGCGGGCGAGACGATCCACTGATCCCGTCGCGTCCGACCCAAGCATGAGACTGGAACCGCCGCACCGGCACCCCGGTGCGGCGGTTTCGCGTTTTGTGGACTGCCGCGAAGGCGACCCTCTCTGGTACTCTCGCGCCGCCGCCGGACAAGAGCGGCGCCCGAGGAGACGCCCGATGACGCCCGCCAGCCTGCCCGGCCGCTATCCCGAGGTCTATGCCGCGGCGAGCCGCGATCCGGAGGCGTTCTGGCTCGGCGCGGCGGAGGCGCTCGCCTGGTCGACGGCGCCGACCCGGGCCTTCGACGCCGATCTCGGCCCCTATGGCCGCTGGTTCCCGGACGGGACGCTCAATGCCTGCCACAACGCGGTCGACCGGCATGCCGACGGCGCGCGGGCCGACCAGGCGGCGATCCGCTACGACTCGCCCGTCACCGGCACGAAGCGGACCATCACCTATGGCGAGCTGCGCGACGCGGTGGCGACGCTCGCCGCCGTGCTCGCCGATTTCGGCGTCGCCAAGGGCGACCGCGTCCTCCTCTACATGCCGATGGTGCCGGAAGCCCTGTTCGGGATGCTCGCCTGCGCCCGCCTCGGGGCCGTGCATTCCGTGGTGTTCGGGGGGTTCGCCGCCAACGAGCTTGCCGTGCGCCTCGACGATGCCCGGCCGAAGGTGGTGCTCGCCGCCTCCTGCGGCATCGAGCCCAACCGCACCGTTGCCTACAAGCCGCTCCTCGACGCGGCGATCGGCACCGCTTCCCACAAGCCGGATTGCTGCCTGATCCTGC
The DNA here is from genome assembly GCF_902141845.1 of Methylobacterium symbioticum. Classification (GTDB taxonomy): domain Bacteria; phylum Pseudomonadota; class Alphaproteobacteria; order Rhizobiales; family Beijerinckiaceae; genus Methylobacterium; species Methylobacterium symbioticum. The sequence continues at coordinate 7,171 of NZ_CABFPH010000023.1, read as the reverse complement.
AGCGCCCGCACTGCGCGGCACAGCTCACGGAGGGCCGCGACCGCGACTGGGCGGAGGCCGTCGCCGCGGCGCGGGCCGAGGGCCGCCGGGCCGATTGCGTGCCGGTGGCGGCCACCGATCCGCTCTACGTGCTCTACACCTCCGGCACCACGGGCAAGCCGAAGGGCGTGGTGCGCGATACCGGCGGCTATCTCGCGGCCCTCGCCTGGTCGATGCCGAACCTCTACGGCGTGGCGCCCGGCGAGACCTATTTCTGCGCCTCCGACATCGGCTGGGTGGTCGGGCATTCCTACATCGTCTATGCGCCGCTCCTGCACGGCTGCACCACGGTCCTCTACGAGGGCAAGCCGGTCGGCACGCCCGATGCCGGTGCCCTCTGGCGGGTGGTGTCGGAGACCGGCTCCGTCTGCCTGTTCACGGCGCCCACCGCCCTCCGGGCCATCAAGAAGGAGGATCCGAGGGGCGAGCGCGTCGGCGATCACGACCTCTCGGCCTTCCGCAGCCTGTTCCTGGCCGGCGAGCGGGCGGACCCGGATTCCGTCGCCTGGGCCGAGCGGGTGCTCGACCGACCGGTCATCGACCATTGGTGGCAGACCGAGACCGGCTGGCCGATCGCCGGAAACCCGCTCGGCCTGGGACTCCTGCCGGTGAAGCACGGCAGCACCTGCGTGCCGATGCCGGGCTACCGCGTCGAGATCCTCGACGAGGGCGGCAAGCCGGTGCCGCCGGACACGATGGGCACGATCGCGATCCGCCTGCCGCTGCCGCCGGGCTGCCTGCCGACCCTGTGGGGCTCGGACGAGCGCATGCGGACGAGCTATCTCGCTACCTTCCCCGGCTATTACGACACCTCCGATGCCGGGGTGATCGACGCGGACGGCTACATCACCGTGCTCGGGCGGACCGACGACATCATCAACGTGGCCGGCCACCGCCTCTCGACCGGCGGCATGGAAGCGGTGCTCGCCGGCCATCCGGACGTGGCGGAATGCGCCGTGATCGGCATCCGCGACAGTCTCAAGGGCGAGGTGCCCTGCGGCTTTGTCGTGCTGAAGGCCCAGGTGACCCGCGATCCGGCCGAGATCGAGCGCGAACTCGTGGCCAAGGTCCGCGACGAGATCGGCCCGGTCGCCGCCTTCAAGCTGGCGCTCACCGTGCCGCGCCTGCCCAAGACGCGCTCGGGCAAGATCCTGCGCGCCACCATGAAGCGCATCGCCGACCACGAGCCCTGGACCATGCCGGCAACCATCGACGACGCCTCCGTGCTCGACGAGATCGGCACGAGCCTGGAGCAGCGGGGCATCGGGGGCGCCTAGGGCTGCGGTCGCGACGCGCGCGCTCCTCCCGAACCGGCCTGCACGTCGACAGATCATGCTCCGACCGGCTGGCATACCGCGCCGGCCGGCGTAGATAGGGGCGCATCCATCCGGAGCGCCCCATGACGACAGCCACGACTGCCCGCCTGTTCGAACCGCTGACGCTCGACGGCCTGACCCTCGAGAACCGCATCCTGATCGCGCCGATGTGCCAGTACTCGGCTCGGGACGGCGAGGCCACCGACTGGCACATGATGCATCTCGGCCAGCTCGCCATGTCGGGCGCCGGGCTGCTGACCCTGGAGGCGACCGCGGTGTCGCCCGAGGCCCGCATCACCGCCTGGGACCTCGGCCTCTACAACGACGGATGCGAGCGCGCCCTCGGCCGCGTCCTCGACGCGGTGCGCGACTACGCGCCGATCCCGATCTGCATCCAGATCGCCCATGCCGGGCGGAAGGCGTCGAGCGAGGCGCCCTGGACGGGCGGCGCCCAGATCCCGCCGGAGCATCCCTATGGCTGGCGCACCGAGGCGCCCTCGCCGGTGCCGCACGGGGAGGACGAGGTGGCACCGCACGCCCTCGACGCCGCGGACCTGAAGCGGGTGCGGGACGCCTTCGTCGCCACCGCCAAGCGCGCGGTGCGCCTCGGCATCGAGGCGGTGGAGCTTCACGGGGCGCATGGCTACCTGCTGCACCAGTTCCTGTCGCCGCTCGCGAACAAGCGCACCGATGCCTATGGCGGCAGCCTGCAGAACCGCATGCGCTTCCCGCTGGAGGTCTACGACGCCGTGCGCCAGGTCGTGCCCGCCGGCAGCCCGGTCTGGCTGCGCGTCTCGGCCACCGACTGGGTGGAGGACGGCTGGGACCTCGACGAGACGGTGGAATTCGCCCAGGCGCTGAAGGCGGCGGGTTCGCCGGCGATCCACGTCTCCACCGGCGGAGTCTCCCCCAAGCAGGCGATCAAGCTCGGACCGGGCTATCAGGTGCCCTTCGCCGAGCGGATCAAGGCAGAGACCGGGCTCACCACCATCGCGGTCGGCCTGATCACGGAGCCCCACCAGGCCGAGGCGGTGCTGGAGGAGGGCCGGGCGGACGCCGTCTCGCTGGCCCGGGCGATGCTCTACGATCCGCGCTGGCCCTGGCATGCCGCGGCCGCGCTCGGCGCCCGGGTCCGTGCCCCGAAGCAGTACTGGCGCTCGCAGCCGCGCGAGTACAAGGACCTGTTCAAGGACACGGCCTTCGGTCAGCGCTGACGCGCGCCCGACCTCCCTTCTGACGAGGGGCGCGACGGTTTCGACTCTCGCGCGCCTCTCCCGATCGGGGAGAGGCGGCAGCGCGTGAAGCACGCGAACGATCGGACGTCGGCTCCCGGCCGCAGCCTGCCTCAGGACTCCAGCAGGGCGGCCTCCGCCGCAGCGAGATCCTCGGGCGTGTTGACGTTGAGGAAAGGGTCGACCGGATCGATCGGCCAAGCGGCGAGGGCAGGGGAAAGGGCCAGAACGAACCCGCCGACGCGCCGCTCGCCCCGCTCGAGATAGGCCCTGAGCGCCTCGGCCAGCGCACTCGGCCACAGGGCGATGGTGAAGTGCTGGCGCTCACCCGAGGCGGCGAGGGCGAGGACAGCGCCGGCCTCGTCCCGCGCCGCTGCGAGGCGCGCCACGAGGTCGTCCGGCAGGAAGGGCGAATCGCCCGAGACGCTGACCACGGACCCGATGCCGGAGGTTGCAGCGTGTTCGAGCCCGGCCAGGATGCCCGCAAGCGGCCCGGGCTGGCCGGAGACGGGATCGGGCAGGACCGGCCCCGGGAAGCCGGCGAAGCGCGCCGGGTCGCCGTTGGCGCTGAGGGCGAGGCCGGCCCCGCATTGCGGCGCGAGCCGCTCCACCACCCGGTCGAGAAGGGTACGCCCGGCGAGTCGGAGCAGGGGCTTGTCGCCCCCGCCCATCCGCCGCGCCTGTCCGCCGGCCAGGATCAGGCCCAGCGCCGGCGCGCTCACCCCCGGCTCACTCGAAGACGATCTTCGGCGCGGCTCGGCCGGCCGGCGCACCGGAGAGGTTCGACCAGAGCTTGGCCGCGATCTCGCGGTAGACCTGGGCCTGCGGCCCGTCCGGATCGGTCGCCACCACGGGCCGGCCCGAATCCGAGGTCTCGCGGATCGTCATGTTGAGGGGCACCTCGCCGAGGAAGGGCACGCCCAGGCGCTCCGCCTCGTGGCGGGCGCCGCCATGGCCGAAGATGTGCGAGGCGTGGCCGCAATTCGGGCAGATGAAGGTTGCCATGTTCTCGATCACGCCGAGGATCGGCACGGCGACCTTCTTGAACATGGTCACGCCGCGGCGGGCGTCGATCAGCGCGAGATCCTGCGGCGTCGAGACGATGACGGCGCCCGAGAGGGGCGTCGCCTGAGCCATGGTGAGCTGCGCGTCACCAGTGCCGGGCGGCATGTCGACGAGGAGCACGTCGAGTTCGCCCCAGAGCACGTCGCGCAGCATCTGGGTGATCGCCGACTGCACCATCGGACCGCGCCAGATCATCGCCGTCTCGGGCTCGATCAGGAAGCCGATCGACATGACCTTGAGGCCGTAGCCCACCATCGGCTCCATGGCCTTGTTGTCGACGACGTTCGGCTTGCCCGACAGGCCGAACAGCTTCGGCACGGAGGGACCGTAGATGTCGGCGTCGAGGAGACCGACCTTCAGCCCCTGGGCCTTCAGGGCGAGCGCGAGATTGCAGGCGGTGGTCGACTTGCCGACGCCGCCCTTGCCCGAGGCCACGGCCACGATGTGGCGCACGCCCGGAAGCTGGGGTCCCTGGTTCGGCGGGGCACCGGGGCGGGGCGCCTGAACGGGTCGCGGCGCTGCGGTGCTCTGCGCCTGATGGCCAGGCCCGCGCTCGGAGGTGAGGCTCGCGAAGACGCCCGTGACACCCGGGATCGACAACACCTTGCCCTCGGCGGCGCGGCGTACCGGTTCGAAGCGCTCGGCCTCGCTCGGGTCGACCAGGATCGAGAACATCACCCGGTTGTTGGGATCCACCACCACCTGCGAGAGGCGGCCGGAGCCGGTCAGCGTCGTGCCGGCCGCATCCACGGTGACGCCGGTGAGCGCCTTCATCACGTCGTCGCGGCTGATCGCCAAGGTCGTTCTCCGTACAGGGAGCCGGCGGGCAACGGGCCAGCAGGTATACCACTGCATGTAACCGAGCGCGCGGGGAACGCCAGACCCCGCCGCCGGCAAACTCACCGTCGCCGCGCGGGTGGGATCGCCACGAGATTGCATCGCTCCATCGGGCCGCGCACCACCGTGCCGTCACCACGCCGGTAGACGCCGTTCCGGACATGGCGGCAGCCGGGCGGGCCGGGCAGCCGTTTCACCCGCGCGATATGGACGCTGCGGTAGCGCCGGTTCGAAAAGTCGTGCCCGCCGATCCGTACGCCGGGGCCGAAGCGCACCTCGGCGGCGGCGGGCCGGATCGCGAGGCCCGCGAGAAGCGCGACGAGGAGGGCGATGCTCGGCCGGGCGCGCATGGGTCTCGTCGTCCTCTCATCTCCGGACAGCCTGAGCTGAACCAAGCGGGCTCTTGTCCGTTGTCGGGGCAGCCTGAGGTGGGCCGTCGATGCACGAGGCCGCATCGCCCGGACTTAGCCCGCCCGGATCCGATTTTCGAGACGTGTTGAGGAGACCGCTTGCATGCACCAGGGCAACCACCGCGACCACGAGGGCGCGAAGAAGCTCTTCGACATGATCAAGGACGTGAAGATCGCGATGATGACCACCGTCGATTCCGACGGGACCCTGAACAGCCGGCCCATGTGGAACCACGATGCCGACGAGAACGGCGACCTGTGGTTCTTCACCAAGCTGCACGCGCCGAAGACCGCCGAGATCAGCCGCGACAACCAGATCAACCTCGCCTATTCCGACCCGTCGAGCCAGAACTACGTCTCGGTGGCCGGCAAGGCCGAGATCGTGCGCGACCGGTCGATCATCGATGCCAAGTGGCAGGAGAGCCTGAAGACCTGGTTCCCCAAGGGCAAGGACGACCCCGAGGTCGCGCTGATCCGCGTCCATCCGGAGAAGGGCGAGTACTGGGACAGCCCGAACAGCACGATGGTCCATGTCTACGGCTACGTGAAGGCCGCGCTGACCGGCGAGTCTCCGAAGACCGAGGTGAAGAAGGTCGATCTCGCCTGAGCGTCTGAACTCCGCACAGCACATGCATCCTGGGCCGGCGGGCACTGCCTGCCGGCCCATTGACTTGCGCCACCCCGCCATGCGCCCTGTCGCGTGCGGGCAGTCCGGCCCGCGGCCGGAGCGTGAACCCGACCGATGCTCGATCTCGCGACGCGGGTCTACAACCACAATTTCCGCATCGACCCGATCGTCCGGTCGCTGCTCGATACGGATTTCTACAAGCTCCTGATGGCGCAGATGATCCTGCGCCGGCACCCGGACGTCTCGGTTACCTTCGGCATCCACAACCGCACGCGCAGCGTCCGCATCGCGGACGAGGTCGATATCGACGAGTTGCGCGAGCAGCTCGACCATGCCCGCTCGCTCCGCCTCGGGCGCGGTGAGGCGACTTGGCTGCGCGGCAACGCCTTCTACGGCACGCGCCGCATCCTCTCGGCGGAGTTCATCGCTTGGTTCGAGCAGTTCCGGCTGCCCGCCTACGAACTCGCGGTGCGCGACGGTCAGTACGAGCTGAGCTTCCACGGCTCCTGGCTCGAGACCACGATGTGGGAGGTGCCCGCCCTCGCGATCCTCAACGAGCTGCGCTCGCGCGCCACCCTGCGCGGCCTCGGCCGCTTCGACCTTCAGGTGCTCTACGCCCGCGCCATGACCCGGGTCTGGGAGAAGATCGAGCGCCTGCGCCGCCTGCCCGACCTCTCCATCGCGGATTTCGGCACCCGCCGCCGCCACGGCTTCCTCTGGCAGGACTGGTGCGTGCAGGCGATGCAGGAGGGGCTCGGCGCCCATTTCACCGGCACCTCGAACTGCCTGATCGCCATGCGCCGCGAGGTCGAGGCGGTGGGCACCAACGCGCATGAGCTGCCGATGGTCTACGCGGCGCTCGCCGAGGACGACGCGGCCCTGGCGCAGGCGCCCTACGACGTGCTGCGCGATTGGCAGCAGGATTACGAGGGCAATCTCCTCATCGTCCTGCCCGACACCTACGGCACCACCGGCTTCCTGCGCGACGCCCCCGACTGGATCAGCGCCTGGACCGGCGTGCGCATCGATTCCAAGGACCCGATCGAGGGCGGCGAGGAAGTGGTGGCCTTCTGGACGTCGAGGGGCTGCGACCCGCGCGAGAAACTCGCAATCTTCTCCGACGGGCTCGACATCGACACGATCGAGCAGATCCACGCGCATTTCCACGGGCGCATGCGCATCGGCTACGGCTGGGGCACGCTGCTGACCAACGATTTCCGCGGCCTCGTCGGAAACCGGCTCGATCCGGTCTCGATCGTCTGCAAGGTCTCGGAGGCGAACGGCCGGCCGACCGTGAAGATCTCGGACAATCCGAGCAAGGCACAGGGGCCCGAGGCCGAGGTCGAGCGCTACAAGCGCGTCTTCGGCGTCGAGGTGCAGGCGGCGCTGCCGGTGCTGGTGTGAGCGCGGCGAGCGGCGCGGTGTCAGCTTGGCCCGGGTTGAAACGGAAACGCGGAACGGCGGCGGATTAAACATGGTAGGCGGCATGCCAAGGGTCCACAGGGACTCAGGGAGGAACGCCATGTCCGCCACCGACGAGACCGCCCCAGACCGCCCCACCATCGGCCGCCGCGCGCTCCTGGGCGCGGCCGGGCTTGCCCTGGCCGGCCCCGCCGCCGTCGTGCCCGCCCGCGCCGCCGGGCC
>NZ_CABFPH010000022.1 GCF_902141845.1 Methylobacterium symbioticum | reverse complement strand
CGCCGGGCCGGCCGCTCGGCCCGGGGCGCGGGCCGGGCCTCGGCCGGGACAGCCTGAGGGCTGCGCACCGCCGGCGCCGACTCGGCCTGCGCGCTCGGTACCTGCGCGAGCCCCAGGAGGCTCAGACCGAGAAGGGCGGCGCGTGAAACGGGACGGAACATCGGGGTCGGCTCCTCGTGAAAACAGTCGCGATTCGCGGCCAAACCTGTGCTGCTGCCCGCGAGATCCGATGAGGACAGTGTTCGATTCGCCCGAGCCTGGCCGTGTGAGGACGCACCGGGACCGCGAACCGGCTGTCAGAACCCGGTCAACGGGCGATCTCGGCGGGGTGCGCGTTGACGAAGCCGCCCCCCCTGGCTATAGAGCGCGCTCTGCCGGGTTGCGGCCTCCGCGGCCCGGCCTCGCTATTGCCTGACAACCTGCACGCGTTGACCGACCCCCGGCTGAAACCGGCCCGTCGGTATCGCCCGACGAGACGAGGATGCCCATGGCCAACACCGCGTCGGCCAAGAAGATGACCCGCAAGATCGCCAAGCGCACGGCGATCAACCGCTCCCGCCGCTCCCGCATGCGGACCTTCCTCCGCAAGGTCGAGGAGGCGATCGCCGGTGGCGATTCGACCGCCGCTGCCGACGCGCTGCGCGCCGCTCAGCCCGAGATCATGCGCGCCGCGCAGAAGGGCATCGTTCACAAGAACAATGCCTCGCGCAAGGTTTCGCGCCTCGCCGCCCGCGTGAAGGCGCTCGCGGTGCCGGCCGCCGCTTAACAGCGGTCGCCCGAACCCGTACGGTTCTTCGGAAAGCCCGGCTCCCCGAGCCGGGCTTTTTTCATGCCCGGCACCCCTCGGCGAACGGCCCCGGGCCGGACGTGTCGGAAGCACCGTTGGCAGAACACCTCTCGTTAACCCTATCCGCGAAAGCTTGGCCGCAGCCAGCTGCGCACAAACCCGCCAGCCCCGCGAGTCACAGGCCGACCCCGATCCGTCGCACCCGAGTCGCGCCGCGCGAATCGCATGACGGAACAACGTCGTAGCCGGGTAACAGGCTGTGTGGACCAAGCACTCCACCGGCCGTCCAGGGCTTTCCCCGCAAGTCCCACTGTTAAATCTACGATAGGTCTTTGTTGATAGCGTCCGAGGGTCGGCGAAAGCCGGCGGCGGAGGCCTTGACTCCGTTCGTGATCTGCGCCCTGCCCGTATTCGCGGGGCTCTTGAGCGTAGTTGTGCGTACGCTCCGCGGCGGTTCTCCGCTCCCGGGGCGAGGAGAGCGATTGATGCAAGTCGACGGGAACGTTGCGGGCGACGACGGCAATGGCCGGAACGGCGGGAACGGCTCGGAGACCCCGGCAGCCTGGGCGCGGGTGAAACGCCGCCTGCGGGCCGAGCTGGGCGAGGACGTCTTCGCGAGCTGGTTCGCCCGCCTGGAGCTGGAGGACGTGGTCGAGGGCACAGCCCGACTCACCGTGCCGACCCGCTTCCTCAAGAGCTGGATCGAGTCGCATTACCTCGACCGGGTGCTCACCACCTTCAAGGCCGAGATCGCCGAGATCGCCCGCATCGAGGTCGGCGTGCGCGGCACCGGCGCGCCGGCCAAGGCCGCCGCCCCGAGCCCGGCCAAGGCGGCCTCGGCGAGCCCGCTCGCCCGTCTGCATGCGACCCCGCAGCCGGCGCCCCTCACCCCCATGCAGCCCGCTCCCGAAGCCCGGGCGGATGGGAGCGACCTCAGCGGCACGCCGCTCGACGCGCGCCTCACCTTCGCGAGCTTCGTGGTCGGCCGCTCGAACGCGCTGGCCCACGCGGCCGCCGAGCGCGTGGCCCGCCACGAGGGCGAGGGCGCGCTCTACAACCCGCTCTACCTCCATGCCGGCGTGGGCCTGGGCAAGACGCACCTGCTGCACGGCATCGGCCATGCCGCCCGCGAGGCGGGACGGCGCGTGATCTACCTCACCGCCGACCGCTTCATGTACGGCTTCGTCAACGCCCTGAAGACGCAGAACGCCCTCGCCTACAAGGAGCGCCTGCGCGGCATCGACCTGCTGATCCTGGACGACGTGCAGTTCATCCAGGGCAAGTCGATCCAGGCCGAGTTCGGCCATACCATCAACGCGTTGATCGATGCCGGCCGTCAGGTCGTCGTCGCCTCCGACCGGCCGCCGGCCGATCTCGAAGCCCTCGACGAGCGCGTGCGCTCGCGCCTCGCCGGCGGCCTCGTCGTCGAGATCGGCAACCTCGACGAGCAGCTCCGCGTCTCGATCCTCACCGCCCGCCTCCAGTCGGTGCGGGCCTCCCACCCGACCTTCGAGGTCTCGCCCACGGTGGCGGCCTATGTCGCCCGGGCGATCACGGCGAACGGACGCGACCTCGAGGGCGCGGTGAACCGCCTGCTCGCCCACGCGACACTGACCGGCACCGCCGTGACCATGGAGACCGCCGAGACCGCGATCCGCGACCTCGTGAAGAACCGCGAGCCGAAGCGCATCAAGATCGAGGACATCCAGAAGCTGGTCGCGTCCCGCTACAACGTCTCGCGCTCGGACATCCTGTCGGAGCGTCGGACCGCGGCCGTGGTCAAGCCGCGCCAGATCGCGATGTACCTGTCGAAGGTGCTGACCCTGCGCTCGCTGCCCGAGATCGGCCGCCGCTTCGGGGGCCGCGACCACACCACGGTGCTCCACGCGGTGCGCAAGATCGAGAAGCAGATCGGCGAGGACGCGGTCCTCGGCGACGAGGTCGAGCTGCTCAAGCGCATGCTGCAGGACTGAGACGGGCCGGGGATGGGCGGATCCGGGGGCGCACGCCTGTGGGCGCCCCCGGCCCAGGCTCGGGCCGCCCTTGCCTTCGCCCCGCCCCTTCGCCAAGTTGGCCGGCCAATTCAGTCCCGCTGCCGGCCGCGGCGGCGCATCAGCACCAGAGTCCTGCGATGAGAGTCACTGTCGAGCGCGCGGCCCTTCTTCGGTCGCTCGGCCACGTGCACCGCGTCGTCGAGCGGCGCAACACCATCCCGATCCTGTCGAACGTGCTGCTGCGCGCGGAATCCGGCGGCCTGCAGCTGCGGGCGACCGACCTCGATATCGAGGTGACCGAGACGGTTCCGGCGGACATCGCCGATCCGGGCGCCACCACCGTGCCGGCCCACGTCATCTACGACATCGTGCGCAAGCTTCCCGAGGGCGCCCAGGTCTCGCTGGAGACGGGCGAGGCGGGCCAGATGACGATCCGTTCCGGCCGCTCGCGCTTCGCGCTCGGCGCCCTGCCCGAGGGCGACTTCCCCGATCTCGCCGCGGGCGAGTTGCCCCATACCTTCTCGATCGCCTCGGCCGACCTGAAGCGGCTGATCGACAAGACCCAGTTCGCGATCTCGACGGAGGAGACGCGCTACTACCTCAACGGCATCTACCTGCACACGCTGGAGGCCGAGGGCGCCCTGAAGATGCGCGCGGTCGCCACCGACGGCCACCGCCTCGCCCGGGTCGAGCTGGACGCGCCGGACGGGAGCGCCGGCATGCCCGGCATCATCGTGCCCCGCAAGGCCGTGGCCGAGATCCAGAAGCTCGTGGACGACGGCGGCGAGAGCGTCGAGATCGATCTCTCGCCCGCCAAGATCCGCCTGCGCTTCGCCGGCGGCGTCACCCTGATCTCGAAGCTGATCGACGGCACCTTCCCCGATTACCAGCGCGTCATCCCGACCGGGAACGACAAGCGCCTGACGGTCGAGCGCGAGGCCTTCGCCCGGGCCGTCGACCGCGTCTCCACGATCTCGTCGGAGCGCGGCCGCGCGGTGAAGCTCGGGCTCTCGGAAGGGCGCCTCGCCCTCTCGGTGAACAACCCGGATTCCGGCAGCGCCACGGAGGAGCTCGACGTCGACTACGAGGCGGCCGGCCTCGATATCGGCTTCAACGCCCGCTACCTCCTCGACATCACGAGCCAGCTCGAGGGCGACACCGCCCTGTTCAAGCTCGCCGATCCCGGCTCGCCGACCCTGATCCAGGACCGCGAGGGCGCGCCGGCCCTCTACGTGCTGATGCCGATGCGGGTGTGAACGGCCCGGCCGAGGCCCTGCGTCACGCCGCCCCCGGCAGCGCGAACACGCTCGCCGTCGCCCTCGTCGATCCCCATCTGCGGATCCGGCACCTCGCCGCCTGCTGAGATCCCCCTCTCCATCCCGGTGCAAACCCTGGTAAGGACGGGTTCGCAGCGGGTGCCGGCGGCGCCTTGCCTCCTCTTCGCAGATCACGGGACGGGCTCGGGACGGATATCGGCATGGAGCCATTCGAGGGCGCCCAGCGTCTCACCCGCCTGATCGCCCGCGACTTCCGCAACCATGCCGATCTCGACCTCGCGCTGGGGCGCCGCTTCGTGGCGCTCGTCGGCGAGAACGGCGCGGGCAAGACCAACCTGCTCGAGGCGATCTCGCTGTTCTCGCCGGGCCGCGGCCTGCGCCGGGCGGATCTCCTCACCATGGCGCGCGCGGGCGGGCCCGGGGGCTTCGCCGTCTCGGCGACGCTGGCCCGCGACGGCGACGAGCACCGGCTCGGCACCGGCATCGAACCGCCGGGCTATGACGGCCGGGCGAGCCGCCTCTGCCGGGTGGATGGCGGCAACGTCCCCTCCCCCGTCGCCTTCGCCGAGTTCCTGCGCGTGGTCTGGCTGACGCCCGATCTCGACGGCCTGTTCCGCGGGCCCGCGGGCGACCGGCGCCGCTTCCTCGACCGGCTCGTCCTCGCCGTCGATGCCGCGCACGGCGCCCGGGTCTCGGCGCTGGAACGGGCCTTGCGCTCGCGCAACCGCATCCTAGAGGAGCGACCGAACGACGGACAATGGCTCGATGCCGTGGAGCGCGAGGTGGCGGAACTCGGCGTCGCCGTGGCGCTCGCCCGCCGCGAGACCGTGGAGCGCCTCGATCGGCTGATCGCCGAGAGCCGCGACGACACTCAGCCCTTCCCCTGGGCCAGCATACGCCTCGAAGGCGACCTCGACGACCTCGTCGCGGTCTGGCCGGCGGTCGAGGCGGAGGACCGCTTCCGCCTCGCCCTCGCCCGAGGCCGCCCCCGCGACCGCACCGCCGGACGCACCCTGATCGGCCCGCAATCGACGGATCTCGTGGTGCGCCACGGTCCGAAGGACGTGCCGGCGGCGACCGCCTCGACCGGCGAGCAGAAGGCGCTCCTGATCGGCCTCGTCCTCGCCCATGCGCGGCTCGTCCAGGCGATGAGCGGGATCGCGCCGCTCATCCTCCTCGACGAGGTCGCCGCCCATCTCGATCCGCGCCGCCGCGCCGGCCTGTTCGACGCGCTCGAAGCCCTGGCCGGCCAAGTCTGGATGACGGGGGCCGACCCCGCTTTGTTCATGGAGCTCGAAGGCCGCGCCGATGTGGTACGGGTCGCCGACGGACACGTGGTGCCGTCCGAAGCCTGATGCCGTGATGCCCCTGTCGAGCCTCGCCCTGTTCGCCGCCGTCTACGCCGTCGCCGTCGCCACCCCGGGCCCAGGCGTGATCGCACTTGTCGCCCGCGTCCTGGCGCGCGGTCCCGGAGGCATGCCGGCTTTCATCCTGGGCTTCCTCGTCGGCGACCTCGTCTGGTTCTCCATCGCCGCGACCGGCTTCGCGGTGCTTGCGCAGAGCTTCGCCGCCCTGTTCATCGCGCTCCGCTACCTCGGGGCGGCCTATCTCCTCTACCTGGCGTGGCGCGCCTGGACCGCGCCGGTTGAGCCCATGTCGGTCGAGCCCCTATCGGTCGAGTCCGCGCGTGGCGGGGGGCGGCTGCGCCTGTTCGTCGGCGGCTTGGCTCTGACCCTCGGCAACCCGAAGGTCGTGCTGTTCTTCCTGGCGCTGCTGCCGACCGTGGTCGATCTCGAACATCTCGGCGCGCTGGGCATGGCCGAGATCGCGGCCATCATCGTGACCGTGCTGGGCACGACGCTCGGCGCCTATGCGCTCGCCGCTGCGCGGGCGCGGCGCCTGTTCGTTTCCACCCGGGCTCGGCGCGCCGTCAACCGCGGCTCCGGCGCCGTGATGGCGGGTGCGGCCTTCGCGGTCGCAGCCCGCTGATTCAGTGGGCATGAGGCACAGCCGGTCTCGCGTCGAGGCGACGGACGCGCCGAAGCAGGCCGTGCCCGCTGCTGGGCGCCGGTCTCGGTGAGGCGCGATCAGGTCCGGGATTGGCCGGCTGCGCGTCACGACGGGCGTGACGCTTCGAGCCGTTGCCGTGCGGCGGCACGTGCCCTACGCAACGCCTCGGCCGTGTCGTGGCGCGCCGCAGCGGCCCATGCGCTCGACGCGCCGGTCGCCTCGCTCTCGATGTCCGTGGCTGCAAGCCGCCTGTGCTCGCGCTAGGGTGGACACAGCCAAGGGCCGCGCAAGCGGTCGAGCCGTTCAATCCCAGTTTCGAGCCCTCGGACCCTGCATGACAAGCCGCCTCGACGAGGCTCGCGCCGCGCTTCGAAAGACCTTCGGCTACGACGATTTCCGCCCCGGCCAGGACGAGGTGATCGGTGCCGTGCTCGACGGAACCGACGTGTTCGCCGTGATGCCGACCGGCTCGGGCAAGTCGATGACCTACCAGTTGCCCGCCCTCGTCGAGGATGGGCTCACGGTGGTGGTCTCACCGCTCATCGCCCTGATGCACGATCAGGTGCAGCAGATGCGCGCCTTCGGCATCCCGGCCGCGACCCTGAACTCGACGGTGGCCGAGACGGAATCCCGCGAGACCTGGCGCAGGATCCGGTCCGGCGCGTTGCGCCTGCTCTTCGTCTCGCCCGAGCGTCTCCTGATGGAGGGCTGCATGGAGGCTCTGCGCGGGTCCGGGGTGCGCCGGCTCGCGGTCGACGAGGCGCATTGCGTCTCGCAGTGGGGGCACGACTTCCGGCCGGAATACCGCGAGATCGCCCGAGCCCGCGACGCCCTCGGCAACGTGCAGGTCCTGGCTCTGACCGCCACCGCGGATGCCGCGACGCGGGCCGAGATCGCCGAGCGCCTGTTTCCGGCGGGCCGCGCCCCGCAGATCTTCGTCCACTCGTTCGACCGGCCGAATATCCGTCTGACCTTCGCGCCGAAGGACAACCCCACGCGCCAGATCGAGCGCTTCCTGCGGCATCGGCGCTCGGAGAGCGGAATCATCTACTGCTCGTCGCGCAAGCGCACCGAGCAGCTCGCCGAGACCCTGCGCAACGACGGCTTCAACGCCCTCCCCTACCATGCGGGCCTCGACCAGGGCACGCGGATGAAGAACCAGGACACCTTCCTGCAGGAGGACGGGGTGGTGATGGCCGCGACCATCGCCTTCGGCATGGGCATCAACAAGCCGGACGTGCGCTTCGTCTGCCACGCCGACATGCCGAACAACATCGAGGGCTATTATCAGGAGATCGGCCGCGCCGGCCGCGACGGGCTGCCCGCTGACACGCTCACCCTCTACGGCCTCGACGACATGGCGCTGCGCCGCCGGCAGATCGACGAGAAGGACGTCGGCGACGACCGTCGCCGCGTCGAGCGGCGCAAGCTCGAGGCGATGATCGCGCTCTGCGAGGGCGCGACCTGTCGGCGGCAATCGCTGCTCGCCTATTTCGGCGAGGCGAGCGCGCCCTGCGGCCGCTGCGACCTCTGCCGCGGCGGCGTCCAGCTGGTCGACGGCACCGTCTCCGCCCAGAAGGTCCTGTCCGCCATCGTCCGGACCGGGCAGCGCTTCGGCGCCGCCTATATCTGCGACGTGGTCCACGGAAAGGAGAGCGAGCAGATCCGCCGCAATGGCCACGGCCAGCTCAAGACCTTCGGGGTCGGCGCAGACAAGCCGGTGGCGGCCTGGCGCGCCATCCTGCGCCAGCTCTTCGCGGCCGGGGCGGTCGCCGAGAACACCGACGGCTATGGCGGCCTCTCGATGACCGAGAAGGGCGAAGCGATCCTGTTTGGACGCGAGCCGATCCAGCTCCGGCCGGACCCCGAGCCGCGACCCGAGACCCGCGAGCGCCGCCGGAGCCCGGCCGCCCGCGACGACGAGGCGCTCGCCCTCTCGGAGGCCGACGAGGCCCTGTTTCAGCATCTCAGGGGCCTGCGCGCGACGATCGCCAGGGCCGAGGGCATCGCCGCCTTCATGGTCTTTCCCGACCGGACCCTGGTCGAGATGGCACGCCAGAAGCCCGTCGACCTCTGGGCCCTGCGTGCCATCCATGGCGTCGGTGAGCGCAAGCGCGAGGCCTATGGCGAGCGCTTCGCCGCGGCGATCGCTGAGTTCCTCAACGATCGACCGAAGGGCAGCGCCGCGTCATCAGGCCCATGAGAGGGCCATCGGCGGAGAGCGCGTCGAAACAAGAGCTTGGAGCCGGATCTTGCGTGTCCGTGGATCCGCGGCAATCGTACGAGCCCAGGAGCCGGCAGGCTCATCGGTCATGCCGGTGCATCGGTCGTCTGGAAGACCCGATCCGGCAAAACGCACCGGGATGTTTTCAAAACGCGCCTCTCCTCCCAGCCCTGGAAATGTCATTTGAGAAAGGCGGCCTACGATTATTCAGTGCCAAGCGTATCTTGTAGACAAGCACGTTGCCAACTCATCCAGAAGGGTCGTGAGGGCGGTGGATATGCAAGATGCCGGCACGCAAGATCTTGGCACAGCCCAGGTCGATGCGCAGATCATATTGGAGAATTGGCCGCGATCCTATGAGTGCAAGGTGGCTTTCATCGGAAATCGCCAGGCTTGCGTCACGACAAACCTGGCCCGGGACCTGCCCGATCGGTTCATCCTGTCAGCAGCCCCTGATTTCGCACCGCGTCGCTGCTCGGTGACGTGGCGAGGAAAGCGCCAAGTCGAAGTCGAGATGTTCGGATAGTCTCTTGCTTCGGCAGGCAGGTGCGAATGACTCGGCTATCTACCGCTCGACCACAACTCGAAATCGACGAGACCGTCAGATCGGATCGATATAGTATTCTGATCTCGCGCCGCAGACGCCAGCAGTTCTCCTTGCGTGTCGCGTGCCCGTTGCGGCGACTTGGAGCCGCGCCCGATCGCGTTGCGACGGGGCACGGCTCCAAGCCGTTGTTGTGACGCGCTCTCTTGCGCCGAACCGGCATCCACTTCGGCTCAAGAGCGCTCGAGCGAGGGCACCAGATCGTCGGCGAACACGGCACGGGTCGCGGTCACTCTCGGTCTGATCCCGAGAACCGCGACGCATGCGCCACCCCTTCGTGGAACGACCTCTGCCCGACCGAACGACCGTTATTTTTCTGAAATGGGACAGCGAATACAGAGATCCATCAATAAATATTGGCGCGAATGATCGCGCACCAGACAGATCGAAGATCGGTCATCTTCAAAAAGTCGAACTAATTTGATTTGGGGAGGCCTGAGTCGACTTCGATCTCGCATGGTTAATCGACGAGCGCGCATCGTTCCAATGTAAGCGTCTGAAAGAAGCCATATAGCCGGCATCGCGATGGAGGGATCACATCTCTGTCATCTTGGCCTTGCTTCCTAACACATTTGCATGCAATCCAACTGGCCGGGTCGTACCGTCTTTGCAGGATGGGCGCACGTCACGCGTCCACCACCGAGAACAGCCCCAACGGGGAACAATGATGTCCCATTTCGATCTGAGCCGCCCGAACAGTGTCCGTGAGACCGATTCGGCCATTCCGTTCAAGGACGGGCGGGCGGCGCTGGCGCTGCCGCCCGCCGCGCAGGCCACGCTGGACGAACTCGCCGCCGCTCTCGGCGTGACCACGGCCCTCCTCGATGGGCGGAAGGGGGTAAGGCCTCGGGATGAGGAATCGGCGACCTTGCTCGAAGCCTCCACGCTGCTGCAGGCCTTCATCCGGATCGATGATCCTGCCGCACGCAGCCGCTGCCTGGCCTTCGTGGAGGCGTGCGCGGCCGAGGGCAGGACCGGCCGTTCCTGACCGTATTGTCTTCGATTTTGCTCCAAGTCATTCTTTTGATGGGACTTTTCTATCGAAGCGGCATGTCCTTCGGCGGAGATCGCTCTCGGGACGGGTTCGCCGATCCGGCATCCACGTCGGCTTGAGAGCGCTCTGGAACGCGCCCGCGCGAACCGGCCTCGGGGTTCGGCACAGGAGCCTGTCGGACCAAGTATCCGAAGCCATCGACCGGCACCGACCGGTGGCGCAGATGCACCGGCCGAGCGCGTCGCATCACCGTTCCCGCCAGGCCTTCGCGACCTGATCGGTGAGGGGCTTCGTGAGGTAGCTCAGCACCGAGCGTTCGCCGAGCTGGAGGAATGCCTCCACCGGCATGCCCGGCACGAGGCGCAGGCCCCCTAAGCGCTCCTTCTGTGCCTCCGGAACCTGGATGCGCGCGATGTAGTAGGTCGCCCCGGTCTTCGGGTCCTGGCTCACGTCGGCGGAGACGCGCGACACCTGTCCCTCGATCTCCGGCGTCGTGCGCTGGTTGAAGGCGGAGAAGCGCAGCATGGCCGGCTGCTCGACGCGGACGCTGTCGATGTCCTGCGGCCGGATCTTCACCTCGACGGCGAGCTGGTCCGCGCTCGGCACGATCAGCATCGCCGGCTCGCTCGGGATCACGAGGCCGCCGATCGTATGCACGGTGAGCTGGTGCACGGTCCCGTCCTGCGGGGCCCGCAGGTCGACGCGCTTGAGCTGGTCCTCGGCGGCGACGCGCTTCTCGACCAGCTCCGACCACTTGCCGCGAACCTCGGCGAGGTCCTTGCCCACCTCGGTGCGCATGTCCCCGTCGATCTGCAGGATCTGCAACTCGGTCTCGGTGATCTTGCCCCGCGCGGAGGCGATCGAGGCGGTGAGCTGGCCGCGCTCGCCCTCCAGGCGGGCCGCGTCGCGCTCCAAAGCTGTCACCCGCGCGTAGGGCACGAGGTTCTTGCCGTAGAGCTCGCGGACGCCGGTGAGTTCGGTGCCGATCAACGCGATCTCGCGCCCCTTGGCGGCCACCTGCTCGCCGAGGCCGGCGATCTCTTGGCGCAGCTGCGACACGCGCTCGCGCAGCTGCGCCTTCTGGCCCTCGCGCCCGCTCACGCGGGCGGCGAACAGCCGCCGCTCGCCGGCCAGCAGGTCCGCCACCGTGCGGTCGCTGTCCGCCCGCGCCAGGAGCGCGCCGGGAAAGGTGATCGCCGCCGCCCCGTCCCGCTCGGCCTCGTTGCGCGCCTGGCGCGCCGCGAGTTCGTCGAGGGCCTTGAGCACGATGTCGAGGCCGGCCCGGGTCTGGGTCTCGTCGAGCCGGATCAGGATCTCGCCGGCCCGCACCCGCGAGCCCTCGTGAACGCGCAACTCGCCGACGACGCCGCCGGTGGGGTGCTGCACCTTCTTGACCTCGGACTCGACCACGAGCTGGCCGGGCGCGATCACGGCGCCGGAGATCTGCGTCAGCGTCGCCCAGCCCCCGACGCCGACCACCAGCACCGCGGAGAGGCCGAGCGCCAGCGCGAGGTGCCGCCGGATCGCGGCATGGGCGCGCGGCCGTGGCAGGGTGGGCGCGATCGGCCCGGCGCGGAGCGGCCCGAGCGGGATCGAGGCGGGACCGGACGGATTGAGGCTCACGGCCATCAGGCGCTCTCCTGCAGAGCGGCCGCCGGGACGGGCGGCGCATCGGTGTTCGCATCGCGGGCCTGGACCGGCGCCGGGGCCGGGCGCAGCACCCGCCGGAAGACCTCGTCCTTCGGTCCGAAAGCCTGAGCGCGGCCATCGGCCATCATCAGGACGAGGTCGACGGCCGCCAGCGCGCTCGGGCGGTGCGCCACCACCACGCAGATGCCGCCCCGCCGGCGCACGCCGAGGATCGCCTGCGTCAGGGCGGCCTCGCCCTCGTTGTCGAGATTGGCGTTCGGCTCGTCGAGCACCACGAGGAAGGGGTCGCGGTAGAGCGCCCGGGCCAGGCCGATCCGCTGGCGCTGGCCGGCCGAGAGACCGGCCCCGCTCTCGCCGATGCGGGTGTCGTAGCCCTCCGACAGGCGCAGGATCAGCTCGTGCGCGCCCGCCGCCTTCGCGGCCGCGATCACCAGTTCGGGATCGGGCTCGGGCTCGAAGCGGCAGATGTTGTCGGCGATCGTGCCGGCGAACAGCTCGACCTCCTGCGGCAGGTAGCCGAGATGGCGCCCGAGATCGGCGCTCGACCATTGGTCGAGGGCGGCGCCGTCGAGGCGCACCTTGCCGCGGCCCGGCGGCCAGACGCCGACGAGGGCGCGCACCAGCGAGGACTTGCCGGAGGCGGAGGGGCCGATCACGCCGAGGCCCTGGCCGGCCTTCAGCCCGAGCGAGAGGTCCTGCACCACCACGCGCAGGGTGCCGGGCGGCGCGATGCTGACGCCCTCGACGGTGAGCCCCTGCGACGGCGCCGGCAGGCCGTGCGGCTGCCCGGCTGCCGGGATGCGGGCGAGCAGCTCCGCGAGCCGGCCCCAGGCCTGGCGCGCCTGGACGAAGCCCTTCCAGTTCGCGATGGCGAGCTCGGCCGGTGCCAGCGCCCGCGAGACCAGGATCGAGGAGGCGATGATCACGCCCGCGCTCGCCTCGTCGTGGATCACCAGCCAAGCGCCGAGCGCGAGCACGCCCGATTGCAGAGCCATGCGGAAGACCTTGGACAGGGCGCCGAAGCCCCCCGCCACGTCCGACACGCGCGCCTGGGCATCCATGTATTCGCGGTTCGCCCCCGCCCAGCGCGCGGCGAGGCGGTCCTGCATGCCGAGGGCGGCCAGGACCTCGGCATTGCGGCGCCCGGCCTCGGCGAGGCCGTTGCGGCGCAGGCCGTGCCCGGTGGCCGCCCGGGCGGGTTCCCGGGTCACGCGGTCGGTGAGCCAGGTGAGCAGCGCCAGAACCACGGCGCCGCCGAGCGCCAGGACGCCGATCAGCGGGTGGAACAGGACGCAGATGGCGAGATAGACCGGCAGCCAGGGCAGGTCGAACAGGGCACCGGGCCCGGCACCCGCGAGGAAGGCACGCACCTGGTCGAGGTCGCGCAGGGGCAGGAGGCCGTCGGCGGGCGGCGCTCCCTTGAGGGGCGCGCGCACCACGAGGTCGAAGACGCGGCCCGAGAGGGCCTCGTCGAGGCTGGCCCCGATCCGCGCGAGGACCCGGGAGCGCAGCATCTCCAGGGCGCCCTGGAAGCCGTAGAGGACGAGGGCCAGCACCAGCAGGCCGACGAGGGTCGGGACAGACCGGCTCGGGATGACCCGGTCATAGACCTCGAGCATGAAGAACGAGCCCGTGAGGTAGAGCAGGTTGATGAGCCCGCTCGTCAGGCCTGTTCCGAGGAAGGCGGCCCGGCACGGCGCCAATGCCGTCACGAGTTCGGCACGTCCCTGGTTCGCGATCACGCTGCACACTCGCTGCACGGGAGGGGCATGGGGCGGCGATCCGATCGCTGCGGCGCCATGCATCGGGGAAGGAGCTGGGGTGGCCGGGCGCGGCCGTGAGGCGCGCGCCCGGCCCGGTCGGCGGCGCCTCAGATCGTCGCGCGGGCGTTCTCGAGGCTGTGGTGGAGGTAGAAGGACAGCGGATCGATGCCGGCCTGGGCCGCCTCGGGATGGCCTTCGAGGAAGGTGTTGGTGTCGAACGCGGCGCTCGGGTTGCGGCCCTGGAGCCAGCCGACCTCCTGGTAGTGGACGAGCGGGTTGGCACCCGAGGCGGCGACATCCGGATTGTTCTGGAGGTAGTAGGCCGTATCGAACAGCGGGTTCGGGTTGCGCAGTTCGCTCGCCCCGTAGGTGAGGTAGTGCTGGAGAGCGAAGGTGCCGGGGTTCTGGCCCCCGGGCACGGCGGCCGCGACGTCCGGGTTCTGCGCGAGGTAGAAGCCCGGATCGAAGGCGCCGATATCGGGGTTCGGCCCACGGGCGTCGCCCTCGTAGATCGTGCGCCCCTCGGCCTGACCGTATTGCAGGTAATGGGCGAGGGCGTTGACGCCTGCGGCCGCCACGTCCGGGTTCTCGTGCAGGTAGGTGACGGCGGTGAAGTCCGGTCCGGGAGTGCGCCCCTCCCGCTCGCCGCTCTGGAGGTAGTGGTCGAGCGGGTTGATCCCGGCAGCGGCCACGTCCTGGTTCTCGGCAAGGTATTCCCGCGTGTCGAAATAAGCGTTCGGGTTGCGGCCCTCCTTCCAGCCGAAGATCGCGAAGTGGACGTCGGCATCGACATGCGCGGCCCAGACGTCGTGGTTGTTGGCGTAGTAGAAGATGTCGTTGACGAGCGGGTTGTCGTCCCTGTTCTGCACCTCGCCGTCGGTGAAGCGCAGGGTGTCGATGCCGCTGATGTCCCGGGCGACGCCGTCCGGGCCGATCAGGACCAGTGCCTCACCCGAGAGCTCGACCCGCGCGTCGACGAGGGCGAAGTCGAAGGACGCGCTCCCCTGCGGGGCGTGGCCGTCGATGCGGATGTCGAGCGCCGCCTGCGCGCTCTGCCCCGCGTCTGTCTCTGCGGTGTAGGTGAAGTGCTCGAGGGCGCTCGCCCCGTTCAGGAGGTTGTTGGAGCCGATGGCTTGGTAGCTGTAGCTGCCGTCGGCTGCGACCGTCAGCGTGCCGTGCTGCGCGACGACGTGGGTGCTGCCTTCGCTCGGAACCGAGACCGTGAGGCCGTCGGCGAACCGGATCTCGGTCACGTGCAGGCCGCTGCCCGCATCGTTCGCGAGCAGGTTGCCGGTGACCGCCGGCGCATGCGCCACGGCCTGGTTGGCATCCGCCGCCAGGACAGGGGACGTGCCGCCCGAGCCGGCATCGACGACCAGGGAGACCTGGGTCGTCCCCTCGGCGCGGTTGCCGGCCGGATCCACCGTTCCGATGGTGAAGGTGTAGGACCCGTCCGACAGGGTCGGCACGTCGATGGACCAGCGGCCATCGGAGCCCACGGGCCCGGTGATCACGACCGGCCCGTCCGGCGTGTCGTAGGAGACTTCCACCGTGCTGCCGGGCTCGGCCGCGCCCGTGAGGGTCGGGCTGGAGTCGTGGACCGTGCCGGTCCCGTCATCGCCCACGACGTCCGTGATGGCGGGCGTCACAGGCGGCGCCGTGTCGATCACGATCCGGAACGGATCCGAGGGCGGGGAGACGCTGCCGTCCGCGGCGGTGGCGGTCGCCACCACGCTGTAGCTGCCGTCCGCCAGCGTCGGGAGCTCGACCTGCCAGGAGCCGTCGGCAGCCGCGGGCCCGCTCGCCGTGTGCGGCCCGGCCGCATCCGTGTAGGGGACCGTGACCGTCGTGCCGGGCGAGGCCGTCCCGACGATGACCGGCGTCGCGGCCGCGGGGATGCCGTCCCCGGGCGTGCCGGTATCCTCGATGATGCCGCCGATAACCGGGGCGCCGAGGAGGCCGCCGACCGTCCGCGAGGCCGGGGCGAGGGTGGCCGCATTGCCGGCCGCGTCGGCAATGTCGGAGCCCTCCGCGAGAGCGAGCGTCAGGCTGCCGCTCCCGGTGACGCCCGCCACGGTGACCGTGTAGGTGCCGCCCGAGCCGGAAACGGCGGTGATCGTTCCGCCGGCGCCGTTCGTGCCGGTGAGCACGAAGTCCTCGATGCCGACATTCGTCACCGTCTCGGGGAAGCTCACCGCATAGGTGAAGCTCGCCGCCGCCGGACCGCCTGCGGTGTCGGCGACCGCCGTACCGGCCGGCGCCAGGGTGTCGAGGCTGAGATTCGGCCCCGCGACCGTGCTGGGATTGCCGGCGGCGTCGGTGACGGTGAGGCTCGTCGTCACCGGACCGTCGAGCCCGCGCAGATCGGCCGTGTAGGTGCCGTCGGCGCCGACCGCCACGCTGACCACATGGCTGCCGTCGCTGAACACCGCCGTCCCGGTGGCACCGGCACCGAACCCGGCCACGGTGAAGCCCGTGGCCGCCGCCTCGGCGGCGTTGAGGATCCCATCCGCCGTCGTCGCCACGGTGAAGGTGACGGGCGCGGCGGTGTCGATGACGACGGTGACCGGAGCGGAGGGCGTGCTGGCATTGCCGGCCGCGTCGGTCAGCTGCACGGCGAGATCGTGCGGGCCCTCGGCGAGCGGATTGGTCGGGCTGACGCTGAAGCTGCCATCCGCGCCGACCGTGGCCGTGCCCACCGGGTTCGTCCCGTCGAGGAGCGTCACCGTGCTGCCGGGCTCACCCGTGCCGGTGATGGCCGGCGTGGTGTCCGCCGTCGTCCCGCCGCCGCCGGTCACCACCGGGGCGATAGGGGCAGTGGTGTCGACGACCACGGCGACCGGGGTCGATGTCGCGCTGACATTGCCCGCCGCGTCGGTCAGCTGCACGGCGAGGTCGTGCTGCCCCTCGGCGAGCGGATTGGTGGGGCTGACCGTGAAGCTGCCATCCGCGCCGACCGTGGCCGTGCCTACCGGATTCGTCCCGTCGAGCAGCGTCACCGTGGCGCCGGGCTCGCCCGTGCCGGTGATGGCCGGCGTGGTGTCCGCGGTCGGACCGGCACCGCCAGTCACCACGGGGACGAGGGGCGCGGCCGTGTCGATCGTGATCGCGACCGGGGCCGAGGCCGCGCTGACATTGCCTGCCGCGTCGGTCGCGGTGGCGGTCAGGCTGTAACTGCCGTCTCCCAGCGCGGTCACCGGGGTGAAGCTGAAGGCGCCGTTGGCGTCGGCGACCGTGGTGCCGAGCACCGTTCCGCCGTCGCTGATCGTGACGGTGCTGCCCGCTTCCGCCGTGCCGGTGAGCGTCGGCGTGGTGTCATTGGTCGGGCCGAGCGGCGCCAGGACCGGAGCCGCCGGCAGGCTGGTATCGACGACGACGCCGACCGGGGCTGAGGGCGTGCCGACATTGCCGGCGGCGTCCGTGAGTTGCACGGAGAGGTCGTGCGAGCCCTCGGTCAGGGGATTGGTCGGGCTGACCGTGAAGCTGCCATCCGCGCCGACCGTGGCACTGCCCACCGGTGTCGTGCCGTCGAGCAACGTCACCGTGGCGCCGGGCTCACCTGTGCCGGTGATGGCCGGCGTGGTGTCTGCCGTCGCTCCGCCGCCGCCGGTCACCACCGGAACACCGGGAGGTGCGGTGTCGATCGTCACCGCGACGGGGGCTGAGGGTGCGCTCACCTGGCCGGCCGCGTCCGTGGCAGTGGCCGTCAGGCTGTAGCTGCCATCGGCCAGCGGCGTGGCCGGGGTGAAGCTGAAGGCGCCGTTGGCGTCGGCGACCGTGGTGCCGAGGACGGTCCCGCCGTCGCTGATCGTGACCGTGCTGCCCGCCTCGGCTGTGCCGGTGAGGGTCGGGGTGGTGTCGTTGGTCGGGCCGAGCGGCGCCAGGACCGGTGCATCCGGAGGGCCGGCATCGATGACGACGGCGACCGGGTTCGAGGGCGCGCTGGCATTGCCGGCCGCATCGGTGAGCTGAACCGTCAGGTCGTGCGGGCCCTCGGCCAGCGGACTGGTCGGGCTGACCGTGAAGCTGCCATCCGCACCGACCGTGGCTGTGCCCACCGGTGTCGTGCCGTCGAGCAGCGTCACCGTGCTGCCGGGCTCACCCGTGCCGGTGATGGCCGGCGTCGTGTCGGTGGTCGCTCCGCCGCCGCCGGTCACCACCGGGACGAAGGGCGCAGCCGTATCGACGACGAGGCCGACCGGGCCGGAGGCCGCGCTGACATTGCCCGCCGCATCGGTCGCGGTGGCGGTCAGGCTGTAGCTGCCGTCGCCGAGCGGCGTGGCCGGCGTGAAGCTGAAGGCACCGTTGGCGTCGGCGACCGCCGTGCCGATGACGGTCCCGCCGTCGCTGATCGTGACGGTGCTGCCGGCTTCCGCCGTGCCGGTGAGCGTCGGGGTATTGTCGTTGGTCGGGCCGAGCGGCGCCAGGACCGGCGTCCCGGGCGCGACCGAATCGACGAGGACGCTGACCGGGGTCGAGGGCGTGCCGACATTGCCGGCCGCGTCCGTCAGCTGCACGGCGAGATCGTGCTGGCCCTCGGCGAGCGGATTGGTCGGGCTGACGCTGAAGCTGCCATCCGCGCCGACCGTGGCACTGCCCACCGGTGTCGTGCCGTCGAGGAGCGTCACCGTGCTGCCGGGCTCACCCGTGCCGGTGATGGCCGGCGTGGTGTCCGCCGTCGTCCCGCCGCCGCCGGTCACCACCGGGGCGATAGGGGCAGTGGTGTTGACGACCACGGCGACCGGGGTCGATGTCGCGCTGACATTGCCCGCCGCGTCGGTCAGCTGCACGGCGAGGTCGTGCGGGCCCTCGGCGAGGGGATTGGTGGGGCTGACCGTGAAGCTGCCATCCGCGCCGACCGTGGCCGTGCCTACCGGATTCGTCCCGTCGAGCAGCGTCACCGTGGCGCCGGGCTCACCCGTGCCGGTGATGGCCGGCGTCGTGTCCGCGGTCGGACCGGCACCGCCGGTCACCACGGGGACGAGGGGCGCGGCCGTGTCGATCGTGATCGCGACCGGGGCCGAGGCCGCGCTGACCTGACCGGCCGCGTCGGTGGCGGTCAGGCTGATCTGGTGGCTGCCGTCACCGAGCGGCGTGGTCGGCGTGAAGCTGAAGGCGCCGTTGGCGTCGGCAACCGTGGTGCCGAGCACCGTTCCGCCGTCGCTGATCGTGACGGTGCTGCCCGCTTCCGCCGTGCCGGTGAGCGTCGGCGTGGTGTCGTTGGTCGGGCCGAGCGGTGCCAGGACGGGCACGCCCGGTGCGGTGATGTCGACGATGACGGCGACCGGAGCGGAAGGCGTGCTGACATTGCCGGCCGCGTCCGTGAGCTGGACCGTCAGCGCGTAGGAGCCCTCGGCGAGCGGGTTGGTCGGGCTGACGGTGAAGCTGCCATCCGCGCCGACCGTGGCACTGCCCACCGGTGTCGTGCCGTCGAGCAGCGTCACCGTGCTGCCGGGCTCACCCGTGCCGGTGATGGCCGGCGTGGTGTCCGCCGTCGTCCCGCCGCCGCCGGTCACTGCCGGGGCGATAGGGGCAGTGGTGTCGATGACGACGGCGATCGGGGTCGAGGCCGCGCTGATATTACCCGCGGCATCGGTCAGCTGCACGGCGAGGTCGTGCTGCCCCTCGGCGAGGGGATTGGTCGGGCTGACCGTGAAGCTGCCATCCGCGCCGACCGTGGCCGTGCCTACCGGATTCGTCCCGTCGAGCAGCGTCACCGTGGCGCCGGGCTCACCCGTGCCGGTGATGGCCGGGGTGGTGTCCGCGGTCGGACCGGCACCGCCAGTCACCACGGGGACGAGGGGCGCGGCCGTGTCGATCGTGATCGCGACCGGGGCGGAGGCCGCGCTGACATTGCCTGCCGCGTCGGTCGCGGTGGCGGTCAGGCTGTAGCTGCCGTCTCCCAGCGCGGTCACCGGGGTGAAGCTGAAGGCGCCGTTGGCGTCGGCGACGGTGGTCCCGAGCACGGTCCCGCCATCGCTGATCGTCACCGTGCTGCCGGCTTCCGCCGTGCCGGTGAGCGTCGGGGTGTTGTCGTTGGTGGGATCGAGGGGCGCCAGGACCGGAGCCACCGGCGCGCCGGAATCGATCGTCAGGGTGATTCCGGCTGAGACCGGGCTGACATTGCCCACCGCGTCGGTGGCCGTCGCGGTGATCACGTTCGGGCCGCTGCCGAGCGCCGAGCCCGGCGTGAAGGTCCAGGTGCCCGCGCCGTCCGCCTGGACGGTGCCGATCGCGTTTCCGTCGTCCAGGATCGTGACGATGCTGTTGGCCTCGGCCGTGCCGGCGATGGTCGGCGTGTCGTCGGCGCTGATGCCGGCCGGGGTGGTGATGACCGGGGCGGCGGGCGCGGTGGTGTCCACCAGCACGGTGATGGCGGCGGAGACGTCCGAGCCGTTGCCGGCCGCATCGTGGGCGATGGCCGTGAGCGTCGCGGTGCCTTGCGGCAGGGGCACGCCCGTCGTGATGGTGAAGCTGCCGTCGGCAGCCGCCGTGGCCGTGCCGAGAACCGTGCTGCCGTTGTAGAGCGTGACCGTGCTGCCCGCCTCGGCGGTGCCGGTGACGGTCGGCGTGGCGGAGGCGATCGCACCGGGCAGGTCGGCGAGGACGGGGGCCGGCGGCGCGGCCGTGTCGACCTCGAGCGCGACCGGTGCGGAGGTGCCCGACAGGTTGCCGGCCGCATCATACGCCGTCGCGGTCAGGGTGACGGTCCCGTCGGCGAGCGCGGTGGTCGGCGTCAGCGCGTAGGTGCCGTCGGCGCCCGCCACCACGGTGCCGAGGGCCGTGCTGCCGTTAAAGACCGTGACCGTGCTGCCCGCCTCGGCGGTGCCGGTGATGGTCGGGGTCGAATCGCCCGTGACCGCCGGGAGGCCGGTGATGGTCGGCGTAGCCGGTGCAATCGTGTCGACCGTCAGCGCGACGCTGGCGGAGACGGGCGAGAGGTTGCCAGCCACGTCCCGTGCCTGGGCGGTCAGGGTCGCGTCGCCGTCGGCGAGCGGGGATGCGGGCGTGAAGGCGAAGACGCCGTTCCCGTCGGCGACGGCGGTTCCGAGGACGGTGCCGCCGCTGCTGATCGTGACCGTGCTGCCCGCCTCGGCGATCCCGGTGATGGTCGGCGTTGCGTCGTCGGTGGGGCTCGGGAAGCCCGTCAGCGTGGGTGCGGGTGGCGGAATGGTGTCGACCAGGACGGTGAGAGGCGCCGCCGGCGAAGCGGTTCCGCCGGGGCTCGTGGCCGTGACCGTGAGGGCGTTGCTGCCCTCGTTGAGCGGGGTCGTGAGCGCGATCGAGAAGGTGCCGTCCGCGGCCACCGTGCCGCTGCCGACCAGGGTGCCGCCATTGAAGATCGCGATCGCATCACCCGCCGCAGCCGTGCCGGAGATGACGGGCGTGGTGTCGCTGGTCGGCGGGACATAGTCGACGCCGGGCGCGCCGGGCACGCTGGTATCGACGGTGAGCGCCACCGCGGCCGAGGCCGGCGAGAGGTTGCCGGCCGCGTCGCGCGCGGTCGCCGTCAGCAGGAGATTGCCGTCCGGCAGCGGCGCGGCGGGCGTGATCGAGAAGGTGCCGTCCGCGCCCGCGACCGCGGTACCGAGCACCGTGCCGCCGTTGAACAGGGTGACGACGGCCCCGGCCTCGGCGGTGCCGGAGATGGTCGGCGTGCTGTCGCCGGTGATCCCGGGCGGCGTGAGAGCCGGCGCGGCGGGTGCGGCGGTGTCGATCGTCAGCGGCACCGCCGCCGAGACGCCGGAGACGTTGCCGGCCGCGTCCGTGGCGGTTGCGGTCAGGCTCGTGGTGCCGTCCTGGAGGGCGACGTTCGGCGTGAAGGCGAAGCTGCCGTCGGCGCCTGCGACCGCCGTGCCGAGCACGGTGCCGCCGTTGAGGATGGTCACCGTGGCGCCGGCCTCGGCGGTGCCGGTGATGGTGGGCGTCGCGTCATTCGTCGGTCCGAGCGCCGTGAGGGTGGGCAGGCCGGGCGCCGTCGTATCGATGTCGAGCGTGACGGCCGCCGAGGGTGAGGAGACGTTGCCGGCGGCATCCGCAGCGGTCGCGGTCAGGCTGATCGGGCCCTCGGCCAGGGGCGTCGCCGGTGTGAATGTGAAGCGGCCGTCGGGCGCGGCGAGGGCCGTGCCGAGCACCGTCGTCCCGTCGAGGATCGTGACGGTGGCGCCGGCCTCGGCGGTGCCGGTGATGGTCGGCGTGGTGTCGTTCGTCGTTCCGGCGGGGTCGATGACCGGGGCGCCGGGCGCGGCCGTATCGACGGTGAGCGCCAGCGCGGCCGAGACCGGCGAGACGTTCCCGGCGGCGTCGCGCGCGGTCGCCGTCAGGCTCGCCGCGCCGTCGGCCAGGGCCGTCGTCGGCGTGAAGGCGAAGCTGCCGTCGGCCGCGGCGACCGTGGTGCCGAGCACGGTGGTGCCGTTGAGGATCGTCACCGTGCTGCCGGCCTCGGCCGTGCCGGTGAGCGTCGGGATCGGATCGTTCGTCGGCCCGAGGGGAGTGAGCACGGGGGCAGCGGGCGCCATGGTGTCGATGGTGACGGACACCGCCGCCGAGGCCGCCGAGACATTCCCCGCGGCGTCGCGCGCGGTCGCCGTCAGGCTTGCCGTGCCATCGGCCAGGGCCGTCGTCGGGGTGAAGGCGAAGCTGCCGTCGGTCGCGGCGACCGTGGTGCCGAGCACGGCGGTGCCGTTGAGGATCGCCACCGTGCTGCCGGCCTCGGCCGTGCCGGTGATGGTCGGGGTCGCGGTGTTCGTCGGCCCGAACGCGGCAATGGCCGGCGCGCCCGGCGCGGCGGTGTCGATGGTGAGCGAGACCGCTGGCGAGATGCCGGAGACGTTGCCGGCGACGTCGCGAGCGGTCGCCGTCAGGCTCAGGGTGCCGTCCGGAAGTGCCGTGGCCGGCGTGAAGGAGAAGGTGCCGTCGGCGGCCGCGATCGTGGTGCCGAGCAGCGTGCCGCCGTTGGAAATGGACACGGTGCTGCCGGCTTCCGCCGTGCCGGTGATGGTCGGGGTCGAATCGCTCGTCGGCTGGAGTGCCACGAGGGTCGGCAGGCCGGGTGCGGCGGTATCGACCATGAGCATCGCCGCCGCGGAGGTGGCGGAGACGTTGCCGGCCGCGTCGCGCGCGGTCGCCGTGAGGCTCGCCGCGCCGTCGGCCAGGGCCGTCGTCGGCGTGAAGGCGAAGCTGCCGTCGGCCGCGGCGACCGTGGTACCGAGCACGGCGGTGCCGTTGAGGATCGTCACCGTGCTGCCCGCCTCGGCCGTGCCGGTGATGGTCGGGGTCGCCTGGTTCGTCGCGCCGATCGGGTTGATGGCCGGCGCGGCGGGCGCCGTGAGGTCGAGGGTGACGGCGAGGGCCACCGACGCGGGCGAGATGTTGCCCAACGCGTCGCGCGCGGTCGCGGTCAGGCTGTAGGTGCCCTGGCTCAGGGGCGTCGTCGGCGTGAAGGAGAAGGTGCCGTCGGCGGCCGCGACCGCGGTGCCGAGCACGGTGGCGCCACTGAGGATGGTGACGGTCGCGCCGGCCTCGGCCGTGCCGGTCAGGGTCGGAGTCGAGTCGTTCGTCAGGCCGCCCCCGGCCGTGAAGATCGGCGCGCCGGGCGCGGTGGTGTCGATGGTCAGGGCGACCGGGGACGAGGCCGTGCCGACATTGCCGGCGGGATCGCGCGCCACTGCGGTGAAGGTGTAGCCGCCGTCCGCGAGGGCCGTGACCGGCGTGAAGCTGTAGCGGCCGTCGGCGCCCGCCGTCGCCGTGCCGAGGGCGGTGGTGCCGCTGAAGATCGTCACCGTGCTGCCGGCCTCGGCCGTGCCGGTCAGGGTCGGGGTGTTGTCGGCCGTGGCGGCGACGCCCGCGCTGAGCGTCGGTGCCGCGGGCGCGGTCAGGTCGATCACCGTCGCCGTCGTTGTGGAGCGGGCGCTGACGTTGCCGGCCAGGTCTGTCGCCGTCGCCGTGAGGGTGTAGCTGCCGGCGGGCAGAGGCGTCGTCGGCGTGAAGCTGTAGCTGCCGTTGGCGGCCGCCACCGTCGTTCCGAGCACAGCGGTGCCGTTGAGGATCGTCACGGTGCTGCCCGCCTCGGCCGTGCCCGTGATGGTCGGCGTCTGGACGTTGGTCAGCGCCGGGGCGACGACGGTCGGGATGCCGGGGGCGGTGGCGTCGATCGTCACGCCGAGAGTTGCGGAGACGGGGCTGACATTGCCGAGGGCGTCGCGCGCGGTCGCGGTCAGGCCGTAGCTGCCCTCTCTCAGGGCCGTGGTCGGCGTGAAGCTGAAGCTGCCGTTGGCAACCGCCACCGTCGTCCCGAGCACGGTGGTGCCGTCGAGGATCGTCACGGTGCTGCCCGCCTCGGCCGTGCCCGTGATGGTAGGGGTCGTATCGTTGGTAAGGCCACCGCCGGCGGTGAAGACCGGCGCCCCCGGAGCCGTCGCGTCGATCCGAAGGCCGACGGCGGCCGAGGCGGCGCTGACATTGCCGGTCGCATCCGCCGCCCGGGCGGTGAAGTTGTAGGTCCCGTCGGGGAGTGGCGTCGTCGGCGTGAAGCTGTAGCGGCCGTCGGCGCCCGCGGACGCCGTGCCGAGGGCGGTTGTACCGTTATAGATCGTCACCGTGCTGCCGATCTCGGCCGTGCCGGTGAGGGTCGGCGTGTTGTCGGCCGTGGCGGCGAGACCCGCGCTGAGGGTCGGCGCGAGGGGGGCGGTGGTGTCCGTGGTCACGACGTCGTCGATCGCGAAGCCGACGCCGATATTCACGTCGAGCACGTTCCGGGAGAAGACGCGCACCTCGGTGATGTTCTGCCACTGGCTTCCCGTGAAGGAGACAGGCTGGTCGCCGATGCCGACCAGATTGCCGACGACTTGCGTGGCGACCTGGACGCCGTCTCGATAGCCGACGAAGACGGTGCTGCCGATGGCGGAGACATCCCGGTCGATCACCAGGCTGTTCAGCGTGAAAGCGGTGCCGGAGGCCTGCGAAATCGAGAGGTAGCCGGTGGTCGAGTTCAAGCCGAGCACAGCATCGCCGAGCAGCTCGCGCTGAACGCCGAGCGTGCCGGTCGCGGCACCTGCATTCGTGCGCAGCGCATAGACGTATCCGCCGATGGTCAGCGGGTTGCCCGAGGCGCCGACGGAATCATCAAAAGTCTGCGTAGCCATCTGCAAGTACCTGCTCAGTTTCCATGGCCCCGATTTCGGAGCACTGGGGCTCATTAACTGACTATTAGGAGATATTTTCCGGACCAATAGTCAGCGATTTCGCCAAGAAAGCTGGAGCAGTCTTTGCTGTATCGACAGGCGTCTTGCTGGAAATGACCTTTCCACGAAATGGATGGAACCCGCACAGGCCGGGCGGGCGCGGCAGTTCTCCCGTATCCCCCTGTCGGAACGCGCGGATCCGCCCGCTCCGGTTGGCCGGAGAGGCGGTTCGGGATCTCAGCGGGGACGTGCTTCGGCGCGGCCGCCCGTTCGGGCGGTCAGCCAGCCTCCGCCCGGCGCATGACCGGGTCACTGGCGCGGCGGCTCTCGCCGAAGGCCGTGCCCAGGCGCGGCACCAGGAAATCGATGAAACACCGCACCTTCGCAGGCACGAGGCGCGAGGTCGTGACCACGAAGACGTCCGTCGCGGGGGTGGCCCAGTCGGCCAGGATCCGCTCGAGCCGGCCCGCCTCGAGGTCGCGTTCGACATCGTTGAGGCTCAGGGCCGCGATACCGCGCCCGGCCAAAGCCAGATGCCGGATGAGACTGAGGCTGTTGCAGGACAGGCGCCCGCTCACCTGCGCCGTATGGATCTCCTTACCGCGGCTCAGCAGCCAGGCCGCGCTTGGCGCCGACAGGAGAATCTCATGTCGCGAGAGGCTGCCGGGATGATCGGGGCGACCATGAGCGCGCAGATAATCCGGTGCGGCAAAGAGGCCGTTCTCGATGGAGCCGACCTTGCGCACGATGACCGAGGCCTCGCGGGGGACTTCCGTGCAGATGGCGAGATCGTAGCTTTCCTGGATCAGATCGACCGCTGCGGAGCGCAGGTCCAGATGGACATGAACCTGCTCGTGCTGCTGCGCGAAATCGGAGGCGATGGCGGACAGATGCCGTGTGACCCAGAAATCGGTCGGGGCGGCGACGGTCAGCTGGCCGCTTGGCCCTTTCGCCTGGGCGACCAGATCCTCGAAGCTGCGCTGCGCATCCTCGACCACCCGTGTCGCCTGCACGAGATAGGCCTCGCCATAGGCGGTGAGGGCAAGCTTTCGCGTGGTCCGATCCAGCAATCGTACGCCGATCGTGGCCTCGAACTGCGTGATCCTTCGCGATAGCGACGAGATCGGCATGTCGAGCGCGTCCGCGGCCCGGCTGAAGCTCTTGCGCTTTGCCACCTCGACGAACAGGGCTAGGTCACGCAAGACTTGCGGGTGCGACATCTAGCTGCGACTTTCTGCGGATCAACGTGGGCGGCAGTACCCCGTGGGCGACTACAACCAGAGGTAGCAAACATGCCGCAAACATCAACCTACTCCATTGAGCAAGATTTTCTGAAATATAAATCTTGGTAAAATGTTACTTAATCTGCCTTATATTCGAGCAATCTTACCGCGGTACGCAAAAATACTTCCTTATCTGCAGAGTGGCGTCGAAAATCTCGACAAACCCATACAGATTTTCTGCGCTATGCTGCGCCCCGGTCTGGGCGGATATCAATACTGGTCAAGCGGCATTGCTCTCCTCAGTGAAAACGCCATCCTGCGCGCCCCACCCATCAGAGGGTTCGTCGACCCCGCCACGGCCCAGCCCGTGGCTGCACAGATGATCCGGCCAATCCGGATCGATGAATAGACGGCCAGGACCTGCCGGGGATCCGATGCACCTCTTGGAAGGGAGAATGGAGCACCCCGCACATACTACCATCACAGGTTGCGCATATCCCTACTGAATCACTAAGGATTGAAATGTCATCGTGAGAAATGGCATCCGATATCCCAGTCGTCAGGAACGATCCGACCCAAAAAAGCAGCGGCCTGATTCAGAGCAGGCTAGCCAGCCAAGTCTTGCAGCGGATCATTCTCTGAATTTCGTCCGCAAGCGTACCCAGACCGGCGCAGATGAATGCTTTTTTGCATGCAATGCGTGCAGCGTGATCGCATCAATGGCGGAAGTGCGAATTTGAATAGGCGTCACGCCTCAATTCCTCATAGATCGGATCACCAGACATTAACGCTACTGCTTGATCCGGATTGAACCAATTGGCGTCGACCGACATCCATTTACAACCTGTGATCATATTCGATGATGTCGGAGTGGAGCAATGGCGCATTCCATATTCGTCCGTGAGATCGTGGAGGGTTGCCGCAAGCCACCCCAACTTCTCGCCTACGATATCGGCAGTCAGCACGAAGCGAGAAGCCTCGTTCAGGGCATTGCGACCTCCTACAAGGAGCACGGCGAACATTTCAATTCTGGACTGTGCTGGTTCAAGCTCGATGGCAAAACCTACGAGCTCTATTGCTGGGATCACTAGGCGTCCCACGCTCAGATCATGGATTCCGTCGCATCAAACGCCGCCGGGCGAACGCGACAGCCCGGCGCGACGACTGCACGGACGTCGAGCGTAACCGAGAGGATCTTGTGATCGTGCCGCCATATCCGACTGGGGCCGCGCGCATGGCTGGCGCCGAGACCTTCGACATGCTCAACACGGCGGCCGAGCCTCAATTCGACGCGGTGTGCCGGATCGCGGCCCATCTCTTTCGGGCTCCGATCGCCATCATACCACTTGTCGTTGAGACACGGCTTCTCTTCAAAGCGCGGTTCGGCCTCGACGTCGATAGTTGCGAACGCGAGGCCTCCTTCTGCGACCTGACCATACGGGGCGGTCGCGGCCGGGCTCTCGTCGTTCCCGATCTCGCGCAGGATCCGCGCTTCGCGGAGAGCCCTCTCGTGCGGGGACCGCCCCATGCGCGCTTCTACGCGGGCGTGGCG
This sequence comes from Methylobacterium symbioticum, assembly GCF_902141845.1. GTDB lineage: Bacteria > Pseudomonadota > Alphaproteobacteria > Rhizobiales > Beijerinckiaceae > Methylobacterium > Methylobacterium symbioticum. The sequence continues at coordinate 39,055 of NZ_CABFPH010000022.1, read as the reverse complement.
CTCGGGCTCGATGCCGAATCCTGCGTCGGCACGATCTGCGTCATGGATCGGGCGCCCCGCTTCGATTTCACCGACGAGCAGGTGGCGCAGCTCAAGGACCTCGCGCAGATCGTCGAGGCGCACCTGCGGTTGCGTGACGCGCGCCTCGCCAGCGAGCGCGAGATCGAGCGGCGGCGGCGGGTGGAGGCGCTGCTCACCGAGCGGGAAGCGCGCCTGCGCGCCGCCCACACCGCCCGCGCCATGGCCGAGCGGACGGCCTGCTTCGGTCACTGGTCGATCGATCTCGCCGATGGGACGGTGCAGTGGTCGGACGGGATCTCGCGGATCTTCGATCGCAACCCGTCCCTGAAGCCCCTCAGCCTCGCCGAGCATCTGAGCTTCTACCACCACGAGGATCGCCTCACGCTCCACGGCCGCCTCCTCGCGGCGGCAGCCGATCCAGGCCATGCGGATATCACCTACGAACATCGCTCGCGGATCCTCCGTCCGAGCGGCGAGGAACGGATCGTCTCGGTGCACGGGGTCATCGAGCGTGATGATGCCGGGCAGGTCACGACCCTGCACGGGGTCTGCCTCGACGTGACGGATCACGTCCACGCCGAACGGCAGCAGCGCGAGACGCTCGAATTGCTGCGCACGACCCTCGAGACGATGGACCAGGGTCTGCTGATGATCGGCCCGGACGACCGCATCGGCGTGCTCAACCGGCGGGCTCACGACCTGCTCGGCCTGCCGGACGACGTCCTGCACGAAGGCGCGTCCTACACCGATGTGCGGGACCACCAGGCCCGTGCGGGCGAGTTCGCCCGGGCCTCGACGGAGCTGCGCCGCTGCCTCGAGACCGAGAGCCTGCAGAGCACGCCCTTCGTCTACGAGCGCGAGCGTCCCAACGGGCTCATCCTCGAGGTCCGGTCGGCGCCGCTCAGCACGGGCGGGCAGGTGCGCACCTTCACGGACATCACGGATCGGAAGCGGCGCGAGGCGGTCATCGAGCACATGGCGCGCCACGACGCGCTGACGGGCTTGCCCAACCGACGCCTGTTCCACGAGACGCTCGGTCAGGAACTGGCGAAGATCGGGAGCGGCGGCGAAGTGGCCGTGCTCTGCTGCGACCTCGACCGGTTCAAGGCCGTCAACGATACGTTCGGGCACTCGGCCGGCGACGCGCTCCTGCGCGAGCTCGCCCGGCGCCTCCTCGCCGTGCTGCGGGAGGAAGATCTCGTCGCCCGGCTCGGCGGCGACGAGTTCGCCATCATCCTGCCGATCCAGGGTCGATCGGACCTGGCGCGCACGGTCGCTGCGCGGGCCATCGAGGCCGTGGGCCAGCCGCTTGAGATCGAGGGTCACCTGACGAATGTCGGTCTCAGCATCGGCATCGCGGTCGCTCCGCGCGACGGGGCCGAACCGGAGCAGCTCTTCAAGAACGCGGACATCGCCCTGTATCGGGCGAAGGAGGCAGGCCGAAACACCTTCCGCTTCTACGAGCCCGCGCTGGATGCGCAGATCGTAGCCCGCAACTTCCTCGAACTCGATCTGCGCGAGGCCGTGCATTCCGGCGGCATGACGCTGCGCTACCAGCCGATCTTCGACCTCGCCACCGGCCGCCTGTGCGGCTTCGAGGCCCTGCTGCGCTGGTTCCATCCGCGGCGAGGCATGATCTCCCCCGCCGAATTCATCCCGCTCGCGGAGGAGACGGGCCTCATCGTCTCGATCGGCGAGTGGGTCCTGCGCGAGGCGTCCAGCGAGGCGGTGGACTGGCCTTCCGACCTACGGGTCGCGGTCAACGTGTCCTCGATCCAGCTCCGCAGACCGGGGCTCGAACAGGCCGTCCTCGGCGCGCTCGCCGCATCGGGCCTGCAGCCGGGGAGGCTCGAGCTCGAGATCACGGAGAGCGCGATGCTCGTCGACGCGGATGGCGTCTTCGCCTGCCTCGGGCGCCTGCGCGGCATGGGCGTGCATATCGCGCTCGACGATTTCGGGACCGGCTTCTCGTCGTTGAGCCACCTGACCCACTTCCTGTTCGACAAGATCAAGATCGACTGCTCGTTCGTGCGTCGCATCGATGAGCCGATCTCGGCGGCGGTCGTGCGGGCGGTGACCGGCCTCGGCGCCCAGCTCCACGCCACCGTGACCGCGGAAGGGGTGGAGACCGTGGAGCAGCTCGACCGCGTGCGGCAGGCGGGATGCACGCAGGTGCAGGGCTATCTGTATGGCGGCCCGATGACGGCCTCCGAGGCGCGCGCCTTCATCCAGGCCGGCGCCTCCGCGCGCGGCGATGTGCAGGCGGCCCGGTTCGGTCCACGTCCGGCGCCCGCGTCGGCCGAACCCGCATCGGTGCTGGCGGGCGCTCGCCGCCTGCCATCCCATACGCGGCGGGCCGCGTCCCCGTCGGAGAGGGAGCCCGAACGGGCGGATGCGCCCGGGCCCTGACGGAGGCGGGAACGGCGCTGGACTACCAGCCGAAGGGCGGCGGCGTCTGGCCGCGGGCGGCCTGGCCCGATGCGTTGGACGACCGGTCATCCGGGCGGACCGGCGACGGCACGGCCTGCGCTCGGGGCACGGCGCGCGGCTCGCTCGGCGCAGGCCCCGGATCCGCCAGGTAGCGGGGCTGCTGAGGCGCGCCCATGGCGGCCGGACGGGGGATGGATACGGGGCTCGCCTGCGCCGGGTTCTGGATCGCCGGAGGCGCAAGGTAGGCGGGACCGGTTCCCGAGGGCGGCAGGCTGATCAGGGTCCGGTTGTCGTTGATGGCGACGCTCGGGGAGGCCGGCGCCGTCCTGGGCGGCCGCGGCTCGGCCGGGGCGGGAGCGGGAGCGGCCGTGACCACTTTCGGCCGCCGCGGCGCGGCCCGCGCCGGCTCGCCGTCACGCATGCCGAGCCGGACGCGCAGGAGGGGGCCGACCAGAGCATCCTCCGAGGCCGACGCCCGCGCGCAATGCTTCACGCGCAGGGAGGCGGAGAATGGCCCGCCGTTCAGGCCAGGACGGCCGAGATCGACCCCGCGGAGATCGTCGATCCACTGCCAACCATAGGCGCAGCGCCCGCTGACCGCGATGCCGATCTGCCCATAGGCGTTGTGGAACGGCTGTTTCAGGACGCGGTAATCGCCACCGAGGGCGGCGAGCTCCGCAGCGATTCCGGCCCGGGTCGGCTTCTCGACCCTGGGGATGCCGGCCTGTCGGCTCACCACGACGAGGTCGGCGAAGCCCGCCGTTCCGGCATAGGTGATCTGCTGGCGCAGGCCGCCGGCGAGGCGCGTCTCCTGCAGCGTGCCGGGACCGCTCTGGGGCACGGTGATCAGCGGAGTCCGTGCCGACACGTCCCCGACGCTGAAGGCGGTATCGAGATGCCGCACGTCCGCGCGCTGCCCCGAGGCGGTGGTGCAGGCCGTGAGCAGCGACCACGCCAGCAGCGCGACCGCGTGCTGCGGAGCGAGGCGAGGCCAGGCGGCAGACGCGGTGCGGCTCATCGGTCCTGTCCCGTAAGGCGAGCGGTGCCGCGGCCGGCATTCGCGGCCGTGTCGAACGGGGAGAAGCGGTCCCCGTCGCGGGTCTGGGTGACGTTGAGGCCGCCCGTCGCCACTGCGAGATCGGTCTGAGCCAGCGTGCCGGCCGGAGGATTCGGCAGGCCCGCCGGCAGGCTCGCCTGGTCCTTGCCGGTCCACCCGGGCAGGAGCGTGTATCCGTAGCGCTCGTAGGGCATGGAGCCGACGCCGATGACCCGTCGCGCGATCAGCGGCTGGGCCGAGCGGACCTCCTCCAGATACTCGCGCGTCCGCTTCGTGCCGGCCGGCGGCTCCGGGAAGCGCAGCGGATTCTCCGCCGCGACGGCGATCGGGAACTCGCTGCGCTTGACCGGCAGGCCCGTCGGCTGAACCTGAGCTTGCTGGCCGGGCTTCGGCACGCGGCTCGCCCGCGCGGCGGGGGCCGCGGCCTGAGGCTGCGCTTCGGCACGGACCGGCGCGCACGGGCTCGTATCCCGGGCCTGGGGATCGGGAACCGTGAAGGCGAGGTCGACCACCTTGGGGAACAGGCCGTCGTAGCGGTTCACGACCTCCCAGTAGTCGTGCATGCGCTTGAGGCGCGAGAGAGCGAGGGCGTAGCCCAGCACGGAGCTCTCGCGGGGCTTCCAGGCGACGGCCCGCTGGAACCAGTCCGCGGCCGCCTCGAACTGGCAGGCATTGTAGGCATACCAACCGAGCGCCTGGGCCCCCTCCCCCGTGCCGAGGGTGAGGACGACCTTGGCGAACCGGTCGAGCCGGGCCGGCTCCAGGGAGGAGCCGGCGCCCCAGGCGAGCTGGCGCTCCACCAGATCGATGTAGAGGGCGGTATTGGTCACGGAGGGGCCGCGCCAGGCGAAGGCGACCTCCTCGGCCTCACGCTCCTGCCCCATCTCGCGCAAGGCGAGCACCTGGCCGGTGGCGACCGTCGCGTCGCCGCCGCGGGCCAGCGCCGTCTTGAACCACTCGAGCGCCTCTCGGAACTGGCGCCGGTGATAGGCGTACCAGCCGAGCAGGCTGAGTTGTCCCGGATCCCTCAGCTTGCGGGCGGCCTCGCCGAGCGCCGCGAGGTCGCCGGGCTCCACGGGGCCGACCGCCTCGCCGCGCAGGATCGCGGCGATCCGGGCCCGGGTCACGTCAAGCTGGATCGGACGGAACTCGCTCATGCCGTCGGCGGCCTTCTGGCCGAGCGCGAGCAGCGGCTCGACCTGCCCCATCGGCAGCACCGACATCGCCTTCTGGATCGTGGCGAGCCGCAGGGCCGTCTCGGGATGGCTCGTCAGGATGCTGCGATAGAAGGCGACGGCCTGGGCGACGTCGCCCGTTCTCGCGTAGGCCTCCGCAACGATCCAGGCGATGTCGATGTCGAGGCTGCGCACCGCCTCCGGCTCGGCTCTCACCCGAGCCAGAACCTCGTTCCAGGCGCCCTCGCGGGCCGCCGCCTTCGCGGCATTGCGGAAGGTCCCGCGATTGAACTTGCGCGCGAGTTCTTCCGAGGGCCGCCAGCTCGGATCAGCCGCCTGGCGGGAGGTGATCGCCGTCCGCAGGTCGTCGAAGCGGCCGGCCGTGAAGAGGTCCCACATCGCCGCCTCTTCGGGCGGGCTCGGCTTCAGGGTATCGAGGTCGCTCGGCACCACCCAGTTCGGATGGCGACGGCGCAGCCGCGCGATCTCGGCCTGGACACGGTCGGTCTGCTTCTGGGCGGCGTAGAAGCGCAGCGCGCTCTCGTCGACAATCTCGACATCCCCGTTTCTGGGCTCGGCCGAATCGAGGATCACGGGCGCGCGCCGCTCGTTCAGCTGGACGACCCCTGGCTGGGGCGCCGTCTCGGCTCTCGTCTCGCCCGCCGCCGTCAGGACGGCCAGGAGCGCGCCGGCGAGTGCAGGTCCGGCCCAGGCCCGATCGGGCCGGTGCCGCTTCAGCGCCCGAGGCATGACAGGTACCTCACGTTCGCGGTCGCGATCGCCAGCAGCTGCAGCGTCGCCGGATAGTAGTTCTCGGATGGGGCGATCTCGCTGAAGCCCGGGGGCAGCGCGGTGCCGGTCGCCGCGCAGGCCGCGATCGCCGGAATCGCCCCGTAGCCGGGCTCCTGGAAGCGGCCGGCGACCGCGTTCGTCTCCGTGTCGATGACCGGCATCCCGCTCGGGTCGGACGTCGCCCACAAACGCAGGAAGGGCTCGTAATACCGACGGTCCGTGATCCCGGCCATCGCGAGATAGAGCGGAATGCGCACCGCGTTGTAGGAGAACACGGTGGGGAAGCCGCTCGCCGGCTTCGGCGTGCCTCCGCGCATCGAGATCCACTCCGTCGGAAGCTGCGCCTGCCCGAACCGGGCGCGCAGAACCAGATCGAGGCCGTTCGCGCTGAGCCGGGCCCACTCGAATTCCGGTGCCACCGCGGCGAGCCGGGCGAAGGCCGGGAAGATCCAGTAGGACAGGTTGGCCACCGGCCCGTCCGTCCGATCCTCGGCGGAGAAGCCGCTCATGCCGGGCAGGAGCAGCGGCCCGCCCTCGACGCGGAACAGCACGGTGCGGCGGGCGATGTCGACCGCGAGGCGCCGCGCGGCCAGCCGGTATCCCTCGTCGGCCCAGCCATCGGCAGCCTCGGCCAAAGCCCAGGCCACGAGGATGTCGCCGTCGGTCGCGTTGTTCATGTCGGCGACGCCCGGCCGCTTGTCCGGCTCCCAACGCCAGGCCAGCAACGCGTCCTCGCGCACCATGAGATTGGCGCGGGTCCAGTCCCAGATCCGCCGGAAGGCGTCCTTGTCGCCCGCCGCGACGGCGAGCAGCATGCCGTAGCCCTGGCCCTCGCTGTGGCTGATCCGCCCGTTCGCGGTGTCGACGACGCGGCCCTGATCGGTCACGAAGCGGGCCTTGTAGCTGCGCCAGCCCGGACCGTCGGCGAGGGCGTTCAGCATGCGGCCGGCCTCCTCCGGGCGCGCCTTCGGCGCCGCTTGGGTCGCGGACGGCGGCTCGGCCTGATCCTGCCCGCGCCCAACCTCCTGCGCGCGTCCGAGAGGCGCCAGCGCCACGAGGGCCAACCCGGCGGCGGCCAGCAGGTGCGATCGCTTCATCGTGACGCCTCGCCGGTCTCGGTCTCGGTCCCTGCGGCGGCTCCCTGCCGGCCGGGATTGCTGCGGCCGACGCCGCGCAACATCGCCGTCGTGCTCAGCCCGAGCGTGACCGCCGCCGCGAACAGGATCAGCGCGAAGAAGGTCGGGTTGGTGGAGAACCACCCGGCCATGACGAGCCGCATGTTCTCGAAGCTGCCGCCGCCCGTCTCGAAGAACGCGGCCTGCTTCGCCTCGTACTGCGCGAGCGTCCCGGTATCGGCGTCGAGGGAGACGGTGCGCCCCTCCAGCCGGTTCCAGATCGCGGGCGCCGTGAGACAGATCGCCGAGGCCGCGAGCGTCGCAGCGTTCGGAGCCGTGAACACGGTCACCAGGCTGTTCATGTCCCGGCCGGACACACCCTGGCTCACCACGAGCGAGGCCTGCGGACCGATCTCGATCTCCGGCTCCTGGACCTGATTGCTCAGCCAGGCCGCCGTCCCGCGGAGGGCGCCCTCGGTCGCGGTGGCGAACCGGCTCGAGAGGTCGGACACGTAGCCGCCCACCGTGTTCTGCGGCCGGACGGCGACGCTCCAGGCGGAGGCCAGTTCTCGCCCCTCGTTATCGGCCGAGGATACGCGGATGCGCTGGCTCGCCGCCACGGCGTTGCGCGGGGCGGCCGCCGGCAGGGCGCAGGCCGGCAGCACATTGCTGCGCAGGCGATCGAGGCTCAGGCCGTCGACGACCGCCTCGCGCACGGTCTCCGTCGCTTGGCCGGCCGCCGCGCGGCCCTGCCAGATCTGCCGGATCTGATCGGGATTGAGCCCGACGGCGCGCAGGGTGTCCGGATCGAGCGCGCGGGCCGGGGCGACGACGATCGTCGGCGTGTGGCGATTGCGGCCCTGATCGGCGACCAGCTCGAAATCGATGGCGCGATTGGCGGCCAGCGCCATCTGGACGACGATCGTCGCGGCCGCGGCCATCGCGTCGCGATCGGGCGCGGGCACGACCAGGCGTGGACGCCGGTCCTGGGCGAGCCTGGGCACGTCGCCGAGGGTCGCAGCCAGATCGGGCAGGCGCACGGCCCGGGCGAGGTTCGGAATCGTCAGCGTCGAATCGCTCAAGAACAGGAAGCGCTTCCGCTCGGTACCGTCCTCGCAGACCCTGTCGTTCTGGGCGGGCAGGAAGGCGCTGACCTCGATCCTGTTGCGGCCGGGCCGCCAGCGGCCCAGCGGCAGGGCGAGTTGCGCATCTTGGAAGACATCGCCGCCCGAGCGCGGCATCGGCAGGCTCGCGACGTTGCGGCCGTTGATGTCGACGATGACCTGAGCGCCGACATCGAGCCCGGCCGCGTAGCCGCCGGCCAGACGCAGGTTGACCTTGGCGTAGTCGGCCGGGACGAAATCGGTCGGCAGCACCACGTCGAAGCCCGTCCGGAACAGGCGCCCGGCGAACTCCCGGTTGCTCACGCCGAGCGCGGAGAGCCGCAGGGTCTCGCCGCCCCGGGTCGGCACGCCGCGCGCCAGGGCGAAGGCCTGCAGGCCCTGCGGGCTCCCGACCGGCTCGGCCGCCGCGGCCGCCCGCAGGGCCTGGATCGCGGCGTCCATCTCGGCCGGGCCGTCGCCGGCCAGGACGAGGGTCAGCGGCCGATCCGCCTGGGCCGGCTCGATGGACAGGGGCTGCGACCCGGCGGCCTCCGCCTGCGCTCCGCCCACGACGAGGTTCAGGCCGGCGCGTCCCGACAGGGCCGGCCCGAAATCGACCGCGACCTGGCTGTAGCGCCCCGCGAGCGCGATGTGCTGGAGGACCGCGAGGATCCGCTCGAAGCCGGCGAAGGCCGGCCGGTTGCCGAGGACCACGCGGATCGGAACGATCCCCCGGGCATCGGGCATCACCGCCGGCAGGCCGCGCAGGCCGCCCGCCTCGGTCGCCTGGGGGACCACGAAGCCGGTCCAGGACGGATCGATCTGGGTCCACAATTCGAAGGTCGCCTGCAGGGAGCAGTCGACGCGATGCCGCTGGGATCCGGCGATCGTCACGGCGTTGTAGCCCGGCTTGAGCAGACCCGGCGGCACCTCGAACTCGATGATGCGCACGGCGCCGGGCGCCTTGATCTCGGTCCGGCCGATGACGACGTCGTTGACCGACGCGGTCAGGAAGGATTCGTGGGGGACGACGGAGATCGCCGACAGGTAGCCGATGCGGAACCGCAGGCGTTCCCGGGTCTGGGCATCGGTCAGGTAGACCGGCCATTGCAGGCTGCTTTCCTCGCCGCTCAGGCGCAGGCTGCCGCCCACGGCCGGGAGCGGCCGCTGCGGCACGGGCAGAGCGGTCGTCGCGGCCACCGGCTCGGCGACGTCCGGCCGCACCGGCCGCAGCGGAGCCGGGTCCGGGGCCGGCTGCGCCTGAGCGGCGGCCGGATCCGCATTCGGCACGGCCAGCGCCCGCGGCGCCCCGGAACCGAGGAAGCTCTGCGCATCCGCCCCGGCCCCGAGAAGCAGGAACCCGGCGGAGGCGAGCAGCCCGAAGCCCAGGCGGCGGCTGGCACGGCGACGGTCTTTGAGGGCATCTGCGGACATGGGACGCCTCTCTGACAGGCTCGCGGGGGCGGCAGGATAGCGGAAACGGTCGCGCATCGCGGATCAGCCGGCGGTCGCGTTGTTCGACGCCGGAAGATCGGAGGAACGCCGGCTCCGCTTGTGCGCCAGCGCGGCGTTCTCCAACTCGAGCATCATCTGCAACCAGCTCGACGTGGCCTCATCCGGCTCGGCGGCCCGGACGCGGGGCGCCGCCTCGGCGCGCGCGGCCATCGGCTGCGGGACGACCTGTGCCGGGGTGGGCTCCGGGACCGGGGCATTGAGGCGGCGGCGCATGCCGACCGTGCGCGGCACCGGCACGTCCTGGGCCGCCTCGGTCGCGCGGCGCGTCTCGGCGCGGGCCGACAGACAGGAGAGGACACGGAACGGGCCGATCAGCCCCCACCAGATGAACTGGAGCGTGCCCGTCAGCAGGTCCTTGTGCGTGCGGCGACGCTGCTGGAAGCGGGTCATCGCGCCGGCGTCGCCGTACATGAGGTCGGCCAGAGCGAAATAGGCCTGCGGCGGCAGCGCCTCGAAGGCGAGGTCGCAGACCGATTCCTCGCCCGCCGCCGTCACGCCCGCGACCCGGACCGGGATCGCCGAGATCTCGTCGGTGGGCATCGCCCAGTGCGGGCGCACGGACAGGGTGCCCGAGAAGCTGTCGTCGCTGCGGCGGACCGGCAGAACCGCATCCATGCGCACGCGGCAGCGCGCGCTCGAAATCCGGTCCACGGCGACGTCGATCGCCATGCCGTTGATGGTCAGGACCGCCTTGCGGTCGACCGCAAGCGAGGGCGACTTCTCGGTCTGGCGCCGCTCGGCCGCCACACCGAGCGCGGCGCCGGCCGTGAGCAGGCCGAACAGGTTCCAGAGCCCGACGACGAGCATCAGGTTCGTGATGCCGGGCTCGAACAGGTAGCGATAGGTCGCGACCACCATGCCCGCGAGCAGGACCGCGTAGACGAGGATGTAGGGCAGCGCGAGCGGCGAGAGCTGATCGTGGTCGAGCGAGACGTTCTTGGCGGTCACCTTGAACTGCGGCTTCCTCGGCGAGAGGATCACGGCCGCCGTCGCCTTGATCAGGAACAGGCCCTGGACGTACTCGTAGAGTTCCGAGACGAACGGCCAGCGGACCCGGCCGTAGAGATAGTTCTGCATCATCAGGTTCACGGCGATGTAGGTCGCCGTGTAGGCGATCGCTTCATCGACGTTGGCGACGACGATCTTCATGTCGAAGAAGATGTACAGCAGCGGCGCCACCATGAAGATCAGACGCGGCAGCGGGAAGAACCAGAACGTCATGCTCGACATGTAGCAAAGCCGCTGGATCGGCTTGAGACCCGACTTGAACAGCGGGTTCTTCAGGAGCATGATCTGGAGCATGCCCTGGCACCAGCGCGAGCGCTGGCCGATGAAGTCCGACAGCGTCTCGGGCTGCAGCCCAGCGATCAGAGGCTTGTCGACGTAGACGCTGGTCCACCCGCGCGAGTGCAGCTCGAAGGCAGTCTCGCAATCCTCGGTGATCGTCACGCCCGAGAAGCCGCCGGCCTCCTCCAGCGCCGCGCGGCGCAGGAGCGCGGCCGAGCCGCAGAAGAACGAGCCGTTCCACTTGTCGAGGCCGCACTGGCTGATCGCGTAGAACATCTCGTTCTCGGACGGCATGCGGTCGAAGGTCTGCAGGTTCCGCTCGAGCGGGTCGGGGTTGAGGAAGGCGTGCGGGGTCTGGACCAGGAACAGCTTGGGGTCCCGCGCGAAATGGCCGATCGTCTCGCGCAGGAACGAGCGGAACGGCACGTGGTCGGCGTCGAGGACGACGACGATCTCGCCCGTGGCGTGCCGCAGGCCGTTATTCAGGTTGCCGGCCTTCGCGTGCACGTTGCGCGGGCGGGTCAGGTAGCTGACGCCGAGATCGTCGCAGAGCGCTTGCAGCACCTGACGGCGCGCCCGCGCCTCCGCCGCTTTCGCGGAGTCGGTGTCTGAGCACTTCTGGTCGGTGCCCCCGTCGTCGAGGAGCCAGACCGTCAGCTTGTCGGCGGGATAGTCGATGGCGCGCGCCGCCGCGAGGGTCGTCGCCAGGATGTGCCGGTCCTCGTTGTAGCTCGGCACGAAGATATCGACGGTGGGCAGGTCCTCATCGTCCCCGGCCGGCGCCGGGACGCGCACCAGCGGGTCCGCATTCACGACGAGGCTGACGGCCAGAATGTAGAAGCAGTACAGTTCCGCCGCGAGCAGGATCAGCCCGGCTCCGAAACCGAACGGATCGCTCATCGGCGGCAGCGTGCTCGACAGGCGCCAGTAGAGGTAGCGCAGCACCACCAGGCTGCCGACCGCCAGGAACATCGACCGGGCCACCCGCCCGCGCCCGAACACCCACAGCAGTGCCATCAGCACGATCGCGCCGAGGCTCAGCTCGAGCTGCGCGGGCGTTCCGATCGGCTGCGCCAGAAGCAGGAGCACCACGATCGCGCTCGACAGCCAGATGGTTCGGACCAGAAAGGCCGGCACGGTACGACTCCAGGGTTCAAGGGCATCGTTCGGGCCCGACGAGGCCCGGGATCCCGCGCGGCGGGCCGACCCGCGCGGTGAAGGGCCTCAGAAGGCCATGCGGCTCTCGATGCTGGTGTAGTACCCGCCCTTGCGGACACGGTCGTAGGCGTAGCCGGCGCCGACGGAGAACTTCATCGGTCCGAGCGCGAAGCCGGTCAGATGACCGCCGACGCGCCAACTGTTGAAGAAGTCGTCGCCGAGCAGGGTGGCTTCCGGTCCGATGAACACGCCGTTGAAAACGGCGAAGCCGGCCCGCGCACGCACGTAATAGGCGTTGAATTGCGTCGAGTACGACGCATTGACGGCGTAGAACTGGTCCGGCGTCGGATTCAGGTAGATGTCGGCCGCCACCTTCCCGCCGATGCCCGTGCCGACGACGGGGTTGCCCGGATCGAGGATCGAGAGCTCGTTGTTGCGGACGTTGAAGCCGACATAGCCCGCGACCGCGGCCTGCTGCCAGATCCACTCGTAGCCGAACAGGACCGATCCCTCCTGCTGCACGCCGCGGACGGTCTGCCCGGTGACGGTGCCCGGATAGGTGTAGGTGCCGGCGACACCCTGGAGCCGGACGCGCGGACCGCTGTCCAGGAGCGTATTGACCGGCGCGATCGTCGCCGTGACCGCGCCGAAGGCGGAGCTGTTCGACGTCACGGTCGCGGCGGCGTCGATGGCCACGATCCAATCGTCCCGCGGGATCTCGCGCTCGGCCCCAGTGTACCAATCGGCCGCGACAGCGGTCTGAGCGCTCGTCCCGAGCGCCAGCGCTGCGAACACTGGAATCAGCTTGGCTGCATTAGAAGACAACGGTCTTCCCCGAATAGGATGCCTGACGCGACCGATGCCGCCCTGCCAGAGGAGTCGCCCCGTAGTTAACAAATGGTTAACGCAGCGTTTTTGTCTGGATTATATCCCCCTCAGACAGCTATTGATGCAATGTAGCAACAGCTCGCATCTGCAGAAATCAGACCAGTTTCTATGCGCGCCTGAGTATTAAATGAGCACAGGTCAATTCATATTAGAGACTTAATTCCTCTTCTGATAACTCGTTGACCTGACTTCGCACGAATTTGGATCATAGATCGCATTGCTGCACTGCAACCCGATAGATGTACTGGATGAAATCAGGTTTTTCAGGTCGATCATAGGGATCTGCGAACTCATACGTCCCCGTAGACCCTGCGGGCATCGCACATGACATGTCGCCGAGGGGCGCAGGTCCGGCCGCGTGGCGTCCGGGGTCGCAGTGGTGTCGGAGTTTCGGCTCGGGCTTACGCTGAGGCGTCGCCCGGTGCGTCGCCGAAAGGCTCGCGCTCGCTCTTCCGGAGATGAAACAGCTCCGGCTCGCGCCGCCTATCGGCGTCCTGGGACGTCCGGCCGTGGCCGTCGCGGGCTCATGCCGCCCCACGCCGCATCTCGACGATGCGCCGGCTCGGGATCGGGCCCGAGCCCCGTCCAGACCACAAGGATTGCCGACACGCGGGCCCCCTTCGGTCGCTCTCCCCCCGTGGCGATCAGGCGGCCTGCGCTTCGGGCACCGTGCTGCGGTCGAGGGACGCGGCGAGCTCGGCGGCTCCGAACGGTTTGTGGAGAACCTGGAAGGTGTAGGCGTTCGCCGGCATCTGGTTGCGCACGCCCGTCAGGACGATGCGGATGCGCGGATGGGTCCGCGAGATGACCGAGGCGAGGTGGAGGCCGCCCGGGTCGGGCAGAGCGTAGTCGCAGAGGACGAGCGCGAAATCGCGCCGCGCCGCCAGGATCTCCAGCGCCTGCGGACCCGAAGTCGCCACCGTGACGGTGTGGCCGAGATCGCTCAGCGAGTCCGCGATGGCCGCGCGGACCAGCGGATCCGCCTCCACCACCAGGATGTCGGACGGCCCGAGCGGCGTCGCCCGGGAGCCGAGCCTGGCGGCCGGCGCCTCGACGGCCGGGAAATAGAGGCTGACGGTGGTGCCGTCCGCGCTCGCCTCGACATCGACCCGACCGCCGAGGTCGTCCATCAGCTCGCGGACCGCCGCCTGCCCCTGGCCGGCGGCGGCCTCGTGCGGGCTGGACAGGCGGATGCGCACCGTCGCCTGGCCGAGGAGCGGGAACTCGGAATCGTGCGTCAGACGCTCGGCGACGATCGAGAGGACGGCGCCGGACGGCATACCGTGCTTCAGTTCGCAGGCAAGGTTCAGAAGGACGAGTTCGAACGCGTGCTCGCTACAGCGCAGGCGCGGCAGGTCCTCGTCACGGGACAGGGCGACGAGGATGTCGGAGAGCGCGGTGTTGCGCATGAACTCGACCACGTCGTCGAGCATCGGGGCGAGGTCGAGGTCGCAGACGGGAGGCGCCTCACGCCGGGCGAGGCTCGTGATGCAGCGGGTCAGCGAGGCGCCGCGCCGGGCGGCGCGCAGGGCGGAACCGGTCAGGTGCTGCCCGCTCTGGCTCGCGGCATCCTGCGAGCGCTGAAATGTGCCCAGGGCGGTCATCACGGTCGTCAGCGCGTTGTTCACGTCGTGCACGATGCCCGAGACGACCGCGCGCATCGCCGAATCCTGGCGGCGCTCCGTCGGCGCACGCCCCTCCGCCGGGATCGCCAGGCCACCCTCGACGGGCGGCGCAAGCACGGGCGCGACCTCGCGGCTGACCACGTGCAGCCGCGAGGCCACCTTCGGTCCGAGCGCGGCCACCCGCAGGACAAGCCGGCGGCCCGAGATCTCCTCCTGGCCCTGCATCGTGCGCACCGCGATCTCCCGGATGCTGCCGCGATCGGCGAGCGCCTCGCGCATCGCGGCCCGAAGCAGGTCCCGGTCCCCGTCCTCGATATGCGCGAGGATGGCCTCGAGTTCGCAGACGCGCTCCACCGCCCGGCTCGCCGTATTCTGCGCACCGTCCGTCCAGAAGACCTGCCCGGCGCCGAGATCGACCTCCCAGCAGGTCGCCCCGGCCATCACGCGCGCGGCGTGCAGGCGCTCGCGGCTGCGGCCGAGCGCGACGCGCGTCGCGTTGAGCAGGCGCTCGCGACCCTGGCTGCGGGTGGCCGCCTCGCGGGCGGTCTCGGCGAGCGCGTGCAGTTCGCGGACGACGCACCGGCCGACCGGAGCCTCAGGGTTATCCTGTGCGCCGATCCGGCCGATGCCGGCGGCGGCGCGCCCCAGCAATCCGCCGAGCAGCCAGCCGAGCCCGCCGGCGGCGAGCATCGCGGCCAGCAGGGCCAGCAGCGGGGTGGCGCGGATAGGGCCGCCGAGAGCGGGCCCATCGCGTCGCGCGCTCACGAGCCAGTTGAGGCCGCCGATCTCCGGCTTGCCGACCGGAGCCGTCACGCCGAGGCTGTCGGAACCGGTCAGCTCGATCTCGGGTCCGGAACGGTGGACGGGTCGCCCGCTCGCGTTCAGGACGGTGATCGCCAGCTCACGCTGGATCTCCGGCAAGGCTCGCCGGGTCGCGGCGATGGTCTCGTCCGCCCAGTCGGTCGTCAGCTGGACGGCGAGTACGGCGCTCGCGGCGTGCCCGGACACCGCGCCGACGGGGGCGGCCACGATGAGATTGCGGGCGTTCTGCACGCCGGCTCGGCTGTTCTCCGCGGCATCCCCGATCACCACGCCGCCGAGGGCGCGGGCGAACCAGCTGGTGCTCGACACGTTCGCGCCCAGGAAGCGCCCGCTCGCCGTCGCGAGGACGCGCCCCGACCGGTCCGCCAGCATCACATCGGCGTAACCGGGCTGGATTTTCTGCCAGCGCGCGAAGAACGCCGCCAGCGCCTCGGGCGGCGCGTCGAGCGCCTGCAGGAGCACGTTCTCGGTGCCGAGGCTGACGTCGCGGGCCACCGTCAGCATCGCGCGGTCGAGATTGTCCGCGATCAGCGCGACCGCCTGCTGCGTCCGCGCGGCACCGTCCGAGACCAGGGCGCCTCTGTCCTGGCTCGTGGAGAGCACGACCGCCCCGCCGAGGCCGGTGGCGGCCGCGAGCACGGCGGCGAACAGGTGGCGCGCGGAGACGAAGCGTCCGATCGGCATGACGTCTGGTGATCCCGGGGTGAGAACTCGCGGGGGGCGCGTCCTGGGTTCACAGGACACCAGACCAGGGATGGTTAACAAATGGTTAACGGCCGGTTAAAGCGCCGCCGGACTTCAATCTTTTGCGGGCCTTGTATCATCGACGCACCGCAACGTCGGCGCCAATATGCTGATGTCTACCAATATTTTCGGCATCATATTCGCAATAAGGCGCACTTCAAGACCACCGGCAAGTCCATTGTCATGCTCGTTCTCAAATTTGCGACGTATCGTCGGCCTGAAGTTTTGGAATTCGCCCGAGGATCGTGCTGACGCATTCTCTACACAGAAAGACGAAGACCGCGTGATCGCCGAGACCGGGCGCATGCGGGCGGGCCGTGGGATGACCCATCCATCGTTCCGTGCCGGGCGCTCCCGGCTGGCCCGGCTCTGCACGCGCGGATCGAGTCGGAGGGCCAAATCCAGAGACGTCCGGCATGCGATGATCGCGGCTGACCGATGCGGAGCCGGGGCAGGCACCGGGGAAACCTGTGCTGTTTGGCCCACCGGAGCTTGATGGGCGGCCCCCTTGGCGTCCATCGCATCCGGGGCTACGGGTGCTGCACGGGAGGCTGCGCTCGTGACCTGCCCGACCCTTTCGGAACCGAGCAAACTGGCCATGGCCGCTCCCTCCGACTCCCTCGACAAGGCCATGCTCGGTGTCCAGGGCCTCGACGACGTGCTCGGCGGCGGCTTGAGGCGTGAGCGCCTCTACCTGATGGAGGGCAACCCCGGCACCGGCAAGACCACGATCGCCCTGCAATTCCTGCTGGCTGGAGCGGAGCTCGGCGAGCGCGGACTCTATATCAGTCTGTCCGAGACCCACGAGGAGCTGCGCGAGACCGCGCGTTCGCATGGCTGGACGATCAGCGACCGCATCACCGTCTACGAGGTGATCCCGCCCGAGAGCGTGCTCGACGCCGAGCAGCAGCAGAGCCTGCTGTATTCCTCTGATCTCGAACTCGGGGAGACTACCCGGGTTATCTTCACGCAGGTCGAAGCGATCAAGCCGGCCCGGATCGTGCTCGACAGCCTGTCCGAGATCCGGCTGCTCGCCGCGGGATCGCTGCGCTATCGCCGGCAGATCCTGGCCCTGAAGCACTACTTCGCACGCCACGACTCCACCGTGCTGCTTCTCGACGACCTCACCGCAGAGGCGCAGGACAAGGCGGTGCACAGCATTGCCCATGCGGTGATCCGGCTGGAGGAGCTGGCGCCCGATTACGGTGCCGAGCGGCGGCGGCTGCGTGTGGTGAAATACAGGGGCCAGCGGTTCCGCGGCGGCTACCACGACTTCACCATCACGACGGGCGGCGTCCAGGTCTTTCCGCGCCTGGTCTCGCTGGAGCACAAGACGGCGTTCGTCCGCAGCCAGATCAAGAGCGGCGTGACCGAACTCGACGCGCTGCTCGGCGGCGGCGTCGAGACGGGATCGAGCACCCTGATCCTCGGGCCGGCCGGCACCGGCAAGTCGCTGCTCGCGATCCAGTACGTGCTGGCCGCCACCGCCCGCGGCGAGAAGGCGGCGATGTTCGTCTTCGACGAGGAACTCGGGGTGATGCTGGAACGCACCCGGGCGATGGGCTTCGACCTCGCCGGACTGCGCGATGCCGGCGCGCTGACGATCAATCAGGTCGACGCAGCCGAGCTGTCGCCGGGGGAATTCGCCAACCTCGTGCGCCGGCAGGTCGACGAGGCGCAGGCCAAGACGGTGGTGATCGACAGTCTCAACGGCTACCAGGCGGCGATGCCGCAGGAGAATGCCCTGATCCTGCACGTTCACGAACTGCTGCAGTACCTGAACCGGCAGGGCGTCACGACCTTCCTGACGGTCGCGCAGCACGGGCTGGTCGGCGACATGAAGAGCCCCGTGGACGTCACCTACCTGGCCGATACCGTGGTCCTGCTGCGCTATTTCGAGGCGCTGGGGCAGGTGCGCCGCGCCATCTCGGCGGTGAAGAAGCGGACCGGCGCGCACGAGAACACGATCCGCGAGTACCGCATCACCGCGTCGGGCCTGAGAGTCGGCGAGCCGCTGCGCTCGTTCCAGGGCATTCTGCGGGGGGTTCCGACGCCGATCCGGGGCGACGACACGAGCCTCTTGGACAGCGATCCCGCGTGACGAGGCCCGGCAACCCGCTTTCCGAGCGCGTACTGATCCTCGCGCCGCACGGGCGCGACGCCGAGCTGGCTCGGGCCCTGCTCGTCGATGCCGACCTCGCGGCCTTGATCGTGCCGGACCTGCCGGGACTTGTGCAGAGCCTCTCCGAGACCGCGGGAGCGGTCCTGGTGACCGAAGAGGCGGTGCGCACCGCCGACCTGGCGCCGCTCGCCGCCTGGATCGCGGAGCAGCCGGCGTGGTCCGACATGCCGTTCATCCTGCTGACCCGGCAGGGCGGCGGATCCGAACGCAACCCGACCGCGGCGCGGCTGTCGAAGGTGCTGGGCAATGTCAGCTTTCTGGAGCGGCCCTTCCACCCGACCACACTGATCAGCGTCGTGGTGACGGCGCTGCGCGGCCGGCGCCGTCAATACGAGGCCCGGGCCCGATTGGAGCAGCTGCGCACCCGGGAGGCGCAGCTGCGCGAGCTGAACGCGACCCTGGAGAGCCGGGTCGCCGAGGCGATCGAGGAGCGGACGATCGCCGAGGAAGCGCTGCGCCAGTCACAGAAGATGGAGGCGGTGGGCCAGCTCACCGGCGGCGTCGCCCACGACTTCAACAACCTCCTCACCATCATCCGCTCGTCCGTCGACTTCCTGCGCCGGCCCGACCTGCCCGAGGAGCGCCGACGCCGCTACATGGATGCCGTCTCCGACACCGTCGACCGCGCCGCCAAGCTCACCAGCCAGCTCCTCGCCTTCGCCCGCCGACAGACCCTCAAGCCCGAGGTCTTCGAGGTCGGAGCCTGTCTGAGCAGCGTGGCGGACATGCTCGACACGGTGACCGGGGCGCGCATCCAGGTCGATCTGACGCTGCCTCAGGCCCGATGCTTCGTCCGCTGCGATCGCAGCCAGTTCGAGACGGCGCTCGTGAACATGGCGGTCAACGCCCGGGACGCGATGGACGGCCAGGGCACGCTGACGCTGCGCCTCGTCGGCGACCGGCCGATGCCGGCGATCCGCGGCCATGCCGGCTCGCGCAGCGCCTTCGTCGCCGTTTCACTCGCCGATACCGGCGCCGGCATCGCCCCGGACGATCTCGCGCACATCTTCGAGCCCTTCTTCACCACGAAGGGCGTCGGCAAGGGCACCGGGCTCGGTCTCTCCCAGGTCTTCGGCTTCGCCAAGCAGTCGGGCGGGGACGTGGACGTGCACAGCGTGCTCGGGCAGGGCACGACCTTCACGATGTTCCTGCCGCAGGTCGCGGCACCGGCCGAGATCGATCCGGCGGTCGAGGTCGTGGGCCCGGCGACCGACGGCGCCGGGCGGCGCGTGCTGGTGGTCGAGGACAATGTCGAGGTCGGCCGCTTCGCGACGCAGATCCTGCAGGATCTCGGCTATGCGACCGAGTGGGCGGCCAACGCCGAGGCGGCTCTGGAGCGGCTCGACGGCGATGGCGCGGGCTTCGATGCGGTGTTCTCGGACGTGGTGATGCCCGGCATGGGCGGTATCGCACTCGCGGAAGAACTGCGCCGCCGCCTTCCGGACCTGCCCGTGGTTCTGGCTTCGGGCTACAGCCACGTTCTGGCGGAGGAAGGCCCGCACGGCTTCGAGCTCCTGCACAAGCCCTACTCGGCGGATCAGCTGTCGCGCGTGCTGCAGCGGATCGTCGGGCGGCCGGGCCGCGTGCCCTGCGCGCGAGCGCGATAGGCGCGCGCGGCGTTCTGTCCGGACGCGGATTTCCCGGCACACCAGCCCCCCGACTGAGCCTCCGCCGCTGCCTGGACGCGGTTTCTCCTCGTCGTCGCCCCAATCGCTCTGCTAGGGACAACGCTTTCGTTCAAGACGCGCGAGCGCCCGGCCATTTCTCACGCATCCCATCCTGTCCGCGGTGCGGTGCCTCCGCTCCCGTCGAGGATCGGCCGACGCGCCGTCTTCTACCTGCCCGGCTTCGACCCGCGTGAGCCGGAGACCTACTGGGGCCTGTTCCGGCGCGAGGCGCGGCGCACCGCGGAGCGCCGGGATCTAACGATCGCGGTGGGAGAGCCGCGCCGCTCGGCGGACGGCATCAGTCTCGACTGGGCGGTCACCGCCGACGGCACCCGGACGGTCTACAGCCTGCTGCGCTGGGACGCGATCGTGCGCAGCCGGTTTCCCCGGCCCGAGTGGCGTCGCCTCGTGGCCGTGCCGGCCCTCCTGCTTCGCCTGTCCCGCGCGGGCTACACGCGCCGCCTGCGCAAGGAGGCGCGCCGCTTCTCCACCGTGATCTACGGTGTGCACCGGATCTACCTGGCGCTCGCCGCGCTGAGCCTCGTCATCGCCTGGGCGGCCCTGAGCCTTCTCCCCGCCGGGGTCCGCCCCTGGTCATGGCTCGCCCTGCCCGTCGCGGCCTACGCGATTCTGGCTCTGATAACCCGCCTCACCCGCGGAAAGCCGCTCTACGTCGCACATCTCGTGGACGACACCGCCTTTACCCACGACCACGCCGCGGGCCGCACCCCGGAGATGCCCGCCCGCCTCGACGCCTTCGCGGCGCGGATCGCCGACGCGGAGGCGGCCGGCGGCGTCGATGAGATCGTGGTGGTCGGTCATTCCTCGTCGAGCTTCCTCGGCGTCGAGGTGCTCGACCGGATCCTCGCCCGCAACCCTGGATTCGGCAGCCGCGTCCCGGTCTCCTTCGTGACGCTCGGCAGCGTCATCCCCTGGATCGCCCTCGATCCGGCGGCGGACCGGATCCGCGGGGCGCTCGCCCGGGTCGCGGCGGCCGACGGAATCGCGTGGCTCGACATCCGCGCGCCTTGGGACTGGCTCTCGATCCACCTGCGCGATCCGCTGACCGCCTCGGGCGTCCCCTCCCCCGGCCCGGACCGGCCGGCGGTGATGCGCGTCCAGATCGAGGACCTGATCGAGCCGCGGGTGGTGGCGCGGCGGCGCTGGAACCTGTTCCGGATGCACTTCCAGCTCCTGATGTCGAGCCGCAGGACGGAGGCGTTCGACTACATCGCCTTCGTGGCCGGACCCGAGCCGGTCCGCGCGACGATCGACCGGTGCCGTCGGATGGCGGCGCAGGCCGCTCCGGACACGGCACGGGTTGCGTGAGTTCAGCGATACGCCCAGATCGTGCACGCTGCCGCGGCGGCGTAGAGTTGCCAGGGCCGCCGCTTCCGCTCTAGAGCGCTTGGTGTTCAAGAGAGCCGCCCGGTTCAGGCTCGTGTCCGCGGGATCCGTCCCGCGGGCGGGACCACAATCAGCCGAGACCCGCCGCATGTTCCGCAATGATGTTCCGATCACGCCCGAACTCGTGCGCCAGCACGGTCTGACCCCGGACGAGTACGAACGCTTCCGCGGCCTGATCGGGCGCGACCCGACGCTGACCGAACTCGGCATCGTCTCGGCGATGTGGAACGAGCACTGCTCCTACAAGTCCTCGCGCAAGCACCTGCGCGGCCTGCCGACCTCGGCCCCCTGGGTGATCCAGGGCCCCGGCGAGAACGCGGGCGTGATCGACATCGGGGACGGGCTGGCCTGCGTCTTCAAGATGGAGAGCCACAACCATCCGAGCTTCATCGAGCCCTACCAGGGCGCGGCGACGGGGGTCGGCGGCATCCTGCGCGACGTCTTCACCATGGGTGCACGGCCGATCGCGGCGCTGAATGCGCTCCGATTCGGCTCGCCGGACCATCCGCGCACGCGCCATCTCGTCTCGGGCGTGGTCGCAGGCATCGGCGGCTACGGCAATTCCTTCGGCGTGCCGACGGTGGGCGGCCAGGTCGGCTTCCACCCGCGCTACGACGGCAACATCCTCGTCAACGCCATGGCCGTCGGGCTCGCGCGGACGGATTCGATCTTCTACGCGGCCGCCGCCGGGGTCGGGAATCCGATCGTGTATCTCGGCTCCAAGACCGGCCGCGACGGCATCCACGGCGCCACCATGGCCTCGGCCGAGTTCGACGAGGAGAGCGAGTCGAAGCGCCCGACCGTTCAGGTCGGCGACCCCTTCGCGGAGAAGCTGCTGCTCGAGGCCTGCCTCGAACTGATGGCCTCCGGCGCCGTCATCGCCATCCAGGACATGGGCGCGGCAGGTCTCACCTGCTCGGCGGTCGAGATGGGCGCCAAGGGCGATCTCGGCGTGGAGCTCGACATCGAGAAGGTGCCGGCCCGCGAGGCGGGCATGACGCCCTACGAGATGATGCTCTCGGAGAGCCAGGAGCGCATGCTCATGGTGCTCAAGCCGGGCATGGAGAAGGAGGCCGAGGCCATCTTCGTGAAGTGGGGCCTCGACTTCGCGGTGATCGGGCGCACCACCGACACGTTGCGCTTCGTCATCAAGTGGCACGGCGAGACCGTCGCCGACCTGCCGATCAAGGAGCTCGGCGACGAGGCGCCGCTCTATGACCGGCCGCATATCGCCAACACGCATCTGCCCGTCCTGAAGCCGGCCGAGGTGGCGGCGCCCGCCTCCCTCGCAGATGCGCTGCGCCGCATGGTCGGCTCGCCGGACCTGTCGTCCAAGCGCTGGGTCTACGAGCAGTACGACCACTACATCCTCGGCAACACCGTGCAGAAGCCGGGCGGCGACGCCGCCATCGTGCGCGTCGAGGACGGGCCGAAGGGGCTCGCCCTCACCTGCGACGTGACCCCTCGCTACTGCGAAGCCGATCCGGTCGAGGGCGGCCGGCAGGCGGTGGCCGAGGCATGGCGCAACATCACGGCGGTGGGCGCCAAGCCGCTGGCGATCACCGACAACCTCAATTTCGGCAACCCGGAGAAGCCCGAGGTGATGGGCCAGCTCGTCGGCTGCCTCACCGGCATCGGCGAGGCCTGCCGGGCGCTCGACTTCCCCGTCGTGTCGGGCAACGTCTCGCTCTACAACGAGACGAACGGCGTCGGCATCCTGCCGACCCCGACCATCGGCGGCGTCGGCGTGCTCGACGACGTGGAGCGCCATGCCACGCTCGCGCTGAAGCGCGAGGGCGACGTGCTGCTGCTGATCGGCTCGGGCGAGGGCTGGCTCGGCCAGTCGGCCTATCTCGCGGTCGTCGAGGGCCGCGAGGAGGGCGCGCCGCCGCCCGTCGATCTCGGCGTCGAGCGCCGCAACGGCGACTTCGTGCGCGGCCTGATCACCTCCGGCCTCGTCGACACGGTGCATGACCTCTCGGATGGCGGCCTCGCCGTCGCCCTCGCCGAGATGGCGATGGCCGGCGGCATCGGCGCGGCGCTCCCCGAGGTCCCGGTCGACCTGCCCGCCCATGCCTATCTCTTCGGCGAGGACCAGGCCCGCTACCTGCTCGCCGTCGACCCCGAGACCGCGTCGGACATCCTCTACAGCGCCTCCTCGCAGGGCATCGACGCGGCGGTGGTGGGCGTGACCGGCTCCGACCGCCTGACCCTGCCCGGCGGCGAGACCATCACGGTGGCCGATCTGCGCCAAGCGCATGAGAGCTGGCTGCCGGCCTACATGGCGAGCCAGCCGGCCGCGGTCGCCGCCTGAACCGGACAAGGAGATTCTGCCATGCCGATGGATGCGCGCGAGATCGAGCGGATGATCCGCGAGGCTTTGCCCGACGCCCAGATCGAGATCCGCGACCTCGCGGGTGACGGCGACCACTACGCCGCGACGGTCCTCTCCTCCGCCTTCAAGGGCAAGACCCGCGTCGCCCAGCACCAGATGGTCTATGGCGCGCTCCAGGGGCGGATGGGGGGCGTGCTGCACGCGCTTGCGCTGACCACGGGCGTGCCGCAGGATTGAGGCCCCGCGCGGGAGTCCTCTCTCTGTGGACCGACTGAGCCTCTCCGCCGACCGGATGGTGACATGGGCCGAGAAGGGGTCCGGCCGTGCGACGCAGGCGCCCAGCACGGCGTTGGACACCGGGCTCGATCATCACTAGATCACGGTTCTAAGGAAACAGGGATCAGACATATGTCCGACGTCAACGCCGCGATCGAGAACGAGATCAAGTCCCAGGACGTGGTCGTGTTCATGAAGGGCACGCCGCAGATGCCGCAATGCGGCTTCTCGGGCCAGGTCGTGCAGATCCTCAACTACCTCGGCGTGCCCTTCAAGGGCGTGAACGTGCTCGCCGACCAGAGCATCCGCGAGGGCATCAAGGCCTACTCGAACTGGCCGACCATCCCGCAGATCTATGTGAAGGGTGAGTTCGTCGGCGGCTGCGACATCACCCGCGAGATGTTCCAGTCGGGCGAGTTGCAGACCTTCCTCGCCGAGAAGGGCGTGCCGGTGAAGACCGCCGCCGCCTGAGGCGCGCGTTCCCGCACGGGACCGGATCAGGGCGCGCGAGCGCCCTTTTTCATGAGTGGGCGAGGGAAACCCCGGCGCCCGCGGCCGTTTGCCCGGAGACCTCACTTCTCCGGGCCGCGCGGATGTATGACGTGATCATCGTGGGCGGCGGCCCTGCCGGGCTCAACGCCGCCCTCATTCTCGGGCGCTGCCGCCGCAAGGTCCTGCTCTGCGACCTCGGCAAGCCCCGCAACGCCGCAACGCCGCTGACCTGGGGCGTCTTCACGCGCGACGGCACGCCTCCGGCCGAGTTGCGCCGACACGCCCATGCCGATCTCGACCGCTACGCCACCATCGAGCGCCGGAGCGTCGAGGTGGTGGGTGCACGCCGCCTCGATCCGGGCTTCGCCGTCGATCTCGCGGATGGCGGCACGGCGCAGGCTCGTCGCCTGATCCTCGCCACGGGCCTGCATCAGGACATTCCCGAGATCGAAGGCTTCGCCGCATTCTGGGGCACGGGCGTGCATTCCTGCCCCTATTGCGACGGCTACGAGGCCGCCGACCAGCCGATCGTCGCCTATGGCCATGGGCAGGGCGCCAAAGGCTTCGCTCTGGAGCTGTCGGCCTGGAGCCGCCAGGTGACGCTCTGCACCCACGGGCTGCCGACGGAACTGTCCGACACGGATCGCGAGCGCCTCGCCCGCAACGGGGTGCAGGTGGCCGAGACGCCGATCCGCCGCCTCGCCGGAACGGACGGAATGCCGACCCACCTGGGCTTCGCGGACGGGACGACGATTCCCTGCCGGGCCGTGTTCCTGATGCCGGAGGGCTGCCGCCCCTCCGACCTGATCACCAGTCTCGGCTGCGAGCTTGGTCCCACCGGTACCGTGCCGACCGGCGACTACGAGAACACCAACGTGCCCGGGCTCTACGTGGCGGGCGATGCCTCGCGGCGGGTGCAATTCGCCGTGGTGGCCGCCGCGGAGGGCGCGATGGCGGCCTTCGCGGCCAACACGGATCTCCTGCGCGAGGACACGCGCTGAGCGCCCCGCTTTAACCTTTGCGAAAGCTTAATCGGTCGCTGCGTAGTCTGGAGATCTCGTGCAGCGCAGGCCCCGCGTGCGAATGCGCACCGCAGCGCGGCCGCGGCGATGCAATCCTTAAAAAATCGTCAGCGTCCGAAATCTTTCGGAACTTGTTCAGGTTTTGCCCGTTACGCACGAACAGCCCAGTTTGTTCGGGTGCGTGGCGTTCGCTCACCGCAGCTTTGCAAGGCCGGCCATGCCCGTCTTCGAATCCAAGAATCTCGACACCGCCTTCGAGGGTCAGGCCCTGCTCGCAGCGATCCTGCACCCGACGCGGGCCGAGCGCGTCCGCGCGCTCACCCATGGCCGACGCCGCGCCAAGCGCCCGTCGCTGCTTGCCGATCCGACGACGCTCGAGGTCCGTCATCCCCTCGAGGGAGCGGACGATCTGGCGGTCACGCCGATCTCGGCCCGCTGAGCCAGCTCTCCGCCGCGGCGGAGAGGGCATCGGGCGCAGGAACCGGCCCCGCTCACCACGCCTGCGGCGTGATCAAGCCCTGACGCGTCACCACGATCCAGTCGCGGCCGCGCCGCTCGATGCCCTCGACGCGCCCGATGCCCGGCACCGCGCCGCCCGGGCCGACCTCCACGAGCCGGCGCCGACGGTCCTCAAGGATCGCCATCCCGTCATAGACGTCGCGCACCGCCCAGCTTTCGATGACCGGCGGCTTCTCCTTCTTCGGCTCGATGCTGCCCGTCTGGACGGGCTCGGCCTTCACCGGCTCGACCTTGGCCGCGACAGGCTGAGCCGGGGCCGGCGCGGCAGCGCGCTGCTTCTCGATCTGCCCGCTCAAGGCGGTGAAGCGCCCGGCCGCCTCGCGCTCCGCCTGCTCGACGCGCTCGGACAGGGCCGCGAACTTGGCGGCAAGCGCCTGCTCCGCCTTACCGACGCGCTCGGACAGGGCCGCGCTACGCGTGACCGCATCCTTGCGCCCACCCTCGGTCGCCTCCTGAACGGAGGCGATCGCGCGCGTGAGGCGCTCGATCTCGGTGGCGACCCGCGCCGTGTCCGCCCGCGCCGCGTCGATGCCGGCCTGCATCTCGACGAGGCCCTCCGTGCGGTCCGGGCGCGGCAGGGACGCCGCCGTGAGGCCGGCGCCGCAGATCAGGCCGAGGGCGAGCGCGCTGCCGCCGACGGCCATCAGCAGCGGATCCACGCGGCGCCGCGCCACGACGGCAGACGCCTCGACCCGGCCGCCGGTGACCACCGCCTTCAGCAGCGCCTCGGGGGAGAGCGCGGCCTTGGTCTCGGTCTTCGCGTCGGCCGAGGCCGCGTCCGTGGCTTTGCTCGTCATCGCTCGTCCTCGCACCCCGCCCGCGCGGATGCCCGCGAAAGCATTGGTTAAGGACGCTTGTTTACCGAACCGTTACCATGACGGCGGCTGCGGCTCAGGCGGCGAGCCCCCGCTTGCGCAGGAGCGGTCCGGTCGTCGGCAGGCGGCCGCGGAACAGGGTGTAGGCCTCGCGCGGGTCGCGCAGGTTCCCGGCCCCGTAGACGTAGGTGCGCAGCCGCTTGGCCGTCTCCGGATCGAAGATGTCGCCGGCCTCCTTGAAGGCGTCGAAGGCGTCGGCGTCGAGAACCTCGGACCAGAGATAGCTGTAATAGCCGGCCGCGTATCCGTCGCCCGAGAAGATATGCGCGAAGTGCGGGCTGCGGTGACGCATGCCGATCTCACCGGGCATCGCGATGCGGTTCAGGGCCTCCGTCTCGAAGGCGAGCACGTCGAGGCCGCGCTCGCCCTCGGCCGAGAGGTGCAGCGTCATGTCGACAATGGCCGAGGCCGTGTACTCCACCGTCGCGAAGCCCTGGTTGAAGGTGCGGGCGGCCAAGAGCTTCTTCAGCAGATCCTCGGGCATCGGCTCGCCGGTACGGTGGTGGCGGGCATGGGCGCGCAGGACCTCCGGCTGTTCGAGCCAATGCTCGTAGAGCTGCGAGGGCAGCTCCACGAAATCGCCCGAGACGGCCGTGCCGGCGAGCAGCGGATAGGTCACGTCCGAGAGCAGGCCGTGGAGCGCGTGGCCGAATTCGTGGAACAGGGTGCGGGCATCGTCGAAGGAGAGCAGCGGCACCTCGCCGGGCGGGGCCTTGGCGAAGTTCATCACGTTCACGATGATCGGCGTCACCGTGCCGGTCAGGCGCTCCTGCGAGCGGAAGGCGCTCATCCAGGCGCCCGAGCGCTTCGAGGCGCGGGCGAAATAGTCGCCGAGGAACAGCCCGACCTCGGAGCCGTCCGCGTTCGAGACGCGCCAGGCGCGCACGTCCGGATGGTAGCGCGGCACATCCTGCAATTCCTCGAAGCGCAGCCCGAACAGGCGCGAGGCCGTGTCGAAGGCGGCCTGGATCATGCCGTCGAGCGGCAGGTAGGCCTTGATCTCGCCCTCGTCGAGGTCGTGCTCGGCGCGCCGCAGCTTCTCGGCGTAGTGGCGCCAGTCATGCGCCTGAAGAGCGAAGTTCCCGCCCTCGCGGGCGACGATCTCCTGGAGGCGCTCACGCTCCTGACCCGCCCGCTTCTGGGCGGGAGCCCAAACCTCGGAGAGGAGCGCGGTCGCCGCCTCCGGGCTCGCCGCCATGGTGTCGTCGAGCTTGTAGTGCGCGAAACTCTCGTAGCCGAGGAGCCGCGCCCGCTCGGCGCGCAGCTGCACGATCTCGCGGATGATCGCGCGGTTGTCGGTCTCGCCGCCGGTCTCCCCACGGCGGATCCAGGCCTCGTAGGCGCGCTCGCGCAGGTCGCGCCGCGTCGAGAAGACGAGGAAGGGCTCGATCAGCGAGCGCGACAGGGTGATGACATGGCCGGAGAGCCCGCGTTCCTGCGCGGCGCTCGCGGCAGCTGCGCGCAGGAAGGGCGGCAGGCCGGCGAGATCGTCCTCGTTCGCGAGCGGCAGCACGAAGGCGCTCTCGTCGGCGAGCAGGTTCTGGCTGAAGCGGGTGCCGAGTTCGGACAGGCGCGCGGCGATCTCGGCCATGCGCGCCTTGGCCTCGGGCGCGAGATCGGCGCCGGCCCGGCGGAAGCGCGTGCGGTAGCGCGCGAGCACGCGCCGCTCCTCCTCGCCGAGCCCCTCAGCCTCGGGGTCGACGGCGGAGATGCGCGCCCAGAGCTCGGCATTGAGGTAGATCGCGCTGCCGTGGCGGGCGAGCTTCGGACCGATCTCGCGCTCGATCGCCTGCAGCTCCGGATTCGTATGGCTGCCGGTGAGATTGTAGAAGACGCCGGCCACCCGGTCGAGGGCGAGGCCTGCGCGCTCCATCGCCGCCACGGTGTTGGCGAAGCGCGGCGGCTCGGACGCGCCCGCGATCGCCGCGACCTCGGCCTCGTGCGCGGCGATCGCCGCATCGAAGGCCGGGCGATAATGCTCGGGCCTGATCCGCTCGAAGGGCGGCAGCGCGTAGGGCGTGCTCCACACGTCCTGCGAGAAGGGGTTCTCGGCATCGAGCGCGGGGAGCCCTGCGGTGGCCTGAATCATTCCGATCCTCGTCCTGGTCATCCGGTATCGGGCGTCGAGACGGATGTGCGCCGCGCCGCCCGCAAAGATGCCGAACCCTAGCGCGCTCTCCGCCGGGGTGGCTACCGGTGAGGCGCAAGAGCGTGCGGAACCGGCAGATCCCACCCGGCGGAGCCATTGCCGGATCGACAGCGTTGCAGCCGAGACCCGAATCCGCGGCCCTGGCCCACGGAACACGGTGCGAGGGGGACGCGATGCAGCAGGAGCTGGCACGGAAGGTCGCCGCGGGACGTTCGTGGAATGCTCTGACCCGGCTTGCGGCCGGCGCATGCATCGTGGCGGTGCTCGTCCCGCCCTGCGCGGCGGCACCTCAGGACCATCCGCCCGCCAGCGCCCCGCTGCCCCCGCCCGTGCCGCCCGAGCGCCCGGCGGATCTCAAGCCGCCCGCCGAGACGCCGAAGCCGCCGGAATCTGCGGAGGACACCGCCAAGAAGGCGCCGGGGCCCGGCGAATCGCCTCCCCTCCCCCCCGCCCGGCCACCCGAACTCTCCGGCGAGGCGGCCCTCGCCCTCACGGTGGCGCCGCCGGACGACACCGCCTGCCGGGTGCGCCTGAAGCGCCTCGGCGTCGCCTTCGAGCCGCTGCCGCCGATCAGCAACGGGCAATGCGGCGCGCCGCTGCCCCTGAAGGTGACCGCCCTCGACGGCGTCGCCCTGCCGCAATCGGCCACCCTCACCTGCGTGGCCGCCGAGGCCTTGGCCCGCTGGACCACGGAGGTCGAGGTCGCCGCCGAGCGCGAGCTGAAGCGCCCCTTGCGCGCGGTGGTCGTCGGCACCTCCTACGAGTGCCGCGGCCAGAACCACGACCTCGACGCCAAGCTCAGCGAGCACGCCTTCGCCAACGGGATCGACGTGATGAGCTTCGGGATCGAGGGACGCGCAAGCCTGCCCGTGGCGGCCCAGCAGGCGGGTTCGGATGAGGGCCGCTTCCTCGACGCGGTGCGCGCCCGGGCCTGCGCCTTCTTCCGCACGGTGCTGGGACCGGGGTCGAACGCGGCACACGCCAACCATCTCCATCTCGACGAGCGCGAGCGGAGCAACGGCCACCGCCTCTGCCAGTAGGCACACGGAACGCTTCCCACCTGCCGGAACTTGAGGCGGCGGAGCGTGCCGCTCCCGGAGTCGAACGGAGATGATGCGCGGGTTCCCGATGCGGGCAGGGCTGGACAGCGCCATGGCCGCCCTCCTCCTGGCAGGCCTCACGGGGGTGGCCGAGGCGCGGAAGGGGCCCAAGACGCCCGAGGCGCCCAAGCCGCCGCCCCTGACCGCGGAGGCCATCAACGGTGCGTCGGTGCCGGATTCCGGCACGGGGAAGCCCGGTGAGACCGCCCAGAAGCCGAGGAAGGCGACGCGACCGGACCCGCTCCTCGTGAAGGTCCAAGTCCTGCTCGACCGCGCCCGGTTCTCGCCCGGTGCCATCGACGGCAAGGATGGCGACAACATGCGGCGTGCGCTGAAAGCCTACGCGCAGGCGCAGGGACTGCCGGATGCGGACGGGCCCACGCCCGAGATCCTTGCCAAGCTGCAGGCCGACACCGCGCCCGCCGTCACCGAATACACGGTGACGGAGGACGACACGAAGACCGACTTCGTCACGCGCATCCCCGCGAAGATGGAAGATCAGGCCGAGCTCGACGATCTCGGCTACACCAATGCCCGGGAGATGCTCGCCGAGCGCTTCCACATGAGCCGCGACCTGCTCAGCGCCCTCAATCCTGCCAAGCCCTTCGACAAGGCCGGAACGGTCCTGCTCGTGGCCGCCGTGACCCCGATGGGCAGCGGGCGGCCGAACCCGAAGGACCTGCCCGAGGCCCCGAAGGTCGAGCGGATCGAGATCGACAAGGGCAGCCGCGATCTGCGCGCCTTCGACGGGAGCGGCAAGCTCTTCGCCTTCTACCCCGCCTCGATCGGCAGCGCCGAGAAGCCGGCCCCGAGCGGCGAGACCAAGGTGACCCGCGTCGCCTTCGATCCGACCTACACCTACAATCCCAAATATGCGTTCAAGGGCGTGAAGGCGCGCGAGAAGTTCACGATCAAGCCGGGCCCGAACAATCCGGTCGGTGCGGTCTGGATCGATCTGGCGATCGATTCCTACGGCATCCACGGCACCCCCGAGCCGGAGAAGGTCGGCAAGACGGAGTCGCACGGCTGCATTCGTCTGACCAATTGGAGCGCCCGCGAGCTTGGCCGCCACGTTGTGAAGGGCGCGAGGGTCACATTCAAAGACGGATGACGACAGGCGCCTGTCCGGCGACGGCCAAGGTCAATCCAACCTAGGTTAGATCAACATGCGGTGCCCTTCTGCATCGTCTGCCCACAAATGTATCGCTGCGTAACATTGCCGCGAACACCGCGCACCGATGGGACGGTCAGCCGCTTGACATGCCCCTCCATCCGGGCGACGGCTCAGGCGTTCCCGCGAGCCGACGGCTTCGCGGGATCATGCTTCCGAGGGCGTGGACGAACCGCTCCGGCAGAGATTCGGGCCTCTCTGGAGGCTCATATCAGGACGGATTCAAGGGAAGATAACTCGGCGTGAGTGCGGAACCGACAGAGAACCTTCTCCAGGGCATCCGCGTGCTCGTCGTCGAGGACGAGGCCGCGATCTCGATGCTTCTCGAGGATATGCTCCTCGATTTCGGGTGTGACGTCGTCGGGCCTGCCGCCCGCCTCGCCACGGCCCTCGAGATGGCGGGCAACGAGACCTTCGACATCGCGATCCTCGACGTGAACGTCGCGGGTGAGCCGATCTATCCGGTCGCGGAAGCCATCGCGCAACGCGACCTGCCGCTCGTCTTCTCCACCGGCTACGGCGGCGCCGGCATCCGCGAGCCGTTCCGCGATCGCCCGGTGGTGCAGAAGCCCTTCAGCCAGTCCGACCTGAAGCGCACCCTGATCGGGGCGATCAAGGGCAAGGGCGGCTGAGCGCGAAGGCGTCCGGCCATAGCGGCTCCCGGTTCGGTGCGGGCGCACGCGACCCTCTCACGACCTAGAGTCCTTCGAGCGTGAACGCATCGGGGCGGTGCTCCGGCCACCGCCCGCGTCCGACGAAGACCGCGTCCGCGCGCAAGGTCAGCCCAGCACAGGATGGGTTCCGCGCGAGCCAAGCCCGCACCGCCTTCGAGAAGCGCCGCCGCTTGATCGCCCCGATCGCCTGACGCGCGTCATCGAGATTCGCGCGGGCCTTGACCTCCACGAAGGCGATGGTCCCGCCGCGGCGCACGATCAGGTCGATCTCGCCGCCGCCCATCACCACCCGCAGGGCGAGCGGCCGGTAGCCTTTCAGCAGCAATGCGCCGAGCGCCAGCCATTCGGCGCGCCGGCCGCGCAACTCCGTGGCGCGGCGACGCGCGGCCGCCGCCTCAGGCAGGCTCATCGGATCGGCCCCCGGCCTGGGCCAGCTCGACGGCCCGGGCATAGACGAGGCGGCGCTTGCGGCCTGTCCGCGCCGCAACGAGGCTTGCCGCATCCTTCACCGAGTGCTCGGCGAGCGCGGCCTTGAGCGCGGCATCGAGGGCGTCCGGGTCGCCGTCGTCCGGCGCGTCCTCGGGGCCGGCGCCGATCAGCACCACGATCTCGCCCTTCGGCGCGCCCTCAGCCGCGAAGGCGGCGCTGAGTTCGCCGAGCGTGCCGCGCCGGATGGTCTCGTAGAGCTTGGTCAGCTCGCGGGTCACCGCCGCAGGGCGCTCGGGCCCGAGCACTGTCGCCGCATCCGCCAGCATGTCGGGCAGGCGGTGGGGCGACTCGAACAGGACCAGCGTGCCGGGCAGCTGCCCCAGATCGGCGAGGCGGTTGCGCCGGGCACCCGCCTTCTGCGGCAGGAATCCCTCGAAGAAGAAGCGGTCGGTCGGCAGGCCCGCGGCGACGAGGGCGGTCATCACGGCCGAGGCACCCGGCACAGGGGTCACCGGGATGCCGGCCTCGATCGCCGCGAGCACCAGCTTGAAACCGGGATCCGAGACCAGGGGCGTGCCGGCATCGGAGACGAGGGCGAGTGCCTGTCCCTCGCGCAGGCGCTCGACCATCCGGTCGCGCACGCTCTCCGTCGAGTGCTCGTGGTAGGCCATCAGCGGGGTCGTGATCCCGTAATGGGCGAGCAGGGTCCGGGTGACGCGCGTGTCCTCGGCGAGCACCGCGTCGGCCGCGGCCAGCGTCGCGAGCGCCCGGATGGTGATGTCGCGCAGGTTGCCGATCGGCGTCGCCACGACATGCAAGCCGGGCGCGAGCGGCTCGGCCTCGCTGGCGAGGCCGAAGGCGGTGAAGGTCGGCGGCGCCTCGCGGCGGGGCGGTGCGCCCGGGCGGCGAGCAGGGTCGGTTCGTTCGGTCATCATGGCGACAATGCCACGGCTGCTGTGGGAAATTGGCATGATTCCCGCGCCCGCGTTGCCTTTTCACAGCTTGGGCTTCAGCGTGGCAGGACGTTTCGTCCGGCGAGGGAGACCAGCGATGGCGCGCTCACGCAATCCCGCGGCACGCCTCGCCGTGCTGTGTGCGGGCCTGATCGCCCTCGGCGGCTGCCTCTCGGGTCCGGACGGGCCGCGCACGGTCCGCCAAGCTCCTCCACCTCAGGCGGAGCTTCCCCCCACCGCGGCGCCGGGCCCCGCCGGGCAGCCTGGCTCGATCGGAGCCGGCTCGGTGAAGGTGGCGCTCGTGCTGCCACTGACCGGGCCCGGCGCCCAGATCGGCGCGGCGATGCGCAACGCCGCCGAACTCGCCTATGAGGAGTTCCAGCAGCCGGACCTGCAGATCCTGGTCAAGGACGACCGCAGCACGCCGGACGGCGCCCGCGAGGCCGCCCAGGCGGCCATCACCGAGGGGGCCGACCTTGTCCTCGGTCCGGTCTTCGCCGGCAGCGTCCAGGCCGCCGCCCTGCCGGCCCGCAACGCGGGCAAGCCGGTGATCGCCTTCTCGACCGACGCGACGGTGGCCTCGCGCGGCGTCTACCTGCTCAGCTTCCTGCCACAGACGGAGGTCGACCGGATCGTCGACGAGTCGGTGGCCGGCGGCAAGCGTTCCTTCGCGGCGCTGATCCCCGAGAGTGCCTACGGCAACGCCGTCGAGGCGCAGTTCCGCGAGGCGCTGGCCCGCAAGGGCGCGCGCCTCGCGGGAATCGAGCGCTACCCACCCGGCCAGCCGGGCCCCGCGGTGGAGCGGCTCGCTTCCGTCATCGGCGGCCCCGCCCCGCAGGCCGATGCGCTGTTCCTGCCCGAGACCGCGGAGGGCCTGCCGGCCGTGTCGGCGGCGCTGATGAAGGCCGGGTTCTCGCCGGCCCGCGTGCGCCCGGTCGGCACCGCAGTCTGGAACGAGCCGCGGCTCTTCGCCCTTCCGGCTTTGCAGGGCGGACGCTTCGCGGCCCCCGACGCGGCGGGCTTCACCGCCTTTGCCGGACGCTACCAGGCCCGCTACGGCACCAACCCGCCGCGTGTGGCCTCCCTCGCCTTCGACGCGGTATCCCTGGCCGCCGCTCTGGCGCGGCAATACGGCTCGCAGCGCTTCGCCGAGCCGACGCTGACGGCGGGGGCGGGCTTTGCCGGGGTCGACGGCACCTTCCGCCTGCGGCCGGAGGGGCTGAGCGAGCGGGCGCTGGCCGTCTACGAGATCCGTAACAACGCGGTCACCGCGGTGAGCCCCGCCCCGCGGGCGCTGGCCAAGCCCGGGACCTGATCCGAGGGAAAGACCGGGGTGCTGCCCCGTGCCCCGCCAAAGGGATGATCCCTTTGGGAACCCGGGATCTCAGGCCGCGAGTTCGGCCACCAGGGCGTTCAGGACCGGGGCGCCGCGCGGCGTCGCGGCGATGCGGCCCGAGGCGAGGCGCGCCACCAAGCCGTCTGCGATGAGGGCATCGAGCCGGGTTCGGTCGAGCGGTCGGCCCTTGAGCGCTGCGTAACGTGCGGGGTCGATGCCCTCGGAGAGGCGCAGGCCCATCATCAGGAACTCGTCGCCTTGATCGGCCTCGGAGAGCATCTCGGTCTCGGCGATGCCGTGGCCCGCGCCCTCCACGCGGGCGAGCCACGCTTCCGGGGCGCGCTCGGTGACGGTGCCGATGCGGCCCTCCGCCGTCACGAGGCGGCCATGCGCGCCAGGCCCGATGCCGGCATATTCGCCGTAGCGCCAGTAGAGCAGGTTGTGGCGCGATTCGGCGCCCGGGCGGGCATGGTTCGAGATCTCGTAAGCCGGGAGCCCGGCAGCCGCACAGACCTCCTGCGTCACGTCGTAGAGGATGCGCGCGCTCTCCTCGTCCGGAGGGACCAGCTTGCCGGCGGCGGCGAGGCCGAAGAACGGCGTGCCGGGCTCGATGGTGAGCTGATAGAGCGAGAGATGCTCGGCGGCACGCGCCAGCGCCTCCGTCAGTTCGGCGCGCCACGCCGCGGGCGTCTGGCCCGGCCGGGCGTAGATCAGGTCGAAGGAGGTGCGCGCGAAATGCGTCTGCGCCACCCGGATCGCCGCGAAGGCTTCGGCCGCGTCGTGCAGCCGGCCGAGCTTCTTCAGGGAAGCGTCGTCGAAGGCCTGGACCCCGAGCGACACGCGGTTGACGCCGGCGAGGCGGTAACCGGCGAAGCGTCCGGCCTCGACGCTCGACGGGTTGGCCTCGAGGGTGATCTCGGCATCGGCCTGGATGCCCCAGGCGCCATCGACGGCCTCGATCAGCCCGGCCACCGTCTTAGGCCGCATCAGCGAGGGCGTGCCGCCGCCGAGGAAGACGCTCGTGACCCGCCGCCCGGGCGTGCGCGCGGCAACATGCGCGATCTCGGCGCGGAAGGCAGCGAGGAAGCGCGCCTCGTCCACGGGCGCGTGGCGGACATGGCTGTTGAAGTCGCAATACGGGCATTTGGCCGCGCAGAACGGCCAGTGCAGGTAGACCCCGAAGCCCGCGTCGCGGGTCGGGTGGTCCGGTGGCATCGTCATCGTCGCGATGTGAGGGGCCGCCCCGCCTCCCGCAATCAGCCCGGCCGCCGCAGGCAGGCGGCGGCGAGCGCCACGAAGGCGCGGGCGCGATGCGAGAGGGCGTTGCCGCTCTGCCAGTCGACGCCGTGCTTCTCGGCCGAGGAGATCTCGCCGAAGGTCCGATCGAAGCCCTCGGGGCGGAACATCGGATCGTAGCCGAAGCCGGCCGTGCCGCGCGGTTCAACGAGATCGCCGAAGACGCGGCCCTCGAACAGCTCCGTGTGGCCATCCGGCCAGGCGAGCACCAGGGCCGAGACGAAATGGGCGCGCCGGTCCGTGGCGCCGCGCCGGTCGAGCTCGGCCAGGATGCGCGCCATCGCGCCGGAGAAGTCCTTGGAGGCGCCGGCCCAGCGGGCCGAGAAGATGCCGGGCGCCCCGTCGAGGGCATCCACGCAGAGGCCGGAATCGTCGGCGAAGGCCGGCAGGCCGGACGCCTCGGCCGCGGCCTGCGCCTTGATCGCCGCGTTCTCGGCGAACATCGTGCCGGTCTCGTCGGGCTCCGGCAGGCCCAGCTCGCCGGCCGAGACCGCCTCGACGCCGAAGGGCTCCAGAAGCTCGCGCATCTCCACGAGCTTGCCGGCATTGTGGGTCGCGATGACGACCTTGCCCGAGAGGATGCGGCTCACGATCCGATCGCCTGCTTCTGGAGGGTGACGAGCTGCGCCACGCCGCCCCGGGCGAGCCGCAGGAGGTCGATCAGCTCGGCTTCGGAGAAGGGCGCGCCCTCGGCGGTGCCCTGCACCTCGACGAGGCCGCCCGCTCCGGTCATCACGAAGTTGGCATCCGTCTCCGCCGCGGAATCCTCGGCATAGTCGAGATCGAGCACCGGCGTGCCCTTGGTGATGCCGCAAGAGACGGCAGCGACGTGGTCGCGCAGCGGGTTGACCGAGATGATCGAGCGCTCGCGCATCCAGGCGAAGCACTCGTGCAGCGCCACCCAGGCCCCGGTGATCGCGGCGGTGCGGGTGCCGCCATCGGCCTGGATCACGTCGCAATCAACCGTGATCTGGCGCTCACCGAGGGCGGGCAGATTGGTCACGGCGCGCAAGCTGCGGCCGATCAGGCGCTGGATCTCCTGCGTACGACCCGAGGGCTTGCCGGAGGAGAGTTCGCGCCGGGTGCGGGTATGGGTCGCCCGCGGCAGCATGGAATACTCGGCCGTGACCCAGCCCTTGCCCGAGCCGCGCAGCCAGGGCGGCCCGCGCTCCTCAAGCGAGGCGGTGCAGAGCACCTTGGTCTCGCCGAAGCTGACGAGGCAGGACCCTTCCGCGTAGCGCGCCACCGCGCGCTCCAGCGTCACCTTGCGCAGCTCGTCGGCCGCACGTTTCGAGGGCCGCATGACCCGCTCCTCATGTCTGATCGAGGCCGGGCTCATAAGGGCCGCCGGGGCGGGCGGCAACCCGCCCCGGTGCAATGGAGGTCAGTAGCGGTAGAAGCCGCGGCGGTGATGGTGATGATGGCGGAAGCCGCGATGGTGGTGGTGCCAATGGCGGCGATGGTGCCAGCCCCGATGGTAGCCGTGATGGCGGTGACCCCAGCCGTGGTGCCGGTGGCCCCAGCCATCACGCACCGAGACCAGGGGCGCGTCCGGCGCCTCGACGCCGGGAACGGCGAGCGGCGCGGCCTCGGCTCCGCGCGGTGCGGCAGCGAGGCCGAGGCCGGTGCAGAGCACGAAGGCGGCGGCGAGCTTGGGCAGAATCGATCGGGCACCATGGTGCATGCGTTGGACTCCCATCCTCGGTTTCTGGCGTTGGTTCACGGTGTCGGAGAGGGCGGCCAAGGCCGTCATCTCGCCACTGAAACGCGGGCCGCGCCCGTTCCGTCTCATCGCTCCGCAATTATCCTGAATGCATCGGAACGGGCGGCGGCGCCGTTGCGTGTCAGATTGCACCCCTGCGGCGGGGGAGTGCGGCGTGCGGGCGATTGATCGCGCGCGGCCGCGCCCCCACAATGCCGGATCAGGATCCGACCCGTGACCGAGCATCCATCCTTCGCCTCTCCGCATCCCGGCCCCGCGCTGAACGCCCTGAACGAGCGCGCGCGCGAGATCTTCCGGCAAATCGTCGAGAGCTACCTCACGACGGGGGAGCCAGTGGGATCGCGCAACCTCGCGCGCGTCCTGCCGATGGCGCTCTCCCCGGCCTCGATCCGCAACGTGATGTCGGATCTCGAGCATTCCGGACTCATCTTCGCGCCTCACACCTCGGCCGGTCGCCTGCCGACGGAGCTGGGCCTGCGCTTCTTCGTGGACGCGATGCTGGAACTCGGCGATGTCGGCCGGGAGGAGCAGGAGCGGATCGAGGCGCAGATGCGGGCCGCGGCCTCGCGGCACACCTTCGACTCGGCCCTGGCGGAAGCCTCGACGCTCCTGTCGGGCATTTCGCGCGGCGCCGGCGTGGTGCTGACCACGAAGTTCAACGTCAACCTGAAGCACATCGAGTTCGTGCGGCTCGACGCGGAGCGGGCCCTCGTCGTCCTCGTCTCGGACGACGGCTCGGTGGAGAACCGCCTTCTCGACCTGCCGAGCGGCCTGCCGGCGGGCGCGCTGCAGGAAGCCTCGAACTACCTGAACGCGCGGCTGAAGGGCCGGACGCTCGGCACGCTGCGCGCCGACATCGAGGCCGAGCGGCAGGCGATGAAGCGCGAGCTCGACGCGATCACCGAGCGTCTGGTCGATGCGGGGCTCGCCACCTCGGTCGGCCCGTCCGAGGCGCGCCAGCTCATCGTGCGCGGCCAGGCCAACCTCCTCGACGACCTGCGCGCGGTGGAGGACCTGGAGCGGATCCGACTGCTCTTCAACGACCTGGAGACGCAGAAGGACGTGATCGACCTGCTCGCCCGGGCCGAGGGCGGCGACGGCGTGCGCATCTTCATCGGATCCGAGAACAAGCTGTTCTCGCTGTCGGGCTCATCGATGATCGCCGCCCCGTTCCGCGACGGCTCGCAGCAGATCGTCGGCGTGGTCGGCGTGATCGGCCCGACGCGGCTCAACTACGCCCGCATCGTGCCGATGGTCGACTACACCGCCCGCGTGGTCTCGAAGCTGCTGGACGGGGGGCGCTGACGCCCCCCGCTTTCGCGTTCTTCCCAGTCAGGCCGGGATCACGTCCACGATCTCGTAGGTGTCGGGATCGATGATGACGATATCGTCGCGCACCAAGATGAAGCTGTAGCCCTCGTAGGCCGGCACGATGCTGACGATGGCCGGCGGCAGCCGGTGCAGCGAGACCGAGCGCGGGATCGCCGTTCCGACATTCAGGCTGAAGTTCACATTGCTGACGCGGCTGACCCCGGTGCGGGTGATCGACTGCCGGAACTCGGTGCGCTTGGCCGTGTCGAGCCGGTTCACCGCGCCGCGCACCTCGCCGCCGCCCCGGGCCCCGCGCTCGGACGCGCCACGCTCGGATGCACCGCGCTCCGAGATCGGAAGAGCACACTGAACTCCAGTCACCTTGTAATCTCGTATGCCGTCTTCT
>NZ_CABFPH010000021.1 GCF_902141845.1 Methylobacterium symbioticum | reverse complement strand
GCGTTCCGGGTGGCGGGCTCGCGCTTGGGCGCCTTCGCGATGGCCGGGCCGCCGCCGCCCGGCAGGCCGAGGGCGGCGCGCATCGGCGCGTCGTAGCCGTACAGGTCGGGCGCCGTGCGGTACTGGCCGAGATCGTCGAGATAGGCGGTGAAATAGGCGAGATGCACCGGCAGCTTCTGGTCGAGGCGGATGGTGCGCTCGCCCTTGCCGATCAGCTTCTTCAGCCGCTCGCTGGTCCAGGCCTCGGGCAGCACGGTGCCGGCGAAGCGGAACGGATCGTCCACGCGCACGCAGCCGTGGCTGAAGGCGCGCGACGAGGCCGAGAACAGGGAGCGGTTCGGCGTGTCGTGCAGGTACACGGCATGCGCGTTGGGGAACATGAACTTGATGAAGCCGAGCGCATTCTTCTCGCCCGGCGGCTGGCGCAGGGAGACCTGTCCGCCGCGGCGCACCACCTCGTAGCCGCCCCAGGTCTTGCCGCCATAGGCGGCGATCTTGGGCAGCATCGTCTTCAGGATCGAGGGCGGCACGTACCAGGATGGGTTGACGACGGCGTATTCCATCGCCCCCGAGAAGATCGGCGTCGGCGATTCCGCCTTGCCGACGATGACGCGGGCCTCATCCCGCAGGGCGCCCCCGCGGAACACGCGCAGCCGGTACTCGGGCACGTTCACGAGCACGTAGTCGGGCCCGAGCTCGGCCGGCAGCCAGCGCCAGCGCTCCATGTTGACGATGAGCGCCGCCTCGTCGCCGGTCGCCGCCTTGCCGCGCCCGTCGGATCCCGCCAGTGCCAGCACGGTCTGGGCGTTGAGGACGCCCGTGGCCGCGAGGCCCCGCGCGCGCTGGAAGCCCTGCACCGCGTCGGCCACCGCCGTGTCGTAGGCATCCGGCTCGCCCGGGCCCGTATCCAGCGTGCCGGCGCTGCGCGTCTCGAGCCCGAAATGCGCGCGCAGCAGCGGCACGCGCGGGTCGCGCATGCCGAGCCGCAGCACCGGCCCCGGCGGCAGCCGGAGGGTCGCTTTGGTCGTCCCCTTCGCCGCCCCGCCGGCCTCGGGCGCCGGCCCCCTCAGGCTCGCGAGGCGCGCCTTGAGGGCGCGGTAGCCCGCCGAATGCGGGTTGTAGGATTGCAGCTGCTCGCCCGCCGCCGGGCCCGCGCTGGCGATGCGCGTCAGAACCACGTCGGCGGTGGGCAGGTCGAGGCTCGGGGTGATCAGGCGCGAGATCGCGGCGAGGTTGACCCGGCCGCCGCGCGCGTCGCGGGCGTAGAGGGCGACCGCGGCCGAGAGCTTGAGGTCGGCCTCCGCCACGGCGGCGAGGAAAGCAGTCTGCGAGGCGGCATCGTCGGGCTTCGGCGCAGCCGGCAGGGTCGGCACGGGATAGGCCCGGGCATCGAGCCCGTCCTCCCCCGCCGCCGCGAGCCGCGCCGCCGCGGCCTTGGCCGCAGCCGTATAGGCGCCGTCCGCGATCCAGACCGGCTTGAAGGCGCCGAGCGCGTAGAAGGCGCGGATCGCCTCGCGCTCCTTGCCCGTCAGCCGCGCGAGCAGCGGGGCGGTGTCCGTGAGGCGCCGGTAGAGCGCGGCGGATTGCGGATCGCTCGGCTCGACGGGGGCCGCCGCCGTATCGGAGGCGGCGGGCGCCTCCGGCGCGGCGGGGCTCGCATTCGCCGGCACGCCGACCGCCTCGTCCGGCGTCGTCGGCTGCGTCCCGTCCTTGGTGCTGTCCTTCACCCCATCCCGGGCCGGATCCTTCGTGGTCGGATCCTTGGTCGGATCCTTCACGGCCTCGGCCGGGCGGGCCGGATCGCCCGGGACGCTCGCGTCGGGGCCGACCGCCGCCATGCGCAGGGTCGCGGTCTCGAGGGCGCGCGCCGCCACCGAGCCGGCGAGAAGCGCGGCCAGTGCGACCAGGGCTGTGCGCGGTACGCCCATCATCGAGACTCCCGGAGACAGCGGCCCCGGGAGCCGCTTCGCCTGCTGTACCATAACGAGATCAAGCGCTGCCGTATGCCCCCGCACGCGGCGGGGCGCTGCGGGAGGCCTCTGCGGCAGGGTCAGGCGGCCGCGTCCTCGGCCTTGCCCTCGTCGTCGAGGCCGAGGTCCTTGAGCTTGCGGTAGAGGGTGGATCGGCCGATTCCGAGGCGGCGCGAGACCTCGGACATCCGGCCGCGGTAGAATTGCAGGGCGAAGCGGATGATCTCCGCCTCCAGCACGTCCATCGTCTTCATCTCGCCGGTCTCCTCGGCGACGAGGGACATGGCGTGCGGGTCGCGCACCTCGACGCGCACGATCTCGCGGACCGGCTCCGGCACGGCGCCCGAGGCCGGGATGGGCTGGCCGGGGGCGACGGGCACGCGGACGTCGAATCCCTCCACATGGGCGGCGATCTGCGGGAACTCGGCCACCGTCAGCTCGTCCCCGTCCGCGAGCACCACGGCGCGGAACACGGCGTTCTCGAGCTGGCGCACGTTGCCGGGCCAGCCGTAGCGGGTCAGCATCGCCATCGCCTCCGGCGTCACGGCGCGGACCCGCTTGCCCTCCTCCGCCGAGAAGCGGGCGCAGAAGGAGCGCACGAGGTCCGGGATGTCCTCGCGCCGCGCCCGCAGGGGCGGCAGGGTCATCGGGAAGACGTTGAGGCGGTAATAGAGGTCCTCGCGGAACTTGCCCTGCTTCACGAGGTCGAGGAGCGAGCGGTTGGTCGCCGAGACCAAGCGGATGTCGACGCGCACGCTGCGCTTGGCCCCGACCGGATCGACCTCGCCCTCCTGGAGCGCGCGCAGCAGCTTCACCTGCGCGTCGAGGGGCAGCTCGCCGATCTCGTCGAGGAAGAGCGTGCCGCCCGACGCCTCGACGAACTTGCCGGCATGCTTCTCGGTCGCGCCGGTGAAGGCGCCCTTCTCGTGGCCGAATAGGGTCGACTCGACGAGGTTCTCGGGGATCGCCCCGCAATTGACCGTCACGAAGGGCTTGCCGCGGCGCTCGCCGGAGCCCTGGATCGCGCGGGCGAGCACCTCCTTGCCGACGCCCGACTCGCCCTCGATCAGGACGGGGATGCTCGATTTCGCCGCCCGCTCGGCGAGCCGCATGACCCGGTCCATGTCGGGGCTGCGCGAGGTCAGGTCCTTGAAGCTGAGCGACCCGGAGGCGCGGCGGCGCATGCGCCGGACCTCCTCCTCCAGCTGGTCCACGCGCAAAGCGTTCTTGATCGAGACCTGGAGGCGCTCGGCGCCCGCCGGCTTCACCACGAAATCGACGGCGCCCGCCCGCATGGCGTTGACGACGGCGTCGATCGAGCCGTTGGCGGTCTGCACGATCACGGGGGTGTCGAGCCCGCTCTTGCGCATCTCGGCGAGCACGGCGTGGCCGTCCATGCCGCCGGGCATCACGAGGTCGAGCAGCACCACATCGATGGCAGGCTCCGTGCGCAGGAGCGTCAGGGCCTCGGCGCCGTTCTCCGCCGTGCGGGCCTCGAAGCCGAACCGCCGCACGGCGGCCTCGGCGAGGCGACGCTGCACCGGATCATCGTCGACGATCAGCACCGTTGTGGTCATCCGGCCCATCCCTCTGCACGCGGCCGCGCCGGGACGGCCGCGCCAGGGCGGCCGTCCGGTGTTCGTCTCGCGCGTGTTTCGTTTCGAGATGCAGCCTCGCTCAGATGCGTAAAGCTGCGCTTAACGACGATGGCAGGATTTCGAGGACGGTGTTGTCACGGGCGGTGACGGCCGCTCGGTTGAAGCCCAGGCCCCTCGGCTCGATATCAGGGCGAGCCAGGGCCCCGCTTCCACGACCGGCGGGCCCGCGAGGGATCCGAGCACCGATGCCGAACCGACTTTTCGCAGTGTCTCCCTGCCGCGGGGCCGAAGGGATCCAGGCCGGGACGCAGGCCGCCCGCGCCGCGGCCCAGGCGGTGGATCTCGGCCTCCTGCCCGAATGGGACCTCGGCGACCTCTATCCGGGCCTCGACGCCCCTGAATTCCAGGCGGATCTCGAGCGGGCCGAGGCCGCCTGCCGGGACTTCGCGAAGCGCTTCGGCGGCCGCGTCGGCGCCCTCGCGGCCGGCCCCGACGCCGCCGAGCGCCTCTACGAGGCGGTGCGCGACTACGAGGCGATCGAGGATCTGCTCGGCAAGCTGATGTCCTATGCCGGCCTCGTCTATTCCGGCGACACCACCGACGAGGTCCGTGCCAAGTTCTACGGCGATACCCGCGAGCGCCTGACCGACGCCTCCGGGGAGCTGCTGTTCTTCGGGCTGGAGCTGAACCGGGTCGAGGACGCGGTGATGGATGCGGCCATCGCGCGGGCGCCGCTCGCGCATTACGCCCCCTGGATCGAGGATCTGCGGCGCGAGAAGCCCTACCAGCTCGAGGACCGCGTCGAGAAGCTGTTCCTTGAGAAGTCGGTCACGGCGAACGCCGCCTGGGACCGGCTCTTCAACGAGACCATCGCGGCTTTGCGCTTCCCCATCCAGGGCGAGATGCTGCCGCTGGAGCCCACCCTCAACAAGCTGCAGGACCCGAGCGGCGCGGTGCGCCGCGAGGCGGCGGGCGCGATCAGCGACGTGCTGCGCGCGAACCTGCGCGTGTTCACCCTGATCACCAACACGCTGGCCAAGGACAAGGAGATCTCCGACCGCTGGCGCGGCTTCAAGGACGTGGCCGATGCCCGCCACCTCGCCAACCGTGTCGAGCCGGAGGTGGTGGCGGCGATGGTCGAGGCCGTGCAGGCGGCCTATCCGCGCCTGTCGCACCGCTACTACCGCCTGAAGGCCAAGTGGTTCGGCGTCGAGGCCCTGCCCTACTGGGACCGCAACGCCCCGCTCCCCCAGGTCGAGCAGCGCACCATCCCCTGGTCGGAGGCGCGCGACACCGTGCTCTCGGCCTACGATGCCTTCTCGCCGGACATGGCGAACATCGCGCGGACCTTCTTCGACCGCCGCTGGATCGACGCGCCGACCCGGCCCGGCAAGGCGCCCGGCGCCTTCGCGCACCCGACCGTGCCCTCCGTGCACCCCTATGTGCTGGTGAACTACCAGGGCAAGCCGCGGGACGTGATGACCCTGGCGCACGAGCTCGGCCACGGCGTGCATCAGGTCCTCGCCGGCCCGAACGGCGCCCTGATGGCGCCGACGCCGCTGACGCTGGCCGAGACGGCGAGCGTGTTCGGCGAGATGCTGACCTTCCGCAAGCTGCTCGGCGCCACCACCGACACGACCCAGCGCCGGGCCATGCTGGCCGCCAAGGTCGAGGACATGATCAACACGGTGGTGCGCCAGATCGCCTTCTACGCCTTCGAGCGGAAGGTCCATCTCGCCCGTGCCAAGGGCGAATTGACCACCGAGCAGATCAACACCCTCTGGCTCTCGGTGCAGGCGGAATCCCTCGGCCCGGCGATCCGGCTCGATGCGGGCTACGAGCCTTACTGGGCCTACATCCCGCACTTCATCCATTCGCCCTTCTACGTCTACGCCTACGCCTTCGGCGACTGCCTCGTGAACTCGCTCTACGGCGTCTACGCGAAGGCGGAGGGTGGCTTCGTGGAGCGCTACTTCGCGCTGCTCTCGGCCGGCGGCGCCAAACCCTACGGCGAACTCCTCAAGCCCTTCGGTCTCGACGCGACCGATCCGGGTTTCTGGCAGATCGGCCTCGGCATGATCGAGGGCATGATCGCCGAGCTGGAGGCGATGGAAGGCGAGGGCTGACGCCGCCCTTCCGGCCAGACGCCCGGGGTGTTGTACGTTCTGTATAACGTCCTGGGAGTCCGGTCATGAAGCTCGAAGTCGAGCGCGTCGGCAACTCGACCGGCCTGATCCTGCCGAAGGAGCTCCTCGGCAAGCTGAACCTTGCCCAGGGC
The DNA here is from genome assembly GCF_902141845.1 of Methylobacterium symbioticum. Lineage (GTDB taxonomy): Bacteria > Pseudomonadota > Alphaproteobacteria > Rhizobiales > Beijerinckiaceae > Methylobacterium > Methylobacterium symbioticum. The sequence goes on along the minus strand of NZ_CABFPH010000021.1, from coordinate 63,204 downwards.
GACTGGCTCTATGTGACGGAGAATTCCGACGGCTCGGTCCGGCTCTCGGCCTACGATCCAGCCTTCGAGAAGGGCATGAAGATCGCCGAGAAGGCGATGAAGACCTACCGCAACGTCCTCGCGGAGCTTGCGAAGTGAGCGACGGTCGAGAGATCGTCTGGCTGACCAGCGATCTCGTCCAGGCGTTCCATGCGCAGCAATTGAAGCTGTTCGGCGGGCCTCCCGGCAGACGAGACGAAGGCGCCCTCGAAGCGGCGCTCGGCCGGCCGGTGAATCGTGTCGCCTATGCCGACGACCCGGCTCGGATCGATCTGGCCGAGCTTGCGGCAGCCTATGCCTTCGGCATCGCCAAGAACCGCCCGTTCATCGACGGCAACAAGCACGCCGCGCTGCTCGCGCTGGTCACCTTCCTCGGCCTCAACGACATCGACTTCGTCGCCGACGAGGCCGAGGCCGTTGTGATGATCCGTGGCCTCGCCGCCGGCGAGATCGACGAGGCCGGCCTCACCCGCTGGATTCGCGACAACTGGCCGGCATAGAGCGCGCATCGAAACAGGGCTCCGAGCCGCGGCGCGGGGCCCCAGGCCCCTGGTTGCTGCGCCAGGCGCGGCATATCTCGCGGTCTCGAACCGAGCGAGCACCCCCGAGATGGCCGAGACCGACCGCGAAGCCAACCGCTTCTCCGCCCGCGCCAGCCGCTACGCCCGCGTCGGCGCCAATGTCGGCACCGTCGCGGCGCGCATGGCGGGCGCCCGCCTGTTCGGCGGGGAGGGCACCACCAACGCAGCGGCCCTCGCCCCGGCGCTCGGCGGCCTGAAGGGGCCGATCATGAAGGTGGCGCAGCTGCTCGCCACCATCCCGGACCTGCTGCCGCCCGAATACGCCGCCGAGCTTCAGAAGCTCCAGGCCGACGCGCCGCCCATGGGCGCGGCCTTCGTCAAGCGGCGCATGCAGGCCGAGCTCGGCGCGGGCTGGCAGGCCCGGTTCGGTAGCTTCGACCTGAAGCCGGCCGCGGCCGCCTCGCTGGGGCAGGTCCACCGCGCCACCGGCCTCGACGGGGCGCCGCTGGCCTGCAAGCTCCAGTATCCGGATATGCAATCGGCGGTCGGGGCCGACCTGAAGCAGCTCGAACTCGCCTTCGCCCTGCCCCGGCGGATGAACCCCGGGCTCGATCCCCGCGAGATCGCCAAGGAGATCGGCGCGCGGGTGCGCGAGGAACTCGACTACCCCCGGGAGGCGAAGCATGCCCGCCTCTACGGCACGGTGCTCAAGGATATCGCGGCGGTGCGCGTCCCGCAGGTGCTGGAGGATCTCTCCACCAAGCGCCTGCTCACGCTCGGCTGGCTCGACGGCGAGCGCATCCTGAATTTCTCGGACAGCCCCGTCGAGGTGCGCAACCGGCTCGCCCAGGCCATGTTCAAGGCCTGGTGGCACCCCTTCAGCCGCGCGGCGGTGATCCACGGCGACCCGCATCTCGGCAACTACACGGTGTTCTCGGACGAGGCCGGGCCGCAGGGCATCAACCTGCTCGATTACGGCTGCGTGCGCATCTTCCACCCGCGCTTCGTCGGCGGCGTGGTCGATCTCTATCGCGGCCTCCTAGAGGGCGACGAGGCCCGCATCGTCCACGCCTACGAGGTCTGGGGCTTCAAGAATCTGAGCCGCGAGATCATCGACATCCTCAATATCTGGGCGCGCTTCATCTACGGTCCGCTGCTGGAGGACCGCACCCGCACCGTGGCCGACGGCGTCAAGCCGGGCGAGTACGGCCGTCGTCAGGCCTTCCAGGTGCATCAGGCCTTGAAGGAGCGCGGCCCGGTGACCGTGCCGCAGGAATTCGTGTTCATGGACCGCGCCGCCGTCGGCCTGGGCGCGGTCTTCCTGCATCTGCGCTCGGAGCTGAACTATCACCGCCTGTTCGAGGCGGAGATCGAGAGCTTCTCCCTCGACGCGCTGGAGGCCCGTCAGGCGGAGGCGCTCGCCGCCGTCGGCCTGCCCCGTCCGGAATAATCCGCCGCGAATTCTCTGCCCGGCCAAAAAACTAGGCCCATTGTGGGGGGGTGACACGATTGCCGCAGGAAAGGGCTTAGGCTACATCCCCCGTGACAGAACAAAGAGGCGTCAAGGGGACGAACGCACGATGGCTGATACGAAGACCGTGTCCGGGGCGGCCTACAGCCCCGCGATGGACGCCAAGACCCACGAGCAGACCTACCGGGGCTTCGTCCGCTTCGTCGAGATCGCGACGGGCGTCGTGATCTGCTGGGTGCTCGCCCTCGCCGTGGGCGGCATCCGCGAGGCCTGGCTCACCGCCATCGTCGGCGTCGTCGCCGCCTCCGCGGCCGGAGCGATCGGCGCGCTCGCCCGCCCGATCGGCTGGAAGGCCCCCGCGATCGTCGCCGCGCTGCTCGGCCTGTATCTCGCGTTCGCCTGATCCGGTCGCGCGCTCGGCATGAGCGTGACGGTTACAGACTACCGTTTCCATCACCATCACGTAGCCTGACCACCTCGAAAACCCGTCGCGCTTCGCGCATTCGGTGGCGGTCGTTACAAGGGGTTTGGCTGAATGCGCATCGCTGTGCTTTCGGAGACCGACGCCGCGGAGCCGCGGGTCGCGGCGGTGCCGGAGACGGTCAAGAAGTTCAAGGGTCTCGGCGTCGAGGTCGTGGTCCAGTCGGGTGCCGGCCTGAAGGCGGGCGTGCCCGATTCGGAGTTCGAGGCGGCCGGCGCCACCGTCGCCGCCTCGGCGGAGGAGGCCGCGCGCGACGCCGACCTCGTCCTGAAGGTCCGCCGCCCGGCGCCCGAGGAGCTCAAGCTCTTCAAGTCGGGCGCCGCGGTCGTCGCGATCATGGATCCCTACGGCAACGAAGCCGCCCTCCAGGGCATGGCCGAGGCCGGGATCAGCGCCTTCGCGATGGAGCTGATGCCCCGCATCACCCGCGCCCAGGTGATGGACGTGCTCTCCTCGCAGGCGAACCTCGCCGGCTACCGCGCCGTGGTCGACGGCGCCGCCGAGTACGGCCGCGCCATGCCCATGATGATGACGGCCGCCGGCACCGTGCCCGCCGCCCGCGTCTTCGTGATGGGCGTCGGCGTCGCCGGCCTGCAGGCCATCGCCACCGCCCGGCGCATGGGCGCCGTGGTGACGGCCACCGACGTGCGCCCGGCCACCAAGGAGCAGGTCGAATCGCTCGGCGCCAAGTTCGTCGCCGTCGAGGACGACGAGTTCAAGCAGGCCGAGACCGCGGGCGGCTACGCCAAGGAGATGTCGGCCGAGTACCAGAAGAAGCAGGCGGAGCTGGTCAAAGGCCACATCGCCAAGCAGGACATCGTCATCACCACGGCCCTCATCCCGGGCCGCCCGGCGCCGAAGCTCGTCTCCGAGGAGATGGTCGCCTCGATGAAGCCGGGCTCGGTCCTGATCGACCTCGCGGTCGAGCGCGGCGGCAACGTCGCCGGCGCGAAGGCGGGCGAGATCGTGACGACCGGAAACGGCGTGAAGATCGTTGGCCACCTCAACGTCCCCGGCCGCCTCGCCGCCACCGCCTCCAGCCTCTACGCGCGCAATCTCTACGCCTTCCTCGAGACCCTCATCGACAAGGAGTCGAAGGCGCTCGCGGTGAAGTGGGACGACGAGCTCGTCAAGGCGACGAATCTCACGCGCGACGGTCAGGTCGTGCACGCCTCCTTCCAGCCCAAAGCGGCCTGATCCCGCGGAGAATGCGAATGGCTACCATCCCCCCTGATCAGGCGGCGGACCAGACGCGCGTCCTGGCCGATACCGCCCGGGCCGCGGCGACCGCGGCGCGCAACGCGGCCGACCAGGCCCAGGTGATCGCCGACAGCCTCGGCCACGGCCTCTCCGCGGCCACCCATGGCGCCGTCGATCCCACCGTCTTCCGCCTCGCGATCTTCGTGCTCGCGATCTTCGTCGGCTACTACGTGGTCTGGTCGGTGACCCCGGCGCTGCACACGCCGCTGATGTCGGTCACCAACGCGATCTCCTCCGTGATCATCGTCGGCGCGCTGCTCGCCGTCGGCGTGCCGCTGATCGAGAAGGGCACCGGCCTCGCGCGGGTGTTCGGCTTCATCGGCATCGTGCTCGCCAGCGTGAACATCTTCGGCGGCTTCCTCGTCACGCAGCGCATGCTCGCCATGTACAAGAAGAAGGGCTGAGCGGATGTCCGAGAACGTCTCGTCCCTTCTCTACATCGTCTCCGGCGTCCTGTTCATCATGGCGCTGCGGGGGCTCTCGCACCCCACCACCTCCCGCCAGGGCAACATGTACGGCATGGTGGGCATGGGGCTCGCCATCCTGACCACGCTGGTCGGCCATCCGCCCTCCGGCGTGGGCGCCTGGATCCTGGTGCTCCTCGGCCTCGGCATCGGCGGCGGCGCCGGTGCGGTGATCGCCAAGCGCGTGCCGATGACGGCGATGCCGCAGCTCGTGGCCGCCTTCCACTCGCTGGTCGGCCTCGCGGCCGTGGCGGTGGCGGCCGGCGCGCTCTACGCGCCGCAGGCCTTCGGCATCATCGAGAACGGCCACTTCCACAAGCAGTCGCTGTTCGAGATGGGCCTGGGCGTCGCCATCGGCGCCATCACCTTCACCGGCTCGGTCATCGCCTTCGCCAAGCTCGACGGACGGATGTCGGGCAAGCCGATCCTGCTGCCGCAGCGCCACCTGATCAACGCGCTGCTCGCCGCCGGCCTGGTCCTGCTCCTCGCGCTGTTCATCGGCACCGAGTCGAAGGGCCTGTTCTGGCTGATCGTCATCCTCTCGCTGGTGCTCGGCGGGCTCATCATCATCCCGATCGGCGGCGCCGACATGCCCGTCGTCGTGTCGATGCTGAACTCCTACTCGGGCTGGGCGGCGGCCGGCATCGGCTTCACCCTCGGCAACCTCGCGCTCATCATCACCGGCGCGCTGGTCGGCTCGTCGGGCGCGATCCTGTCCTACATCATGTGCCACGCGATGAACCGCTCGTTCATCTCGGTCATCCTCGGCGGCTTCGGTGGAGACGCCGCCGCCGCCGGCAGCGGACAGGTCGAGACGCGCTCGGTCAAGCAGGGCTCGGCGGACGATGCGGCCTACATCATGAAGAACGCCGAGCGCGTGATCATCGTCCCCGGCTACGGCATGGCGGTCGCCCAGGCGCAGCACAGCCTGCGCGAGATGGCCGACATGCTGAAGAAGGAGGGCGTCGACGTGAAATACGCCATCCATCCGGTGGCGGGCCGCATGCCGGGCCACATGAACGTGCTGCTCGCCGAGGCGAACGTGCCCTACGACGAGGTGTTCGAGCTGGAGGACATCAACGGCGAGTTCCCGCAGGCCGACGTGGCCTTCGTGATCGGCGCCAACGACGTCACCAACCCGGCCGCCAAGACCGACAAGACCTCGCCGATCTACGGCATGCCGATCCTCGACGTGGAGAAGGCCAAGACCGTGCTCTTCATCAAGCGCGGCATGGGCTCCGGCTATGCGGGCGTCGAGAACGAGGTCTTCTTCCGCGACAACACCATGATGCTGTTCGGCGACGCCAAGAAGGTGGTCGACTCGATCCTCAAGGCGGTCTGAGCCGGAATCCTCGGACGGGATCGGCGGGGCGGGCAGCGATGCCCGCCCCGCTGTCGTTTTCGGGCGGCAGCGCCGGACGTGCCGGCTCGCTATAGGATGGGACTCGTGCCAGCCCCCTCCTCCGCATCCCGTGCCTTCCTCGGCGTCGCCGCCTCGATCCAGGGGCGGTCCTGGCGCGAGCGCTGCGCCGACCCGGCCCTGCAGGGCTACGCCACCAAGATGGTCCAGGCCTATGGCCTGCCGGACCTGCTCGCCCGGGTGCTCGCCGGCCGCGGCGTCCTGCCGGATCAGGCCGAGGCGTATCTGCGCCCGCGCCTGCGCGAGCTGATGCCGGATCCGGGCTGCCTGCTCGACATGGAGCTCGCCGCCAAGCGGATCGCCCGGGCCGTGCGCCGCGGCGAGATCGTCGCGGTGTTCGGCGATTACGACGTGGACGGCGCCGCGAGCGCGGCCCTTCTCGCCGGCTACCTGCGCGAGCTCGGCGTCACCGCCCGCATCCACATCCCCGACCGGATCAGCGAGGGCTACGGCCCGAATGTCGGTGCCGTGCGCAGCCTGGCTGCGGAGGGCGCCAGCCTCCTCGTCTGCGTCGATTGCGGCACCAGCGGCCACGGCCCGCTGGAGGAGGCGGAGAAGCTCGGCCTCGACGTGATCGTGCTCGACCACCACGCCGCGCCGGAGACCCTGCCGCCGGTGCGCGCCCTGGTGAACCCGAACCGCCTCGACGATCTCTCGGGCCTCGGCCATCTCTGCGCCGCGGGCGTCGTCTTCCTGACTCTCGTGGCGGTGAATCGGGTCCTGCGCGCCGAGGGCTTCTTCGGCACGGATATCCCCGAGCCGAAGCTCACCGACGCCCTCGACCTCGTGGCCCTGGCGACGGTCGCCGACGTGGTGCCGCTGGTGGGCCTCAACCGCGCCTTCGTGGTCCAGGGCCTGACCGTGATGCGCGCCCGCGGCCGCACCGGGCTCTCCGCCCTGTTCGACGCCGCCTCCCTCGACGGCCCGCCGGAGGCCTGGCATCTCGGCTATCTCGTCGGGCCCCGCATCAATGCCGGTGGACGCATCGGCGATTCGGCGCTGGGCGCCCGTCTGCTGACCACCGAGGACGCCGTCGAGGCGGTCCGCATCGCCGCCGAGCTCGACCGGCTCAACCGGGAGCGCCAGATCATCGAGGCGCAAGCGGTCGCCGATGCCGAGGCCGGGATGGACCGCCTGCTCGGCCTCGATCCGGACCGCCCGGTCCTCGTCGCCGGCAGCGCCGACTGGCATCCGGGCGTGGTCGGCCTGATCGCCGCCCGCCTCAAGGAGCGGTTCGGCCGGCCCGCCTTCGCCTTCGCCCTGCGTCCGGACGGCACCGCCACCGGCTCCGGCCGCTCGGTGCCTGGCGCCGATCTCGGCCAGGCGGTGCGCGCCTGTGTCGAGGCCGGGCTGGCGGCCAAGGGCGGCGGCCATGCCATGGCGGCCGGCGTGACGCTGATCGGGACCGACCTCACCCGCTTCGAGGCTCATCTCACCCAGTGCCTCGGCGCGGCCGTGGCGCAGGCCCGGGCCGCGGACCTGCTCCTGATCGATGCGAGCCTGAGCGCGGGCGGGGCGACCGCCGAGACCGTCCGGCTGATCGGGCGGGCCGGCCCCTTCGGCCAGGGCGCGCCCGAGCCGGTCTTCGCGCTCGCCAACCCCCGCATCGTCGATGCGGGCATCGTCGGCGCGGGCCATGCCCGCGCCCGCCTGCGCAGCCGGGACGGTCAGGCGATCGGCGCGATCAGCTTCCGCAGCGCCCAGAGCCCCCTCGGCCTCGCCCTGCTCAACGGGATCGGGCGCGAGTTCCACGTGGCCGGCACCCTGGCCTGCGACCGCTGGCGCGGCGCCGAGCGCGCGCAGCTGCGCATCTGCGACCTCGCCTCCGCGGATCGTGCGGAATGAGGGATTGGGGCGCAACGCGCTGTTGACACCCGCGCGACCCCCCACCATAAGAGCCCCCGCGGCCCGGACGGGCTGGCGTTTGGGGGAATGTCCCGAGCGGCAAAGGGGGCGGACTGTAAATCCGCTGCGTAAGCTTCGTAGGTTCGAGTCCTACTTCCCCCACCAAACGATCCCGATCCGAGCATCACGCGCCGACAGGACTGCAACGCTTCTCAAGCCTGCGGCCCTGTGCTATCCGGCGTGCCGCGCGGGTGTAGCTCAATGGTAGAGCAGCAGCCTTCCAAGCTGAATACGAGGGTTCGATTCCCTTCACCCGCTCCACTCTTCCTGCCGCAGTATCAGCCGCTTAGGCGAGACGGTCGGGGCCTTCGACGGTTCGTCCCATACGCAGATCTCACATGGCCGTGGCGTTCGGGCGAATCGTCGGCCGCTCGCTCCGATGCACTGCGCCCAGATGGCTAGCCTCTCGGACGGAGGAGGCGGCGCTACGACCGATCCTGTTGATCTCGGCTTTGGCGGTAGCGTGTGGCAGCGGCTGGTATGCCGCGGGGCCGGGTTCGGCTTACCGGTTCGGCGTCGAGTTCGGTTGTGACGATGCAGCGTGGCGGCGCGCTCAGGCCGAACTCTGTGATCGGTTCGACTGGCAACGGACGATGCACCAACGCGTCGATGTCGCCGGTAACCGGGGCGTCGCTTTGCCAGGGGCGCGCTGGTTCATGGCGGAGCTTGCGACCCTACCAGGATGCAGCGTGTCCGACCGCGACACGTAGCGGTGCCGCGATCGCCACACCGCGATGAATGTCATGCACGGCTTGTATACCCGGTCTTCGGGCGGTGTCCTGCTGGCCGGGTACAAGGAGTATGGATCGACCCGGCTGCGTGACGTGGCGCGTTATCCGATAGGTGCCTCGCCGCCGGACCCATCATGATGGCGCTGCTCGGCGCTCGCAGTGAAGCCCCATGATTTCAGCGCAGGCAGCTGAGGGTTCCCCTCCCCTGCTCGAGTGAGCTCTGACGTGGGGCCCCTTCTCGCCCTGGTGCTCACCGCCTTCTTGGCCACCGCCTCGGCGCGTGCTCAGACCGCCGGAGCGGACTCTCATGGCCGTGCAGAGGCTGTTAGCACAGGGAGGCGCGGCACTGGCCGAAGCCGCGCCCTCGTAGGCCGTTGTGTGTCTCGCGATATGTTTCGAGCGCCGACGGCAAGCGGCACAAATGAAAAGTTGCGAATTACTGAAAACCAGCTGGATTATTATACTATTTCGAATAGTTCACGGTGAGTCAAACCGATAGCGTCTAAAGCGGAGATCTGTCGACATCGACAGTCGTTTTCCGGAGATCGCACAGTATCAGCGCGTATCGGTCGATCGCGCCATGATGTGGTCGGTGATCGCCCCGCCGGTGGCGAGCCAGATGTCGGCGCGGTGCTGGGCGATGTGCTGCAGCGCTTGGCGCAGGGCCGCACGCGGTGCGGTCGCTTGACGATGGAGGGGTGGAGGGCGAGGCCCATAATGAGGTGTGCGCGCCGCGCCTGCCCCAGCATCTCGATGGGGTGGACGATCGCCTCGGCGAGCCGGCGGCCCGTCTCCTTGCCGCTCACGATTGCAGGGATGTCGTGGAACGCCTGCGCGTGCGGGACCGCCAGGATGCAGCGGCCGCCGCGGGTCGCGAACCAAGTCGGCCGGTCGTCGTGCTCCAGTCGAGTCGATCGCGGTAGCTGGCCTCGGTCAGGAGGTTTCGAAGCACCCGTGACTGGAGTCCGCCGCCCGAGCCAGACGGTCGGCGGGCGCCCTCCTGCGCGGCAACCGCCTCCGTCGTCTCGACGCTCGGCGCCCCCTCCGCGACCTCGTTGAGGGTGCCCTGCCGCTCCGCAATGGTCTGCCCGCGCCGAGATCGTGGTCGCGGGCGCGGAACGCCTCGATCAGCCCCGGTAGAGGGTGCTTTTGACGAGCACGCTCACCGGCATGACCAGTCCGTCCAGCATCTCGGCGATCCGCCCGGCAGGGTGCTGCCGCCGGTGCGGCCGTGGCCCGCATCCGGGTCCATGACAGTCCCCTATCAGGCCGCACCGAGATAGGCCGCCTCGAGCCCCTGATCCGCCGACAGCTCCGCGGCGGTCCCGCGCGCGACCACCCGGCCCTGCTCCAGCACGTAGCCGCGGTCGGCGACGGTGAGAGCCAGCGCCGCCATCTGGTCGACGATAAGGATCGTGACACCCTCGTCGCGCAGCTCGGCCACCGTGGCGTAGAGGGTGTTGATCATCGCCGGGGCGAGGCCCAGCGACGGCTCGTCGAGGAGCAGGATGCGTGGATGCGCCATCAATCCGCGGGCGATCGCCAGCATCTGCTGCTCGCCGCCAGAGAGAAGGCCCGCCCGGCTGCCGGCCCGGTCGCGCAGGCGCGGGAACCGGTCGAGCAGGCGCTCCACCTCGGCCGGATGGATGGGCGTCCCGCGCCCGAAGGCGCCGAGGCGGATGTTCTCCACGACGCTCAGCTCGGGGAAGACCTGCCGGCCCTCCGGCACCAGGACGAGGCCGCTGCGGGCGATCCGGTGAGCGGAAAGCGCATCCACGCGCCGGTCGTCGAACACGATCGCGCCCGCGACCGGGCGCAGCAGCCCCGCCAGCGCTCGCATGGCCGTGGATTTGCCGGCGCCGTTCGCGCCCAGCAGGGCGACGGTCTCGCCCGGCCGCACGTCGAGATCGATGCCCTCCAGGACGGGAGCGGCGCCGTAGCCAGCGGTCAGGCGGAGGACGGAGAGGACGGCGTCCGCCGACCCTTGCCACGGCGTGCTCCGCGGCCGGGCCGGCGTGTCGGCGCCGCCGAGATAAGCGCGCAGGACCGCCGGGTCGCGCCGGATCTCGGCGGGCGTGCCCCGCGCGATCGGGCGCCCGGCATCCATGACGAGGATGTGGTCGGAGATGCCCATCACCAGCGGCATGTCGTGCTCAACCAGGACCACCGCGACGCCCTGGTCGGCGATCCGGCGGATTAGCCCGGCCAGCCGGTCGGTGTCGGCCCGCGACAAGCCGGCGGCGGGCTCGTCGAGGAGCAGGATCGTGGGGCTGCCGGCAAGCGCCCGGGCGATTTCCACGAGCCGCCGGTCGACATGGGGCAACTCGGCGGCCAGGCGGTCGAGGGCGCCCCGGTAGCCGACGAAGGCGAGGAGCGCGGTGGCCGTCTCGCGGTCCTGCGCCCGCGCGCGGCGCCAGAGTTTGCCTGGTGCGAAGCCAAGGGCAACGTTGTCGACCACGGGGAGCGAGCCGAACAGGCGCGTGGTCTGGTAGGTGCGCGCGATGCCGGCGCGGGCGACGACGTGCGCCGGCCGGCCGTCGAGGTCGCGCCCGCCCAGCCGGATCGTCCCGGCGCTCGGGCGGTAGAAGCCGGAGATCATGTTGAGCACGGTGGTCTTGCCGGCCCCGTTCGGGCCGATCACGCTGGTGACCGCCGCCGGTCGGGCGGTGAGGTCTACCCCCTCCGCCGCCGTGATGCCGCCGAAGCGGATGCCGAGGCCCTCAAGGACCAGGGCCTCGCGCGCCGTGGTGCCAGGCAGCGACACCTCTCCGCTTCCCCCTCCGGCCAGCGCGTCGCGGCCCCGGGGCAGCAGGCGGGCGAGGCTGCCGACCAGCCCCGAGGGCACCAGCCACAGCACCGCCAGGGTCGCGATTCCAAAGAACAGCAGGCGGTACTCGGCGAGGCCGGACAACGCCTCCGGCAGCAGCACGGTGACGAGGGCCCCGAGGAGCGGGCCGAGCACCGTGCCGGCGCCGCCGACGATCACCGACAGGACGGACAGGATCGACTGCGAGAACGGGAACGAGCTCGGCGCGATGAACAGCATCAGCGGCGGCAGGACAGCCCCCGCGAAGCCGGTCAAGGCGGCGGAGATCGCGAAGGCCAGGGTCTTCACCCGGACCGGATCGAAGCCGAGAGCTGCCGCGGCGACGTCGGCGTCGCGCACGGCGCGCATCGCCCGGCCGAGGCGGCTGCGGGCGAGGAGGTCGAACCCGACGAGGCTCGCGCCAGCAGCGATCACCGCCAGCACCGCCAGCCCGGCTGCGGTCACCGGTTCGCCAAGGAGCGTCGGCGCGTCGGTGACGACGAGGCCGTTCTGGCCGCCCGTCAGCTCGCCGCCCTCGATCAGGCCATGCTCGACGATGAAGCCGAAGGCGATCGTCAGCATGGCGAGATAGGGGCCCTTCACCCGCATCGCCGGCACCGCCACGAGGCCGCCGACGAGGGCGGCGATCAGGGCCGAGGCCGGGAGCGCCAGCCAGAAGCCGACGCCGTGGAGCGTCAGGATCGCGCTCGCGTAGGCGCCGATCGCGTAGAAGCCGGCATGGCCGAAGGAGATCAGCCCGGTGAGGCCGAGGAGCACGTTGAGACCGACGCCCGCCACCGTCGTCAGCGCCACGAGGGCGATCACGAAGTGGCTGTAGCCGGTGGTCAGCGCGACGAGGCCGAGCGCGGCGGCGGTGAGCCCCGCGATGCCGAACCGCATCGCCGAGGCCGAGCGCAGGCGGTGCATCGTGTCAGACCTTATTGACCGCGGCGCGGCCGAGCAGGCCGTCGGGGCGCAGGGTGAGGGCCAGGATGATCACCGAGAACACCACGAGCTGCGTGTAGGTCGAGCCGAGGGTCGCGGTGACGCCGGCCTCGACGAGGCCGTAGAGCAGCCCCGCTAGGATTACCCCGGTGGCCGAGCCGATGCCGCCAAGGATCGCCACCGCGAAGGCCTTGATGCCGAACAGCGTGCCGAGCTCGGCCGAGACCGAGAAGAGCGGCGCGATCAGCAGACCGGCGATGCCGGCGAGCGTCGCAGACAGCGCGAAGGCACAGGCCACTGTGCGACGCACGTCGATTCCCATCAGGCGGGCGGCGTCGGCGTTCTGCGCCACGGCGAGCAACACGCGGCCGAGATCGGTCCGGCGGAACACCGTGCGGATCGCGAAGGCCAGGCCGATCCCGACCACTGGGATCACCAACTGCAGAGGGTAGATGCCGGTCCCGAGGATCTCCACCGGCTTCGTGGCCAGCGGCGAAGGCAAGCTGCGCGGCTCCTTGCCGAAGGTAAACAGCACGGTGTTGTCGAGGACGATGCCTCCCGCCACCGTCGCCAGGAGCCACGCATCCGAGCCGCGCACCACGAAGGGGCGGACCAGCGCTCGCTCGACCACGAGGCCGAACAATGCGCAGCCGGCGAGTGCCAGGACGATCGCCGCCGGCATCGGCCAGCCGAGGGTAACGCCGAGCGCGTAGGCCAGGACCGCGCCCAGGGTGACGACGCTCCCTTGCGCGAAGTTCACGGTCCCGGACACCGCGTAGGTCACATGGAAGCCGAGCGCTACGAGCCCGTACATGCTGCCGAGACCGAGGCCGCTGACAAGGATGGAGGTCAGCATCGCCGGGCTCAGTTGGTCACCGCGACGATCTCACCGTCCTTGAAGCGGGTGAACACGTAGTCCGACGGGCCCAGCGCATCGTGCTGACCGGGGGCGAAGGGCTTGTCATAGGTTTTGATCAGACCCGGATAGGTGCCGATCTTGTAGAAGCCGTCGCGAACCTTCGGGCCCTCGGTGGAGCCGGCGGCCTGGATGGCCAGGGCCAGCAGGTGCGTTGCGTCGTAGGCGTTGGCGATGCCGACGGCGGGCGTGACGTCGGCCATCGACTTGATCGCCGGGTACTTGGCCTTGAGCGCATCGAGCACCGCGGTCGCCTTCGGCGAGGCGTTGCCAGCGAAGGTGAAGGTCTGGATGAAGTGCACCTTGCCGGCGCTGGGGCCGGCGAGTTCGTCGAAGCGGCCGCCTGCAGGGCCCCAGTGCGAGACGACCGGCACCGACCAGCCCATCCGGTCGAGGGACTTCACCACCTGCGCCGAGGGTCCGACATTGCCAACGAGAAACAAGGTGTCGGCGCCGGCCTCCTTCAGCCGGGACAGCTGGGGCACCATGTCGACGTCGTTGGCCTCGTATTTCTCGATGCCCGCTGCCGGAAGGTTGGCCGCTTGCAGGGCGTCCTTGAGGCCCTTCTGGTTCGACTCGCCCCAGGCGTTGTTGACGAGGATCATTCCGGGCTTCTTCGCCCCGTAGGTCTTCACCGCGTAGGCGACCAGCGCTTCGTCGACGAGGGCGTCCACCGCGGAGACCCGGAAGGCGTAGTTGTCGGCGGCGCCGTTGCGGGTGATGCCGGTGCCGGCAGCCCAGGGGCCGATGAAAGGCACCTTCATCTGGTTGGCGATGGGCACGATCGCCATCGAGACCGGCGTGTCGAGGCCGCCGACGACCGCAACGACGCCGGCCCGCTGTATCAGTTCGCGGGTCGCCAGCACACCTTTGGACGGGTTGGCCTCGTCGTCGCGGGCCACGAGTTCGAGGGAGCGCCCGAGAACGCCGCCCTTGGCGTTGATCTCGTCGATGGCGAGCCCGATCCCGCGGGAGATCGCCTCGCCGGATTTTGCCGATTGGCCGCTCAGGGCTGTCACGAGGCCGATCTTTATGGTGTCGGCCGCCTGCGCGGTCGAGATGGCGAGACCGAGCAAGGCGCTCGTCGTCACCGCGACGCGACGCAGGGAGGGGGGGAGGAAGGAGGCCATGGCGTGTCTCCGAGGACGGGGCGCGGCCTGCCGAGCGCAACCTCCATGCCACCGCGCATCCGCGGCTCCGGCACGAGGGCAGCGATGTGCATGCACTGTCTGGGACAGCTGTGCTCAATCCTGCGCCAAAGTGCATACACTTATTGCATGCACTTTTCCAGGCGCTGCGGCATGCTGAAGGCAGAGGAGAGGTCCCATGACCGATGTCACGCCCAGCGCGAAGGCCGCGCGCGATGCCGCCAACGTCACCGCCTACCTGGAGGCCTCGATGGTGCCGGATCCGGAGACGGCTGCACGCTACATGGCGCCCGGCACGCAAATCGTGTTCACCGGGGCTCGGGTGTTTCATCATCCGTCCGAGGTCACGGCCTTCAACGCTAGCCGCTACGCCTGGGTGAAGAAGCGGATGGAGCGTCTGGACGTGGTTCCGGGCAACGACGTCACCACGGTCTACAGCCTCGGTACCCTGTACGGCGCGTGGCCCGACGGAACGCCCTTCGAGGGCAACCGCTACGTCGACCGCTTTACCGTCCGTGAGGGCCTGATCGTCGGCATGGAAGTCTGGAACGACAGCGCCGAGCGCTTGCTCATGAAGCACGGCATCACAGCCTGACTCCGGGGTCAGGCGCCACCGGCATCCGCGACATACGGCGCCAGCAGGCGGCCGAGGTCGCGCTCGCGCGGCGGCGGCGGGACGATGCGCGCTCGCTCCGCCACCGCGTCGAGATGGCGATCCATCAGGGTGGAGGCACGCTCGGCATCGCCCGCGATCAAGGCGGCGACGATGTCGCGATGCTCGCTGACGGCACAGTCCGATGAATGCGGCCGGCTGTAGAGCGAGAGGATCAAGGCGCAGCGATAGCCCAGTTCGGCGACGTACCGGGTCAGCACAGCGCTGCCGGTCATCTCGGCGAGCATCAGGTGGAACTCGGTGGCGAGGCGGATCGAGACCGCGTCGGACCCGCTTCGAGCCGCTTCCTCACGCGTGATCTGGTCCAGCAGCGTCTGACGCTGCTCCTCGCTCAACTGTCCGGCGAGGCGGTGCACCACGAGCCGCTCCAGACCGAGGCGCACGTCGAAGATGTCGCGCGCCTCTTCCCAACTCGGCGTCGCGACGACGGCAATCCGATTGCGGCGAAGGTCGACCAAACCTTCTCCGGCCAAACGGACGAGGGCTTGCCGCGCGATCGTACGGCTGACGCCGAACCGCTCACCGATGGCATCCTCGGGCAGACGATCTCCGGGGGCTAGCGCCCGTTCCACAATAGCCCGTCGCAAGGCTTGGCAGATCGCGCCCACACGATCCGCCTCGTCTCCAGTCTTCATCGACGTCGGAAACTCTGCGCCACGATCACTCCGGCTTGATCCGTCATGGTCCTCTCTGGGTCGCGATCCACTCCGACGGGCTCAGACGGGTGGCTCGTGCGCTGTCTGCCGGAGCGGATCTCCGAGTGCAACGGTCGCGCCACTCGGTTCCAATGGGCTCGCACGCGACGAGGAGCGACCTTGTGGTGATCGAAGCGGACCGGTTTCACCGGGACTGGCCACTTTCGGCGCTATAGGCTGAATGGCCGTAGCGGCCGAAGTCGGCCGATAGCCGCCTGTCCGCTCATGGGCTCAAGTTGGGGGCAAGCCGACGTTCGGCACAGCGGAGGGAGAAGCCTCGACGCGGCCCTTCTCGGACGTTCAGCCTGTCCAAGGGCCGCCCGAGCTTCTGGCCTCTTCCGGACGTTCCGCCTTTTCGGCCCGAAAGACTGCTCGGAAGGCAGAAGCGGACCTAAGCGAGGCCGGACATGGGATTGCCTGTCCCCGAGGCGCCGAGGATAGCTTGAGGGTGTCGCGTATTTCGCATCGGTCCATCCTAGCCTGCCCGTCCCCGACGCCCGTGCTTCCAGCATCGCAGCGAGGCTCCTCCACCGTGCCCGGCGGCAAGCTGCTCTACCTTCTGAACGGTCCGAAGATCGGTTTGTCTGGCAAGCGCTCGCTCGAGCTGTGCGGGGGCGCTGGTGCCAAGGGATTGGTCGGCGCGGATAAATATTGACATTGCCACCATGCAGGCCGCCGACTCGTTCGGCCACACATACGGCCGCTTCAGCGGCTCAAACAGCACTTCACGCCGTATAAGGCAGGAGCCAGTTGGAACACGCCGCATTCGGACGGCGTCGTGTGGCCGTGCTACAACATGGTTGCTGCTCGTGGAGCCATCGGTCGATGGTCACGTAAATGGTCCTGACTCCCGTCTGAATATTACCGTCATAAACACAACGACTTGGCGCAGAACTGCTCATTATTTTTGGAATAATTCTGAATTTATGCTCGCATTTTGACCTCTTCAGCACCTTGAGGGACGGCTTCTGAAGTGGTTGACCGGCCATGAGAGCTCTGGAGGTGAGTGGGGCCGGCATCATGCAGCCGATATCAATCGATGCGCTGCATCGTAGCGAGAGCGTCAAGCTCCGACGCTTCCTGCTGCGCCTGCTCGGCAACTCGGCAGACGCCGCCGACGCCCACCAAGAAACCTATCTGCGCATGCTCGCGGCGCTGTCGCGCACGCATATCGATCAGCCATCGGCCTTCCTTTTTCAGATCGCGAACAATGTCGCCCTGCGTATGCGCAATCGGCAGCGGTTCGAGAGCACGCTGTTCCAGGACCTGAGCGACGCGGACCTGGCGGGCATCGTCGATGGCCACGCCTTGCCGGAACGCCAAGCCATCGCGAGACAGGAACTGATGCGTCTTGCGGCGGCCGTGGATGAACTGCCGCCCCGCTGCCGCGAGGTCTTCTTGCTCGCCCGCATCGACGGGTTCGCGAACGGGGAGGTCGCGGCCCGTCTCGGCATCAGCCGGAACATGGTCGAGAAGCACCTCATCAAGGCACTCCTGCACTGCCGTCGCCGGTTCAGCGACCCTCTGTGAGGGATGACATCAGGAACTCGACGTCTCGTTGATCCCAATTCATGGGGACACACAGATTGGCCGCCCGAGCCATGGTGCTGCCCAGAGGGAGCGGATTGTGGCCGATAGCGACGCGTCCGGCGTAACCGAGGAAGGCGGCGAGGATCCAGTCTATGAGGTCGCCGCGGGCTGGGTCGCACGCCTCTCATCGCCGGACGCGGCGGAGAGCGATCGCGAGGCCTTCGAGGTTTGGCGCTCCTCCGATCCGCTCCACGGAGCAGCCTATGCCGAGATGGATGCGCTATGGCGCAAGCTCGGCCATGTTCCCGATCCCCGGCAGCGTCGCCGGCCTGCGAAAGGCCTCGCCGGTATCGCTGCCCTGGCCTTGTTCGGTGCCGCCCTTGCCTACCAACTCGGCCTCATCGACCGGATGCAGGCCGATCTCTGGAGCGGCGTCGGCGAGATCACGCACGCGACTCTCGCCGATGGCAGCCGTATCGACCTCAACACCGACACGGCCCTCGCTCTGCACTTCACCGAGACCGGGCGCGAGGTCGAGCTCCTGCGCGGCGAGGCCTTCTTCGACGTCGCGCCCGATCCGCGGCGCCCCTTCGTAGTGCGCGGGAACGGCTTGAGCGCGCGGGCGCTGGGTACGCGCTTCTCCGTTCGCGTCGATGGGGCGGAGAGGCCTGTGGATGTGGCCGAAGGGCGTGTCGAGGTGACGGCGTCAGGTCGGTACGTGCAGGTCTCGGCTGGTGAGGCTGTCCGACTCGCGGACGGGAATGCGCCCTCCGTCGTCAAGGCGGATGTGGGGCGGAAAACGGCTTGGCGGGACGGCCGCCTGGTCTTCTCGGGCGAGCGGCTGTCCGCCGTCCTGGCGGAGCTGGGGCGCTATCGTCGCGGCGGCATCCTTCTGCTTGATCCCGCTGCCGGTGAGCGGCGCGTCACCGGAGCCTTTGACCCCCACAACACGGACGACGCCCTGGACGCGATCGCCGCGACGATGGGGGTGCGCGTCACTCGTCTGACCCCTTTCCTCGCCCTGGTCGGATCGCCGCTGTGAAGCGCCGCGAAAAATCTTCGCCCTCCGACGTCAGGAGATCGCCGCCCCGTTGATCTCAGTCGGTAGGGACGGGAGAGCGCGAAGCGCGCCGTCCCTTCGAGCAGACGGATGGGGCGTGGGATGGCGGTGCGGATGCGTGGGTATGCCAGCGGCGGGCGACAGGCGAGCATTGCCCTGGCCAGCGTTTCGATGCTGGCGTTGGTTCCGGCCGTCGCTCAGAGCCAGGACGCGAACCGCGTCTCGGCAGGCGTGGCTCGCAAGCCGAGCATCATCGCGATCACGCCGGAGGCCGTGCTGCCTCAGGAGGCGGGGCAGGTGTCCCTGTCCATCGCGCAGGGCCCGCTCGAGCCAGCCCTCGTCGCCTTCACCGAGCAGGCCCGGATAAAGCTCGTCTACGCGACCGACCTGACGGAGAGGCTGACGACAAGGGGCGTCGAAGGGGCGTACCGGCCCCTCGCAGCGCTCGGTCGAATCCTCGCGGGCACCGGCCTGACTTACCGGGCCGTCGGTCCCTCCACGATCACGCTCGTCAATCCGCGCTACGTCCAGCTGGGCGGGGATCCGGCCCACGTGGTGACCCTCGACGAGCTGAGCGTCGAGGGCCAGCGATCGAGTCGGGGCGTGCTCGCGGGCTTGCCTCCGGCGAGCGGCACGGTGGGGCAGCCTCCCGTGCCCTACGCGGGCGGTCAGGTGGGAACCGGAACGCGTATCGGCTTCCTGGGCAACCGCTCGGTCTTGCGGACGCCCTTCAATGTGACGGGCTACACCGAGAAGCTGATCAACGACCAGCAGGCGCGCTCGCTCTCCGACGTCGTGCTGAACAATTCGTCCGTGCGCAACGACGCTCCGCCCTTCAGCGAGCGCGACTCCTACTTCATCCGCGGCTTCTCGGTCACCAATCTCGACACCGCCTTCGACGGTCTGTTCTACATCGCCAATCCGCGCCGCACTTTCACAGAGGGGCTGGAGCGGGTCGAGATCCTTCTCGGGCCGACCGCCCTCCTCAGCGGCGGCACCGGCCGCGTCGGCGGCACCATCAACCTGATCCCGAAGCGGGCCTTCGACGAGCCGCTCACCCGCCTTACGACGACCTATATCAGCGACGCGCAGATCTGGACGCACGCCGATATCGGTCGCCGCTTCGGCACGTTCAACGAGTGGGGCGTGCGCTTCAACGGCGCGTACCGCAACGGCGCCACGCCCCTCGACAAAAACGAGATCGAGGTCGGCTTCGCCGCGCTCGGCCTCGACTATCGCGGCGAACGGTTCCGCGCCTCGGTCGACCTGAACCACTCCACGCAGAACGTCACCGCGCCGACCTCGTTGTTCAATGCGGTGGCGCCCAACATTCCCGTTCCGCGCGCGCCGAACAACCGCCGCAATACGTCGAACCCGTTCGAGTACAACGACAGTCGCTACAACATGGCCGCGGGCCGGATTGAGTACGACGTGCTGCCGGAGACGACGGTCTACGCAGCAGGCGGCCTCAGCCGCTACAACGAGGACTTCCTGACCTCGAACTACCGGGTCACGAGCGTAACCGGACAGGCGTCGAACTCGCTCGCCATCCAGCCCCTCGAGCTGGAGGGTTTCAGTGGCGAGGTCGGACTGCGCTCACGCTTCCACACGGGCATCGTCGGCCACCAGTTCAATGTCGCTGCGGCCGAGGCGGTGAACAAGAACTACTCGCGCGGCTTCGTGCCCTTCAGCCTGCCGACCTACACGACCAACATCTACAATCCGATCTACCTGCCGTTCGGCTCCGTCCCGACCATCAATTTCCCGCGCTCCAACCAGCAGCCCCTCTTCACGGAGCTCTATGCGCGCAGTGTCGCGGTCGCCGACACCCTGTCGCTCGGCGACGACCGCTTCATGCTGACGATCGGCGGACGCTTCCAGGAGATTGACCTGCAGAGCTACGCCACACGTCCGGGCCCAACCCAGGGCACCCTGGCCACGAGTTACCGGGAGAGCCGTTTCAGCCCCGCCTACGCCCTTGTCGTCCGGCCGACCGAGAACCTCGCCTTCTATGGCAACTACATCGAGTCGCTCGACGCGGGCCCGAGCGCGCCGGCAACGGTGGTCAACGCCAGCGAGGTCTTCGCGCCCGTCGTGAGCCGGCAGAAGGAAGTTGGTGCCAAGTACGATTTCGGTCCAGTTGCGCTCACAGCATCGCTGTTCGAGATCGAGCAGCCGAATGCCTTCACCGATACGGCGCCCAACCGCTCCCCCCTCAGCGGTCTCCAGCGCAACCGCGGCCTCGACCTCAACGTGTTCGGCGAGCCGATTCCCGGCGTGCGGCTGCTCGGCGGCGTGACCTTCATCGACGCGACCCTGGTCAACACCGCCAACCGCCAGTTCGACGGGAACGCCGCGCCCGGCGTTCCCGACACCGCGATCAACCTCTGCGGGGAATACGACCTGCCGCCGTGGCTGGCACCGGGCCTGACTCTGACCGGCCGGGCGATCTACACGAGCCGCATGTTCTACAACCAAGCCAACACCCAGTCGGTCCCGGACTGGACGCGCTTCGATGCCGGCTTGCGCTACGTCTTCGAGGGCACGAACGGCAAGCCCGTGGTGGTCCGGGCCACCGTCCAGAACCTGCTCGACGATTCGTACTGGGCTTCGGCCGCCCGCGGCTATCTCGCGGTCGGAGCGCCGCGGACGTTCATCCTTTCCGCCCAACTCGACTTCTAGAGGAGCAACCCCGACATGCCACGCTCGGCCTGATCCATGCGCAACGGTTTCCGACAGTCGATGGCGTGGCTGCACACCTGGTCCGGCCTCGTGGTCGGCTGGGTGCTGTTCGCGGTCTTCGTCACCGGTACCGCGAGCTACTACCGGGCCGAGATCACGCGCTGGATGCAGCCCGAGTTGCGCAGCACCGAGGCATTCGAACCGGCCGCGCTCGCCGCCTCGGTCGAGCGCGGCGTCGCCTACATGCAGACGCATGCGGGCGAGGCGCGGGCGTGGTTCATCACGCCGCCGCGTCCCGACAAGCCGGTGATCGAGCTGTTCTGGCGCAGGGCTCCCGGGCAGCCGCCCGGCCACGTCCTGCTGGACCCTGACACCGGCGACTTGGCCAAAGTGCGCGACACCAAGGGCGGGGACTTCCTCTACCTGTTCCATTTCGAGCTGCACATGGCCCCGCTCTGGGGCCGCTGGATCGTGGGCATCTGTGCCCTGATCATGCTGGTGGCGCTGGTCTCCGGCGTGATCACGCACCGGCGCATCTTCGCGGACTTCTTCACCTTCCGCCGCACCAGATCGGCCCAACGGGGCTGGCTCGACGCGCACAACGTCTCGGGCGTGCTGGCGCTGCCCTTCCACCTGATGATCACCTATACCGGCCTCGTCACGCTCGCGACCCTGTACATGCCCTGGGGTGTGCAGACGGCCTACAAGGGCGACGCGCAGGCACTCTTCGCCGAATCCGGCCAGATCACCCGAATACGCCCGCCGGCCGGCCGGCCCGGTACGCTGGTCCCGGTCGGGCCGATGGTGCGGCAGGCGATGGAGGCGGTGTCCGAGCCGCTGGAACGCATCGCGATCCGGAATCCGAAGGATGCAAATGCCACGGTGATCGTTCTGTTCGAGGAGCCGCATGGCCTCTCACACGAGCATCCGCAGCTCGCCTTCGACGGCATGTCCGGAATGCTCATCGAGAAGCGTGTCGACCCCTTGCGGCCAGCGACCAAGACGTTCGCCACCCTGGTCGGCCTACACGAGGCGCATTTCGCCGGATCCGCCTTACGCCTGCTGTTCTTCCTCTGCGGGCTGACCGGCTGTGCAATGGTTGCGACGGGCCTCGTCCTCTGGACGGTCGCCCGCCTGCCCGGTCCTGCCGAGCGGCCCTTCATCGGGCTCCGGCTCGTCCAGGCACTGAACGTCGGCAGCCTCGTCGGCCTGCCGGCGGCAGTGGCGGCCTACTTCCTCGCGAACCGGCTCCTGCCCGCCGATCTCGCCGGGCGTGCCGAATGGGAGATCCGCGCCTTCTTCGGAGTTTGGCTGGTGGCGACGTTCCTGCCCTCCCTTCGCCCTCCGCGGCGCGCGTGGTGTGAGGGGCTGGCGGCCGTGGCGGCGCTGTGCCTCGCCGTCACGGCGAGTGACGTTCTGATGATCGCGGATCACCCGTTGCGCCGATCCGGCGGCGACCTGTTGTTCGTGTGGTTTGACGCCGCGATTCTGCTGCTCGGTTGTCTCTTTGCCGCTGCAGCGCTCAAGCTCGTGCGCTACGAGACATCCGAGCAGAGGCGCAGACGGTCGCCGGACGCGGTGCCGGCGCAAACGGCCTGACCCGAGGTTTCAAGGCGACCGCCATTCGCTCTCGACGCGCCTCGATACGGCCAGCGGGACGACTCGTCGCCGGATACGCCGCTTCAACGAAGCCCAACGTCGGGCGTTTACCGAGCACCTGGGCAGCGCAGCTCTTGATGCAGAAGGTTGCGCGAGCAGTCGGAACCGCAGGGCCACTCGGGTGATCCGGTCCTTCCGTGCGGGGATCAGACACTCAAGGCACGGGCGCATCGCGACGGTGTCGCCGCCTTTGGCCATCTCCATCGCTGTGTGGCCGACGGCCTCGGCCTCGCCCCTGCAGGATCGCCTCGAGCTTCCATGCCGTCTTGGAGCGGCTGCCCTTCGGCCGGCCCGCCGGGTTGCCGCTCTGCCCCTTCTGAAAGGCCCGGCCTCGCGTCGTCATGCTGAAACTCTACACCGTCATGGCGCGCCGGCGAGACGCCGCCGCCCGGAACATGCTGAAAGGATCGGCCTGCGAACAGCGCGATCTCGCGTGGCTCGGTGTCGAAGGCCGTTGAACATCGCTCTGCACCGCTCGTTGCCGTCCGACCTCACCCGGATGGATAGACCGATGACCCGTATGACGATGGCCTTCGCGGCCGCCCAGGCTGGCTGCGATGACGCGAGCATGCCATAGGGCCGTCATGTCGACCGATATCCCGCACCCCTACTCGATCACCGTCGAGCCGCTGAAGAAGCCCGAAGGCCAGTTCGGCTGGGCTCTGCGCAAGCACGGTAAGCTGATGGAGCGGTCCGATCGTCCGTTCCTCACTGAGGCCAAGGCGTTCGAGAACGCCATGCGAGCCATCGAGCTCGACTCCAAGCCAGGAGGGTTCGGCCGGCGGTAGGGTTCTCTCACCCGATACCGCTCGCGGCTCGCGCTGCATGAGCCCCCTCTCCCGAAGCGGAGAGGGGCGCCGACATGGGTGCAACGGGGCCTGATCCCGCGGCCCCCTCCCGCCGGTGGGTAGAGGGCCGCTCGGCCGGCCGCGCCAGGACGGACCTGGGACGCGGGCAGTGCTGCCTGCGCACCCTTCGCAGCCCGGTGCCATGTCGATGCGGCGGCGCGTGCCGTACGCGCTCCACCGCACGACCCGGATGTCGATCGGCCGGTCGCGCGGTGCGGTCTCGGAAGGCTGCCACTCCTCGGCCTGGGCGGAGTCGAGAGCATCGGCATCGAGCATGCGGCTGGAACGCAGCTCAGGCGCACGGCGTGGCTGCTCACGGGTAGCCTCCACGAAAATCGGGGTCCAGCAGCGCAGGGATGTGGCCCACTCTCCGGCAGCGTCCTGGGGGCATGAGACGAACAGCGCGCCATGGCGTGCGATTTGCCGCGGCGCCCTGCCCTTCCTGCTGATGCTCGGCCTGCCCAGACTGGACGAGCGTCGGAGCATCCTCATGCGCCTTCTCACACTGGCCACCGTCCTTCTCGGCTTCGCTCTTTCCGCAGACCTGGCTTCGGCGCGGGCCGAGGGTACCGAGGTCGACTTGGCCCTGGTCCTCGCGGTCGACGTGTCGCTCTCGATGACCGCCGACGAGCAGCAGGTTCAGCGCGGCGGCTACATCGATGCGTTCCGCTCGACCGCGGTGAAGGAGGCCATCCGCCAGGGCCTCATCGGCCGCATCGCCGTGACCTACGTCGAATGGGCAGGGCCCGAGCGGCAGGACGTGGTCGTGCCCTGGACCGTGATCGGCACCGCCCAGGAGGCCGAGGGCTTTGCTGCTCAACTCGCGCGAACGCCCCCGCTGCGCGCGCTGCGCACCTCGATCTCCGGGGCGCTCGACTTCTCGGTCGAGATCCTGCGCACGGCGGGGTTCGAGGCGACGCGCCGCGTCATCGACATCTCGGGCGACGGCCCGAACAACAGCGGCCGCGCGGTGACCCGTGCCCGGGACGATGCTGTCGCTGCAGGTATCGTCGTGAACGGTCTGCCGCTGATGATCCGCGAGCCGACCGGCCCTTACGACATACCCGACCTCGACCTGTACTACCGGGACTGCGTCATCGGTGGCCCCGGTGCCTTCATGGTGCCGGTGCGCGAGGCTGCCGAGTTCGCCAAGGCCATCCGCACCAAGATCGTCCGGGAGGTTGCCGAACCTGCGCGGCCGGCAGCACGCGTTCTGCCAGCGCAGATGGGCACTCCGATCCGGTGCGCCCTGACCGGCCAACGCGTGCCATACGACATCGACCCGTAAGGGCGACCGGTCAGGCTGGCGGGCTTGTCGTCCCGACGATCCGCGGAAGCGATCCTGGAAGCCGTCGTTCCCATCTCGAGCACAGGACCTCCTCAGGCTGAACGGCGTGGGCGGCGGCGAAGCGCGCCAGGACATGCCGGCGGTCGCAGCTGGCGAAGGCGAGCGGTTCAGGGCGAGGCGTGGGCGGTGTAGGAAGGGGGCTCGGCGTCGGCCACCTTCAGCGCATCCTCGATCCGCTCCCTGACGTCGAACAGGCGCCTTCGCTCGGTTGCCTGGGCGCGATCAAGGTCAGCAGGGCATTCTGCAGGATGTCGGGGCGAACCGGCTTGTGGACGAGCGGGATTCCGCTGTCCAAGGCCTCTCGCAAGCGCGCGGGGGCCGTGTCGCCGGTGATGAGGATTGCGGGGATCGGGCGCCCCCAATGCTCCCTCAGCAGCGCGATGGCCTGCGTGCCCGTTTGGCCTTCACGGAGCCGAAAGTCGCAGATCAGCGCGTCCGGAGCCGGTTCGGATGATGGGGGCCGGCTGACGTCGTCCGGGCCTTCCAAGGCCTGGCATCGGCATCCCCAGCTCGTCAGAAGGGCCACCATCGCATCGCGCACGATGGCGTCGTCATCGACGACCAGAATCCGCATGCCGGCCAGCTCGCCAGGATGGGGGATGTCCGCCGGGACATCGATAGCGCGCACGGCCGCATCCGTTCCAGGGACGAGGATGCGGAACACGCTGCCGCGTCCCTCCTTCGACGAAACGGAGAGCGGATGTCCGAGTGACGTCGTGATCCCTCGCGCGATGGCGAGTCCCAGCCCGAGGCCCTTCTGGCGATCGCGCTCAGGATTGCCGAGCTGATAGAACTCGCGGAAGATGTCCTCGCGCTTGTTGTCCGGGATGCCGATGCCCGTGTCGTAGACTTCGATCGAGACGTCGAGCCCGCGTCGGCGGCAGCCGATGAGAACGCCGCCGCGATCGGTATAGCGGACGGCGTTGAGGACCAGGTTGCGCAGGACCAGTTCGAGGAGCGCCGCGTCGGACACAACCGCCCGGTTCGTCTGACGGGTTCGGTAGATCAGGCGCTTGGCATCGGCCAGATGGGCGAGGTCGTTCTCGATCTTGTCGAGGAGCGGCTGGAGTTCGAAGGCTTTCGGCCGTGGCGTGACGACCCCGGCCTCCAGGCGCGAGAAATCCAGGAGCGTGTTGAGCATGTCCGTCGAGGCGACGTTGGCGGCCTGGGCGTTCTGAAGGATCCGACGCTGCGGGCCGGCGAGATTCGTCTGGCTCAACGCCTGCAGAAACAAGCCGACGGCATGGACGGGCTGGCGCAAGTCGTGGCTTGCCGCCGCGAGGAACTGCGATTTCGCTGCGTTCGCATGCTCGGCGTCGCGACGCGCCGCGTGAGCCGCGGCGGTCTCTCCGCGCAATTGCTCGACGAGAGCCATGTTCTCGAAGCGCAATTCGATCGACTCTCGGACCCGACGGCTGGCGAGCACGACCTGACCGTATTGCCCGACGACGAACAGGATCGAGCAGATCGCCAGGGCGCGGTAGGGAGCGCCCCCCAGTGACCACAGCGTTCCGGCGGCCAGGATGGCGACGGGTATGACGAGCGCGAGGTACAGATGGCGGCGCGGTGCCAGAAGGGACACGCCGTTGCTGCAGGTCGCCCCCAGCAAAGACATCGTCAGGATGCTGATCGCGGGAATCTGCAGCGGCAGCGCGATCCAGATCAGCGAGCCCAGGATCGAGCCCTCGAGGACCTTGCTCAGGAAGACGATGCGCTCGACCCGGCGTGCGCGATCGGGCTGGTCCAGGACGTGGCGCGCGCGTCGCGCGTAGAGGGCTGCGGCGATCCGCTCGGTGAGGAATGCGACGTACCAGCTCACGAGGATGCTACGGGCCGCCAGCGTCCAGAGCACGGCCAGCATCAGCGTCGAGACGAGGAAGCCCACGGCGACCGATTGAAGGATGCCGTCCAGCACGAGGCGCAACTCCTCGGCCACGACCCGGCGGTCCTGCGATGGGCTCATCGAATCAGGCCGAGCTGCTGTGCTTTGAAGACGGCTTCCGCGCGCCGGGTCACGCCGAGGACCGACAGCAGCCCCTGCACGTGCCCCCGGACCGTATGCTCGGACAATCCGAGATTGCGGCCGATCATCTTGTTGGACAACCCCCGTCCAACGAGGATGAGCACCTCGGCCTGCCGTGGGGTCAGCGAGGGGCAGGCGACCGCGCCGACGGGCGGCGCGACGGGAAGCCGATCCAGCATCTCGCGCAGGACCGCCATCATCCGGTCCGGCCGATCCGTCTTGGATAGGAAGGCGCTGGCGCCCTGAGCAAGTGCGGCGCTGACCGTATCCGGCAGATCCAGGGCCGAGACGACGACGATCCGGGCGGCGGGCCACCGGCGCTGGAGCAGGCTCATCCCTTCCAGGCCGCTGGTTCCCGGCAGTTGGATGTCGAGGAGGATTACCGTCGGCACGACGTCGTCGACGGCGAGGGCTTCATGCAGGGAGGCGCAGTCGCGGGTCAGAACGCGATCGAGCGCCGTCGAGAGCATCGACACGATGCCGGATCGGAACAGCGCGTGGTCGTCGATGATGAGGATTGCTTCCTGCGCCATGCAAACCCTGTCTCGCGCAAACGCCTGAGAGCCTCTCACAGAACGCCCGCTGCGCCGTCGTGCCCAGAGGGAGATCTCCCGATCGCGTTGAGAACGGGAACGGCTTTAGGCCCGTGTTTCAACGCGCTCTCTTTGGCCGAACCGGCATCCACGTCGGCAGAGAGCGCTCGCGGCGCCGTTTCGGCTCGGGACCAGTCCATCTGGACTGGTCCACGCTGCCTCCGGGATCGCGTAAAGCACCATCCACCGATCCCGTTCGCCTGCTCGGGCGAAAAGATCGCCTCTGATGTTTCAAATAACGTTCGCATCCGACAGCATATTGGTCGAGCGAAAGATAATATATACCGTTAATCCAGGGGGAAGGCATGGTCAATCCGGCTCGAGGTCGTCATCACGCCACTTATTCGGTCCGGCGCAGCATCATCCTCAAGAATGCTCCTTCTGCTTCTGACGCAAGGCGGGCTTTGATCGTGCGCTGGATCGGCGCCGCAGCAAGGAAGCGAGCCAAAGCCGCCAAGCAGGAAGTTCAGCCTGTTCCGGACTTCGACAATGTGACGACGCTCACATGGCCCCAAACATCTGGCCAAAGGACACGCAGACAGTCGGGAGATGGTCACCTCCGAGCCGTCGTTCTCGCGATGAGATCCGAGTAAGAATAGCAAAGGTTGGTGATGCGCTCTGCTTCACAATGGTTTGTGCAAATGATACAGGGCCAGATTAATTGACATCATCAAATTTTTACAAGTCGCAAGGGCGGGGCCTCTTTCGCGATTGATTGAATTTGCATCGTGCTCTGCATCCGCATGGATGGCGCAGGCCTGCGTGCTGCTGAGGGGCCATACCAGCTTGTGCCGCCTGCGCCGGTGTCTGACCGCATGAACCGGTTCGGTTGTCGGCAGCCGCACTACTGACCCTGACCCGCCAAACCGGTCCACGCTGAGCGCAGATTTTCGGGCATCCTGGATCCTGATGGCGGATGGATGCCGAAGACCGTCCGAGCATGACGGGACATCGGGTAGTGTCCGCATCTTGACGACGGATGGCTCCACCGCGATCGGCCCTCGCAACCACCCATTGCCGGCCGCGGTCGAACAGGCCGACCGCCGGAGCAGGGCGCGCCTCATCTCATCATGTCGCTGGGAAGGCGCTCAGTGAGACCCGCGCAACCTCACGCAACGCGTCTCGGTCGGCGCCGGAGGAAGCCAGGACGCCCATGCCGGAGGCGACCGTGGACAGGAACCGGGCCAGCGCCGCCGGGTCGGCGTCCCCCCCGAGGTCGCCGTCCTGTTTCGCCTGATCGAAGCGCTCGCGAAGCTCCACCTCGGTCAAGGCGCGCCGCGAGGCCAGCTCGAACGGGATGTTCTCCGAGCCCTCGCCGCAGGCGAGCCCGCCCTGGACCAGCAGGCAGCCGGGCGGGTTGGCCGGATCCGTGTGGCTCTCGGCGATGCTGCTCAGGAAGCGTTCCGCCACCTCGCGCGCGGTCGCTCCGGCGAGCACGTAGCGCATGTGCTCGGAGCGGCGCTGCGCGTAGCGGTCGAGGGCCGCCTTGAGCAGGCCCTCCTTGCTGCCGAAGGCTGCGTAGAGGCTCGGCGGTTTGATGCCCATCGCCTTGGTCAGCATCGCCAGGCTCGCGCCATCGTAGCCGTGGCGCCAGAACACCTCCATTGCCTCGTCGAGCGCCTTGTCCGTGTCGAACGACCGGGGCCGCCCCATCGCCATTGTCTGCGGGCTCCAACTTTTGTATCGAGTGGTAGATAAGTCTCTTGACGCGCCGCGTCCACATCGACATGTGTAGCGAACCCTACAGATGTTGGAGTCGGTCGTGGGCCCTCATCGCAACGTTTCCCTTGGCCGTCTCGTCGTCCGCCGCAGCGCCGGGATCGGCCTCGCCCTCGCGCTACTCGCGGGCGCCTCCTATCAGCTCGCGTCCGGCCCCTTGGTCCGGGGGAACGCCGCCATTGCTGCAACCCCCCTGCCCGAGCAGGCCGTGCCGGCCCAGGTCGCCACCGTCGAGCCGCGCGACATCGTTCTCTGGGACGAATTCTCAGGCCGTCTGGAGGCCGTCGACCGCGTCGACGTGCGGGCCCGCGTCGGCGGAGCGATCCAGGCCACCCACTTCGTCGAGGGTGCGCTGGTCAAGGCCGGCGACCTTCTCGTCACCATCGATCCGGCGCCCTACGCCGCCGAGGTCCAGCGCCTGGAGGCCCAGATGGCGGGCGCCGAGGCGCGCGTCGGACTGACCGCGAGCGATCTGGAGCGCGGGCGCAGGCTCTCCGACCAGCAGATCGTCACGGCGCGCGATCTCGACGTGCGCGCCAACGCCTTCAAGGAGGCGCGGGCGAGCCTCGATGGCGCGAAGGCGGCGCTGGAGGCCGCGCGCCTGAACCTGAGCTACACCGAGGTGCGCGCGGCTGTGGGCGGGCGGGTCGGACGCCGGGAGATCACCCCGGGTAATCTCGTGGCGACCGGCGCGGGGGCCGCGGTGCTGACCACCCTCGTCTCGGTCGATCCGGTCTATGCGAGCTTCGACGCCGACGAGGGCGTCGTCCTGAAGGCATTGGCCTCGATCGCCGGATCCGCAGGCGGACGGGACAAGCTCGACCGCATTCCCGTCGAGATGGTGACGCTTGAGGGGACGCCCGCCCGGGGGCATCTCCAATTCATCGACAACAAGGTCGATGCCCGAAGCGGCACGGTCCGGGTGCGGGCCACCTTCGCCAACGGCGACGGCCGTCTCATCCCCGGTCAGTTCGCGCGGATGCGGCTCGGCCGGTCCGCGCCCGAGCGGCTGCTCCTTGTCGACGAGCGGGCCGTCGGCACCGATCAGGACAAGAAGTTCGTGCTCGTGGTGGGCGCGGACGACCGCGCCGAGTTCCGCGCCGTCACCCTCGGCCGGGCGGTCGACGGACTGCGCGTGGTGACCTCAGGCCTCTCCGGCGGCGAGCGCATCGTCGTCAACGGATTGCAGCGCATCCGTCCCGGAACGCTCCTGCGCCCCGAGCCCGTGACGATGGGTGAGCGACCGCCCGCCGCCGGGACGGGCAAGCTCGCCCAGCGCTGACGTCCGGCAGCCTCCATCCTCCCCTGCCCTCGACCTGACGCGCGCGACCGCCCCCGCGGCGGCCGCCCCGTCGACTCGCGCCTGATGCCCCGATCCCGGAGGGCGACATGAACCTGTCCAAATTCTTCATCGATCGCCCGATCTTCGCGGGCGTGCTCTCGGTGCTCATCTTCATCGGTGGCCTGATCTCGCTCTTCGCGATGCCGATCTCCGAATATCCGGACGTGGTGCCGCCCTCGGTAGTGGTGCGTGCGACCTTCCCCGGCGCCAACCCCAAGGTCATCGTCGAGACCGTGGCGACGCCGATCGAGGAGCAGATCAACGGCGTCGAAGGCATGCTCTACATGTCGAGCCAGGCGACGACCGACGGCATCATGACGCTCACCGTCACCTTCCGCCTCGGCACCGACCCGGACAAGGCGCAGCAGCTCGTTCAGAACCGCGTCTCGCAGGCCGAGCCGCGCCTGCCGGCCATCGTGCGCCAGCTCGGCATCGTCACGGTGAAGTCCTCGCCGGACCTCACCATGGTCGTGCACTTGGTCTCGCCCAACGGGCGCTACGACATGACCTATCTGCGCAACTACGCGGTGCTGAACATCAAGGACCGCCTCGCCCGCCTCGACGGCGTCGGCCAGGTGCAGTTGTTCGGCTCCGGCGACTACGCGATGCGGATCTGGCTCGATCCGCAGAAGGTCGCCGAGCACGGCCTGTCGGCGGGCGACGTGGTGCGCGAGATCCAGGCGCAGAATGTGGAGGCGGCCGCGGGCGTCATCGGCGCGTCGCCGGCCGTGCCCGGGCTCGACCTGCAGCTCTCGCTGAACGCCGAGGGGCGCCTCACCAGCGAGGAGCAGTTCGGCGACATCGTCGTGAAGACCGGGGAGAGCGGCGAGATCACACGGCTGCGCGACATCGCCCGGATCGAACTCGGCGCCTCGGACTACGCGCTGCGCTCGCTCCTCGACAACAAGTCAGCGGTGGCGATCCCGATCTCCCAGTCGCCGGGCTCGAACGCGATTCAGATCTCGGACGAGGTCCGCCGGACCATGGCGGAGATCAGGAAGACCATGCCGGACGGCGTCGACTACCAGATCGTCTACGACCCGACGCAATTCGTGCGCGCCTCGATCGAGGCGGTGATCCACACGCTGCTCGAGGCGATCGCCCTCGTCGTCCTAGTGGTGATCCTGTTCCTGCAGACGTGGCGGGCCTCGATCATCCCTCTCCTGGCGGTGCCGGTCTCCATCGTCGGCACCTTCGCGGTGATGCATGCCTTCGGCTTCTCGATCAACGCCCTGAGCCTGTTCGGTCTCGTGCTCGCCATCGGCATCGTCGTCGACGATGCCATCGTCGTGGTCGAGAACGTCGAGCGCAACATCGAGGCGGGGCTGTCGCCCCGCGACGCCAGCTATCAGGCCATGCGCGAGGTCTCGGGGCCGATCATCGCCATTGCTCTCGTGCTGGTGGCGGTGTTCGTGCCGTTGGCCTTCATCAGCGGCCTCACGGGTCAGTTCTACAAGCAGTTCGCGCTCACCATCGCGATCTCGACGGTGATCTCGGCGATCAACTCGCTCACCCTTTCGCCCGCTCTCTCGGCGCTCCTGCTGAAGGACCACCACGCCCCGAAGGATCGACTGACCCGCGGGCTCGACATGCTGCTCGGCTGGTTCTTCCGCCGTTTCAATCGCGCCTTCGGGCGGGCCTCCGACGGCTATGGGCGCGGCGTCCGCGGCGTCATCTCACGCAAGGGCGCGATGATGGTGCTCTACCTGGTGCTCGTTGGCGTGACCGTCGTGCTGTTCCGCCAAATCCCTGGCGGCTTCGTGCCGGGCCAGGACAAGCAGTACCTCGTCGGCTTCGCGCAACTGCCCGACGGCGCCACACTCGACCGGACCGAGGCAGTCATCCGCCAGATGAGCGAGATCGCTTTGAAGGAGCCGGGCGTCGAGAGCGCGGTCGCCTTCCCGGGGCTGTCGATCAACGGCTTCACCAACTCATCGAATTCGGGGATCGTGTTCTCGACACTGAAGCCCTTCGAGGAGCGAAAGGGCCCGTCGTTGAACGGTGCCGCGATCGCCATGTCACTGAACAAGAAGTACGCCGCGATCCCCGAGGCCTTCATCGCGATGTTCCCCCCGCCGCCCGTCAATGGGCTCGGCACCATCGGCGGCTTCAAGCTCCAGATCGAGGATCGCGCCGGCCTCGGCTACGAGGCGCTGAACGAGGCGACGAAGGCCTTCATGGCCAAGGCCGCGCAGGCACCGGAGCTGGTGGGGCTGTTCTCAAGCTTCCAGATGAACGTGCCCCAGCTCTTCGCCGATATCGACCGGACCAAAGCGCGCCAGCTCCGCATTCCCGTTACCGACGTATTCGACACGCTGCAGATCTATCTGGGCTCGCTCTACGTCAACGACTTCAACCGGTTCGGCCGCACCTACTCGGTGCGCGTCCAGGCCGACGCGCCCTTCCGCGCCCGCCAAGACGATGTCGGTCTGCTGAAGGTCCGGGCGGGATCCGGCGAGATGGTGCCGCTCTCGGCCCTGCTGCAGGTGCGCCAGACCGCGGGCCCGGAGCGAGCCATGCGCTACAACGGCTTTCTCTCCGCTGACATCAACGCGGGCGCCGCGCCCGGCTACTCGTCGGGCCAAGCGCAAGCGGCGGCAGCGCGCATCGCCGCCGAGACGCTGCCGCGCGGCTTCGCCTTCGAGTGGACCGACCTGACCTACCAGGAGTTCATCGCGGGTAATTCCGGCGTGTGGGTCTTCCCGCTGGCGCTGCTCCTCGTCTTCCTCGTGCTCGCCGCGCAGTACGAGAGCCTCGCCCTGCCGCTCGCGATCCTTCTCATCGTGCCGATGGGGCTGCTCGCGGCGATGTTCGGGGTCTGGCTGTCGGCGGGCGACAACAACGTCTTCACGCAGATCGGCCTCATCGTGCTGGTCGGTCTCTCGGCCAAGAACGCCATCCTGATCGTGGAATTCGCCCGCGAGCTGGAATTCGCCGGCCGCTCCCCGGTCCAGGCGGCGATCGAGGCGAGCCGCCTGCGCCTGCGTCCGATCCTGATGACCTCGATGGCCTTCATCATGGGCGTGCTGCCTCTGGTCACCGCCACCGGAGCCGGGGCCGAGATGCGCAGCGCCATGGGCGTGGCGGTGTTCTCCGGCATGATCGGCGTGACCGCCTTCGGCCTGTTCCTGACACCGGTCTTCTACGTGCTGCTGCGTCGCCTCTCCGGGAATCGACCCCTCAAACAGCACGCTGCAAGCGCGCCAATCGCCGGACCCGACAGCTTCCAGCACGTCGCGTAGTGAACCGTTCCCGTTGTCCCGGGCCCCGAAGATCGGAGACCAACGCTGCTGACGAACCCGCTTCGGAAGGCACCGTCCTCAACCTGTGCAGCCCCGCAGGCCGGCACCGAACCCGCCATAGCCGCCGAGGACCAGCATGGCGCTCTCGGCGCGGCCGGCTCGGCATCTTGGACGACCGCCTCCTGCCGGATCAGCGGCCCGACCCACGGGTGTACGATGTCGCGGATGAAGCGGACGGCGCCTGCCGTCGCTCTTCCGCCAGCATCGGCGTGCGTGACGGTCAGCGCACCGGGCGTGAGCCGTTCAGGCCGATGCAGGCGGCAGCCGAGACAATCGACGAAGTCGCATTGGCTCCGAAACACCAACGCTTCGTCGACCACCCCGACCGTGAGAGTCATGCCGACACCAGCGCCGACATGCTCCTCCAGATCCATGAACGCTAAACGGCCAGCGGCGGGGTGCCGCTGGCCGTCACGAAAGGCAGTGCGGGTTGGTCGATCAGCAGTCGTTGTCGCCCTTGGCGAGCTTCTGATCCGTCCCCGCATTGTTCATGGCACCGACAGTGCCCGGCGAGGAGGGCTGGTTGCCACCGGCCATGTTCTTGCTGGTGTCGTTGGCGCCGGCCTTTTCGCCGAGGCCCTGGTTGGCACCCGCGTTGTTCATGGCGCCGACGGTGCCCGGCGAGGCCGGCTGCTGGCCGCCGGCGAGGTTCTTGCTGCCCTTATCCATGTCCGAGCTCTTCTCGTTCATGGTCTGGTCGGGCATCTTGCCCTTGGTCGAGCCGGTATTGCAGGGGGCCGCGAGCGCCGTGCCCGCAGTCAAAGCCAGGATCGCGATCGCGCTGGTGAAACCGGTCATCCGCATGGGTGTCTCCTCCAATAATTTCTCGCCCGACAAACTTGTCTCAATTGCCAAAGGTTCCTGAGAAAAGTTGCTGCTTGAGCGGGATGCGGCGAGCCGATTCATCTACGGCCATGCTTTGACTTTAACCTGTGTTGGATAGGGTTCGGGTTCCCAGATCCTTGCCCGGCTGCTTCTCCTGTTCCGCCAGACGCCGCTCGTGCTCGGACCTCAACTCGCGCTCGGCGACCAGCCAGAACTGGATCTCCAGGCCCTCCGGGCGGTGGTTGCGCTCCCACAGGTCGTAGGCGCGCTCGCGAATCCGCTCGAAGGTGATCTCGTCGCCGTCCTGGCGGCTCTCCGCCGCAGGCCCGGTCCGGGGCGGAGGTACCTCCGCGGCGCCCTGCTCGACATCCTCGGGCTCCCTGCCCCAGGGATCGACCCTGCCTTCGTCGCCTGACACCCGCGCATCCTTTCCCGCTAGCGGCGCCGTGCGGCACCGCCCCCCGTCAAGCGAACCCATGATCCGGCGCGCAAGTTTCAGCGCGGCCTTGGCGAGACACCTTCGTCGACGGGATCCGGCGGGACTGCGAATGCGGCGTCGCGGACGGGCTCGCAGGCTTCCGCCGGACGGGTGCAGGGGCCATATTCCCGCTATGGCGACACCCCGTAAGCTCAGCCGCGCCGCGGCGAATCCGGCCAAGACCGGCGCGAAGGCCGACAAACCGGAGCTTCAGCCCCTCGACCCGTTCCTGGCGGAGCTGCTCAACCCGGCGCTCAACCGCAACCGCCTGCCCGAGCCGGCGGCTCCGGCCAAGCGCGGGCGCAAGGGCAAGGCTTCAGCGGCGCCGGGGTTCGGCGAGGCGCCGCAGGCCGGCTTCACGGTAGCGCCGGGCGCCGAGGTCGATCCGCGCCTTGCCCAGGCGCTGGGAATGACCCCGCCCGAGGACGGGCCTGCTCCTGAGGGCGCTCCCGACACCGCCCCGCTCGACCCGCCTGGGGGCGCCTCGGCCACGGTGACCGCGCTGGAGCGCCTGCTCACCGAGGGCAACCCGCTGTTCAAGGATGGCCAGGCCTGGGTGCCGCACCGGCCGGAGCGTCCGCAGAAGAGCGAGGGCGGCGTCCGCTTCGTGATGAAATCGGACTTCGAGCCCGCCGGCGATCAGCCCACCGCCATCGCCGAGCTGGTGAAGGGCGTGCAGGGGCGGGAGCGCGACCAGGTGCTCCTCGGCGTCACCGGCTCGGGTAAGACCTTCACGATGGCCAAGATCATCGAGGAGACGCAGCGCCCGGCCCTGATCCTCGCGCCGAACAAGACGCTGGCCGCGCAGCTCTACGGCGAGTTCAAATCGTTCTTTCCCGAAAACGCGGTCGAGTATTTCGTCTCCTACTACGATTATTACCAGCCCGAGGCCTATGTGCCGCGCTCGGACACCTTCATCGAGAAGGAAAGTTCGATCAACGAGCAGATCGACCGCATGCGCCATGCTGCGACGCGCGCCCTGCTCGAGCGCGACGACGTGATCATCGTGGCCTCCGTGTCGTGCATCTACGGTATCGGCTCGGTCGAGACCTACACGGCGATGTCCTTCACGGTGTCGCTCGGCGAACGCATCGAACAGCGTCAGCTCATCGCCGACCTCGTGGCGCTCCAGTACAAGCGCATCCAGTCCGACTTCGCCCGCGGCACCTTCCGGGTACGCGGCGACACGATCGAGCTCTGGCCGGCCCACTTGGAGGATCGCGGCTGGCGCATCGGCCTGTTCGGCGACGAGGTCGAGAAGATCGTCGAGTTCGATCCCCTCACCGGCAAGACCATCTCCGAGCTGAAATTCGTGAAGGTCTATGCCAACTCCCACTACGTCACGCCGCGCCCGACGCTGCAGCAGGCGATCAAGGGCATCAAGACGGAGCTGAAGGGCCGCATCGAGGAGCTGACCAAGATGGGCCGCCTGATCGAGGCGCAGCGCATCGACCAGCGCTGCACCTTCGACATCGAGATGATCGAGGCGACCGGCTCCTGCAACGGCATCGAGAACTACTCGCGCTATCTCACGGGCCGGAAGCCCGGCGAACCGCCGCCGACCCTGTTCGAGTACCTGCCCGACAACGCCCTCGTCTTCACCGACGAGAGCCACGTCACCGTGCCGCAGATCGGCGGCATGTATCGGGGCGACTTCCGCCGGAAGGCCACGCTCGCCGAGTACGGCTTCCGCCTGCCCTCCTGCCTCGATAACCGCCCGCTCCGCTTCGAGGAATGGGACGCGATGCGGCCGCAGTCGGTCCATGTCTCGGCGACGCCGGGCAAGTGGGAGATGGAGCAGACCGGCGGCGTCTTCGCAGAGCAGGTCATCCGGCCGACCGGCCTCGTCGATCCGGTGATCGAGGTGCGCCCGGCTCGCTCCCAGGTCGACGACCTGCTCGGCGAGGTTCGGGATGTGGCGCAGGCCGGCTACCGCACGCTGGTGACGACGCTCACCAAGCGCATGGCCGAGGACCTCACCGAATACCTCCACGAGAACGGGGTGCGGGTGCGCTACATGCACTCGGATATCGACACGCTGGAGCGCATCGAGATCATCCGCGACCTCCGGCTCGGCGCCTTCGACGTGCTGATCGGCATCAACCTGCTGCGCGAGGGCCTCGACATTCCGGAATGCGCCCTGGTCGCGATCCTCGACGCCGACAAGGAAGGCTTCCTCCGCTCGGAGACCTCGCTGGTCCAGACCATCGGCCGCGCCGCCCGCAACGCCGAGGCGCGCTGCATCCTCTATGCCGACTCGGTCACCGGCTCGATGGAGCGGGCCATGGCCGAGACCGAGCGCAGGCGTCAGAAGCAGCTTGCCTACAATGCCGAGCACGGCATCACGCCGCAGAGCGTGAAGCGCGGCATCGCCGACATCCTCAACAGCGTGTTCGAGCGTGACCACGTCCAGGTGGATACCGGCCTCGCCAAGGACGCGATCACCGTCGGCCACAATCTCAAGGCGGTGATGGCGGATCTTGAGAAGCGCATGCGCGCGGCCGCCGCCGATCTCGACTTCGAGGAGGCTGCCCGCCTGCGCGACGAGCTGAAGCGTCTCCAGGCCACCGAGCTCCTGGTTTCCGACGACCCGATGGCGCGCCAGGGCGAGATCGAGCGCGAGGCCGGCAAGTATGGCCGCAAGGCCCCCCGTCCGGCAGGCGGCAGCCGCATCGCCAAGCCCGACCTCGACAATATGGGACCGGGCACCGACCGTGAGCTGCCGGTCGGCGCCCCCGTCTGGCAGGAGCGGCCGAAGCCGCGCTCGACGCAAGGGCTGGGTGGCCAGAAGCCGCGCTACAAGGGCGGCGGCGGCCGGCGGTGCGATTAGGTCCGGGTTTTTCGAAAGGGATCATCCCTTTCGTGGGTCCAGGGCAAAGCCCTGGAAGGGCCGGGGCGCTGCCCCGGCACCCCGCCAAAGGGGTTGAACCCCTTTGCGATCCCGCTACGGGCGTGTGGCCGTCTCCAGGGCCGCGCTCTTGCCGGGCCCGACACCGGCCAGGGCGTCGAGCATCGCGCCCGTGGTCAGGATCTGCGGCAGCACCTTCGGCTCGCTGCCGGCGTAGAGCAGGTAGAGCGGGACGCCGCCGCGGCCGTGGCGCTCGAGGAGGCGGGTGATCTCCGGGTTCTGGTTGGTCCAGTCCCCCTTGAGATAGGTGACGCCGTGCGCCCGCATGGCCGCGCGCACCGGCTCCGTCGCCAGCACCGCGCGCTCGTTGACCTGACAGGTGATGCACCACGCCGCCGTCATGTTGATGAAGACTGGCTTGCCCGCGGCGAGCAGCCCGTCGAGGCGGGCCTGCGCGAAGGGCTCGATGCCCTCGGCCAGGGCCTGGGCGCCCGGCGTCGCGCGGTCGCGCTCCAGGGTGAAGCCGATCGCGGCCGCCGCGATCACGGCGAGCACCGCGAGGCCCTGCGCCACCTGCGCGCCGAGTCGGGTGCCGGCCCGGCCGCGCTCCCAGGCCCAGGCGGCGAAGCCGATCAGGACGAGGCCGAGCAGGGCGGCGAGGAGGCCCTGCGGCCCGACCTGCTGCGCCAGCACCCAGACGAGCCAGGCCACGGTGGCATAGACCGGGAAGGCGAGCGCCTGTTTCAGCACCTCCATCCAGGCGCCCGGGCGCGGCAGCAGGCGCAGCGCCCCCGGCCACAGGGTGAGGGCGAGGAACGGCAGGGCGAGGCCGAGGCCGAGGCTCGCGAAGATGGCGAGTGCCGCTGGCACCGACTGGGTCAGGGCGAAGCCGATCGCGGTGCCCATGAAGGGCGCGGTGCAGGGCGTCGCCACCACGGTGGCCAGCACGCCGGTGAAGAAGGAGCCCTCCAGGCCGGCCCGCCGGGTCAGCCCGTCGCCGATCCCGGCGAGGCGCCCGCCGAGATGGACGGCGCCGGACAGGCTGAGGCCCATGGCGAAGAGCAGGTAGGCGAGGCCCGCCACCACCAGCGGCGACTGGAGCTGGAAACCCCAGCCGAGCCCGGCCCCGCCGCTTTTCAGGGCGATCAGCAGCCCGGCGAGCGCCAGGAAGCTCGCCAGCACGCCCGCGGTGTAGGCGAGGCCGTGCATGCGCACGCGGGCCCCGCTCTCGCCGGAATGGCGCACCAGCCCCAGCACCTTGATCGACAGGACCGGGAAGACGCAGGGCATCAGGTTCAGCACGAGGCCGCCCAGCAGCGCCAGGAAGGCTGCGCCGAGGAGCGTCGGCGTGTCGCCGGGTGCGGCGGCGGCGGGCGTCGGCTCCGTCGCGGGGATCTGGCCCGCCGCCGGCGGCGCCGTCTCGTCGCCGATGGCGAAGGCCTGCCGCACCGTGCCGGATCCGGTCTCCTCGCTGATGGTCAGGACGCCGGGCAGGCTCCTAGGCGCGGGCTCCTTCGGGCTCGCGCGCCGGAGCGCGAGGTGCAGCCCGACGCCGTCGATGCGCAGGACCTGCTCCGCCGCGTTCTCGATCGCGGTCTCCGAATAGGGGAAGAAGGCCGCCGCGCGGATGGTCTCGGGCTTGAGGCCCGGGGCATCGAGGTTGAGCACGAGGTCGTCGCCCTCGCTCGACAGGCGCGCGGGCCAGGGCGCGGCAATGGGAATCGCCGCCCGGGCCCGCTCGAACAGGGCGCGGTTCCGCGGGTCGGCGCCGCCGGGTCCGATGGGCAGGGTCAGGGCGAGCTCCGCCGAGCCCGGCACGCATTCCGTCTCGCAGACGAGATAACTCAGCTTCGCCGTGAGCCGCGCCGGCACCGCCGGATCGAGGCTCGGCGGCGGCGTGATCTGCGCCAGGAGCACGGCCTCGCCCGCGTAGCCGAAATTCATCAGGGTCGCGACCGGGATGCGCTCGGGCGCCGGCCAGCGCAGCGGGCCGGCCGAGAAGCCGGCGGGCAGGGTCCAGGTCACCTCCGGCGGCAGGCCCGAATCGCCGGGATTGCGCCAGTAGACGTGCCAGCCCGGCTTCATCACCATGCGCACGGCGACGGTGAAGGGCTCGGCGCCCTGGACGCTCGCCGGCTCGGCGACGAGGCTCGCCTTCACCAGATCGGGCGGCGCGCGCAAGGATTGCGCGGCGGCGGGGCCGAGACCGAGGGCGAGGAGCAGGAGGGCGAGGAAGCGCAGCATCGCCGCTTCCCATAGCACATTCGTGGGCCCGCCCTCGTGGGAAGCCGGCCGCGGCGGAATCGCCCGGGCTATCCGTCAGGCGGTCGGTGCGAGCGGGGCGGTCGCCCGGTCGAGCCAGGCGCTGGCCTCGGTGTCGAGCGCAGGGCTCAGGGTCTCGCGCACGCGGGCATGGTAGGCGTCGATCCAGGCGATCTCGGCCGGATCGAGCAGCCGCACATCGATCAGCCGCGCGTCGTACGGCGCCAGCGTCAGGGTCTCGAAG
The DNA here is from genome assembly GCF_902141845.1 of Methylobacterium symbioticum. Taxonomy (GTDB): domain Bacteria; phylum Pseudomonadota; class Alphaproteobacteria; order Rhizobiales; family Beijerinckiaceae; genus Methylobacterium; species Methylobacterium symbioticum. Next base: position 22,966 of record NZ_CABFPH010000021.1, on the reverse strand, counting down.
CCGAGCATCGTCCGCTCACCGCCGTCGATGGCGCGCGGCTCGACGAGGACGAGGTTCTCGATTCGGATGCCGTAGGCTCCGGTCTTGTAGTAGCCGGGCTCGTTCGAGAGGATCATGCCCGGTTCCAGCGCCACCGTGCCGGTCTTGGCGATGCGCTGCGGGCCCTCGTGCACCGAGAGGAAGCTGCCGACCCCGTGGCCGGTGCCGTGGTCGAAATCGAGCCCGGCCTGCCAGAGCGGGAGCCGCGCGAAAGAATCGATCTGAGCCCCGGTCGTCCCCTTGGGGAAGACCGCGCGGGCAATCGCCACATGGCCCTTGAGCACCCGGGTGAAGCGGTCGCGCATCTCTGGCGTCGGCTCGCCGACCGCGACGGTGCGGGTGATGTCGGTGGTGCCGTCGCGGTACTGTGCGCCCGAGTCGATCAGGAACAGCTCGCCCGGCCGGACGGCGCGGTCGCTCGCCCGCGTCACCCTGTAATGGACGATGGCGCCGTTCGGCCCGGACCCGGAGATGGTCGGGAAGGAGATGTCGCGCAGCTCTCCACCCGCGGCCCGGAAGCCCTCCAGCGCCTCCACCGCCGCGATCTCGGTGAGGCCTTCCGCCGCCCGTCCATCGAGCCAAGCGAGGAAGCGCACGAAAGCGGCGCCGTCGCGCCGGTGCGCCGCCCGGCTGCCAGCGATCTCGACCGCGTTCTTCACGGCCTTCATCGCCGTGACGGGATCGCGCCCGACATCGGCCGTGCCGCCGGCCGCCTCGATCCGGCTCTTCAGCGCCTCCGCCGCCGTCGCGCCGTCGAGGCGCACGCGCGTGCCCGACAGGCCCTGCAGCGCGTCCTCGAAGCCCGCCCGCGGCGCGATCTCGGCGAGGCCGGCCAGCGCCTCCGAAACCTCCGCCGGCACGGACGGCGAGCCGAGGAAGAGACGCGCCACGCCCTCGCGCGGCACCAGCGCGTAGCCGAGGGCGAGCGGCGTGTGGCCGATATCGGCGCCGCGCAGGTTGAAGGTCCAGGCCAGGTTGTGGGGGTCCGAGATCACCAGCGCGTCGCAGCGCGCGGTCTCCAATGCGGTCCGGATGCGGGCGAGCTTGTCGGCGGCCGTCTCCCCGGCGAATTCCAGGGCATGGACCTCGACCGGCCCGGCCGGCGGCTTCGGCCGACCGGCCCAGGCGGCGTCCACGGGATTGGCGGGCAGCGCGCGCAGGGACGCGCCTGCCTTCTGCGCGGCGCGCTCCAGCCGCGCCACGCCCTCCGGCGTGTGCAGCCAGGGATCGTAGCCGAGCACCGCATCCGCCTTCAGGTTCTCGGAGACCCAGGCCTCCGCGCTCGTCTGTGCCAGGGGCACCACGGTGAAGACGGCGGTATCGACCTGCTCGGGGGCCTGCAGGGTGTAGCGTCCGTCGACCACCAGGGCGGCGCGGTCCGTCAGCACGATCGCGGTGCCGGCCGATCCGGTGAAGCCGGTCAGCCAGGCGAGGCGCTCGGCATTGGCGGGCACGTATTCGGACTGGTGCTCATCGGCGCGGGGCACCACGAAGCCGTCGACCCCCGCCTCGCGCAGGGCGGCGCGGAGCGCTGCGACCCGCTCAGGGCCCTTGCGGTGGCTCGGATCGTCGAAGGTCTGGAAGCGGGTGCTCTGGCTCATGCCGGCCAGTATGGCGGGGCGGGGCCCGGCCGCAACCAGGATCAGGCGCCTTCCGCCGGGGGATCCGGCGGGCGGCCGGGCGGAAGCCCGTCATAGCCGGCGAGCCAGTCGGCACGTTGCTGCGACGCGGCCGGATAGGGGCAGGCATCCTTCGGCCGGCCCGCCGCCCGCGCCCGCGCGCCCTCCGTGACCGGATCTCGCGTCTGCGGATGATCGCTCAGCGTCGCCATGGTCCGCACCTCCGACACGCATCCCGGACATCCGGGATGCCAAAGGGATCATCCCTCTGGCGCGGTGTCGGGGCGGAGCCCAGACGTGACGGTCCCGGGCTCCGCCCGGACCCGCGACAGGGGTGACCCCTGTCGAAACCCGGATTCAGGCCGCGCGGTTCACGGGCGCGGGGCGGCGCCGCCCCGGCGGAGGACCAGGGTGGCCCAGCCCTCGATCACACCCTTGCGGGCGAGGTGGAAGCCGCGATGGCGGTAGGTCGAGAGCACGCCCGCCACGTCGCGCTCGATCAGGCCGGAGAGGATCAGCACGCCGTTCGGCGCGACCACCGCCGTGAGGGAGGGGGCGAGGCGCTTGAGCGGCCGGGCCAGGATGTTGGCGAACACGATGTCGAAGCGGCGGGGCCGGGCGGCGAGGGCGGGGCGCACGCCCGGTCCCTCGTAGAGCCGCAGATAGGGCCCGAGGCCGTTGAGCCGGGCATTCTCCCGGGCGGTCGTCACGGCCTCGCCGTCGAGATCGCCCGCGATGACCGGGCTGCGCAGCGCCTTGGCCGCTGCGAAGGCGAGGATGCCGGTGCCCGTGCCGACATCGAGGACATGCGCCGGGCGGCGGCGCTTCAACTCGTCCACGAGGGCGCGCAGGCAGCCCAGGGTGGTGCCGTGATGGCCCGTGCCGAAGGCGAGCGCCGCCTCGATCTCGATCGGCAGGTCGTTGGCCCGCACCGCGTCGCGGTCGTGGGCGCCGTGGATGAGGAAACGTCCGGCCCGCACCGGCTTCAGTCCCTCCAGGGAGGCGCGCACCCAGTCCTGCTGCTCGATCGTGCGGAACTCGGCCGTGTCGGCGGCGTCGCCCACCACCGGCCGGATCAGATCGCGGATGAAACCCTCGTCCGGCGCGTCTGCAAAGTAGGCCTCGAGGCGCCACGTGACCCCGTCCTCGGCCTCGAAGGCGGCGACCGCGGTCTCGGTGGGATCGAACATCTCGCCGAGCAGGTCCGTCATCGCGCGGGCCGAGGCCTCGTCGGTCAGCATCCGGAGGATGTGGGTCGGACGGTGCGGGGGCAGGCCTTCGATCATGGCGCGGCGTCTACCATCGGGCGGGCGGGGCCGCCAGCGATCACCGCATCAAGACGTCGACAGGGCAGGCGGTGGCATCTCCCGCGATTCTGCGTCGAGGTCGCGCAAATCTGCGGCAGAAAGTTCGCATCATGGGCCCGACATGGCGCGGAACCGGGCAGGTTGCGCCGCGTTCTCGCTGGCTTCTCCGAGTTGGTTCCACCTTCGAGGCGTGTTCGCGTGACCAAGTCCAGACGATCCGTCCGCCGTGGGCCGGTTGTCCTCAACGACAATGCCAAAGCTCCGGCCGAGCCGCGCCGCGGTGGCTCGATCCTCGTGGAGACGCCCCAGGGCCCCCTGCCCGGCCATCTTCTCGTCCTCCTGAGTCGTCTGCACCGCTCCGAGAGCGCGCGGCCCGTCGAGTCCGATCCCACGAGCCTCTGAGGACTGGGGTCAGGCGTAGGCGTAGAGACCGCCCCGCTGCAGCGCCCGCTGATAGGCGGGGCGGGCATGGATCCGCGCGAGCCAATCGGTGACCCGAGGCCCAGCCCCGGTGCCGCGCGCCGCGAAGGCCTCCAGCGGGAAGCTCATCTGGATGTCGGCGGCCGAGAACGCCGCGCCGCAGAACCAGGGACGATCCGCGAGTTCCGCTTCCCAGTAGGCAGCGTGGCGGCGCAGCTCCGGCTCGACGAAGCCGCCGAGGACGCGGCCGGCCACCGCGCGCACCAGCGGGCGCAGGAGCGTCGGGCTCGCGGGAGCGAGCCGCGAGAAGACGAGCTTCAGCAGGAGGGGCGGCATCGCAGAGCCCTCGGCATAGTGCAGCCAGTAGGTGTAGCGGGCGCGGGCCTCCTCCTCCGCCGGCACGAGGGCGCCGCCGCAGCGCTCGGTGAGATAGCTGACGATCGCCCCCGATTCGGCGACCACCCGGCCGCCATCGGTGATGACCGGCGATTTGCCGAGCGGATGCACCGCCCGCAGCTCCGGCGGAGCCAGCAGCGTCCTCGGATCGCGGGCATAGGCGCGGATCTCGTAGTCGAGGCCAAGCTCCTCAAGGAGCCAGAGCACCCGCTGCGAGCGGCTGTTCTCCAGGTGGTGGACGGTGATCATCGTCTGCTCGTCCGCTGGCCGCCCACCCTCAGGCGCCGTCGAGGAAGGCCCGCATCAGGGTGTGGGCGATCGCCATCGGCGGCGGCGCGAAGAAGCCCTCCGGATGGCGATGCTCCAGCATCTGGATCACCGCCTCGCGGTCGAACCAGCGGGCGTCGGCGAGTTCGGTGGGGTCCGTCACGATGGCCTCGTCCAGGCCCTCTGCGATGCATCCGATCATCAGCGAGGACGGGAAGGGCCAGGGCTGGGAGGCAAGGTAGCGCACCGCGTCGACGCGGATGCGGGTCTCCTCGTAGATCTCGCGGGCCACCCCGGCCTCGATGGTCTCGCCCGGCTCCAGGAAGCCGGCAAGGCAGGAATACATCCCCTCCTTGAAGTGCGGTCCCCGCCCGAGCAGGCAGGTCTCGCCCCGCCGGACCAGCATGATCGCCACCGGATCCGTGCGGGGGAAGTGGTGCGCCTGGCAGTTCGGGCATTCGCGGCGGAAGCCGCCGGCCCTCGGCTCGGTCGGCGTCCCGCAATTGGCGCAGAAGCCGTGGCGCGCGTGCCAGTCGAGCATCGACTTGGCGGTGGCGAGGAGGCCGAGCTCGTGCGGCTCGACCGCCCCCTCGGTGGCGACGGAGCGGAGGTCGAGGATCGTGAAGGGCTCCGCCTCGTAGGGGCCGCCCGCATCCGGGTGCAGGGCGAGCGCGAAGACGGGACGCTCGTCGATATGGCCGAGGAAGATGCGTTGGCGGATCGCGGCACCTTCCGGTGCGACGTCTCCCGCCTCGTGCAGGGCGGTGCCGCCCCGCAGAACCGGGCGGTCCCCGACGAGGAGGACGAGGCGCGCGCCCGGGGCATCCGGTCCCGGTACTGCCGCTTCCGGCTGCTCGGAGGAGTGGCGCAGCAGGCGGCTCTGCGCGAAGCCGAGGGTGGCGGAGGGATCGGGCATCGGCTCAGGCGGCGGCGAACAGGGCGGCGGCGCGCTCGACGAGCTGCGCGCGGGCATGGGGCGGATAGGGGCGTGCCTCGCCCTGACCCCAGACCGGGCCGGGCCAGGCCGGATCCGAGCGGAAGCGCCCGACCACGTGGACGTGGAGCTGGGCGACCACATTGCCGAGCGCCGCGACGTTCACCTTGTCGGGCTTGGCCAGAGCCTGCATCACGCCGACGGCGAGCCGGATCTCCTGGGAGAAAGTCGCGCCATCCTCCGCCGAGAGGTCGGTGAGCTCGCTGACGGCGGGGCGTCGCGGCACGAGGATGAGCCAGGGATAACGGGCGTCGTCCATCAGCAGGACCTGCGCGAGGGGCAGGTCGCCGACCACCACCGTGTCGGCGGCGAGGCGTGGGTCGAGGGCGAAGGCGTCGGTCATGCGGCCAATCTAGCGCGCGGCCGCGCTTCCGTCGCCGGGCATCAGAGCGCCGGCCGCACGCCGAGGCGCCCGACCGCGATGGTGTCGGCGTTGAGGAGGCCCTGTCCGTCCGTGCGGGCGAAGATCACGACGTTGGCGCCCGGCACCAGCAGCGCCCTCTCACCCGGCCCGATCTGCGTCGTCGGCGTGCCGCGCGGCAGCGTGAAGCTCGGCGTCTCGTCGCCGTGGCGCAGGCGGACATGGACCGGATCGGTCCCGGTCCGGTCGGCGATCCAGCCGCCCGTCAGCGTGGCACCGGGGCCCGTGTCCCAGGGCTGGCTGCCCGCCTCGAAGCCGCGCTCGGAGGGCGAGTAGAGCGCGATCTCCCGCACCGCCCGCCCCTCGCCCTGCGGCTCGGAGATCACGCTGATGTAGCTCTCCGGCTTGATGTCGCGCACCCGGCTCGGGCTGGCGATGAGGAGCCGGGTCTTCGGGTTCATGTAGGCCGTGACCGTTCCGCCATCGTAGCGGCGCACCACCAGGGTGTCGTCTGTGCGCATCTCCACCGTTCCGCGTATCCGGCTGAGCCCGTTGACGGCGCCGGCCGAGCCGGAGAGGGCGAGGGCCGCTGCAAGGGCGGCCAGGGCGGTTCCGATCGCGGTTCTGAACACGTTCGAACTCCTAGAGCGCTCTCCTCCGAAGTGGATGCCGGTTCGGCGTAAGAGAGCGCGTCACAACAAGGGCTTCGAGCCGTGTCCCGTCGCAACGCGATCAAGCGCGGCTCTAGCGAGTCCTGGATTGGCGCTGCCGCAACGTCACCGGACGGCCGAGGTTCCTGCGCCGCTGTGCCGCGGCCGGTCAGTGCGCCATCAGGACCGGCAGGTCGGCATGGGTCAGGAGATGACTCGTCGGGCCGCCGAAGATCATCTGGCGCAGGCGGCTCTGGGTATAGGCGCCCTTGATCAGGAGATCGCAGCCGAACTCCTTCGCCTCGGTGAGGTAGGTCTCGCCGGGCGTGCGGCGCCCGGCCGGCATCGCCTTGAACTCCGCAGCGATCCCCTCGCAAGCCAGGGCCCGGGCGAGGTCCTCGGCGCTCGGGCCCGGCACGGTGCCGCCCTCGACGCTCAGAACCAGGGTGCGTTTGGCCGAACGCAGGAAGGGCATCGCGAAGGCCACCGCCCGCGCGGTTTCGGTGGAGCCGTTCCAGGCGATCACGATCGCATCCCCCAGGCCGGTCGGGACGGTCGGGGGCGCGAGCAGGATCGGACGCCCGCCCTCGAAGAGCGCGGTCTCGAAGGTCGCCATGCTGGGGGCGCCGTCCGTAGAGCCGGGCCGCCCGACGACGGTCGCCGAGAACAGGCGGGCATATTGCCCGAGGAAGCTGTCGCCCGCCGGGACGTCCTGGCGCCAGCGGTAGCGCGGACCGGCATCTGGAACCTTCTCCGGCATGCACAGGCCATCGCGGGCGTGGCGCGGAATGCCGGCCCCGTCCATGAAGGCGATGAAGCGGCCACCTGCCTCCTCGGCCTCGGCCCGGTCGGCCTCCTCGTCGCGCAGCCAGGTCATGCCGCCGACCATGTCGACGGGCACGTATTCGGCTAGGGCGGGCCGCAGGGACACGCCCTCGATCAGGCTGCCGAAGCGCTGCGCCACGAGGCGCGTCGTCTCGAAGACGGAGGGCAGCGCGTCGTGCAGCGTCACGGGAACGAGCAGGGTCTTCATCGCCGGATCCTCTCTGGGGGCATGGGCCGAGGGCCGCATGCCGGGTCTTCGGCGGGGAGGCTAATGCGCGCCGCGCCGCCGGGAAATCGCCTGCGGCGGATGGCTCACACGGTTTTCGCGTGTCCGGCCGCTCCGCCGCGGTCGAGCAGGCGCCGCAGGCGGCGGGTGAGCGGCCGCTCGACCAGGCGGTAGGTCAGGAGCGCTGCGGCGACGCTGCCGGCAAGCATCAGGGTGCCGACGCCGAGCGCGCCCAGCGTCGGCGCTCCTCCGAGCCGCGCGACGGCCTCGCGCATGGCGCGCAGGGCGAAGGGATGGACCAGATAGAGGGCGTAGGAGGCGTCTCCCAGGCGGACCAGAGGAGAAATCAGGGGGCGAACCAGGCGATGCATGGAGGGCGTCCCGCCGCTGCGGCCGAGAGTAGCGGCTGCCACCAGCATTGCGGCCGGCAGGCCCGCCAGGAGCGGGCGGGCGAAGCCGGAGGGCTCGCCCGTCCCGAAGACGGCGAGGCCGGCGGTGCCGGCAAGCGCCAGGGCGAGGCGCGGCGCTGCGGCGAGGCGGATGCCGCCGCCATGGACGAGCCCAAGCGTGGCGCCGAACAGGAACTCCGTCACGATCGGGTCCGACCAGAAGGCCAGTGGCGTCGGCAGCGGGCGGAGCGCGGCGCCCGCCGTGACCAGCACGGCGAAGAGGGCGGCCGTGAATGCCACCGTCCAGGCACGGCCGGCGCCAAGGCCGAACGCGAAGACGGCGTAGAAGAACATCTCGTAGTTGAGCGTCCAGCCGAGACCGTAGAGCGGCAGCACGCTCCCGTCGGCCCGCGCCGCCGGCCAGAACAGGAAGGAGGCTGCCACATAGGCGGGGTTCGTGGCGGCCCCGGCATCGCCGAGCGCCCGCGGCGCGGCGAGCGCCACTCCGAGGAAGAGCAGCGTGACGAGCCAGTAGAGCGGCACCACCCGGGCGATGCGATGGGCGAGGAAGCGGGCGCGGCCGCCAGGGCGGTCGTAATCCGGCCCGGTCGCGTGGACCATGATGAAGCCGGAGATCACGAAGAAAACGTCGACGCCGGCCCACCAGGGCAACGGGGCCGCCCCCGTGCCGCCCAGGGCCAGCGCGCCAAGCTCGTGCCGCAGGTGATGGACGACAACCATGAGGGCGGCGACCGCTCTCAGGACTTGGAGGAGGTTGAGCCTCAGAGAAGCGTCCTGCCGCGCGGCGGGCCGAAGCGTGGCAGTATTGGTCCGAGAAAAGCCCACAGCCTGTTCAGATTCCCAGGAACCAAGATCCGCAACCCTCGTTTACGGCGTGAAGCGAGACCGGAATTCCGGCCGGTTCCAGCCGCTCTGGCGCTTGCGCCGAGCAGCCAACAGCGCTGCACATCTTCATTTGAGGTACGGAATGTTCAAGAAATACGCTGCCGTGTCCGCGCTCATGGTCGCGGTGTCCACGCCCGCCATGGCACAGGGCATGATGGATTACCGGCTGCAGGCCCTGCAGGCCAATGCCTTCGAGATCCAGTCGAGCCAGATCGCCCTGTCGAAGTCGCGCAACCCCAAGATCCGGACCTTTGCCCGCGAAGCGATCCGCGACCATCGCGCGGCCAATGCCGCCCTCGTCGGCAGTGACGGCCCGATGGCCATGGGCGGCCCGGCTGACCTGATCGGCGCGCCGATTGCGGTGGCGGGCGGCGCCGTCGGGGCGGCCACGGGCGCGGCCGCTGGCATCGTCGGCGGTACGCTGAGCGGCGGCCCGGTCGGCGCCGTCGAGGGAGCTGGCGCTGGCGCGGCGCGCGGTGCCGCCGCCGGTAGCCGGATCGGCCGCGGCGACGTGGATGCCACCGCCGGGACCGTCGTGGAGCCGAACCCCGAGCAGCAGGCCATGCTCGCCGAGCTGTCGGCGGCTCCGGCCGGCGCGCAGTTCGACCGCCTCTACGTGAGCCAGCAGCTCAAGGCGCATCAGATGGCGATCGGCATGACCCAGGCCTATGCCCAGACCGGCCCGAACCCGGCGCTGCGCACCTACGCGCAGCAGGCGCTGCCGGTCTACCAGATGCATTACGAGCAGGCGCAGCGCCTGCCCGGCGCCCGCAGCATGTGAGGATGCGGCCCCCGGCTCCGGCCGGGGGCTCACGCGATCGATTGGGGCGGCGAGCCGAAGGGCTCGCCGCCTTTCGCATGTCCGGCTCAGGCGCACGTGATGGTGGCGGAGGGACGGATCGGGCCGCCCTCCTGGTCGACGGCGGGGACGAAGTCGCCGGTCTGCGGGTCGCGCACCAGCAACTGGCCGCTCGCGACGCCGAAATGGGCGCCGTGGAGCTGGAGCGTGCCGCTCTCGACCCGCTCCTTGATGAAGGGGAAGGTCAGGAGGTTCTCGATGCTCTGGCTCACCATCGCGTGTTCCAGGCGCGTGAGATAATCCTCGGCCGAGGAATCGCCGGCCTTGGCCTCGGCGGGGGCGACGAGGGACACCCACTTACCGATGAAGTTGCCCGGCGAGAGCGGCTTGGCCTTGTTGGCATAGGCCTTGATGCCGCCGCAGGTGGCGTGGCCGAGCACCACGATGTGCTTCACCTCCAGCGACTGCACGGCGAATTCGATCGCCGCCGAGGTGCCGTGATAGTCGCCGCCCGTCTCGTAGACGGGCACGATGTTGGCGACGTTGCGGATCACGAAGAGTTCGCCGGGTCCCGCATCGAAGATCGCCTCGGGCGCGACGCGGCTGTCGCAGCAGCCGATCACCAGCACCTCCGGGCTCTGGCTGGTGGCGAGCTGCTTGAAGCGGCGGCTCTCCTGCGGGAACCGGTCCGAGAGGAAGGCACGGTAACCATCGGTCAGGGTCTGTGGGAACATGCGGTCTCCTGCGGCGTCTGGCGGACGGCGTTCGGTGGCGGACGGTTCAGGCGTCGCGCCAGGTCAGGCGGACGGGCTCGGTGGGAACGCTGTCCTCGACCACCGCCCGCGCCAGCTCGCCAAGTCCTGCCGGCTCGATGTGTTCCTCGGTCGTGCACAATTCGTTGATGGGCCACCAATGGGTGCCGAGCACGGGATTATCCTCGGTCTCGGCGAGCAGGCTGGTATCGACCTGGTCGTCGGGCAGGCGCACCAGGAAATAGCGCTCGCGCGCGTCGCGCGACTGCTTGAACAGGTGGAAGGGACCGTCGCAGGCGGCGATCTGCGGACCGATCTCGGTCTCGCGGCCGATCTCCTCCCGCAACTCGCGGCGGCAGGCCTCGACATGATCCTCGCCGGGCTCCAGCCCGCCGCCGGGCATGAACCAGAAGGTCTTGGGGCGTCCGTCCGGCCCCCTGGCGTGGACCGACTCGTAGCGGATCAGCAGGAGGCGGTCCTGCGGATCGAAGACGAGTGCGCGGGCGATGTGCCGGATGGGAAGCGCGGAATCGGTCATGGTCACCGGGTTAGCAGGATTTTGCGGCGGCCTCCCGTGAATTCGGGTTTGCGCCGGGACAAGGAGAATTTGGGGCCGCCGGCCCGCCTTGTCTCCGCTCATCGCTGCCTGTATCGGCCGATCGGTCCAAGGATCTGGGGAGAGGGTGCCATGACCGAGATCCGCCCGCGCCGCAGCGTGCTCTCCATGCCGGGCTCGAACGCCCGCGCCCTCGAGAAGGCGCGCGGCCTGCCCTGCGACGTGGTGATGATCGACCTCGAGGACGCGGTGGCGCCGGAGGCGAAGGCGGAGGCCCGCGCCTCGGTCGCCGCTGCGGTCGCCGCCAGGGGCTTCGGCCGGCGCGAGGTGGTGGTGCGCATCAATCCCCTCGACGGCGATCACGGCGAGGACGACCTCGCCGCGCTCGCCCCCGCCGGTCCCGACGCGATCCTGGTGCCGAAGGTGACCGGGGCCGAGGCGCTCGTGGCGGTGGGCTCGCGCCTGCGCCGGCTGAAGGCGCTCCCCCAGACCCGGATCTGGGCGATGATCGAGAGCCCGGTCGCCATCCTGAACCTCGCCGACATCGCGAGCGCGGCCCGCGACGTGGACGTGCGCCTCGCCTGTCTCGTGGTCGGCCCGAACGACCTCCTGAAGGCGGGCCGCCTGCGGCCCGTGCCGGGCCGGGCGGCGCTGATGCCCTGGCTGATGAGCGCGGTCGCCGCGGCCCGGGCCTACGAGATCGACGTGATCGACGGCATCTACAACGCCTTCACGGATGCGGACGGGTTCGCGGCCGAGTGCGCGCAGGGCCGCGATTGCGGCTTCGACGGCAAGATGCTGATCCATCCGAGCCAGATCGCGCCCGCCAACGCCGCCTTCGGCCCGGCGCCCGCGGAGGTCGCCGAGGCGGAGGCCCTGATCGCCGCCTTCTCCGAGCCGGAGAATCGCGGGCGCGGCGCCATCCCCTTCCGGGGCCGGATGGTCGAGCGCCTGCATGCCGAGGAGGCCCGGCGGGTGCTCGCGCTCGCCGAGGCCATCGCGCAGCTCCAGGCGTGAGCGCGGATCGCTCCGGGTCCGACCTGCCCGAGGTGGCGGTCCGGATCCTCGATCCGCGGCTCGCCGGCTGGGGCTTCCCGCGTTGGGGCTCCGAGGCCGCCGCCGGCCTCGACCTGCATGCCTGCCTCGACGCGCCGCTCTCGCTCGACCCGCAGGGACCGCCCGCCCTGATCCCGGCCGGGTGCAGCCTGATGATCGGCGATCCCGCCTGGTGCGGCCTCGTCTTCCCGCGCTCCGGCCTCGGCCATCGCGAGGGGCTCGTCCTCGGCAACGGGACGGGCGTGATCGACGCCGATTACGAGGGTCCGCTCCTGATCTCGGCCTGGAACCGCAACCCGGTCCCGGGCGCGCCGATCGTGATCGAGCCGGGCGCGCGCATCGCGCAGATCGTGTTCACGCGCGTCGCCCGTCCGCGCCTCAGGCTGGTCGAGGCCGCTCCGGGCTCGGCCCGCGGCACTGCCGGCTTCGGATCGAGCGGTATCTGAGGTCAGGGATCCCAAAGGGGTCACCCCTTTGGTGGGGTCTCGGGGCGAAGCCTTGAGGTTTTCCAGGGCTCTGCCCTGGACCCGCCAAAGGCCTGAGGCCTTTGGATACCCGGATCCGGCGGCGGTCCCTGCCCTATTCCGCCGCATGGCGCGGCTCCTCCTCGGGCAGGCCGAAACGGTCGATGCAGGCTTCGAGGCGCAGGGCCGCGTTGATCAGCGCCATGTGCGAGAAGCCCTGGGGAACGTTGCCGCGCTGCTCGCCCGTGGCGGCATCGATCTCCTCCGCGAACAGGCCGAGGTCGTTGCCCCGCCCGATCAGCCGCTCGAACACCGCCCTGGCCTCGCGGGTGCGGCCGGCCAGCGCGAGGCAGCCGACGCGCCAGAAGGCGCACGGGGTGAAGGTGGCTTCCTCGCCCCGCAACCCGTCCGGGGCGCGGTAGCGGTAGATCAGGTCGCCCGCGCCCAGCTCCGTCTCGATGGTGGCGAGGGTCGCCAGCATGCGCGGGTCGTTCGCGTCGATCGCGCCGAACAGCACCGCGCGCAGCACCGCCGCGTCGAGATCGTCGGAGCCGTAGGCCCCGACGAAGGCCTTGCGCTCCGGGTTCCAGCAGGTCTCCAGATACTCCGTGCGGAGCGCGGCGGCCGCCTGCTCCCAGCCCGCGATCGTCTCCGGCGAGACCCCGTCGATGCGGCGGCCGATGCGGGCTGCATCGGTGAGCGCCACCCAGATCATCGCCTTGCTGTGGAGCTGGTGGCGCGGCTGCGTGCGCAGCTCCCAGATGCCGTGGTCGGGCTGGTCGCGGGCGGCGAGCGCCCGGCGGGTGAGGTTGTCGAGCACCTCGGGCAGGCGGTCGTTGACCTTCTCGGGCGGGTCGTAATCCACCGCCTCCAGGAAGACGGCGATGGCGCGGATCAGCTCGCCGAAAATGTCGTGCTGGTCCTGCTGCTCGGCGGCGTTGCCGATGAGGACCGGCCCGACCCCGTTCCAGCCGGCGAGGTGGTCGAGCGCCTCCTCGGGCGGCATCGGCCCCGCGATGCCGTAGAGCAGCTTGGTGTCCCGGCCGAAGCTGCCGTCCGCCTCGCGCAGGAAGCGCAGGAATTCGGAGGCCTCGCGCACGTAGCCGAGCATCACGAAGGCGGTAACCGTGAAGGTCGCGTCCCGCATCCAGGTGAAGCGGTAATCGTAGTTGCGCTCGCCCGGCACCGCCTCGGGCAGGCCGGCGGTCGCGGCGGCGATGATGGCGCCGGTGGGCGAGTAGGTCAGCAGCTTCAGGCAGAGCGCGGAGCGCAGCACCGTCTCGCGGTAGGGGCCGCGATAGCAGCAGCGCGCGCTCCAGCGCCGCCAGTAATCGATGGTCGACTCGACCCGGGCGCGGGCGGTGGCGAAATCGTCGATGCCGGCGGTGTCGCCGTCCTCGCCATGGGTGAGGACGAGATAGCTGCTCTCGCCGGCGCGCAGGGAGACATGGCTCTCGGCGCCCGCGCCCGCCACGCGCGGCTCGCCCCCGCTCATCCGGATCCGCTGCGCTCCGGCCTCGAACAGCACCCAGTGCTCCTCCTGCACGGGGGTGCAGGCGCAGCGGGCGTAGTCGAAGGTCGGCCGCACGGTGAAGCGGCCGGAGACGCTGCCCGCTTCGCAGGTGAGGAGGCGCAGGAGGCGGCTCTCCCCCTCCCCGTCCGGCCCTTCCTCGGGCTCGGTATTGGGCGGGTTGACCGGCATCAGGTCGAGGAGCACCGCCCGGCCGGTCCGCGTCTCGAAGGTGGTCTCCAGGACGTTGGTCTCAGGAACGTAGCGCCGGCTGGTCCGCTCAAGCCCGTCGAGGTCGATCCGGCAGAAGCCGCCCTTCACGTCGTCGAGGAGCTTCAGGAACAGGGCCGGCGAATCGTGCCGCGGCCAGCACAGCCAGTCGACCGATCCGTCGCGGGCGACGAGCGCGGTGGAATGGGTGTCGCCGATGACGGCATAGTCGCTGATGGGTTTCGACACGGCGCTCGCAGGGGGTGGCGCGGCTCGCACGAGACCCCTTCGCCGGGCCTCCTCGCTCGGGCCGGGACGGCAAGGCGGGCGTGTCGTGCGAGACACTGGGGCTGCGGCGGCAGCTAGCGCGGGGCCCGAGCCGATCGACCGGGCTCGGCGATATGCCACAGGCCGACGCGCCTTCGGCTCCGCGCGTCTTGCTGACGCCGGAGGCTTGGCTGGAGCGGGAGACGCGGGACGCCGCGGAACCCAAACTCATATGCGTACGGATACCGAGTTCCCCGGCGTCCCGCGGACGAGGGGGCCGCGTGTGGCCGGCCTCGTCCGTCTATGCGTCGCGGTCTCTTGCTCACCTGCATCGACCCCGATCGTGGCGGACTGCGTAGCGCCGTTGCCCGGCTCGCCCAGCCTCACCCCGGCAGACTTGAAGCGTCGTGCACCGGACCTCGTATTGGGCCCGGCATCGGTTCCAACGACCTGTGCAGGCCGGACTATCGGGGCTGTCCCGTTGTTGATCCGGGCTGGCGCCGAGAACGGCCCTGTGTCGCGCAGAGGCGCCCGGGGCGCCGGCTGACCGGCCGGCGACGCGGGAACCGCCGCGCTGTCCTTCACCTGCCGTGGTCATGCGGCCCGGGCTCCCTGCGCGCGGCGCGGCGGGTTGCAGGACCCGTCGCGCCGCGGGACAGCGCGTGGCTGGGATGTACGTGTTTTGTTCTCGTCTGTCAAGCTTTTTGTCTTAGGGCAGGCCTTTCCGCCCTGGCGCTGCGCCCTCCCTCCCCCCACGGATCTCGGGCCTGCCCGAGATCCGCTTGCCCGTGCCCAAGTTGGGCAGGCCCGACTTGGGAGGGGGAGGGTGCCGAACGGAGTGAGGCGGGAGAGGGGAACCCGGCTGCCGGAAGGGGCGGAGCAGGCATGAAGGCCAACTGCCTCCGCTTGCACCGTCGCACCCCTCTCCCGACCCCTGCTGACGCAGGGGCCACCCTCCCCCGCAGAGGGGGGAAGGGAGAGCGCGGTTCCAGCTCTCCATCGGTGCCCGGATCAGGCGCGGGTCCCCTCTCCCGTTCGGGAGAGGGACAGGGTGAGGGTCGAGAATTATCAGGATGGAACGGGGCCGGAGCCGCCTCGCCGCCGCGACCTCTCCGGATCGGTCTCACCCCTCACCCCAACCCTCTCCCGAACGGGAGAGGGGGCCTGTCGCGGATCCTGCGCTCGACCCGTCGTCCCCTAAAGGCTGGTCCGCCGCTCGATCGCGGCCAGAATCGTCTCGCGGACGCCCTCAAGGTTCTCTGCGACGTCGACGTTATGGACGCGCAGGACCGCGAAGCCGCACCGCATGAGTGCTTCGGTCCGTCGTTCGTCCCGAAGGCGTTCGGCCTCGGTCGCGTGTGTGGCGCCGTCGACCTCGACCACGAGCATTGGCGGCAATGCAGGCGAAATCGGCGATCGCTTCGCCGACCGGGTGCTGCCGGCGAAACTTCCAGCCGTTGAGCTGGCCGTTCCGCAAGACCCGCCACAGCCGCGCCTCGGCGGCGGTCTGTCGCTGCCGAAGCGCCTGCGCCCGTCTCGACGGATCGTTCATGCGGCGCGAAGCCCGAGATCCTTCGGGCGTGACGAGGTCCGTTGCTACTCCGCCGCCTGCCGGGTGCCGTAGCCGAGTCGCCCGTTCAGCTCCTCGATCAGCTTGACCGCGGCCTCGGCGATGACCGTGCCGGGCGGGAAGATCGCCGAGGCGCCGGCGGCGTAGAGGGCCTCGTAATCGCCCGGCGGGATGACGCCGCCGACCACGATCATCACGTCGTCGCGGCCCGCCTCGGCCAGCGCCGCCCGGAGTTCGGGAACCAGCGTCAGGTGGCCGGCGGCGAGCGAGGAGACGCCGACGATGTGGACGTCGTTCTCCACCGCCTGGCGCGCGGCCTCGGCGGGCGTGGCGAAGAGCGGCCCGATATCCACGTCGAAGCCGAGATCGGCAAAGGCCGAGGCGATCACCTTCTGGCCGCGGTCGTGGCCGTCCTGACCCATCTTGGCGACGAGGATGCGCGGGCGGCGCCCATCGTTCTCCTCGAAGGCCTCGACCAGACCGCGCACCTTCTCGACCACAGGCGACATGCCGCCGACCTCCCGCTTGTAGACGCCCGAGATCGAGCGGATCTCGGCCCGGTGCCGGCCCCAGGCCCGCTCCAGCGCCTCCGAGATCTCGCCGACCGTGGCCTTGGCCCGCGCCGCGTTCACCGCCAGTTCGAGCAGGTTCCCCGTGCCGTCCGCCGCCTGGGTCAGCGCCGCGAGCGCCGCGTCCACGTCGGACTGGTTGCGCTCGGCCCGCAGGCGCTTGAGCTTGTCGATCTGGAGCGTCCGCACATTGCCGTTGTCGACGCGCAGGAGCTCGATCGCCATCTCGTCGTCGGGCTTGAACTTGTTGATGCCGACGATCGTCTGGCGGCCGGAATCGATGCGGGCCTGGGCGCGGGCCGCCGCCTCCTCGATCCGCAGCTTCGGGATGCCGGCCTCGATCGCCTTGGCCATGCCGCCGAGGCTGTCGACCTCGCGGATATGCTCCCAGGCGCGGGCGACCATGTCGGCGGTCAGCCGCTCGACATAGTAGGAGCCGCCCCAGGGATCGACGATCCGGGTGGTGCCCGATTCCTGCTGCAGGAAGAGCTGGGTGTTGCGGGCGATCCGGGCCGAGAAGTCGGTCGGCAGCGCCAGCGCCTCGTCGAGGGCGTTGGTGTGGAGCGACTGCGTGCCCCCTTGCGTCGCCGCCATCGCCTCGATCGCCGTGCGGGTGACGTTGTTGAACACGTCCTGCGCGGTGAGCGACCAGCCGCTCGTCTGCGAATGGGTGCGCAAGGGCAGCGACTTGTCCGATTTCGGCTCGAACTGCTTCACGAGCTTCGCCCAGATCAGGCGCGCGGCCCGCATCTTGGCGACCTCCATGAAGAAGTTCGTCGAGATCGCCCAGAAGAAGGACAGGCGCGGGGCGAACTGGTCGATGGTCAGGCCCGCCGCGAGGCCGGCCTTGATGTACTCGACGCCGTCGGCGAGCGTGTAGGCCAGTTCCAGGTCGTTCGTCGCGCCGGCCTCCTGCATGTGGTAGCCGGAGATCGAGATCGAGTTGAACTTCGGCATGTTGGCCGAGGTGTAGGCGAAGATGTCCGAGATGATCCGCATCGATCCCTTGGGGGG
This sequence comes from Methylobacterium symbioticum, assembly GCF_902141845.1. Lineage (GTDB taxonomy): Bacteria > Pseudomonadota > Alphaproteobacteria > Rhizobiales > Beijerinckiaceae > Methylobacterium > Methylobacterium symbioticum. Next base: position 5,800 of record NZ_CABFPH010000021.1, on the reverse strand, counting down.
ATAGATGTAGGTGTTGCGGACCATGAACTCCTTGAGGATGTCGTTCTGGATCGTGCCGGCCAGTTTCGAGGGCGGCACGCCCTGCTCCTCGGCCGCGACGATGTAGAGGGCGAGCACCGGCAGCACCGCGCCGTTCATCGTCATCGACACGGTCATCTCGTCGAGCGGGATCCCGGAGAACAGGGTCCGCATGTCGTAGATCGAATCGATCGCGACGCCCGCCATGCCGACATCGCCCGAGACGCGCGGATGGTCCGAATCGTAGCCGCGGTGGGTGGCGAGGTCGAAGGCGACCGAGAGGCCCTTCTGCCCGGCCGCGAGGTTGCGCCGGTAGAAGGCGTTCGAATCCTCGGCCGTGGAGAAGCCGGCATATTGCCGGATCGTCCAGGGCTGGGTGACGTACATGGTCGGATAGGGCCCGCGCAGATAGGGCGGCAGGCCCGGATAGGTGTTCAGGAACTCGAGCCCCGCGCGATCCTCGGGGCCGTAGGCGCCCTTCACCGGGATGCCCTCCGGGCTCATCCACGGCTCGCCGAGCACCGGCGCGGGAGCCGGCAGGGGCTCACCCGAGAACGGGACCTCGGCGAAGTTCGGGATGCGCGACATCAAAACGGGCTCGCTGTAACGGAGCCCGCGGGAGGGCCCCCTTGACCGGCATTATAAGGACGGTTCGGGCGCGTGCCACTCCCCGTGCGGGGGAGAAGACGGCCTCCCGGCGCGCCGCCGCCCCTGTTGAATCCCTCCGGCATCGCCATACTAGTGAACGGCCGAGGTTCGCCGCTCAGCCCCTCCCCGCGACGCGCCCGGAAGGATACGCCCCCGCCGATGGCTCTCAAGACCGTTCCGACGACCGCCTTCCCGGACCAGAAGCCGGGCACCTCGGGCCTGCGCAAGAAGGTGCCGGTCTTCCGGCAGCCGCACTATGTCGAGAACTTCGTCCAGGCGATCTTCGACACCCTGCCCGACAAGGCCGGCGCGACCCTGGTGATCGGCGGCGACGGGCGCTTCCTCAACCGGACGGTGGTGCAGACCACGATCAAGATCGCCGCCGCCAACGGCTTCGGCCGGCTCCTCGTCGGCCGCGGCGGCCTGCTCTCGACGCCGGCCGCCTCCTGCGTGATCCGCAAATCCGGGGCGCTCGGCGGCATCGTGCTCTCGGCAAGCCACAATCCCGGCGGTCCGGACGGCGATTTCGGCATCAAGTTCAACGCGAGGAACGGCGGCCCGGCGCCCGAGAGCGTCACCGCCGCGATCTTCGAGCGGGCGAAGGGACTCGCGGAATACCGCATCCTCGACGTGCCGGACCTCGACCTCGACCGGATCGGCGAGACCACCCTCGGCGGCACCGTGGTCGCGGTGATCGATCCCGTGGCCGACTACGCCGCGCTGATGGCCGAGCTGATCGACTTCGACGCGATCCGGCGCCTGTTCGCGGGCGGCTTCCGCATGCGCTTCGACGCGATGAGCGCGGTCACCGGCCCCTACGCCAGGGCGATCCTCGAAGGCGCGCTCGGCGCCGCTCCCGGCACCGTGGTCAATGCCGAGCCGCAGGAGGATTTCGGCGGCCACCATCCGGACCCGAACCCGGTCCACGCCAAGGACCTGTTCGACCTGCTGCACGGCCCCGACGCGCCCGATTTCGGCGCAGCCTCGGACGGCGACGGCGACCGCAACATGATCGTGGCGCCCCATCTCTTCGTGACGCCGAGCGACAGCCTCGCCATCCTCGCCGCCCATGCCCACCGCGCCCCGGGCTACGCCGCGGGCCTTGCCGGGCTCGCCCGCTCGATGCCGACGAGCCGCGCCGCCGACCGGGTCGCGCGGAAGCTCGGCATCCCGGCCTACGAGACGCCGACCGGCTGGAAGTTCTTCGGCACCCTGCTCGATGCCGGCCTGATCACCCTCTGCGGCGAGGAGAGCGCCGGCACCGGCTCGAACCATGTCCGCGAGAAGGACGGGCTCTGGGCGGTGCTGCTCTGGCTCAACATCCTGGCCGCCACGGGCGAGCGCGCCGACGCCCTGGTGCGCGCCCACTGGGCCGAGTTCGGCCGCGACTACTACACCCGCCACGACTACGAGGAGGTCGAGAGCGCGTCGGCGGAGGCCCTGATGCAGGCCCTGCGCGACCGCCTGGCCGACCTGCCGGGCCAGGTCTTCTCCGGCCTCACCGTCCAGAGCGCCGACGATTTCCGCTACGTCGATCCCGTCGACGGCTCGGTGACCGAGCGCCAGGGCATCCGCATCGCCTTCGCCGAGGACGCGCGCGTGGTCTACCGGCTCTCCGGCACGGGCACGCAGGGCGCGACCCTGCGCGTCTATCTGGAGCGCTACGACCGCGACCGGCACGACCGCGACCCCGCCGAGGTGCTCAGCCCCGTGGTCGCGGCGGCCCGCGCCATCGCCGACATCGCCGGCCATACCGGCCGCGCCGAGCCGAGCGTGGTGACCTGAGGCGCCGCCCTCACCGCATCAGCGCGCCGTACACCATCTGCCGCAGCAGCGCGTAGTAGTGCCCGCGCAGGCTCGGCGCCTGGAACATCGCCACCACCACCAGGCGCTCGGCCGGGTCGAGCATGTAGCGCGGCCCGGTGATGCCGCCCCAGTACAGGTCGCCCGGCGCGCCGGGCGTGGTGTGGCCGCCGGTGGCGAGCCGCACCGGGTTGACGAGGCTCCAGCCATAGCCGTCATCCACGTTGTTGCGCGGGCCGCGGATGCCGTTGAGCTGGTCGTGGTGGAGCATCAGGCGCACGGTGCGCGGCGCCAGCAGCCGCACGCCGTCGAGGGTGCCGCCATTGGCGAGCATCTGCAGGAGGCGCGCCACGTCGCCCGCCGTGGAGGCGAGGCCGGCCCCGGCCGAGAAGCGCTTCGGGGCTTTCCGCAGGTCGAGCCAGGTGAAGACCCAGGCGAGCGGGTCCTTCTCCCGCGTCGCCTGCGAGGGCTCGGCGAGGCGGCCGGCCTGCGCCTCGTCCACCTGCCAGACCGTATCGGTCAGGCCCAAGGGCTCCAGCACCTGCTCGGCCAGGATCCGGTCGAGGGGCTTGCCCTCGATGCGCTCCAGCATGTGCCCGAGCACGTCGGTGGCGATCGAGTACTCGAAGGTGGTGCCCGGCTGGTAGAGCAAGGGCTGCTGGGCGAGCTTGGCGAGCATCTCCGGGCCGGTCAGGCCGTAGAGCCCCTCGAGGTCCTGCTCGCGCTGGCTGCGCCGGACCGGGTTGGCCGGCCCGATCCACCAATAGGTGAGGCCCGCCGTGTGGCGCATCAGGTCCTGCACCGTCGGCGGGCGCCGCGGCGCCTCGGGCGGCGGCACCTCGCCGCTCGTAGCGGATTCGAACCCGGCATAGACCTTGAGATCCTTCAACTCGGGCAGATGCGTCGCCACCGGATCGGAGAGCTTGAAGCGGCCCTGCTCGTAGAGGCGCAGGGCCGCCGTGGTGACGAAGAGCTTCGTGGTGGAGGCAATGCGGTGCAGGCTGTCGAGGCGCATCGGCACGCCCGGGCTCTGCTCGCCGAAGGCCCGGGCCATGACCGGCTTGCCGTCACGCAGGACCATCAGGACCATGCCCGGGATCTTGCCGCTGCCGACGTCCCGCTGAACCAGATCGGCCACCGCCTGAAGCCGCCCGGGATCGAAGCCGAGCTCGGCCGCCCCGGCGAGCGGCGCCGGCTCGAAGGCCAGGGCCGGCGCCCCCGCCAGGGCGAGCCCGATCAGGCCGGCGCCCAGGATCCGCGTCAGCGTCTCGCGCATTCTCATCGTCCTCCCTCGACCCCGAGGCTTGTGCCGCGCCGCCAACCGCCAGCGCGGTCGCGCGGAACGCGGATGCCCCGTTTCGGCCCATGCTCTCGCAGCCGGGCGCGCGGCGCACCCGGTCCGGGGCCGCGCCCCGGAACAGACCGGGCCGCCTGTTCCTCGGCAGGGAAGGCGACCGGCCGCGCGGGGACGGCGTCGCGCTTCGGCGAACAAGCCCCCTCCCCTGCCGCGAGGGGCGCGGCGCTCAGGCCGCGCGGGTTTTCTCCCGGCGCCCGCCGAAGGTGAGGGCCCCGTCGTCGAGCCGGCCGTAGCGGAGCGCGGCGAGGTCGAGCACGTAGTTCTGGTAGAGCTTCCACGGGCGCGACGCGCCCTGCTTCGGCATCAGGTGGCGCGCCCGCTCGATATAGCCCGAGGTGAAGCCGATCAGCGGCTCCTCGCCCGCGGCCTCCCCCCGCCGCGGCACGCACCACGCGGAGCCCGTCGCGTCCATGCGGCGGAGGAGCCGGCAGACGAAGCCGGCCGTCAGCTCGCATTTCAGCGTCCACGAGGCGTTGGTGTAGCCGATGGCCAGGGCGAGGTTCGGCACGTCGCTCAGCATCATGCCCCGGTAGAGGTAGCTCTGCGCCGGGTCGGGCGTGCGGCCGTCGACGCTGATCTGCACCCCGCCCATCATCCTCACCTGGAGTCCGGTGGCGGTGACGACGATGTCGGCCGGCAGATGCGTGCCGGATGCAAGCTGCAGCCCCGTCTCGGTGAAGTGCGCGATCTGGCCGGTCTCCACCGAGGCCCGGCCCTGCCGGATCGCCTTGAACAGGTCGCCGTCCGGCGCGAGGCAGAGGCGCTGGTCCCAGGGCTTGTAGCGCGGCGTGAAATGCCGGCCGACATCGTAATCGGGTCCGAGCTGGCCGCGGATGCCGCCGAGGATCTTGCGCGTCATCATCTCCGGCTGGCGGCGCGCGAACTGGTAGAAGGCGAGGCTGAGGGCGATGTTCTTCCAGCGGGCGAGCCGGTGGGCGAGGGCCGCCGGCAGGCGGCGCCTCATCCAGTTGGCGATGTGGTCCTTGGCCGGCAGCGCCACGATATAGGTCGGCGAGCGCTGCAGCATGGTGACGTGGGCGGCGGTCTTGGCCATCTCCGGCACCAGCGTCACCGCGGTGGCGCCGCTGCCGATCACCACCACCCGCTGCCCCGCATGGTCGAGATCCTCCGGCCAGGCCTGCGGATGCACGAGGCGGCCGCCGAAGCGCTCCAGCCCCGGCCAGTCCGGCCGGTAGCCGGCCTCGTAATCGTAGTAGCCGGCACAGACATAGAGGAAGGCGCAGGTATAGGTGAGGCGTCGCCGCTCCGGCCCGACCTCGACCGCGACGGTCCAGCGCGCCTCCGGCGTGCTCCAGGCGGCCGAGACGACGCGCTGGCGGTAGCGGATCTTGCGGTCGATGCCGAAGGCGGCGGCGGTCTCGCGCAGATAGGCCAGGATCGAGGCGGCGTCGGCGATCGACCTGTCCTCGGTCCAGGGCCGGAAGCTGAAGCCGAAGGTGTAGAGGTCGGAATCCGAGCGCAGGCCCGGATAGCGGAACAGGTCCCAGGTGCCGCCGAGCGCCTCCCGCGCCTCCAGGATCGCGTAGCTCTTGTCCGGGCAGCGCGTCTGCAGGGCATGGCCGGCGCTGATTCCGGAGATCCCGGCACCGATCACCAGCACGTCGAGATGCTCGGCCGGGTCGGCCTCCGCGAGGATCCGCATGGCTCAACGCCTCCCTGGGCTCGATGGGGAACGACCCTCTAGCATGTCCGGGGATCCTCAAGGGACCAGTCCCTTGGGCGGGGTGTCGGGGCGGAGCCCTGAGATCTTCCAGGGCTCTGCCCTCGACCCGCCAAAGGGATGATCCCTTTGGGATCCCGGAAACGCAGAACGGCCCGTCATCGGGGGATGACGGGCCGTTGCGGATCTGGTTGCGGGGGTTGGATTTGAACCAACGACCTTCAGGTTATGAGCCTGACGAGCTACCGGGCTGCTCCACCCCGCGCCGGGCGTCTGCGAGATCGTGTCGAGGG
>NZ_CABFPH010000020.1 GCF_902141845.1 Methylobacterium symbioticum | reverse complement strand
CTTGATGATCGCCGCCGAGCGGGCGGTGCCGATGCCGGGCAGGGCGTCGAGTTCCTCGGCGGTGGCGCTGTTGAGATCGACCAGCGCGGTCTTGGCCGCGTTCGGCGCACCGGCGACGGGAGCGCTCGGAGCCTTCGGCGCCGCGGGCGTGGTCGGGGGCGCCGGGGCAGGCTTGGCCGGCGCGGTCGGCGTCGCGGGGGCCGGGGACTGCGCGAGGGCCGGCGTGCCGAGGAGCGCCGTCAGGACGGCGAGGGCGCGCAGCGCGGAGGTGGTGGACGAGACCATGACGGTACTCCCGAAAGATACGCGGCCCGCCGCAGCGAGGTTGGGACGGATCCGGTGCCGCGAAACCTGATCTTCCCTGCTTGAACCGTGGCTTAACGTGCGACAGGCTGGCGCGTCAGGGGATTGGGGATGCTCCGGAATCGTGTCCGCGCGCGGCGATGCGGCGGAGGCTCTAGCCAGGGCGCGTCGCGGCCGCTATAAACGCGCCCTCGAATCTCCGTATCAGGCGGTGCATGAGGCGATCCTCTCCCGGGAGGAGCCGCCCGCGCGCCGCTTTCGTCGCAATCCGCCAGTTCAAGGATCGTTGTCATGGCCGTTCCGAAGCGAAAGACCTCCCCCTCGCGGCGCGGCATGCGCCGGTCCGCCGACGCCCTCAAGGCCCCGACCTATGTCGAGGACAAGGATTCGGGCGAGCTGCGCCGTCCGCACCACATCGACCTGAAGACTGGCATGTACCGCGGCCGTCAGGTCCTGAAGGTGAAGTCGGCCGAAGCCTGATCCTCTCTGCCGGACGTGTCCGAGGGTCGGTGCGGCGAGGGCCGCGCCGGCCTTTTTCGTGCGCACCGCTCCCCTGTTCGTGTGCCTTCCCGGGTCCTTGTTGGACGCACTCTCTTTCGCCGAACCGGCATCCCCTTCGTCGGAGCGCGCTCTAGGCGACCTGTTGCGCCGCCGCGTCGTACAGCGCGCAGGCGCGCCGCGCCCGCTCGGCCCGCGAGGGTACGAGGCTCGGATCGACGCTGGCGATGAGGTGGGCGACGAAGCCGGCCTGCGGGCGCCCATCCCGGCGATGAGGAGTGCGATCCTCGGCCCGGCGTCCGGTCGCCGGCAGGGCGACGACCGCCCGGCCCAGCGTATCGACAGGCTCGGCCGCCGCAGGCTGGCGGGAGACGTCGCTCTGTGCCGCCGCGGGACGGCGCGTTGCCTCGATCCGGATCATGTCGCGCACCCTCCGCACGGGACGGCGCGGACGGTGCAAATCTGGAGCCGGCGTTAACGGTTCGTCAACCTTTGCGGGCGGCGCGAGCGCGCGGTGCGCCTCACTTCTTCGCCAATTCCTCCAGACGCTCCTGCATGGCCAGCATCTGGCGCTTCAGGTCGTCGAGTTCGCTGGAGGCGGGCTGCGCCGAGGCGAGCGGCTTTGCCGCGGAGGCGCCGGGCGCACTGCCCGCATTGGCGCCAGGGAGTCCGGCGCCCGAGAAGCCCGTGAACATCTTCATGGCGTCGCCGAAGAAGTTCATGTTGGTGCGCACCTGCTGCTCGATCGCGTTCTGGAATGCGGCCGGGCCGAAGCTCGTGGCGAATTTCTCGCGCAGCCCGTCCTGATCGCGGGCAAAGTTGGCCATCGAGAACTCGAGGAAGCTCGGCACCATGGTGCGCATGCTGTCGCCGTAGAACCGGATCAGCTGACGCAGGAAGGCCACCGGCAGCAGATTGTCGGCACCAGCCTTGTTCTCCTGCTCGAAGATGATCTGCGTCAGCACGGAGCGGGTGATGTCATCGCTGGTCCGGGCATCGTAGACAACGAAGTCTTCGCCGTTCTGGACCATCGTGGCGAGGTCTTCGAGCGTGACGTAGGTCGAGGTGCCGGTGTGATAGAGGCGCCGGTTGGCGTACTTCTTGATGACGGTCTGCTGGGCCTTGACGTTCTCCGCCATCTTCGCGGCCTCTCCCAATGACGACGGCGCGGCCATCACAAACATTGCGCGCGCTCGAAGACCTTAAGGCTTTCAGACGGCGTCGAAAACCGCAATCTGGCGCCTTTCCCAGCACAATCATGCATAACGAGCTGCCAATGCCAATGTGGCGCCCTGCTCATGCCGTCACCGGCAGGGCGGTTATGCGCTTGACTTCGCCCGTCCCAGGCCCTTCATCCCTCTCCAACGGACCAGAGCGCGGAAATCCTAAGATGCGCCGGCCGCGAGAGGAGAACGTCAGATGGCAGGCAGCGAGGACATCGTCATCGTCGGAGCGGCGCGCACCCCCGTGGGCTCGTTCGGCGGCGCCTTCGGCAGCGTGCCCGCGCACGAGCTCGGCAAGGTGGCGATCCAGGCGGCGCTGGAGCGGGCGGGCGTGTCGCCCGACGACGTGGACGAGGTGATCTTCGGCCAGGTGCTCACCGCGGGCGCCGGCCAGAACCCGGCCCGCCAGGCCGCCATCGCCGCGGGCATCCCCGAGAAGGCCACCGCCTGGGGCCTCAACCAGGTCTGCGGCTCGGGCCTGCGCACCGTCGCGATCGGTATGCAGCAGATCGCCAACGGCGACGCCACGGTCATCGTGGCCGGCGGCCAGGAATCCATGTCGCTCGCCCCCCACGCGCAGTACCTGCGCGGCGGCCAGAAGATGGGCGACGTCAAGCTCGTCGACACCATGATCAAGGACGGGCTCTGGGACGCCTTCAACGGCTACCACATGGGCACCACCGCCGAGAACGTGGCCCAGGCCTTCCAGCTCACCCGCGAGCAGCAGGACCAGTTCGCGACCCGCTCGCAGAACAAGGCCGAGGCCGCCCGCAAGGAGGGCCGCTTCAAGGAGGAGATCGCCCCGGTCACCGTGCCCGGCCGGAAGGGCGACGTGGTCGTCGACACCGACGAGTACATCCGCGACGGCGCCACCGTCGAGGCGATGGCCAAGCTCAAGCCCGCCTTCTCGAAGGACGGCACCGTGACGGCCGCCAATGCCTCGGGCCTCAACGACGGCGCAGCGGCGATCGTGCTGATGTCGGCCTCCGAGGCCGAGCGCCGCGGGCTCACGCCGCTCGCCAAGATCAAGTCCTGGGCGACGGCTGGCGTCGATCCGAAGATCATGGGCACCGGCCCGATCCCGGCCTCGCGCAAGGCCCTCGACAAGGCCGGCTGGAAGCCCAGCGACCTCGATCTGATCGAGGCCAACGAGGCCTTCGCCGCCCAGGCCCTCGCCGTGAACAAGGACATGGGCTGGGACGATGCGAAGGTGAACGTCAATGGCGGCGCCATCGCCATCGGCCACCCGATCGGCGCCTCAGGCGCCCGCGTCCTCGTCACGCTGCTGCACGAGATGAAGCGCCGCGACGCCAAGAAGGGCCTCGCCACCCTGTGCATCGGCGGCGGCATGGGCGTCGCCATGTGCCTCGAGCGGCCCTGATCGCCGCCCGTTTCCGGCGCGGGGCGGGACAACCCGGCCCGCGCTGAAACGCTTTCACGGCTCCATCAAGAATAAATTCGGTGCGCAACCGCTGCGCGATGGGCAAGATGCGCCCATCGCGCGGGGGCGGTCACGTCCCCGAAATCAGGGCCAGCCAACAAGAACATTCGGAGGAAACCCCATGGCACAGGCACGCGTCGCCCTCGTCACCGGCGGCACCCGCGGCATCGGCGCGGCGATCTCGAAGCGGCTGAAGGACAAGGGCTACAAGGTGGCCGCGAATTACGGCGGCAACGACGAGGCCGCCAACGCCTTCAAGGCCGAGACCGGCATCCCCGTCTTCAAGTTCGACGTGGGCGATCTCGCGAGCTGCGAGGCGGGCATCAAGGCGATCGAGACCGAGCTCGGGCCGATCGACATCCTGGTGAACAATGCCGGCATCACCCGCGACGGCGCCTTCCACAAGATGACCTTCGAGAAGTGGCAGGCGGTCATCAAGACCAACCTCGACTCGATGTTCACCTGCACCCGGCCGCTGATCGACGGCATGCGCAGCCGCAATTTCGGGCGCATCATCATCATCTCGTCGATCAACGGGCAGAAGGGCCAGGCCGGCCAGACCAACTATTCCGCCGCCAAGGCCGGCGTGATCGGCTTCGCCAAAGCGCTGGCGCAGGAGAGCGCCGCGAAGGGCATCACCGTGAACGTGGTGGCCCCGGGCTACATCGCCACCGAGATGGTGATGGCCGTGCCGGAGGACATCCGCAACAAGATCATCGCGACGATCCCGACCGGCCGCCTCGGCGAGGCCGACGAGATCGCCCACGCGGTCGAGTATCTCGCCAGCGACGAGGCCGGCTTCGTCAACGGCTCGACGCTGACCATCAACGGCGGCCAGCACTTCGTCTGATCGGACGGCCGGAGTACGTCCTTCGGGGCTGCTCCGGCTCGTCCCAACCGCACACCTCATCCTGAGGTGCCAGAGCGAAGCGGAGGCCTCGAAGGAGACCTCCAGCTGTCTCGCGATCCCTGGAGGACTGCTTCGAGGGCCGCTGGCGCGGCCACCTCAGGATGAGGGGATCTGATGGGCGAAGCCGGTTGCTCTAATCGGCCCCCACGCAATTGGCGTAGAAGGTCGTGGTCGCCGGCCAGTCGGAGAAGACGCCACGCACCCCAACCTCGCGGTAGAGCACGTCGAGGAGCCGCAGCACGTCGCCGTCGCCCGTCACCACGGGCTTGATCGACTGGTAGTAGTAGCCGCCCCCGCCCTTGAGCGGCCCCGAGCGCTCCAGCGACCAGGCAATCAGATCGAGGCCCGCCTTCTTCGCCTCCCGCGCATAGGCCGAGGGCTCGATGGTGCCGCCGGGACCGGGCCGGACCAGCATCCAGAGCGGCGGCGCCAGGATGCGCACGCCCATCCGTGCGAGCTCGGCCATGCCGGGCTTCCAGGTCTCGGGCACCTCGGGGTCGAACGTGCCCTTGTCGCGCTCGTCCCGGTCGTCGAGGAACACGGCCTGCCGGCCGAAATCCGGCTCCTTCTCCAGCCAGTAGAGGATGTCCCGGAGCTGGAAGCTCTGCGGAAACACGTCCGAGGCAGGGATGCCGGCAGCCTTGTAATCATCGATCAGCGCCTGGGCGTACCGGTCCTGCGTGTAGTCGCCCGCGAAGGGCATCGGCACCTGGGGCGCCTTCAGCTCCGGCGTGAACTTGCGGCCGAGCGACGTCACCAGCGCGATGTAGTCGCGGTGGGACATTACCGTACCGGTGGTGGCGTAGAGATCGGTACGCCAGCGCGGAGTCGCGTTCATGTAGGCGGAAAGGGTCGTCGCCTCCGGGTCGGCGGCATCCATCTTGGCGTTGAGTGACTTGAACTCGGCCAGCGTCAGATCGCTGGTGCAGCACTGGGCCGAGGCTTTGCGGCCGCTCGCGGGGTCGGCCGGCGCGAAGCCCTTGGTGCACTTCGCCGCGAGGTCCGGCCGGGCGAGGATGTCCGTGGTTGTGTGCAGGTCGCATTGGCTGTGGCGGCAGACCAGCTGGCGGTCCTTGGTGAAGGCGACATCGCACTCGATGAGGCCGGCGCCCATCCGGTAGGCCGCCATCACGCCCTCGCGGGTATGCTCGGGAAATTGCAGCGGCGCGCCGCGATGCGAGATCGAGAAGCGGCGCGGCGTGTAGCGCCTGTCGATCCAGCAGGCGGCCAGCCTGTCCTTCAGCGGCCCCGGCTCGAGGCTGTCGACGAGGTAGAAGGGGCGCGGCCCGAGCTGCGCTTCCTCGGTTGCCGCCCCGGGTGAGACGGCCATGAGAAGAGCCAGCGTCGCGGCGATCCTGCGCATGGGTTCGGGTCTCCCGCCGGGTCCGCCGCCGCTACAGCAAAGCCGTGACGGCGCCATGACCGCGGCCCGCCTGTCGAGCCGTCCCGGCGATATGGTAGCGCTACGGGCATGACCGAACCGCAGCCCACCACGATCGCCGCCCCGGACCGCGATCGCCGCAACGCCGCCACGACCACCGGACTCGGCGCCATCCTGTTGTGGTCGCTGCTTGCCCTCTTCACGGCAGCCTCGGGGTCCGTACCGCCGTTCCAACTCGCGGCGATGACCTTCCTCCTCGGCGGGCTGGTGGGCTGCGCCGGCTTCCTCCTCCGCCCGGAGCGGGCGCGGGCGCTGCGCCAGCCCTGGCCGGTCTGGCTCCTCGGGGTCGGTGGACTGTTCGGCTACCATGCCCTCTATTTCAGCGCGCTCCGGCTCGCGCCGCCGGCCGAGGCGGGTCTCATCAACTATCTCTGGCCCCTCCTGATCGTGCTGTTCTCCGGCCTGCTGCCGGGAGCGGGCGGCCTGCGCGCCGGCCATCTGGCCGGGGCGGGACTCGGGCTCCTCGGCGTCGCCGCGCTCTTCGCCGGTCGCGGCGATCTCGGCTTCGCGGGCGCCGGCCTGCCGGGCTACGTGGCCGCGTTCTGCGCGGCCTTCGTCTGGGCTGCCTATTCGGTGCTGTCGGCCCGGGTCGGCGCGGTGCCGACCGATGCCGTGGCCGGCTTCTGCCTCGCCACGGCCGCCCTGAGCCTGCTCTGCCATCTCGGCTTCGAGACGACGGCCTGGCCCGAAGAGCCGGTGCAATGGGGCGCCGTGCTCCTGCTCGGCCTCGGGCCGGTGGGCGCGGCCTTCTACCTCTGGGATATCGGCTGCAAGCGCGGGGACGTGCGCGTGCTCGGCGTGGCGGCCTATGCTGCCCCGGTTCTCTCGACCCTGATCCTGGTGGCCACAGGCTACGCCGCCCCGAGCCCGGCTCTCGCGGCCGCCTGCCTGCTTATCGTGACCGGCGCGCTGCTCGCCGTGCGGGCCTCGCGCCGAGCCTGACAGGCTCTCAGGCGCGCGGCATCGGCCGCCAGTCCGGCGGGGCCATCTCGAAGCCGGCGAAATCGAAGCCGGGCGAGACCGTGCAGCCGACGAGCGTCCATGCGCCGAGGCTGGTGGCGGTCTGCCAATGGCCTGCGGGGACCACGGCCTGCGGACGCTGGGCGCGGGCGAGGTCCGGCCCGAGATGCAGGGCCTGCGCATCGTGCCCGTTCGGGCTCACGGTGAGGACGAGGGGTGCGCCGGCGTACCAGTGCCAGATCTCGGCGGCGTCCACCCGGTGCCAAGCGGAGACCTCGCCGACATCGAGAAGATAGTAGATCGCCGTGCCGACCGAGCGGCCCTCGGCCATGCGCGGGTCGCGGAACGTCTCGCGGTAATGGCCCCCCTCCGGGTGCGGCTGCAGCCCCAGCGCCGCGATCACCTGGGCGGCCGTCATCGCTGAGGACATCCTTGAACCTTCCTTAAGCTCGGCCGGGGTTTTCCCGTGAAATCTATTCCGCGATCGCGCCCTGCGGCAGGGTGAAGCCCGGCGGCACCTTCGGACCGGGCTTGGGCTTCGGCGCGGCCTTGGCCGGCTGCACCTCGCCCTCGGCCCTCTGGCCGTCATGCTCCTGCGGCTTCGCCGCCTTGCGCTGCGGCTTGCCGTCCTTGGGCTCCTTGCGCGTGGCGGTGGGGGGCGGCGCCTGCACCGGCGGCGCCTCCGTGCACTCGCGGAAGCCGAGGCGCGCGAGCGGCTGGCCGTCTTCCCCGACGATGGCGAGCGGGTCGGGCAAGGCGGGCAGGCCCTCCTGCCACTTGATCGCGCTGCCGAGCCGGGCCTCGATCGCGCTCGGCGGGCCGCCGCGCCGGAGCGCGTCGAGATCGGGTCCGTAGGCGGTGGCAACCTTGGAGCCGATCGTTACCTGCAGCACCTGGGTCACCTCGGGGGTGAGGGGGCGCAGGGCGTTCTCGACCTCCGCCCGCCCGGCCCGCGTGACGAAGAGCTGGAACCCCTTCTCACCTTCGTAGCGCGCCGCCTTCGGCCCACAGGCGAGCGAGGGCGGCGCGGCGAAGGTCGCATCCGGCGGCGGGGCCCTGTCGGTCAGGGGCGGCGGCGCAGGTTCCGGCGCGGGCGGCGCAGGTTTCGGCTCGAGGGGCGGCGCCGCCTCAGCGGGCAACGGGGCCGGTGCGCCCGAGCCCGACCACTCGATCAGGCCGATCGCTCCGGCGGTGAGCGCCGCGGCCAACAGCGCCGAGCCCAGGATTGCGGTGCGGATTCCGGCCATGCCTCAGCGCTCCCGCTTCGGCTCGCGGGGCAAGCGGGGCGCGTCGCGCGCCTGATCCAGTTCGAGCACCTCGGCTTCCAGGATCTCGGCGTCGCGGTCGATCGGGCTATGCGAGGGCCCGACCTCGGCGAGCAGCAGCGCCTCGTCGCGCTCATCATGCTCGTTGCCGAGGCGCAAGGGCGGCCGACCGTGCCGCGCCGAAATCGCGATCACAGCCACCCCCGCGACGATACAGGCCAGGATCGCGGCCAGGATCAGGATGAGTTCCATGCCGCCGTACCGTTACTCCAAGGATCGCGCCCTTGCACCTGCCTCGTGGCTGCGCGATCACGGCCCAGCTTGCCGCGGCGCGGAACGGACCTTGCCTTGCCCGTCCGAACCCGCCCGCATTCGAGCGGCCGCACGATACGAACACGATACGAACGAGCGGATAGTCGAGGGAGCGAGGATCGCCGATGCAGCAGGGGACAGGCCAGAGGACACCGGCGGAACTCGAGGAGCATCTCCTCGGCCTGATCGAGGCGTCTCGCGAGCAGTCGGCGGAGGATCCCTTCCGCAATCCGGTGCTCGCCGTGACTTTGGCTATCACCCGCCGCTTCGATCGCGGCGAGATCACGGGGGACGACCTCGACGCGCTGTTCGTGCGCCTGCGGGAGCAGGCCCTGGCTGCGCGCGCCGAGCGCCTGCGCAGCTATGTCGGCCTCGACGCGACGGCGGATCCTGAGACCGCAGTTCCGGCCCGCCTCGTCGCGGCGATCCCCGAGAAGGCCGGGGACTTCGAGACCTTCCGCGACCTGGTCGGGCGCACCGCCTTCGCGATCGTGTTCACGGCGCATCCGACCTTCGGCATGAAGCGAGCCGTGGCCGCGCTGATCGCCCAAAGCGCCAGCCTGCCGGAGGCCGGCGCCCGCGCGCCCCTCGTCGCCGAGGCCGCCGCCCTCTCGACCCGGCCCGATCCGCAAATCAGCCTCGACGACGAGTTCGATCAGGCCTGCATCGCGGCCAACAATGCCCGCCTCGCCCTCGACGGATTCAACGGCGCGCTCCTCGACGCCGCCCGTCGGCGCTGGCCGGACCGCTGGACCGAGCTGGCGCTCCGCCCGCTCGCGGTGGCGAGCTGGGTCGGCTGCGACACCGACGGGCGCACCGATATCGGCTGGTGGGACACCCTGCGCTACCGGCTCGAATCGAAGCGGATGCAATTCGACCGGGTGATCCGCGAGTTGCCCGCCATCCCGGCCACGCAGGTGGTGCGCGGGCTCGCCGAGCAGGCGCTCGCCGCCGTCAACCGCCAGCTCGCCGTGGCACCGAAGCTCGGCACCAAGCCCTCGCTAGAGGCGGTGCACCGCTTCGCCCTGGCCCTCATCATCGAGCGCGAGCGGGCTCAGACCGATGCGGGCACGCTGCTCGCGGGCCTCGCCGCGGCGGTCGCCGCCGCACCAGGGGACGCCGAGAAGCGGGCCATCGCGGTGCTGCGGGCGGGCGTGGCAACGCACGGCCTCTCGAACGCCCTGCCGCATTTCCGGCTCAACGCCAGCCAGATCCACAACGCGGTCCGCCGCGTGACCGACCTGGAGGGCGAGCCCGCCGACCCGGCCCAGCGCCGCTCGCACCTCGCCACCATCCACACGCTGCTCAACGACGTGCAGCCGGTCGCCGTCGATTTCGGGGCGCTCGCCGCCGAGCGCGCCTCGGCCGCCCGGCTGATGATGACCATCGCCCAGATCCTCAAGCACGTGGACGGCACCCATCCGGTGCGCTTCCTCATCGCCGAGACGGAGACCGGCTACACCCTGCTCGCCGCCCTGTGGCTGGCGCGGCATTACGGCATCGCGGACAAGCTCGAGATCACGCCGCTCTTCGAGACGGCGGAGGCGCTGGAACAGGGTATCCGCGTGCTGGACGATGCGTTGCGCAACCCGCATTGGCGGCAGTACCTCAAGCGCATCGGCCGACTTACCGTGCAGTTCGGCTACTCGGATTCGGGACGCTATGTCGGCCAGTTGGCCGCCACCTTCTGGATCGAGCGGCTGCGCCTGCGCATCACCGACATGCTGGTCCAGAACGGGCTCCAGGGCGTCGAGCTCGCGATCTTCGACACGCACGGCGAGTCGATCGGGCGCGGCGCGCACCCGACCTCGCTCCGCGACCGCCTCGCCTACCTCGCCCCGGAGGATGCCCGCGCCAAGAACAGGGCCGCCGGCATCCGGGTGCGCCTCGAATCGAGCTTCCAGGGCACGGACGGCTACCTGCTCTTCGGCACGCGGGCGCTGGCCGAGGCGAGCGTCGCGCGGGTGGCCGAGCACGTCTACGCCCTCGACATCGCCGACGAGGACGCCTTCTCCGACTATGCCCTGTCCGAGCCCGGCGAGGGGCCGGACGCGGACGACGATCCGGTCTACGCCGAGACCGACTTCGCCCTCGAGTTCTTCACCGTGGTCCGCCAGGACATGGAGGCCCTCGTCGACGATCCCGGCTACGCGGCCCTGCTCGGCACCTTCGGCCCGAGCCTGATCGACCGCACCGGCTCGCGGCCGGTGGCGCGCCAGAGCGAGTCCGGCGGCCCGGCGCTCATCACCCATCCGCGCCAGATGCGGGCGATCCCGAACAACGCGATCCTGCACCAGCTCGGCTATCTCGCGAATTCGCTGCACGGTCTCGGCCGCGCCGCCGGCCGCGCGCCCGACCTGTTCCGCGACATGCGCCGCGAGTCGGTGCGCTTCTCCCGCGCCTTCCGCCTGGCCCAGCACGCGGCGAGCGTCGGCGACCTCGACGTGCTGCGCGCCTATATCGACACCCTCGACCCGGCCGTCTGGCTGGAGCGGGCGCGCCGGACCCAGAAGGACGGGCGCCGCGAGGAGCTCGTCATCATCGCGCACAGCCTCGACCGGCTCGGCCTCGCGCCCGGCCTGCGCCGCCTGTTCGGCCGCCTCACCTGCGACTGGCTGAGCCTGCAGATGGCCGCGCCCGACCTGAAGAAGATGTCCGTGCGCCTGACCCTGCTACACGCCATCCGCCTCGCGCTGATCCATAAGATCTGGTTCACGGCCGTGCACATCCCGGGCTTCCGCCCGCATGCCGGCATGACCCGCGAGCAGCTCCTGGAGCGCTTCCTGCGCCTCGACATCGAGGGCTGCCTGAAGCTCCTCGAGGACATCTTCCCGATCACGCCCGACCCGACGCTCGGCCTCAATTTCGGCGAGCCGGCGGGCCCGCGCGACGTCGGCACCTACGAGGCCGAGCATACCGGCCTGTTCGAGCCGATCCGGCGCATGTTCGCCCAGGTCCGCGAGATCTCCGGCATGATCCAGCACGAGGTCGGGGCATTCGGGTGAGGCGCGCCTCGCTGGCGGGAGGCGCCCCGTCCATGCTAACGCTGCGTTCCGGCGCGGCATGAGGATGCGGCCGGGAACAGGCATCCCCATATGAGCGCCTGCCCGCGGCGTCAGCCGCGCAGCGCGAGGGTTCGGTGCGGGCGCCGCCGCGACGGTGCCGCACCCGCGAATCCGCGCGGGCGTGATAGATCCGGACCGAATCGACCGGACGAATCGGCAGGCCGCCCGCCCCCGCGGCGCGCGGGCGAGGGACCTTGAGGACAGGGATGTCGAAGCGGGACTATTACGAGATCTTGGGGGTCACGAAGACGGCGACGGAGGGCGAGATGAAGGTCGCCTTCCGCAAGCTGGCCATGACCTATCACCCCGACCGCAACCCGGGGGACAAAGAAGCCGAAATCAAGTTCAAGGAGATCAACGAGGCCTATCAGTGCCTCTCGGATGGCCAGAAGCGCGCGGCCTATGACCGCTTCGGCCATGCGGCCTTCAGCCAGGGCGGGGGCGGCCCGGGCTTCGGCAACGAGTTCGGCGACTTCATGTCGGACATCTTCGACAACTTCTTCGGCGACGGCCGGGGCGGCCAGCGCGGGCGCGGCGGCGCGCCGGGGCGCGAGCGTGGGGCGGACCTGCGCTACAACCTCGAGATCAGCCTGGAGGAGGCCTTCACCGGCAAGGCCGAGACCATCCGCATCCCGACCTCGATCACCTGCGAGACCTGCGCGGGCTCGGGCGCGAAGCCCGGCTCGAAGCCGCGCCCCTGCTCCACCTGCGGCGGCTACGGACGGGTGCGGGCGGCGCAGGGCTTCTTCGCCATCGAGCGGACCTGCCCGAACTGCCACGGCCGCGGCGAGATCGTGGACGATCCCTGCACGGCCTGCGCCGGGGCCGGCCGGGTCAACCGCGAGCGCACGCTCTCGATCAACGTGCCGGCGGGCGTCGATGACGGCCTGCGCATCCGGCTCGCCGGCGAGGGCGAGAGCGGCCTGCGCGGCGGGCCGGCGGGCGATCTCTACGTCTTCCTCTCGATCAAGCCGCACGATTTCTTCCAGCGGGACGGGGCCGACCTGTTCTGCCGCGTGCCGATCTCGATGGTGACCGCCGCGCTCTCGGGCGAGATCACCGTGCCGGTGATCGACGGCTCGCAGACCCAGGTGCGCATCCCCGCCGGCACACAGACGGCCAAGCAGTTCCGCATCAAGGGCAAGGGCATGCCGGTGCTGCGCGCGCGGGAGGTCGGCGACCTCTACATCCAGGTCTTCGTCGAGACCCCGCAGAACCTGACCAAGCGCCAGCGCGAGCTGCTGCAGGAGTTCGACAAGACCGCCTCCGACGAGAACCACCCCGAGAGCGCGGGCTTCTTCTCGAAGGTGCGCGACTTCTTCGGCGCCGCGCGCGCCTGACGCCCGCGGGCGCCCGCACGGAAACCGCGGGCGGCCCGGATCCAAATCCGGCCCGCCCGGTTATCGCATTTGGCCGGAAGCGCGCGGTCCCGCCCTAGCGGGGCCGTCGCCTTGACTGTATGACAGCCTCGTCCTGCCACCATCACAACGAGATCAGGGAAGCCCGGACTTGCCCCCCTTCGATCGTACCAGCGCCAGAGCTCGGGTCGCGCGGTTGGGGGACAAGCGGCGCGAGCCGCTTGAGGACGAGGCGCGTTTCCTGCGCTCCTGGTTCGAGCGGCCCCTCGTCACCGGAGCGGTGACGCCGTCGGGCAAGATGCTGGCCCGCACCATGGCGGCCTATGTCGACCCGCGCCGCGAGGGCCCGGTGATCGAGCTCGGCCCCGGCACGGGCCCGGTCACCGAGGCGCTGATCCGGCGCGGGATTCCGGCCGAACGGCTGATCCTCGTGGAGTTCAACCCGGATTTCTGCCGCCTGCTCGCCCGGCGCTTCCCGGGCGTGACCGTGGTGCAGGGCGACGCCTACGACATCCGCCGCACCCTGCAGCATCACCTGACCGAGCCGGCCGCGGCCACCATCTCGAGCCTGCCGCTCTTCACCAAGCCGCTGGAGCAGCGCCTCGACCTGCTCAACACGGCCCATGACCTGATGCAGCCGGGCGCGCCCTTCGTGCAGTTCACCTACGCCGTGGTGCCGCCGATCCCGGCGCGCTGCGAGGCCGGCAGCTACACCGCCGACCGCTCCAACCGCGTCTGGCTGAACCTGCCGCCGGCCCGCGTCTGGGTCTATCGCCGCCCCTGAGAGCCTGCTTGAGCCGGATCGAGCCGGTGTTCACGCGGCTGATCCCCGCCTCGACCTCCTCCTGAGCTGCCGGAGCGAAGCGGAGGCCTCGCACCTCAGGATGAGGGGGTTTGGTGGGATCAGCCAAGTCTCTGCATGACGACCCGTCGATCCCGCTCGAACAGGCTCTGATCCAGACTCCGCTGGATCAGAGCGGGCTCCGTATCACCAAGCCCGCGCGGCGTCTGAGCGAAGACGGCATCCGCTCTCCCGACGGGATCGAACGGAGGCCGAACCTGTGATCACGCCTTGAAATCGAAGAGCAGGGCCGAGGCCTGGGCGGAGCCCGCCGTGCCGCCCGCGGCATAGCTGCTCCCGCTCTGGGAAGCCTGCAGCTGCTGGATGAAGCTCGCGAGCAGGTCGGTCGCCGAGCTGTCCGCCGACGTCCCGCTCGCGGCCTCCGCCGTCATGTCCTCGCCGGGCGGCGGTCCCGGAGGCGGGCCACCGGCTCCGCCGGGCCCGCCCGGGCCGTCGCGACCGCCCTGCTCCGCGAAGAGGCTCTTGAGGGTCTCGGCCTGATCGCTGGTGAGCGTGCCGCCGCTCACCTGATCGTCGATCAGGCCGTCGATGCGGTCCTTCATCTGGGCGGGATCGAGCCGCGCGGCGGTTCCGGAGGCGGCGGTGCCGCGCTCGGCGGAGAGGCTCGAATCAATCGAATCGAGGGCGCTCGACAGGGCGGTGGCATCGGTCTGGCTGATCGTGCCGGCCGAGACCTCCCCGTCGATCGCCGAGGCCAGCCGGTTCCGCTCGGAGGGCGGCCTGGGCGGCGCGTAGGTCTGGTAGCTTTGCGTTGCGGAGATCGTGCTCATCGACGTCGCGGTCCGAGGCGTGCCGGATTCGCCCGGCTGCGGGTCCGTGTGAAGATTTCACACGGACCGGTTAAGAACCGCTTTCGAACCCTCCACGGGCCCGCGCCTGCGCGCTCAGCCGCCCAGGGCCGCACGGGTGATGGCGTCCGCGCCGATATCGCCCGCGCCCTCCATGCCGAGATCCGCGATCAGACGCAGGCGCGCGCGGCTGACGCGGCTCTTGATGGTGCCGACCGCCACGCCGCAGATCTCGGCGGCCTCCTCGTAGGTGAAGCTCTGCGCGCCGACGAGGACGAGGGCCTCGCGCTGCGCCAGCGGCAGCCGGTCGAGGGCGGCGCGGAAGGCCTCCATCTCCGCGTGGATCTCCTGCTCGGGAAGGCTGGTGAGCTGCCCGGCAAGGCTGCCATCGGCATCCTCCACCTCGCGCCGACGCTTGCGCTGCTCGGAGTAGAACAGGTTGCGCAGGATGGTGAACAGCCACGCGGTGAGGTTCGTGCCGCGCCGGAAGCTGTCCGCCTTGGTCCAGGCCCGCACCAGCGTGTCCTGCACGAGGTCGTCGCTGCGGTCGAGGTCGTAGGTCAGCGAGAAGGCGAAGGCCCGGAGCGCGGGGATGGCGCCGAGCAGCAGGTCGCGCATCTCGGCATCGACCGGGGGCGTGAGGGTCGGGCCGCAGGTCATCGCGAATCCTCCAGGCGTGCGGCGAGGTCGGCGACGAGACCCTCCAGAGTATCCGGGACGGGCTGCATCAGGGCCTCGGCGTAGAGCAGGCGCAGACCCCGGGCGATCCGGTCGCGCGCGGCGGGGTCGAGCTTGCGCGCGCGTCGGGCAGGCGATGTCGGCACGGGCTCGGCGGCATCGGACGCCGCATGCGCGACCGCCTTCGGGTCGTGATTCATGCGCTGGCCTCGAAAGGTCTTGCCGATGAGGCCGCCGGCCGGATGGCCGGATCGCACGCCCGCCGCCTCGGGAAGGCCGCTTGGGCGGCCGGCCGGTACGCGTGGCCCATCGACTCTGGGCCGCTTGCTAGGAGGAACGGATTTAATGCGGTCTGAAAGGCGTATTCATCCCGGCTTAATACTGGAATTTCAGCGGCGCATTGCTCTCTTGTAACGGAATGTCAAGCTTGATCTTCAGATCAGGCTTGGCTGCGCAGGCCCTGTTGCCGAGGAAAGCTTGGGCATACGGCCGTCGAGCCTTCGATCGCGGGCCGCTGCGGGCCGCGCCGTGGTCCGGAAAGGGGGGTGCCATCGGACAGGCTGCCGGCCGTCATGGAGGGGGGCGCGGACGGGTCCGCGATCGACGGCTGGAGGTGTGGTGCCGGCGGAGGGGATCGAACCCCCGACCTTCGGTTTACAAAACCGCTGCACTACCGCTGTGCTACACCGGCATTCGTTCCGCTAGAGCCGCTCCCGATCGCGTTGCAATCGTGATGGGCCCTCAGTCGTTGTCTTGACGCGCTCTCTATCGCCGAACCGGCATCCACTTCGGCGGAGAGCGCTCTAGCTAGCAGCCGGGGATCGGGCGTTCAAGCAGCGGGCTCGGACGGGCCTGCGCGGCCCCCTCGTCCCCGATCCGATCGATCCCGTCGGCAGGGCCGCCCTGGGCGTCGCTCAGGCGCCGCGCGAGCCGAGCCCGGATCAGTCGATCAGCGGGTTGGCGCGCAGGCGCGCCACCGCGAAATCCACGAAGGAGCGCACCTTCGCCGAAGCGCCGCGCCCCTCGACATGGACGACGTGGATCGGCAGCGGCGCCGGCTCGTGATCCTCCAGCACCACCTGCAGCCGCCCGTCGCGCAGGGCGTCGGCGACCTGATAGGACAGGACGCCGGTGAGGCCCCAGCCCTCGATGGCGGCGGCGATCGCCGCCTCGTTGACGTTGCTGGTGAGGCGCGGCTTCAGCGGCACCACGGTGGCGCCGTCGAGACCGAAGCGCCATTCGAGCCGCTCGGTCTGGGAGGCGACGACGATCCGATGCCGGGCGAGGTCTTCCGGCCTGCGCGGCGTCCCGTAGGCGGCGAGATAGGACGGGGCGGCGCAGACCACCCGGCGCACGCTGCCGCAGCGGATGGCGCTCAAGCCCGAATCGGCGAGCGGCCCGATCCGCACGGCCACGTCGATCCCCTCCTCGACGATGTTCACCACGCGGTCGAGGAACAGCGCCCGCCCGTCGACGGCCGGGTGATCCGAGAGGTAGGCGGTCAGGAGGGGCAGCACGTAGATGCGCCCGAACAGCACGGGCGCCGTCACGGTCAGGCTGCCGCTCGGCGTCGCGTAGGCGCCGGAGGCCGCGGCCTCCGCCTCCGCGAGGTCGGCCAGGATGCGCCGGCAATCCTCCAGATAGCGGCTGCCGCTCTCGGTCAGCTTCACGATGCGCGTGGTGCGGGTGAGGAGGCGCACGCCGAGGGCGGCTTCCAGGGCCGCCACCGCCCGGGTCACGGCGGGCGGGCTGAGGTTCAGCCGCCGCGCGGCCTCGGCGAAGCCGCCGGTCTCGGCGACCTTCACGAAGATCCGCATGGCCTGGAGCCGGTCCATCGCGCCGCCACCGTTCCGGGAACCGGAATAGTCCCTTGCCGACTATGGCGCTTATCCACGGCGGGCGGAATGGCCATCCTGTGACGCGGCGGACCTGCCTTTCCGCCCGACCTTGCCGGGAGACCGACCGTGAAGCTCTACCACCACCCCCTCTCGGGCCACGCCCACCGCGCCCACCTGTTCCTGTCGCTGGCGGGGGTGCCGCACGACCTCGTCGAGGTCGATCTCGCCGCGCGCGCGCACAAGGCGCCGGACTTCCTCGCGCTGAATCCCTTCGGGCAGGTGCCGGTCCTCGTCGACGGCGACGTGGTGGTGCCGGATTCGATCGCCATCATGGTCTACGCTGCCCGCAAGTTCGGGAAGCGCGACTGGTTCCCCGAGGATCCGGTGGAGGCGGCCGCGGTGCAGCGCTGGCTCTCGGTCTCGACCGGCGAGATCTATAACGGCCCCTGCGCGGCGCGGCTCGTCACGCTGTTCGGCTACGACCTCGACCCGGCCCTGGCGATCAAGCGGGCCCACGCCATCCTGGGGCAGATGGAGGCGCATCTCGCCGGCCGCGACTGGATCGCGACCGGGCGCCCGACCGCGGCCGACGCCGCGCTCTACAGCTACGTCTCGGCCGCGCCCGAGGGCAATGTCGACCTGGCCCCCTACCCCGCGGTGCGGGCCTGGCTCGCCCGGGTCGAGGGCCTGCCCGGCTTCGTGCCCTTCCGGAAGAGCGCGGTCGGCCTCTCGGCCTGAGCCGAGGCCGACGAACCGAGGAGACCGGCCATGGACCGTTCCAGCCCCATCACGGCGGATCCCGCGCCGCCGGACCCGACCTGGCACGTGGGCGAGCGCGCCCTGCAGCGCAGCGCCGGGCTGGCGGAGCGGCTCGCCGAGATCGGGCCCCGCGTCATCCGCGATCACATGATCGCGCAGCACCGGGCGTTCTATCCGCTCCTGCCCTTCGTCGCGGCGGGCGTCGTGGACCCGTCCGGCGCGGTCTGGGCGACGCTGATCGCCGGGCGCCCCGGTTTCCTCTCCGCTCCCGACCCGGGGACGCTCGCGGTCTCGGCCGCGCGCGATCCCGGCGACCCGGCCGATGCGGGGCTGGAGGACGGGGCCGCGATCGGGCTCCTCGGGATCGAGCTGCACACGCGGCGCCGGAACCGGCTCAACGGCATCCTGCACCGCGCCGGCGCCGACGGCTTCCGGGTCTCGGTGCGGGAGAGCTTCGGCAATTGCCCGCGCTACATCCGGCTGCGGAGCTTCCGCTTCGTGCGCGACCCGGCGGAGGGGCCGGCCGCGCGGCCCGAGATCCTCGACGGGCTCGATGCGCGGGCCCGGGCGGCGATCGCGGCGGCCGAGACCCTGTTCGTGGCCTCCGCCTTCGCGGGTCCGGACGGCACCCGGGTCGACGTCTCCCACCGCGGCGGCCGGCCGGGCTTCATCCGGATCGACGCGGACGACACCCTGACGATCCCGGATTTTGCCGGCAACGGCTTCTTCAACACCCTCGGCAACATCCACGCGAATCCGAGGGCGGGCCTCGCGCTCGTCGATTTCGCGACCGGCGACCTGCTCCAGCTCTCGGGCGCGGCCGAGGTCGTGCTCGACGATCCCGCCATCGCCGCCTTCGCGGGCGCGGAGCGGCTGCTCCGGTTCCGGCCCCGGCAGGTCGTGCGCCGCACGGACGCGCTGCCCCTGCGCTGGACGGCGCCCGAGGACGGGGCCTCGCCGCACCTCGCGCAGACGGGCGCCTGGGACAGCGCCCGCCGCTCCGCCTGACCGGGGCGAGAGCCGCGTCAGGCCGCGAGGGGGCCGAGCCCGCCCTCGGCCTCGACAAGGGCCTCGGCCTGGGCCTGGGCGGGATGCGGCTCGACGCGGTTCCGCCCGAGCTTCTTGGCCGCGTAGAGGGCGTCGTCGGCGCGCTTGAGCAGGGCGGCCGGTCCCGCCTCGGCGGGCCCGGGCTGGAGGGCGGCGACGCCGACGCTCACGGTGAGGAGCGCCGAGGGCCGGAGCCCCGGATGGGGCACGGCGAGGTCGGCGACCGCCCGGCGCGCCGCCTCGGCGATCTGCGTCCCGGACCCCAGGGCGGCGCCCGGCAGCAGGGCCGCGAATTCCTCGCCGCCGTAGCGGGCGAGGAGGCCGCCGGAGGCGCTGACGGAGGCCGTCAGGACGGTGGCGATCTGGCGGATGCAGCGGTCGCCCTCGGCATGGCCGGCCGTGTCGTTGAGCAGCTTGAAATGATCGATGTCGAACAGGGCGACGCAGAGCCGGTCGCCCTGCGCGCCCGCCTGTGCCCAGGCCTCGGCGAGGCTGCGGTCGAACAGGCGGCGGTTGGGCACGCCGGTGAGCGGATCGGTCTCCGAGAGGGTGGCGAGCCGGGCATTCGCCCGGGCCAGCTCCGTGGCCTGCTCCCGCTCGCGCAGGCCGAGGAGGAAGCTGCGCTTGGCCTCCCATTCCCGGGAATAGGCGAGCTTGATCGGAACCAGGGTCAGGCTCGCGACGAGGAGCGGCACCCCGTTGGCCTCGACGCCGGCGAAGCCGAGACCGAACACGCCGGCGACGTAGAGCAGGAAGGCGGAGCCGCAGAACCACAGGCTGTGCCGGAACGGCATCGGCGCGATCATGCCGACCACGAGCGGCACCAGGGCGGCGAAGATCAGGTAGGTGTTGACGTGCTCGGGCGGTGCCAGCCGGGCGCTGTTGAGCACGATCACCATGTCGACGATGGCGGTGACGAGCGCTGCCAGCGTCTGGCGCCGATGCGAGGGCCGGCCGCGCAGGACGAGGATGGAGCCGAGCGCCACCGGCACGAACACGCCGAGCGTCGCGATCAGGGGGATGTGGAACCGCTCCGGCCCGAACGCGTCGAAATCGGTCTTCAGCGAGAGGATGTTGAACAGGATGAAGATCGCGAGCCAGGACTGCACGATGCGTCCGCTCGTCGGCGTCGACTCGCGCAGATAGAGAGCCTCGAGGACGGGCGGCAGGGCGAGCTGGTGCCAGGGACGGCGAAGGCTGCGTTCGATCTTGGACTGCATCGTGTCGAGGCACTGTCCTGCGTGCAGGGTGGGTCTTGCACACCTGCTGTTATGCAACCTTTAAGCTTGACCGATCTCCGGGGGTAGCCGCCGCCGCGCCCGAACGGCCCCGCGCGATCGGGCCCGTTGATCCGCCCGCGCTTTGGAGGGACAAGCGCGGCCGACGCGCACGATCCGTGCCGCGCTCTGCCTCCAATCCGGGACCGATTGCATGACGAACCGACCCAAGCTGGCCTTCATCGGCACGGGCGGCACGATCTCCTCCCTCGGGCGCGATTCCCTGGACATCCTCGACTACACGGCCACCGGCGAGCGGCTCTCGGCCGAGGGCATCCTGGCGCGGGTGCCGGAGACGGCCAGCGTCGGCGAGATCGTCGCCGTGCCCTTCCGGGCGGTGACGAGCCCCGGGATCGGCTTCGCCGACTGGCGCGAGCTCGTCCGGCTCTGCGAGGGGCTCGTCGCGGAGCATCCGGATCTCGCCGGCATCGTGATCGGCCACGGCACCGCCACCCTGGAGGAGACGGCCTACGCCCTGGGCCTGACGCTGACGGTGGACTGCCCGGTGGTGCTGGTCGGCTCGCAGCGGCCGATGAGCGCGCTCTCGAGCGATGCGGGCCTCAACCTGGTCGCGGCGCTACGCACCGCGGCATCCCCCGCCTCCCGCGGGCGCGGCGTGCTCGTGCTGCTCAACGACGAGATCCACGCGGCGCGCGAGGTGACCAAGACCTCGGTGGCGCGGCTGCAGACCTTCCGCACGCCGGATTTCGGCGCGCTCGGCCATGTCGACGGGGAGCACGTGCGCTACTACCGGCGGCCCGAGCGGCGCCATGCCCCCGGCACCCCCTTCGACATCCGGACGCGCGACGCCCTGCCGCGGGTCGACATCTCCTACGCCTACGCGGACGCGGATGGCACCGCCGTGCGGGCCTTCGTGGCGGCGGGGGCGCGGGGCATCGTCTCGGCGGGCCTCGCGCCCGGCATGACGCCCCCGGCCGAGGCCGAGGCGCTGGCCGAGGCGGTGAAGGCCGGCGTCGTGGTGGTGCAGTCCACCCGCGCCGGCAGCGGCGTCGTGCCCGAGACGACGCGGCTCGCCGAGATCGGCATCCTCAGCGCCGACAACCTGACGCCGCAGAAGGCGCGCATCCTGCTCGCGCTGGCGCTCACCGACACCCGCGATCCGGCCGAGATCGCGACGCTCTTCGCGACCTACTGAGCGCGCGGGTCCCGGGATCCCGAAGGGATCATCCCGTTGGTGGAGTCTCGGGGCGACGCCCTGAGGGTGGCCTCGCCGACCAGGGCTCCGCCCCGGACCCGCCAGAGGCCCGAGGCCTTTGGGAACCCGGATCTCAGGCGATCCCGGGCTCGTCCTGCTCGGCGATGAGCTCCAGGGTGCGCAGCACGGCGAGGCCGACCATCTCGGCATCGACCCGTCCCGCGGCCGTCGCCGGCATCACGGCGACGGCCTCGACCGTATCGCCGGGATTGGGCCCGACCACGACCTTGAAGGTCGGCCCTTCCGGCCCGGTCTCGTCCTCGATCAGGCCGACGAGGTAGGCCCCGGCCTGCCCCAGCATGCGAAGCGCGTGCTCGTCCTCGCGGGCGGGCGGCTGCGACACGGGAGCCTTGCGGCCGAAATTCGGGCGGATGACGTTGTCCATGCGGCACTCTGTAAGCGAAACCGGCGGCGGCTTCACGCCGCCCTATCGCGTCTGAGCCCAGGAGGCCGCCGAGGGCGCAGCCGAGGAGACGGCCGCGGTCATCGCGTCGGCCGGATCGTCCTCACCGCTCTCGGCCACCTGGTCCTCCAGCGGCTCCATCCAGTCGAAGGCGCAGGCGACGGCCATCACGGCGGTGGCGATCGAGAGGTAGAGCAGGGCGGCGAGCACGCTCCGCTGAAGCAATTCCCTGGTCAGGGTCCGGGCTCCGTTCGGTGGGGATTCGCAGGTCTCACACAGATCCTGGGCGAGATCCTGGGCAAGGGCATGGCAGCCGTGACGACGGCCACGCCCGCCTCAGCGCGCGGCCGGGCCCGTCTCGCGCAGGAAGGCGGCGGTGGCCGGATGGAGCCAGCCGGCCGGCACGGCCCCGGCGAGGTTGCGCGGATCGCTGCCCGCACCGAGCACGATGCGGCGGCCGAGGATGGCCTTGCCGCGGTCGATCGCGCCGAGGAGGCGCGCGACCGGTTCCGGGCCGAGGCCGGGCCGGGCCAGGATGAAGCTCCACGAGCCGACCGTCTCGATCGCCCCGGCCTGACCCGCGAAGGTGCCGGCGGGCACGGACATGCGCCGCAGCGAGGGGCTGAGCGCCAGGATCGCGTCGATCGCCCCGGGCTCCGGGCCGAAGAAGCGGGCGCCGCCGGGCTCGTCCGCCATGGTCCGGAAGCCCGGCCAGCCGACGCCGCCGCCCCAGAGCGCGGCGGCGCGGCCGTCGCGCAGCATCCCGGGGCCGTCGCCGGCCCGGTCGAGCAGGATCGGGCGGATGTCGTGCTCGGGATCGAGGCCGGAGCCGCGCAGCACCGTCCGGCCCATGGCGGTGAGGCCGGAACTGTGCGTGCCGAGGGCGACCGGCCGGCCGCGCAGGTCGGCGATCCGCGCGACCGGGCTGGCGGCCGGGACGACGAAGAGGCCCGGCGCCGCGTCGATCGGCGCCACGACGGTCGGCAGGGCCGCCCTGTCGCCGTCGGCGGCCAGCGCCGCCTCGGCATACTCGCCCTGGACCAGGGCGAGATCGAGCGCGCCCGCCTTCAGGAGCGCGAGGTTCTCGGTGGAGCCCCCGGTCGGGCGAAGCTCGAGAGCGAGCGCCGGATCGACCTGGGCGACCGTCGCCGCGAGCGCCGCGCCATAGGCCGGGAAGCCGCCGCCCGGCGTGGCCGTGCCGAGCACGAGGCGCTGGGATTCGGCGGCGCGGGAGGCGTGCCGCGGGAGCGTGGCGAGAAGCGCGGCGGCCAGCAGCGAACGGCGTCTCAGCATGGCGGATCCCACCTCACGCTTCCGTGTTCGGCCTGTGCGACGCGGCGGCGGCGCAGGGCTGCGGAACCATCTTGCGCGCCGGCTGACGATTGGCCACCCTGCACCGTATGCAGGATGGTTCCGTACCCGAGCGCCCGCTCCCGGAATGCCTCACGCGCTTCCTCTCGGCGCCCTATGCCGGGCTCGACACGTCGACGCCCGTGGACCTGCCGCGGGCCGGGCTGGTTCCGCGCACCGTCCCGCGCAGCGCCAGGGCACCGAACCGGGCCCTGCGCCTGACCCTGTACTGGGCCGCCTTCTACAACGCGGTCGGCTTCGCGATCATCGTCGCGCTCTGGCTCGCCATGCCCTGACGCGGCCGCCTCAATCGAGGCGCGGGGTCAGGCTTCCGGATGTGCTCGACCGCCGGATCGGGTCGCGCCAGGGCGCTGCCGCATGGGCGCGGCCCGGATGGTGGCCCAGGCTGAAGCGCAACGGGCGATGATGCCGCCAGTGATGGCGGTGGTGCCGGTGATGCCAGTGCCGATGCCGCCGATGATGGTGCCAGCGTCGGTGATGGTGATGCCTGTGCCAGCGATGCCGGTGATGCCGGCGCCAGTGCCGGCGGTAGCGCACCGTGACGAGGCTCGAATCCGGCACCGTCGCGAGCCCGGCCGCGGTCGGGACGGGAAGGGCGGAGGCGCCCTGCGGCGCGGCGAGGAACAGGCCGCCGAGGCAGGCGAGCGCGAGACAGAGTTTCTTGATCACACGGACATCCCCAGCCGCCGCGGCATCCCAGCGCGCCGCGGCTCGCGCGAAACGCCGGGGAGCGCCGGAGGGTTGCCCAAGGATTGTCGGAGGGTTGGCAGGAGCCGGACGGCCGGCAGCGCGCGGCGGCCGGGGCCGCCGACCGCAGCACCGGCCCCGATGCAAGCCTCGTCCAAGCCAGGCCCGGCATCCTGTGCGGCGGACCGGCCGATCGCGGCCGTGGAGGGCCCGTCCATGGCACGCCTGTTCCCGAGACCGGTTCCTGCGGGGCTCCCGACCTCGCTTGCCGTCGCCCTCGGGTCGGCGCTCACCCTCGGTGCCGCGGTCTCGATCGCCGGGGACGAGTGGTGGTGGCCGCCGGTCGCGCCGCCGCAGGCACGCGTCCAGCCGCCGGCGGCCGGCTTTCAGGTCGACGCGACCGGGAACCGCTACCGCACCCGGGCCGACTGGTAGGGGCGGACACAGCGTCCCGGCGACACGGGTCCGCGCCTGTGCGATGAGCCCCGCATGATCCGCATCGTGAAGCACGTCATCGTCGAGACCGGCGCAGAGAGCGACCGGCACCTGGAACGGATCGAAGCGGCGATCCGCGCCCGCTTCCCCGAGGCGACCACGGAGGTGGTGCAGGGCCTCCTCGACGAGGACCGCGTGGTCGAGGCGCGCCTCCCCCTGCGCCAGCTCGCCGATTGGCGGGCGGAGCGGGCCCGGCTCTTGCGGACAGATCGGGAGATCGAGGTCGAGGCCGAAACGCGTCCGGAGACGGATGGAGACCCCTCATCCGATGTCTGAGGGTGCGTGTTCCCGCGCGCCGAACCGGTCACCGCCTGGGGAAACGGTTCAGGTATTGCCCAGGAGAGGTGCTTCCCGCAATTCGTTCGGCGGACGGGGATAGAAGGTCTTCACGTAGAACAGGTCGCCCGTCTGCTCGGCCGTGCGGAAGACCACCAGGGTCACGTGGTTCACGTAGTATTCGGGCACGCCACCCCCGAGGGCGAAGCGGACCTTGAAGGCCTCATCGACGCGGAGATCGGGGAACTCGGCCTTTCCATTCCTGTTCAGCGTGCTGATGAGCTTGTCGGTGTTCTTGAACGCCTGCGACGCGGCGCGGGCGGCGTCGCGCTCGTAGGTGAAGGTCGAGATATACTGAATGCCTCCGTCCCGCGCGCCGTCGCCGGCCCGGAGCCGCTGCATCAGCTGGTCGTTCGAGAGACCGATATGCCGGGTGCAGGGATGCCCGCCGTGGTTCTCGGATTCCCGCATCAGGAAGAGGGCTTTCGCCGGGGTTATGGTGTAGCCCATGCGGCGCCTGGATCGGTTCGCGGTCGGTGGTCCGGCCGCGAACTATGTCGGTCTCCGCGCCAGGTGGGCAATAGCGAAGGACATGGCCGCGCTCGGCGGCCTCAGGCGAGCCGGAGGTGGCGGATGCGCCGGCCCGGGGCGATGGCCTGGGCCGCCGCCACGATGCCCTGCGTGTCGATGCCGAAATGCCGGTAGAGGTCGGCGATGGTGCCGGTCTGGCCGAAGCGCGAGACGCCGAGGGCCCGCGTGCGGTGCCCGTGCACGGAGCCGAGCCAGCCGAGCGTCGCCGGATGCCCGTCGAGCACGGTGACGAGGCCGCAGGAGGTGGGCACCGCGTCGAGCAGGCGCTCGACATGGCTCTCGGCCTCCGGGTTCCCGCCCTCGCGCAAGCCTTGCGCGGCATTCCAGCCGGCCTGGAGCCGGTCGGCCGAGGTGATCGCGAGGAGCCCGACATCGCGCCGGTCCTCGGCCATCAGCCCCACAGCCGCGATCGCCTCGGGCGCCACCGCGCCCTGATAGGCGACCACCACCTCGGCATTCGGGCCGGGCTTGCGCAGCCAGTAGGCGCCCGCGACCATGTCGGCGGCGAGCGCCGCGTCGATCGCGCGCGCGGGCTGCTCCAGGCTGCGCGTCGAGAGCCGGAGATAGGTCGAGCCGCCGGCGGCATCGGGCAGGCAGGTCGCGGGGTCGGGCTCGGGAGCGCCCTGCGCCTGCATATGCGCGAAGGCGAAGCGCATCAGCACGGCGAGCTCGTCCACGAAGGCCGGCTCGAAGGCGGACAACCCGTCCTGCCCCATGCCGATCAGCGGCGTCTTGATCGACTGGTGCGCGCCGCCCTCCGGCGCCAGCGTCACGCCGGCCGGCGTCGCCACGAGGAGGAAGCGGGCATCCTGGTAGCAGGCGTAGTTGAGGGCATCGAGCCCGCGCTCGATGAAGGGATCGTAGAGCGTGCCGACCGGCAGCAGGCGCTCGCCGAAGATCGCGTGCGAGAGCCCCAGCGCCGAGAGCGTGGTGAACAGGTTCGATTCGGCGATGCCGAGCTCGAGATGCTGGCCGCCCGGCGCGAAGGTCCAGTTGTAGGTCGAGGGGATCCGCTCCTTGCGGAAGGTGTCGGCCATCTCCTCCTTGGCGAAGAGGCCCCGCCGGTTCACCCAGGCGCCGAGATTGGTCGAGACGGTGACGTCCGGCGAGGTCGTGACGATGCGGCGGGCCAGCTCGTCGTCGGCCTTGGCGATCTCGTGCATGATCAGGCCGAAGCCGGCCTGGGTGGACAGGCTCGCCTGTTTCGGGGCGGCGAGGCGCTCCGGCACCGGCACGGCGGGCGCCTCGTAGCGGCGGCGCCCCTTCTGGACGAAGGGCACGGCGGCGAGGAAGCGCCGCATCCCGGCGGCATCGATGTCGAGCCCCTCGAACGGCTCCCATTCGTGGCCGGCCCGCACCCGCATGGCCTGCTGGAACAGGGCGAGCTGGGCCGGGGTCATCAGGCCGGCATGGTTGTCCTTGTGGCCGGCGAGCGGCAGGCCGTGGCCCTTGATCGTGTAGGCGATGAAACAGACCGGGCGGTCATGCGTGCGGGCCGCCTCGAAGGCCTCGACCAGGGTCGGCAGATCGTGCCCGCCGAGATTGCCCATCAGGGCGGCCAGCTCGTCGTCGGTGCGGCGCTCGATCAGCGCCGAGACATCGCCCTGGTCGCCGAGCTCGTCGGTCAGCCGCCGCCGCCACGCGGCGCCGCCCTGGAAGGCGAGCGCCGAGTAGGTCTGGTTCGGGCAGGCCTCGATCCAGTCCTTGAGCTTGCCGCCGCCGGGCTCGGCGAAGGCCGCGCGCTGCAGCGAGCCGTGCCGGAGCACGACCACGTCCCAGCCGAAATTGCGGAACATCGTCTCGAACTTCGCCCAGAGCCCCTCGCGCACCACCGCATCGAGGCTCTGGCGGTTGTAGTCGACCACCCACCAGGTGTTGCGCAGGCCGTGCTTCCAGCCCTCCAGCAGGGCCTCGAAGATGTTGCCCTCGTCGAGCTCGGCGTCGCCGATCAGCGCCACCATCTTGCCCTCGGGCCGCGCCGTGCCCCAGCCCTTGGCCCGGACGTAGTCCTGCACCAGGGACGAGAACAGCGTCTGCGCGACGCCGAGGCCGACCGAGCCGGTCGAGAAGTCGACATCGTCCACGTCCTTGGTCCGGGACGGATACGATTGCGCACCCCCGAACCCGCGGAAGGTCTCGAGCTTCTCCCGGGTCTGGTGGCCGAACAGGTATTGCAGGGCGTGGAAGATCGGGCTCGCATGCGGCTTCACCGCGACCCGGTCCTCGGGGCGCAGCACCGCGCCGTAGAGCGCCGTCATGATCGCGCAGAGCGAGGCCGAGGAGGCCTGGTGGCCGCCCACCTTCAGCCCATCCGCGGAATCCCGCAGGTGGTTGGCGTTGTGGATGGTCCAGGTGGAGAGCCAGAGGGCCTTCCGCGCCAGGGCCGTCAGATAGGGCAGTCGGGAATCGCTCATGAGGCAACGATAGCACCGGCGCACGCGCGGAAATGCCCAAACTCTGTTGTAGAGCGGGCCTGTTTTGGCTCAAATTGGCTGATCATGCCCGCGAAAGGCGCCATCCATGCCAAAACGCGCGATCGACGCGATCGACCGCCGCCTCCTCGCCGCGCTGCAGGAGGATGCGCGCCTGACCGTGCAGCAGCTCGCCGAGCGGGCGGGGCTCTCGCCCTCCCCCTGCGCACGCCGGGTGCGGCTCCTGGAGGAGACCGGCATCATCAAGGGCTATGTGGCGGTGCTCGATCAGGTCGCGGTCGGGCTGCCGGTCAGCGTGTTCGCCTCGATCAAGCTGGAGCGCCAGCGCGAGGAGGAGCTCGACCGCTTCGCCCAGGCCGTGGCGCGCTGGCCGGAGGTGGTCGATTGCTACCTGATGACCGGGCAGAGGGACTATCTCCTGCGCATCGTGGTGGAGGATCTGGAGGCCTACGAGCGCTTCCTGAAGGACAAGCTGACCCGGCTCGGCGGCGTCGCCTCGATCGAGTCGAGCTTCGCCCTCGGCCAGGTGAAGCGCTCCAACACCCTGCCGATCCCGCACGGAGCCGGGCGATGACACGCGCGATGCGGGGAGGCCGCGCAGCGATCGCCGCGCTCGGGCTGGTGCTCGGCACGGCGGCAGCCCGGGCCCAGGCGCCCCCCGCCCCCGCCGAGGCGCCCGGCGGGACGGTGTTCTTTCCCGGTATCCTGGTCCGACCGAACGGCCGGCCGGCCCATCTCAACGAGGCCGCGCCGCAGGTGCTCGGGTCCGGGCAGGCGGAGCCGGCAGCGAGGGCCGCCGAGGCGGGCGCCACGGCGCGGGGCCCGTCCGCGCGCCGCCAGGAACGTCGGCGCAGGCTAAGCCGTTGACGAGCGGCTTGCCGCCCCAGGCATCGGGCCCAAGAATCGGGCCCAAGAATCGGGCCCAGGCATCGGGCCCAGGCATCGGCGGCAAGTCCCGGCAGACCCGTGAGGAGAGGCTTTGACGTGGCGAGGCAGGTGCGCGAACCCGGATCCATGCTCGCCCTCATGCTGGCGGCCCTGCGCGAGGCCGGGACGCTCGCCGCCCGCACCATCGCCCTCGCCCGGGTCGAGATCGACGGCAACCTGCGCGCGCTGGTCGGGCTGGTGGCCGCCTGCGTCACGATCATGGTGCTCGTGATCTGCGCCTTCTTCGTCTTCCTCGATGCGGCGGTGAAGCTCCTCGCCGCGCTGATCGGCTCGGAGGCCGTGGCGGCCCTGATCGTGGCGAGCCCGTTCCTGGCGATCGCCCTCGTCCTCGGCGTGATCGGCGCCCGCCGCATGGCCCTGAAGAACCTGGAGCCGTGGCGCAGCCTGCGGCAGGCCAAGCTCGCCGCCGAGGGCCATCAGGCCCCTTGAGGACGGCTCAGGCCGCCGGCCCGAGCCAATCGGTGACGATGCGGATCTGGTCGGGATCGAGGAGCGCCGGGGCGTGGCCGCAGCCCGGGATCTCCACGAGCTTGGCCTTCGGGCCCTGCTCCGTCATCTGCCGGGCCGTGTCGGCGCGCAGGAGGTCGGATTCGGCCCCGCGCAGCAGCAGGACGGGGCAGCGCACCGCCTCCCAGTCGCGCCACATGCTGACATTGTAGACCCGGCCCGGGGCGAAGGGCACGCCGATATTCGGGTCGTAATGCGGGCGCCAGCCGCCCCCCCGCTCCGGGTAGAAGCTGTGCTCCGTCAGGTGGCGCCACTGCGCGTCGGTGAGGGGACCGAAGCTCGCGAGCGCCGTGCGCAGGCGCCGCTCGGCGGTGGCGAGGCTGTGGTGGTGGGGCGGCGCCTCGCGCAGGCGCGTGCCGATCGCGCGCAGCGGCGCCCAGGGCAGGAAGGGCCCGATATCGTTGATGACGAGGCGGCGCACCGGCGTGTTCTCGGCGCCGGCCAGCATCATCCCGACGAGGCCGCCGAGGGAGGTGCCGACCCAGTCGATCTGCTCGACGCGCAGATGCGCCAGCAGGGTCGCCATGTCGCGCACATATTGCGGCAGGGCGTAGAGTTCGGGATCGGTGAGCCAGCCGCTGCGCCCGCGCCCCGGCAGATCGGGACAGACCACCCGGTAGCCGAGGCCGACGAGGGCCTGCGCCAGGGCGTCGAAGTCGCGGCCCTGCCGGCTCAGGCCGTGGACGCAGACCACGACATGCGGATTGTCCGGGTCGCCCCAATCGACATAGGCGAGGTCGTGGAAACGCCCGCGCGCGAAGCCCTGCGTGCGCCCCTCGCGGAAGGGGATCCCCTCCACGGGCCGTCCCAGCGCGTTCACGGCCGCTCCGTGCCCCGGGCGCCGTCGGCCGTGCCTTGAGCCATGCCTTGGGCCGTACCGGCGGCCAGGCTCCGGGCCACCCGCGTGGCCGTCTTCTGCAGGTCGAGCATCTGCTCGGCGAAGCGCGCGGTCTGGGCGCGCAGATAGGCGGCCTGCAGCTCGGCCGCCTCGCGGGCGTCCCTGGCCCGGATCAGGCTCTCGGCATGGTCGAAGCCGGCGCGCATGTTCGCGTCGGTGGCGACCAGAACGCGCTGGGTGATCTGGCGCAGGCCCGCCCAGCTGCGGCCCGCCGCGGCCTCGTAATCGTTGGCCGGGGCTC
The DNA here is from genome assembly GCF_902141845.1 of Methylobacterium symbioticum. Classification (GTDB taxonomy): domain Bacteria; phylum Pseudomonadota; class Alphaproteobacteria; order Rhizobiales; family Beijerinckiaceae; genus Methylobacterium; species Methylobacterium symbioticum. Next base: position 40,929 of record NZ_CABFPH010000020.1, on the reverse strand, counting down.
CCCCCAGCGTCGCCTGCGCCTGGCCCGTCCCGGCCAGGGTACGCAGGCTCGCCACCATGCGGCCGGTCGTCGTCTCGAAGGCGTTGAGGGCGATCTCGCCGGCCTCGGCGTAGCGCTCGTAGGCCTGCCGCGCCTGGGCTAGGCCATCCTCGGCCAGCCGGCGACCCGCTGTCGTCATGATGATGGTCCCAAGCCCCGTTGCGCCGTCTCTTCTCGCCGTGGCGGCAGGCGCGATCAAGCGCATACCGGGCCCACGGAATCGGCCGGTCCGATGTGTCCGATTTCATGTTGCAGTGCAATAGGCGCGACGCGTCCGCACCGTGCCGACGTTTCGACCGGGCCCGCCTGTCACGGCGCCCGTCCTTGACACTCCGGAATCGGCGGCGACACACCTGCGCGGGGCCATCCTCTCGCGTGGAACGACGGAGGCGGCCGGGAGGACAGGCCATGACGGGTCCCGGCGCGAGCCCGGCGCAAGCCCATCCGTTCGAGGACGGCCTCGGGCAGAGGCCCGCGAACCATGTTCCGCTGAGCCCGGTGAGCTTCCTCGCCCGGGCGGCCGCGTCCCTCGGCGACCACGTGGCGGTGATCGACGGGGCACGGCGCCTGACCTATGCCGAGCTCCACGCCCGCTGCCGCCGCCTGGCCTCGGCGCTGGAGCGCAGCGGGATCGGCCGCCTCGATACGGTGGCGATCCTGGCCGGCAACACGCCGGAGATGATCGAGGCGCATTTCGCGGTGCCGATGCGCGGCGCCGTCCTCAACCCGCTCAACACCCGCCTCGACCCGGCCACCCTCGCCGTCTCGCTGGACCATGGGGCGGCCAGGGTGCTGATCGTCGATGCCGATTGCGCGGCGCTCGCGGGCGAGGCGCTCGCCCGGCTCGGCCGCAGGCCTCTCGTGGTCACGGCCGGCGAGGCCGCCCTGCCCGGCGCCGTCGCCTACGAGGATCTCCTCGCCGAGGGGGATCCGGACCATGAGCCGGCCGGCCCCGCGGACGAGTGGCAATCGCTCTGCCTGCTCTACACCTCCGGCACCACGGGCGACCCGAAAGGCGCCGTCTACAGCCATCGCGGCGCCTATCTGCAGGCGCTCGGCAACGCCCTCGCCTTCGGCCTCGCGCCGGACAGCGTCTATCTCTGGACGCTGCCGATGTTCCACTGCAACGGCTGGTCCTATCCGTGGGCGGTGGTCGCGGCGGGCGGCACGCAGGTCTGCCTGCGCAAGGTCGAGCCGGCCGCGATCTTCCACCTGATCGCCGCGCACGGCGTCACCCATCTCTGCGGCGCGCCGATCGTGCTCACGATGATCGCGAACGCGCCGCCGGAGGCGCGCGTACCCTTCGCCCATACCGTGCGCTGCGCCACCGGCGGCGCGGCGCCGCCCTCGACGGTTCTGCGCAGCATGGAGGAGCTCGGGTTCCGCGTGTCCCATCTCTACGGCGCCACCGAGAGCTACGGACCGGCCACGATGTGCCTGCCCCAGCCCGACTGGGCCGATCTCCCGGCGGAGCAGCGCTACGCCCGCATGGCGCGCCAGGGCGCGGCCCTCGCCACCCTCGAGGCCCTGCGGGTCGCCGATCCGGCGACGCTCGAGCCGGTGCCGCGGGACGGGACGACGGTCGGCGAGATCCTGCTGCGCGGCAACACCGTGATGAAGGGCTATCTCAGGAACCCGGCGGCCACCGAGGGCGCGCTCGGGGACGGCTGGTATCGCTCGGGCGACCTCGCCGTCTGGCATCCCGACGGGTCCGTCGAGATCAAGGACCGGGCGAAGGACATCATCATCTCAGGCGGCGAGAACATCTCCAGCCTGGAACTGGAGGAGGTGCTGACGCAGCACCCCGCCGTGATGCTCGCCGCGGTGGTGGCCAAGCCCGACCCCATCTGGGGCGAGACCCCGTGCGCCTTCCTCGAACTGAAGCCCGGCGCCGCGGTGACGGCGCCGGAGATCCTCGATTTCTGCCGGGCCCGCCTCGCCCGCTTCAAGGTGCCGAAGGCGGTCCTGTTCGGCGCCCTGCCCAAGACCTCGACCGGCAAGATCCAGAAGTTCGTCCTGCGCGCGCGGGCCCGCGCCGAATAGGACCGGCTCTCAGCCGGCCTTCAGGAAGCGCTCGATGCTGCCGCCCAGGCTCGCGGAATGGGCGCTCAGCTTCTCGGCGACGGTGCGCACCGCCTCGGCGAGCTGGCCGGTGGCGTTGGCCGCGACGGAGACGCCGCCGATATGGCCCGACATCTCCTGCGTCGCCGCCGCCTGCTCCTCGACCGCGCTCGCCATCGCCAGGGTCAGCGACGACAATTCGGCCACCGCCGCGCTGATCGTGCCGATGGCGCCGACCGCCGCGCCGGTCGCGGTCTGGATCGCGGCGACCTGCTGGATGATCTCGTCGGTGGCCTTGGCGGTCTGGGCGGCGAGCACCTTCACCTCGCTCGCCACCACCGCGAAGCCGCGGCCGGCCGCGCCGGCACGCGCCGCCTCGATCGTGGCGTTCAACGCCAGCAGGTTGGTCTGGTCGGCGATCGACTTGATCATGGCGACGACCGCATCGACCTTGCGCGCGTTCTCGGCGAGGTCGCGCACCGTGGCGTCGGTGGTGGCCGCCTGGGTCGCGATCTGCTGGGTGCGTTCGGTGACGCGCCCGACCTGACCCGAGATCTCGTGGATCGAGCCCGCCATCTGCTCCGAGCCCGAGGCCACCGAGGAGGCGCGCTGGCGGGCATCCTCGGCGGAGCGGGTCAGCCCCTCGGCCGAACCCTGCATCTCGCGCACCGCCGCCGAGACCGCCTCGACCACCTGCGAGACCTCGGAGGCCATGTTGACCTGCGCGGTCACCACGGCCCAGGTCAGCATCGGGCCGACATAGCGGCCGTCGGGCCCGTTGATCGCCGAGACCTGGAGTTCCAGCACCTCCGGCCCGAGCTTGATCTTGGTGCGATGGGGCAGGCGGCTGCCGTCGGCCAGCATGGTGCGCTGGTGCTGCGGGTGCTTGTGGAACACGTCGATCGAGGTCCCCAGCAGCTCCGAGGCCTTGACCGGCAGGTACTGCTCGATGGAGCCGAGCGTCCGCTGCGAGGTCGTGTTCAGGTAGTTGATCCGGAAATCGTCCGCCGGGTCGGCGGTCATGACGGCGACGGGCATGCCGTCGATCATCGTCATCAGCCGGCTGGTCTCGTTCTTCTTCGCGGTGATGTCGGTGGCGAACTTCATCACCGTGGCGGGCTGGCCCGCGGCGTTCAGGACCGGGCAATAGGTCGCCTCGAGCCAGACACGGTTGCCCGATTTGCCGAACCGGGCGAACTCGCCGGAGACCATCTCGCCCCGGTTCAATGTCTCCCAGAAGGCCCTGTATTCGGCGCTCGCGGCATAGCTCTCCTCGACGAAGATGCGATGATGTTTGCCGCGCGCTTCTTCGAGAGAATATCCGACGAGGTCGAGGAAATTCTTGTTCGCATTCAGAATCGTGCCGTCGAGCGAAAACTCGATTGTCGCCAACGCACGATCGAGCGCCGCGAGCTTGAATTTTTCTTCGCTCGCCACAACCTTGCGAAACATCTGTATATCCTCGAATTGGATATTGCGTTCATCAACTATTCGAGGTTAACAATTCGTATCTTTTTGAGCGATTTCACGGAAGCCCTCAGCCAGGGCGCCGGGACCGTCGCGGGGACCATCCATCTCGACGCAACGAGATGTTCACGGTATGTGCGTAGCGCTCAGGGCGACGCGGCCGGCGCGCCGGCCACGCATCCACTCGGCCTCCGCGAGCGATTTCCCGTGAGCCTTCCCCGATGAGCAGTCCCGTCCGCGTCCTCGGCATCGATCCGGGCCTGCGCCGCACCGGCTGGGGGGCGGTGACCGTCACCGGCACCAAGCTCGCCTATGTCGATTGCGGGGTGGTCACCTCGGACGGGGACCTGCCGCTGGCGCTGCGCCTGCGCGAGCTGCACGAGGGCATCACCCGGGTGGTCACCGGCTTCCAGCCCGACGAGGTCGCGGTGGAGGAGACCTTCGTCAACAAGGACGCGCAGGCGACGCTCAAGCTCGGCCATGCCCGGGCGGTGGCGCTGCTCGTGCCGGCGCTGCACGGCATGCCGGTCTTCGAGTACGCGGCCAACCTCGTGAAGAAGACGGTGGCGGGCACCGGCCATGCCGACAAGGCGCAGATCCAGGCGATGGTGCGCTTCCTGCTGCCCAAGGCCGAGTTCAAGCTCGCGGACGCGGCGGACGCCCTGGCCATCGCCATCGCTCACGTCAATCACCGCGACGCGCACGCCCTGCGCAAGGCGCATCTGCCGGCCGGCGTCTCGGGCCGCGCCGCCGAGCGCATCGCGGCGGCGCTCGCCCGCCAGGGCTGAGCGCCGGCCGATGCCGGGATGTCTACTCGGCGGCCTTGAACTCGCCTTCGAGCCTGAGCGTCACCTCGTCGCCGAGGATCGGCAGGAAGGCGTTGATGCCGAAATCGGAGCGCTTGATCACCGCGCGCCCGTCGAAGCCCACCGTGTACGTCTTGTCGACGGGGCTGATGCCGGCCTGGTTGAAGGTCGCGTCGAGGGCGATCGGCTTGGTCACCCCCTTCAGGGTCAGGTCGCCGAGGATGCGCGCCGTGGTCGGGCTCGTCGGCTCGACGGTGGTCGCGGTGAAGGTCGCGGTGGGGAATTTCTGCGTGTCGAAGAAGTCCGGCGTCTTCAGATGCGCGTCGAGCTTCGGGTTGAGCCCGCTCACGCTGTCGATGCCGACGGTGACGCTGAGGCGGCTCTTGGCCGGCTCCTTCGGGTCGAGGGTCGCCTGGCCGCTCACGTCGGTGATCTGCCCGTAATAGGTCGAGTAGCCGAGATGGCTGAGCGACCAGGTGATCTTGCCGTGGGCGGAATCGAGCCGATAGGCGCCGGGGCGCACCTGGGTCGGGTCCGTGGTCGGGCCGTCCGCGGTCTGGGCGGCGGCGGGCGCGGCGAGGAGCAGGCCGAGGGCGAGGAGGATCGGGGTCCGGCGCATGGGCAATCCGCGGGGCTCGGTCAGGGACGTGCCGGGCCGCGCGGCCGGCGAAGGCCCTCCTCTTCCACGAAGGCCGGCCGCGCTCAAGCCGCGCATGGCGCGCGAACGGCCGGATCTGTAGGCATCGGGACACGGATGAAGGCGGTACGATGATCGGCAAGCTCAAGGGCGTCGTGGATTCCTTCGGCGAGGACTTCGTGATCCTCGACGTGAACGGCGTCGGCTACGTGGTGCATTGCTCGGCCCGCACCCTGCAGCGCCTGCCGGCGGCCGGCGAGCCGGCCCAGCTCTCGATCGAGACGATCGTCCGCGAGGACATGATCCGCCTCTACGGCTTCCGCTCGGATGCCGAGCGCGAGTGGTTCCGCCTGCTCCAGACCGTCCAGGGCGTGGGCGCGCGGGTGGCGCTCGGCGTGCTCTCGGTGCTGGAGCCGGACCAGCTCGGCGCCGCGATCGCCACGGGCGACAAGACCTCGGTCGCCCGCGCACCGGGCGTCGGCCCGCGCCTCGCGGCCCGGCTCGTGGCGGAGCTCAAGGACAAGACGCCGGCCTTCGCACCGCTCGATCCGGCGCTGGCGAGCCTCGCGGGGGCAGGCGAGGAGCGCGGCGCCTCCGGACCGGTCGCGGACGCGGTCTCGGCGCTCACCAATCTCGGCTATCCGCAGGCCCAGGCCGCCACTGCGGTCGCCGCCGCGCTCAGGGCCGCCGGCGAGGGCGCCGAGGCGAAGGTGCTCATCCGCCTCGGCCTGAAGGAGCTGGCCCGCTGAGGGCGCGCGCCGCCGCGCGGTTTCGGCGCAGCCTTTCCTATCTGCCGGGCGCCGTTCACCAATTTCGGATCGGACGATCGAATTGCGCCCGCGAGAACCGGAAACCCTTGACCGGGAGCGGCTGGGATGCCAAGTGTCCGCCTGCTAACGCGTTGAAAACGTTCTAGTTTTCAAGAATTCTAATCTAGCGCGCGAGCCGGGGCGTCTTCCAGAGCGGGAGCCCTCGATCCGAGGAGGGCCGGACGATGTCGTGCGGCCCGACGCGATGGAAGCAGGGTTTTGCGGCTCGCATGATCGTCTGTTCCTGCAACGTATTGTCCGACGGCGCCGTACGCGGCTGCCTCGATCCCGGCCCGGGCTGTCCGCGCACGCCCGCCCAGGTCTATGCCTGTCTCGGCTGCAGCCCGAAATGCGGGCGCTGCGCACGCACCATCCGCTCGATCGTGCGGCAAGCCCTCGCCGATGCGGCAGCGACGGACGCCCATGCTTGCAGCGCATCTTGCGCGAGCGCCTGCAGTCTGAAACAATTCCAAACTACGGACGAGGAGCTGGCCGCCTGATGCATCGCACCTGACTCCTCCGTCTGACTCACGGAGAGATCGGGGCAATGAAGGGCGACACCAAGGTCATCGAGTACCTCAACCGCGGCCTGCGCAGCGAGCTGACGGCGGTCAACCAGTACTGGCTCCACTTCCGGATCCTCAACGATTGGGGCTACGTCGACCTCGCCAAGTTCTGGCGCAAGGAATCGATCGAGGAGATGAACCACGCCGACAAGTTCATCGACCGCATCCTGTTCCTCGACGGCTTCCCGAACCTGCAGGAACTCGATCCGCTGCGCATCGGCCAGACCGTGCAGGAGATCATCGAGTGCGACCTCGCGGCCGAGAACGAGGCCCGCGCCCTCTACCTTGAGGCGGCGAAGTACTGCGACTCGATCAACGACCGCGTCTCGAAGCGCCTGTTCGAGGATCTCGCCGAGGACGAGGAAGGCCATATCGACTTCCTCGAGACCCAGCTCGAGCTGATCAAGCAGATCGGCCTGCCGCTCTACGCCCAGCGCCATATCGGCGGCCTCGAGCAGATCGCGCCCGAGAAGGAGTGATCCTCGGGTCTCGAAAGGGATCCTCCCTTTCGCGGGGTCCAGGGCGAAGCCCTGGCTGAACGCCGGGGCTTCGCCCCGGCACCCCACCCAATGGATTTTGGAGCGCTCTTAAGCCGAAGTGGATTCCGGTTCGGCGAACAGAGAGCGCGCCAGAACAAGGACCGAGAGTCGGTCCCGATCGGGAACGGCTCTCGGTCCCTTGGGAATCCCGGGATCTACAGTCCCGGCTTCACCACGGCGAGGATGACGATGACGATCATCAGGAGCGTCGGCACCTCGTTGACCACCCGGTAGAAGGTCGGCTGGCGCGTGTTCCGGTCGGCGGCGAAGTCCTTCACCGCCCGGGCGAGGAAGCCGTGCATGCCGCTCATCGCGAGCACCAGCACGAATTTCGCCTGCAGCCAGGGGCTCGCGTAATAGCCGCTCATCCAGGCGAGCGTCAGGCCGAGGATCCAGGTCGCGATCATGGCCGGGGTCATGATCGCCTTGAGGAGCCGCCGCTCCATCACCTTGAAGGTCGCCGATTGCACGTCCGAGCCCGGCGGCAGGCCGGCATGGTAGACGAACAGGCGCGGCAGGTAGAGCATCGCCGCCATCCACGCGATCAGCGCGATGACGTGGAACGCCTTGATCCAGTCGTAGAGCATCGGATCCGGCTCAAGCCCGCAGCCGCGCGAGCATGCGCTCGACATGGGCGACGGGCGTCGGCGGCGTGATGCCGTGGCCGAGGTTGAAGATGTGCGGCAGGCCGCGCGTCGCCGCCTTCACCGCGTCCACCGCCGCGTCGAGGGCCGGCCCGCCCGTGATCAGCAATTCGGGATCGAGGTTGCCCTGGGTGACGGTGCTCGCCGGCAGACGGGCCCGCAGGGCGGCGAGATCGACCGCCCAGTCGACGCCGACGGCGTCGGCGCCCGTCTCCGGCACGACGCGGGCATGGCCCTCCAGGCCCGATCCTCGCGCGAAGACGATGATCCGCGCGCCCGGCACCCGGGCGCGGATGCCCTCGATCATCCGGGCGATCGGGCGGAACGACCAGCGCGCCAGGGCATCCGCCTCGGGCCCGGTGGCCTCGGGCAGGCTGCCGGCATGGGACTCGAAGATCTGCACCGCGTCGGCGCCCGCCTGGAACTGGCGCACGAGGTACTCGGTCTGCACCGCGACCAGCCGGTCGATGAGTTCGTCGACGAGGGCGGTGTCGGATGCGGCGAGCGCCCGGGCCGGGGCGAGGTCCGGCGTGCCGCGCCCGCCGATCATGTAGCTCGCCACCGTCCAGGGCGCGCCGCAGAAGCCGAGCAGCGTCGTCTCGGGCGGCAGCTCGGCGCGCAGGCGCCGTACCGTCTCGAAGACGGGGGCGAGATGCGTGAACACCGCCGGATCGTCGGCGTGGCGCAGGCGCTCGAATTCGGGCCGTCCGGCGAGCGGATCGAGGCGGGGCCCCTCCCCTTCCACGAAGCGCACGTCCTGGCCCAGTGCGTGCGGCACCACGAGGATGTCCGAGAATAGGATCGCCGCGTCGAAGCCGAAGCGGCGGATCGGCTGCAGCGTCACTTCGACCGCGAAGTCGGGGCTGTAGCAGAGGTCGAGGAAGGAGCCGGCCTCGGCCCGCGTCGCGCGGTATTCCGGCAGGTAGCGGCCAGCCTGGCGCATCATCCAGGCCGGCGGCGGCGAGAGCGGCTCGCCCGCCAGCACCCGCATCAGCCTGCGCTCGGTTCCCTGACCCTGCACCATCCGCTCCTCAAGCGCTCCCCGCCAAGCCCGGATCCGCTGCCCGGCCCGGCCACGTCCCTCTTCGGAGGGGGCGCGGCGGAGCCGTCCCCACACCGGCCCTCTCTAAAGAGAAGAGAGAATCTAGGACTCTGTTTTTTCTCTTGGACGTTGGATGGCGGGGCCGCAACCGCATCCACAGCCCGTCCCCGCCGCGTCGACGTTAAGAGGGCTTTAACAGGTTCGCGCTAATGTCTCGGATAGGCTAGGCCGCACAGGGCCTTGGGCGTGCCGATCCGGCTGCGTGCGCCTGCGCGTCCCGGATTCTCCCAAGCACCCGGATTCCGTGCGTCCCATCGCAGCACCTGTTGAGGGCGGAGTCGAGAGATCCGGCCGCTCCCGTGCTGGACCCTGGCCGCAGGGCATCCTATCCACATTCATCGACTCCCCTGACGGCTCCGGTGGATAAGAGCCTCGCGCTCCCCGCCACGGCCGGAGGCGCCCGGATGAGCCGCAGCTATTTCCACCTCCACCTCGTCTCGGATTCCACCGGCGAGACGCTGATCAATGTGGGCCGCGCGGCCGCCGCCCAGTACGAGGGCATCTCGGCGATCGAGCATGTCTATCCCCTGGTGCGCTCGGGGCCGCAGCTCGAGCGGGTGATCTCGGAGATCAAGGCGGCGCCGGGCCTCGTCCTCTACACCCTGGTCGGCGGCGATCTCGGCGAGCGGCTGGAGACGGCCTGCCGCGAGACCGGCTCGCCCTGCCTCTCGGTGCTGCAGCCGGTCCACGCCCTGCTGCAATCCTATCTCGGCGCCCAGACGACCGCGCGGCCCGGCGCGCAGCACATGCTCAACGCCGAGTACTTCAAGCGCATCGACGCGATGAACTTCACGCTCGCCCACGATGACGGCAACCTGCCGGACGATCTGGAGGAGGCCGACGTGATCCTGCTCGGGGTCAGCCGCACCTCGAAGACGCCGACCTCGATCTACCTCGCCAATCGCGGGCTCAAGACCACGAACCTGCCCCTCGTCCCCGGCGTGCCCCTGCCGCCTGCGCTCGAGGCGGCCAAGCGCCCGCTCATCGTCGGCCTGTTCGCCAGCCCCGAGCGCATCGTGCAGATCCGCCAGAACCGGCTGCTCAGCCTCAATGCCGACGAGTCGACGCTCTACGTCGACCGCGAGGCGGTGGCCGACGAGATCACCTCCTCGCGCCGCCTCTTCACCCGCAACCGCTGGCCGACCATCGACGTGACCCGCCGCTCCATCGAGGAGACGGCCGCGGCGATCCTCGACCTCTACCGCGACCACCGGCTGAAATTCATCGCCGTCTGAGGGCCGTCCGAGGGCGCTGCGCATCCGCGACCCCGCGTTGACCTTTGGCTAACGGCTGCCTGCCATTCTCCGCAGAGAGGCCACGTCGCGTACCGGCCTCGCCAGCAACCCCGCCGCCCGCCCCTCCGGACGGCGGGGTTCGCGTTTTCCGGGATCGCGCTTGCCCGCCGCGGACGATCCGTGACACTGGGCCGATGGATCCCCTCTCGCCCTGGCTCGGCCCCCGGCCGCTCCTTCTCGCCTCGACCAGCCCGACGCGCCGGCTGCTCCTCGAAGGCGCTGGCCTGCCCGTCGAGACGGAGGCGCCGGGCGTCGATGAGCGCGCCGTCGAGGCCGCCTGCGCGGGATCGACCCCGCCCGAACTCGCCCGGCGGCTCGCCGAGGCGAAGACGCTGGCCGTGGCGCATCGGCATCCGGACCGGGTCGTGGTCGGCGCCGACCAAGTGCTGGCCTTGGGGGATGCGCTGTTCCACAAGCCGGCCGACCTCGCCTCCGCCGGGGCCCAGATCGCCCGGCTCGCCGGCCGCACCCATCATCTGCACGCGGCCTTCGCGGTGGCGCATGGCCCGCGCATCGTCGCCAGCGCCGTCGAGACGGCGAGCCTGACGATGCGTCCGCTCGATGAGGGGCAGATCGCGGCCTATCTCGCCAGCGCCGGCCCGGACCGCGTCTGCGCGAGCGTCGGCGGCTATCAACTCGAAGGGCTCGGCATCCATCTGTTCGAGACGGTGGCGGGCGAGCACAGCACCATCCTCGGCCTGCCGCTGCTGCCCTTGCTGGCGGTCCTGCGCGCCGACGGCTGGCTCCGGTTCTGAGGGGTCCCCGCGTGCACGATCACGGCCACGATCACCACGATCATGATCATGCCGGGCACGGGCACGACCGGGGTCGCAGCCGGGATCATGGCCATGGTCACAGCCACGGCGGGGGCGGCCACGTCCACGCGCCCGCGACGTTCGGCCGAGCCTTCGCCATCGGCATTGCTCTGAACACGGCCTTCGTCGTGGTCGAGGCCGGGTATGGCTGGGCGAGCAATTCCATGTCGCTCGTGGCCGATGCGGGCCACAACCTCTCCGACGTGCTCGGGCTCGTCGTCGCCTGGGTGGCCTCCGTCCTGGTGCGGCAGCGGCCGAGCCCGCGCTTCACCTACGGGCTTCGCGGCTCCTCGATCCTCGCTGCCCTGTTCAACGCCGTGTTCCTGCTCGTCGCCGTCGGCGCCATCCTGTGGGAGGCGGGTTGGCGGCTCGTCCATCCCGAGCCCGTTGCCGGGATCACGGTGATGGTCGTTGCGGGCATCGGCATCCTGATCAACGGCTTCACCGCCTGGCTCTTCGCCTCCGGCGCGAAGGGCGACATCAACATCCGCGGGGCCTTCCTGCATATGGCGGCCGACGCGGCGGTCTCGGCCGGGGTGGTGCTCGCCGGCCTCGCCATCCTGCTCACCGGGCTCGACTGGATCGATCCGCTGGTCAGCCTCGCCATCGGCGGCCTCATCATCTGGGCGAGTTGGGCGCTCCTGCGCGACAGCGTGGCGATGTCGCTCGCCGCGGTGCCGCCGGGCATCGCCGCTGAGGAGGTGGCCGCCTGCCTGCGCGGCCAGCCCGGCGTGGTGGAGATCCACGACCTCCATATCTGGCCGATGAGCACCACGGAGCCGGCGCTCACCGTCCATCTCGTGATGGCGGAGGGCCATCCCGGCAACCGCTTCCTGATCGCGGTGGCCGAGGACCTGCGCAGCCGCTTCGGCATCGTCCACGCCACCGTGCAGATCGAGGAAGCGGGCGGGCCGCCCTGCCATCTCACCGGAGCCTGTGCCGTATGAGCCAAGCGATGAGACGCGCCTTCGTCGTCGGACACCCGATCGCCCATTCGCGCTCGCCGCTGATCCACGGGCACTGGCTCGCCGAGCACGGGATCGCCGGCAGCTACGAACGCATCGACGTCGCGCCGGCCGATTTCGCCGGCTTCCTAGATGAATTAGCCGGCTCCGGATTTGCCGGCGGCAACGTCACCATCCCGCACAAGGAGGCGGCCCACGCCCTCGCCCATCGGCTGACCCCGCGCGCGGAGCGGATCGGCGCGGTCAACACGCTGATCGTCGAGCAGGATGGCCGCATCCTCGGCGACAACACCGATGCGCCGGGCTTCGTCGCCCATCTCGACCAGAGCCTCGGTGACGACTGGCCGGAGCGGACTGGCGGCTCCGCCCTGGTGCTCGGGGCCGGGGGCGCCGCCCGCGCCGTCGTCGTCGGACTCGCCGAGCGCGGCCTCGCCCGCATCCGCGTCGCCAACCGCAGTGCCGAGCGGGCGGTGGCGGTGGCCGCGCTCGCGCCCGGGATCGCGGAGGCGGTGGCGTGGTCGGAGATCCCGGATCTCCTGCCCGAGACCGGGCTTCTGGTGAACACCACGTCCCTCGGCATGGTCGGGCATCCGGCCCTGGACATCGATCTCACCCCCCTGCCCTCCCGGGCGGCGGTGGCCGATATCGTCTATGCGCCGCTGGAGACGCCCCTCCTGCGCGCGGCCCGGGCGCGCGGCCTCGCGGCGATCGACGGGCTCGGCATGCTGCTGCATCAGGCTGTGCCGGGCTTCGCGGCCTGGTTCGGGGTCCGTCCCGCGGTCACGCCGGAATTGCGCGCGCGCATCGAAGCGGACCTGACCGGACGATGACGACCCGTTCCCGGCCGCCGCACCGGTCCTTCGTGCTCGGACTCACCGGCTCGATCGGCATGGGCAAATCGGCGACCGCGTCAATGTTCGCGGCGCGCGGCGTGCCGGTCCACGACGCCGATGCCGCGGTGCATCGGCTGTACGGACCGGGCGGCGCTGCCGCGGCGGCGATCGGGTCGGCCTTCCCGGGCACCCTCGTGCCGGACGGCAGCGTCGACCGGTCCGCCCTGCGCGCGGCGGTGCTCGACAGGCCCGACGCCCTCGCGCGCCTGGAGGCCATCGTCCATCCCCTCGTCGGCCAGGTGGCGCAGGACTTCCTCGCCCGCCACAGCGACGCGCCCCTCGTCCTCCTCGACATTCCCCTGCTCTACGAGACCGGCGGCGCGGGGCGCTGCGACGCGGTCCTCGTCGTCACCGCCCCGCCCGAGATCCAGCGCGCCCGCGTGCTGGCCCGGCCCGGCATGAGCGAGGCCGCCCTCGCGGCGATCCTCGCCAAGCAGATGCCCGATGCCGAGAAGCGGGCGCGGGCGGATTTCGTGATCGACACGAGCCTCGGCTTCGCGGCGGCCGAGGCTGCGGTGGACCGGGTCATCGCAGCCGTCACCGGCGGGGAACAGGCCGGTTAACCGGGGCCGGTTATCGGATAAGCTCGGCCGGCTTTCGGGATCCGGGAAGACACCATGCTGCGCGAGATCGTCCTCGACACCGAGACCACCGGCACCGACGCGAAGAACGGCGACCGGCTCATCGAGGTGGGCTGCGTCGAACTGATCAACCACGTCCAGACGGGCCGCACCTACCACGCCTACGTGAACCCGCAGCGCGCGGTGCATCCGGACGCCTTCGCGGTGCACGGCCTCTCCGACGCCTTCCTCGCCGACAAGCCGGTCTTCGGAGCGATCGTCGCGGATCTCGTCGCCTTCTGCGACGGCGGCACCCTGGTGATCCACAACGCGCCCTTCGACGTGGGCTTCCTCAACATGGAATATGCCCGGCTCGGAGCCGGCGCGCCGCCGCCGATCGCCCTGGACGCGGTGGTCGATACCCTGATCCTGGCGCGCAAGAAGCATCCGGGTGCCGGCAACAGCCTCGACATGCTGTGCAACCGCTACGGGATCGACCGGAGCCGGCGCACCAAGCACGGGGCGCTTCTCGACGCGCAAATCCTGGCGGAAGTCTATGTCGAGCTGCTGGGCGGCAAGCAGACCGGATTCGACCTTGCCGTCGCGGCGCCGGAACCGGCCCGGGCTGCGGCGATTGCCGAGACAGGGCCCGTCGCGCGCGGCGCACGCCCATACCGGAGCCGTCTCACCGATGCGGAGCGGACCCGGCACGACGCCTTCCGGGCGAGCCTGGGCGGCAGCCCGATCTGGTCCGAATATATCGGAACCGACGAGCCGACCTGAACGATCACGATGGCGTGATGTGATGTTGCGACGCACCAGATCCTATTGCGGCGCACAATAACCGTCCCATATCCATCCCCGTGGATGGTGATGGGATGGATGAGATGCTCGATATCGCGCCGGAGATGACGGTTCACGCCCGGCCGGCCGGGCGAGCGCTCGACAGCGAGAAGATCACGATCAATCTCGGCCACGTGGATCTCGGCCATGTGGACCTCCTCGTGGCGGAAGGCGTCTACGCCAACCGCAGCGACTTCATCCGGACGGCGATCCGCAACCAGATCGAGCGGCACGCCGAGGTGACCCGGCAATCGGTGGCGCGGCGCAGCGTCGAGCTCGGCCTGCGGCGGATCGACCGGACCACCCTCGAAGCGGCCCGCGCAGAAGGGCGGATGCTCGACATCCGCGTGCTCGGCCTCGCCACCATCGCACCGGACGTCACCCCGGAGCTTGCACGCGCCACCATCGCCTCGCTCGAGGTGCTCGGCAGCCTTCAGGCCAGCCCGGCGGTGAAGGCCGCCCTAGCCGACCGGCTGCCGTGACCGCGGCCGCCCAGGCCCGCCCTTTTGCCCGCCCTCTTCCAGAGACTCCGCGAGGACCCATGACCGAACGTGGCAACCGGACGCCTGTGCGCCTCGACGACATGGTGGAGGCGACCCGTCTCACCGCTCTCGGGCGTCTCGATGAATCGACCGCCCTGATCCAGCGCAGCCTGCTCGGCCTCGGTGCGCGGCCGGACCCCGCCGGATCCTCCGGTCGCGCCATCGGCCATGCGGCGACCATCGAGCCGCACGAGCGTGCCGCGGCCGACAGCCTCGCCGCGGCGCAGGCCGCGCTCAGCCCCGAGCGCATGCGGGCCGCCTTCGGGACCGTGGTGCGCGGGCTCGGGCGCGGCGTCGCGCCGGTCGTCGCGCCGGTCCTGAAGGGTCTCGAGGGCTGGGCGGGTGGAGCCCAGCGCGCGCCGGAGCCCGGCCCGCGTGCCGAATCCCGCAGCCCGGGCGGCGACTTCATCGCCGGCCAGTTCAGCTGCGCGGCGGGAACGCGCGACTACAAGCTCTTCGTCCCGAGCCGGCCGCAGGCGCAGGCGCCGCTCCTGGTGATGCTGCATGGCTGCACCCAGTCGCCCGACGATTTCGCGGCCGGGACCGGCATGAACCCGCTCGCCGAGCGCGCGGGGATCTACGTGGTCTATCCCGGCCAGTCCCGCCTCGCGAACGGGCAGAAATGCTGGAACTGGTTCGAGCCGCGCGACCAGGGCCGCGAGGGCGGTGAGGCGGCGATCATCGCGGGGCTGACCCGGGCGCTGATCGCCGAGCACGGGCTCGATTCCGGACGGGTCTATATCGCCGGCATGTCGGCGGGCGGCGCGGCCGCCGCCAACATCGCCCGCGCCTATCCCGATCTCTACGCCGCAGTCGGCATCCATTCCGGGCTCGCGGCAGGCTGCGCCCGCGACGTGTCCTCCGCCCTGATGGCGATGCAGGTGGGCGCGCCCGGCTCAGGTGATCCATCGGGCTTCGGCGCTCCCGTCTCGGGGCTGCGCGTGCCGACCATCGTCTTTCACGGCGACGAGGACGGCACCGTCAGCGTGCGCAACGCCGATCAGGTCCTCGCCCAGGCGGGCACGGGCGGCCTCGCCGTCACCCGCGAGCGCTTCGAGGATGCCGGCCATCCCTTCACGCGCACGCGCTACACCGATGGCGCGGGCCGAGTGCTGGTCGAGGATTGGCGCGTGCGCGGCGCCGGCCATGCCTGGTCCGGCGGCGATCCGCGCGGCAGCTACACGGATGCGCGCGGGCCCAACGCCTCGCGGGCGATGCTCGACTTCTTCGCCCAGCACAGCCTGACGCCGCGCCGGGCCTCCTGAACCCGTCCGCCACGCGCACCGTCCGGGGCCGAAGGCGTCCGGTCGGTGCAACGCGGGTTCACACCACCAGATTCACGATCCGGCCCGGCACCACGATGACCTTCCGCGGTGCCTTGCCTTCGAGAACCTTCTGCACGGCCTCGAGGGCCAGGGTCGCGGCCTCCACCGCCTTGGCGTCCGCATCGCGCGGCACGGTCACGTCCGCGCGCTTCTTGCCGTTGATCTGGACCGGCAGGGTGATCTCGTCCTCGACGAGCAGCGCCGCCTCGACCTGAGGCCAGGGCGCCTGCGCGACGAGGCCGGGACGGCCGAGCGCCTGCCAGCATTCCTCGGCGAGATGCGGCATCATCGGTGCGATGAGCTGGACGAGGATGCCGGCCGCCTCCTGCGCGGCCGCGGGTGAGACGGCGCCGCCGCGCAACGCCTCGTCCAGGGCGTTGGCCAGGGTGTAGACCTGGGCGACACAGCGGTTGAAGCGCAGGCGCTCCACATCCTCCCCGACACCCGCCAGTGCCCGGTGTGCAGCCTTGCGCAAGGCGAGGTCGGCGGCGCCGTCGCCCGCAGCCTGGGTCGCCGCGTTCACGAGGCGCCAGACGCGCTGCACGAAGCGGGCGGCGCCCTGCACGCCCTCCTCCGTCCAGATCACGTCGCGCTCGGGCGGCGAGTCGGAGAGCATGAACCAGCGCGCGGTATCGGCGCCGTAGCTCGCGATGATGTCGTCGGGGTCGACCACGTTCTTCTTCGACTTCGACATCTTCTCGATGGCGCCGATGGCGATGGGCGCCGCGGTTTTCACGTGGAACGCCTTGCGCTCGCCGGCCTCGCTCTCGAAGCGGATCTCGGCGGGCGGCACCCAGGCGCCGCCTTCGTCCTTGTAGGTCTCGTGGACGACCATGCCCTGCGTGAACAGGCCGGCGAAGGGCTCGGCCACGCCCGACCAGCCGGTCTCGCGCATCGCCCGGGTGAAGAAGCGGGCATAGAGCAGGTGCAGGATCGCGTGCTCGATGCCACCGATATATTGATCGACCGCGAGCCAGTGATCGACCGCCTTGCGCTCGGTCGGCGCGTCCGTGAGCCAGGGCGCGGTGAAGCGGGCGAAGTACCAGGACGAATCCACGAAGGTGTCCATGGTGTCGGTCTCGCGCCGCGCCGCAGCCCCGCATTTCGGGCAGGGCACGTTGCGCCAAGCGTGATCGCGCTCGAGCGGGTTGCCGGGCTGGTCGAAGGAGACCGTCTCGGGCAGCTTCACCGGCAGGTCCGCCACGGGCACCGGCACCGGACCGCAGGACTCGCAGTGGATGATCGGGATCGGGCAGCCCCAGTAGCGCTGTCGCGACACGCCCCAGTCGCGCAGGCGGAACTGCACCTTGCGCGCCGCGACGGGCTTGCCGGTGAGCACCTCCGCCTCAAGCCGGTTCGCCACCGCCTCGAAGGCCTCATGCGCGCTCATCCCGTCGAGGAAGCGCGAATTGATCATCCGCCCATCGCCGTCATAGGCGGTGTCGGTGATGACGAAGCTCGCCGCCTCCTGCCCTTCCGGGCAGACCACCGGCGTGTTGCCGAGGCCGTACTTGTTGGCGAAGTCGAGGTCGCGCTGGTCGTGGGCCGGGCAGCCGAACACGGCGCCGGTGCCGTACTCCATCAGCACGAAGTTCGCGACATAGACCGGCAGCTCCCAGGCCGGGTCGAGGGGGTGGCGGACCTTCAGCCCGGTCTCGAACCCGAGTTTCTCGGCCGTGTCGATCGCCTCCTGGGCGGTGCCGATGCGGCGGCACTCCTCGATGAAGGTCTGCAGTGCCGGGTTGCCCGCCGCCAGAGCGGAGGCGAGCGGATGGTCGGCGGCGATGGCCAGGAACTTCGCGCCGAACAGGGTGTCGGGCCGCGTCGTATAGACCTTGACCTCGGTCTGTTCATGGACGGCGCGGGTGAGCGCGAAGCGGACCTCAAGCCCTTCCGACTTGCCGATCCAGTTCTTCTGCATCAGCCGGACCTTCTCCGGCCAGCGTTCCAGGCCGTCGAGCGCCCCGAGCAGCTCCTCGGCGAAATCCGTGATCTTGAAGAACCACTGGGTCAGTTCGCGGCTCTCGACGAGCGCGCCCGAGCGCCAGCCGCGCCCATCGATCACCTGCTCGTTGGCGAGCACGGTGTGATCGACCGGGTCCCAGTTCACCTTGGCCGTGCGGCGCGTGACGAGACCCTTCTCCAGGAAGTCCAGGAACATGCGCTGCTGGTGCTTGTAATAGGCCGGATCGCAGGTCGCGATCTCGCGGCTCCAGTCGAGCGACAGGCCCATGCTCTGCAACTGGCCGCGCATGGTCCCGATGTTGGCGTAAGTCCAGTCGCGCGGGTTGACCTTGCGCTCCATGGCGGCGTTCTCGGCCGGCAGGCCGAAGGCGTCCCAGCCCATCGGGTGCAGCACGTTGAAGCCCTTGGCCCGCTTGTAGCGGGCCACCACGTCGCCCATCGCGTAGTTGCGCACATGGCCCATATGGATGCGCCCCGACGGATAGGGGAACATCTCCAGCACGTAGTATTTCGGGCGGGGATCGTCGTTCGGCGTCTCGAAGATCTTTGCCTGCGCCCAGGCCTCCTGCCAGCGCGGCTCGGCATCCTTGGCGTTGTAGCGCTCGGGCGCGGTCGGGTTCGAATTCGTCATGGCTCGGATCGAGGCGCTGGGATCGGGCGCGCGCGGGCGTCTCGGGGCCCGGGACGCGCTGGGTCTCGGGCGGCACTAGCATATTCACGGCCGATGCGGTCAACGCGGAGGCTGCAGGACCGCCCTGCGGGAGCGGAGCGCTTGCGGTCGGCGTTCGGGCTGGTAGGTCCCTCGCCAGCCCCGACAGCCGGACATGACCATGGCCACGCCCGACACCGATACGCCCGAGACCGATAGAGCCAACAGCGCCACGCGAGAGGCCGGCATGCGCGAGACCGCCCCCTCCCCCGCTGCGCGTCCCCCGGTCGGCGAGGCCGACGTCGCGGCGGGTCTCGCGGAGGTGCGGGCCGGCATCGGACAGGCCGCCGAGGATTGCGGTCGCGATCCGGCGGGCGTCCATCTCGTGGCGGTGTCGAAGACGGTGCCGGCCGAGGCCATCCTGCCGGCGCTCGAGGCCGGGCAGCGCCTGTTCGGCGAGAACTACGTGCAGGAATCGAAGGCGAAGTGGCCCGCGCTGAAGGCGCGCTACCCGGATGTGGAGCTGCACCTCGTCGGCCCGCTCCAGTCGAACAAGGCCCGCGAGGCGGTGGACCTGTTCGACGTGATCCACTCCCTCGACCGGCTCTCCCTCGCCGCGGCGCTCGCCAAGGAGATCGCGCGCACGGGCCGGACGCCCAAGCTCCTGATCCAGGTCAACACGGGCGACGAGCCGCAGAAGGGCGGCGTGGCGCCCGATCAGGTCGATGCGCTGCTGGCCGAGTGCCGGGACACGCACGGGCTCGCGATCCAGGGCCTGATGTGCGTGCCCCCGGTGGAGGACCCGCCCTCCGCCCATTTCGCCCTGCTGGCGCGGATCGCCGAACGGCACAACCTGCCGATCCTCTCGATGGGCATGAGCGCCGACTACCCGGCCGCGATCCAGCTCGGCGCCACCCATGTCCGGGTCGGCACGGCGATCTTTGGGGCCCGCGCCCGCAAGGCCTGATCCGGAACGGGCGCGGTCAGCCCCTCCCGACCACCCGGGCGAGCGACAGGCGCAGCGCATCGGCCTCCGCGGTGCCGTACTGCGCCTCGAAGGCGGCCTGGGCGCGGCTCCATGGGGCCCGGGCCGCGTCGAGGCGCTTCAGCCCGGCGGGCGTGAGGCTCAGGGCTCGCGTGCGGGCATCGCGGCCCGCGCCGATATGCACGAGGCCCTCGCGTTCCAGAGGGCGCAGGGCCCGCCCCGTGGCCGTCCGGTCCATCACCAGCTGCTGCGCCAATTCGTTCACCGCGAGCGGGCTGTTCCGGTCGAGCACCGCGAGCACGGCGTACTGGGTCGAGCGCAGGCCGACCGCGGCGAGATGACGGTCGTAGAGCTGCGTGACATGCCGCGCCGCCTGGCGGACGGTGAGACAATGGCAGGGTGAGGCCGCCGTGCCGGGCTCGTGCGCGTCCCTGGCGACCGGCCGTGGGCGTGGGGACATCGGGCGTGCTCTCCTCGTGCAAGCGTCCGCGGATGGGGACACGAAACGCCCGGTCGCCGAGCGTTCGCCCTCGTGCCATGGCGCCGTCGGCGGGCGTCCCCTGGGATACCTCTATCAGAATGCGTCACACCCGGTGACGGGCCGTGCGGCCGTTTGCCGGAGTGCCGTCGGAAACGCAGCTTCTGATTGAACGTGGAGGCCGTACGGTCAAGGTATCAGGAGGTGCGTCTGCGGGCCAATCCGACGCAGGAGGCGTAAAAGATCGGGAAGCCGGAGAGCGACACAACCTTCGGTAGGCTTAAACCCGGGCCGCGCCACGTGCAGGAAGATCGCCGAGCCCCGCCCCGGCCGGATCGGGCCGCGGTTATGGCCGAGATCGAGCACCACGTCGTAGAGGCCGTCCTCGCGCCACATCCGCTCGGCGCTGATACCGGGCGCGGGCAGGCGGATCGGCCTGTTGTAGCGCGGGTCGCGCGGGTCGTCGCACCAGCCGTCGGACGGCCGGGTCGGGCGTAAGGTGAGGCCGGTGAGGGGACGCCGCCCGAGCCGATCGAGCCGGAAGGCCCCCCCGAGCAGGCGCAGCCGGCCGCGCGGCGAGCCGCCATCGCCCTCCCGCTTCGCCCGCACGATCCCGCCGGCGCCCAGGGCGCAGGGGATGACGGTGCCGGGCACGAGGAGCTGGCCGCGCCGCCGGTCGCCGACCTGGGGACGGACGCGCAGGCTGACGAGCGTGGTCCGGACGGGTCGGGCGGCCTTCGCGACGGGTCTCATCGAGCTCTCGATCGGGCGGTTTCAGGCCGGAGCCTTCGGGGCGGCTCGTAGAGCCGGGCCTAGCGAAAAGCAAAAAAATGGACGAATTGCGCGCAAGGCAATTCCCTGGCGAGAAAACCGCATTATTCTGATGCATATGCCCGGACCAAGATTGTCCGGTGCTGGGGGGTTGCCTTCCGTCCGCTGTCCCGGTTCCCGTCGGGATGCCGCGTCGGTCCTCCTCGGCCCGGCCCGTTGCGTCCCCCGAGAGTGACCGGACGATGAATGCCTACCGCCTCCTGATCTGCGACGACGACGCGATCCTGCGCGAGACCTTGACCGAGCAGTTCGACGCCTACGACGAGTTCACCGTGGTCGGCGCCGCGACCGCCGAGGCGGCGGTCGCCACGGTGGCGGAGGATCGGATCGACCTCGCGGTGATGGATGTCGGCCTGCCCGACATGGACGGGCGCGAGGCGGTGCGCCTGATGCGCCGCAACGGCTATCGCGGCCCGGTCATCATGCTCACCGCGCAGGATTCCGAAGAGGATACCGTCGAGGGGCTGGAGGCTGGGGCGAACGACTACGTCACCAAGCCGTTCAAGTTCGCCATCCTGCTCGCCCGCATCCGGGCGCATCTGCGCAGCCACGAGGCCTCGGAGGACGCCGTCTTCCAGATCGGCCCCTACACCTTCCGGCCCGGGGCGAAGCTCCTCATCGGCGAGCGCGGCTCGAAGCTGAAGCTCACCGAGAAGGAGACCGCGATCCTGCGCTTCCTCTACCGCGCCGGGCGCGAGGTGGTGGGGCGGGACACCCTGCTCGCCGAGGTCTGGGGCTACAACGCCCATGTCACCACGCACACGCTGGAGACCCATATCTACCGGCTGCGCCAGAAGATCGAGCCGAACCCGGCCACCGCCGCGATCCTGGTGACGGAGGGCGGCGGCTACAAGCTCCTGCCCTGATCCCGACCCGGTCGCCGCGTCTTCCCCGCCCTGCCCTCTCGTGCGGCGGATACGGTTCCGCTAAAGCTCACCGGATTGCCTGCCATGCAACCCGGAGCCGCGCGCGTTGGGACTCGACGACGACATCGCGATTCTCGCTGCCGCGCCGCTGTTCCGCTTCTTCGGGCCGGACGCCCTGCGCCTGATCACCTTCGCCTCGGAGCGGCGCATGCTCGCGGCGGACGAGGTGCTGTTCCGTCCGGGCGATCCGGCGGACGGCGCCTTCGTGGTGATGGCCGGCACGCTCCGGCTGACGCCGCGGGCCGGCGGGGCCGAGCCGGTGACGGCCGGCCGCTCGGCGCTGATCGGGCAGCTCGCCCTCTTCACGGGCGGCGAGCGCCCCTGCGAGGCCCGCGCGGCCGAGGCCGCCGACGTGATGCGCGTGACGCCGATCCTCGTGCGCCGGCTGATGGCGGAGTTCCCCGCGGCCGCAACGGCGATCCACGACGCCCTGGCCGAGGATCTGGCGGCGCTGTCGGCGGATCTCGCCCGGCTCGAGGCGCAGTTTTCCGGCCCCTGATGCCGCCTGCGCGGGCCACGCCGCGCGATCAGGGTGACAGGGCAGGCGCGCCTCTGTAAGCACGGGCCTTCCCATTGCCCCTATTCGAGCCGGAAGAGCCATGTCCGAGGCTGAAGCCCACGCCGATCTCGCGCGCACCATCGAGAACGCCTGGGAGGAGCGCGCCACCATCGACGCCAGCACGCGCGGTCCCGTGCGCGACGCGGTGGAGACGGCGCTGAACCTGCTCGATTCCGGCAAGGCCCGCGTCGCCGAGAAGTCCGGGAGCGACTGGCAGGTCAACCAGTGGCTGAAGAAGGCGGTGCTGCTCTCCTTCCGCCTCACCGACATGGACCTGATCGCGGGCGCCCCCGGCGGCGCCTCCTGGTGGGACAAGGTGCCCTCGAAGTTCGACGGCTGGGATGCCGAGCGCTTCCGCGCCGCGGGCTTCCGTGCGGTGCCGGGCGCCGTCGTGCGCCGCAGCGCCTTCATCGCGCCGGGCGCGGTGCTGATGCCCTCCTTCGTCAATCTCGGCGCCTATGTCGGCGAGGCGACCATGGTCGACACCTGGGCGACGGTCGGCTCCTGCGCGCAGATCGGCAGGAACTGCCACATCTCCGGCGGCGCCGGCATCGGCGGCGTGCTGGAGCCGCTGCAGGCCAACCCGGTGGTGATCGAGGACAATTGCTTCATCGGTGCCCGCGCCGAGGTGGCCGAGGGCGTGATCGTCGGCGAGGGCAGCGTGCTCTCGATGGGCGTCTATCTCGGCGCCTCGACCCGCATCGTCGACCGCGCCACCGGCGAGGTCTTCTACGGCCGCGTGCCGCCCTACTCCGTGGTGGTCTCAGGGACGATGCCCGGCAAGCCGCTGCCGGACGGGACGCCCGGCCCGAACCTCTACTGCGCGGTCATCGTGAAGCGCGTCGATGCCGGCACGCGCGCCAAGACCGGCATCAACGAGCTGCTCCGAGACTGAGCCCGGCGAGCGGTCCGATGGCGGCCCTGCGGCAGGAGACGCGCAACCTCGACCTCACGGTCGGCGCCTTCCCCTGCCCGACCCCGATCGACGTGATCGGCCACGGGGCGCCGGCCCTCCTGCTGCCGGCGCTCTCGACCATCTCGGCGCGGGCCGAGATGCACGGCCTCGCCGAGGAACTCGGCGGCGACCACCGCTGCCTCGTGCCTGACTGGCCCGGCTTCGGCGACCGCACGCGTCCGCGGCTGCCCCTCGCTCCGCAGACCCTGCACGGCTTCCTCGACGCCCTGCTGGCGCGGCTGCCCGGCCCCTACGCGCTGGGCATCGGCGCCGGCCACGCGGCGGGCTATCTCGTCGCGGCGGCCCGGCGGTGTCCGAGCGCCTTCTCCCGCCTCGTCCTAGTCGCGCCGACTTGGCGCGGGCCCCTGCCCACCGCGATGGGGCCGGAGCGCAGGCCGCTCTTCGGGCGCATCCGCCGGGCCGTCGAGGCGCCGCTCGTCGGCGAGGCGCTCTACCGGATCAATATCAGCCCGCCGATCATCGGCCGGATGATGCGCGCCCATGTCTATGCCGAGCCTGAGCGCGTCACGCCCGATCTGGTGCGGATGAAGCACGCGATCACCCGGCACCGGAACGGCCGCTTCGGGACCGCCGCCTTCGTCACCGGCGGCCTGGACACGGTCGAGACGCGGGACGACTTCCTCGCCCTGTTCGGGGACGGCCTGCCGCCGATCCAGGTGCTGCGGCCGGAGCGTGCGCCGCGCCGTTCGGGCGCTGAGATGGACGCTCTCGCGGCGAGCGGGCATGTCCGGATCACGCCGATCCCGGGCGCGCTCAGCCCGCACGAGGAGTACCCGGCCTCCGTCGCCGCCGCGATCCGGACCGGCTGAGATCGGGTTTCCAAAGGCCTCAGGCCTTTGGCAGGTCCGGGCGGAGCCCGGGAAGAGGGCCAGGGCTCAGCCCCGGCACCCCGCCAAAGGGGTGACCCCTTGGGATCTCCGCATTGGGGCTTGCGCGCGAAAATCGGGTCGCTTTGTATCAGGAATTCGCTGGAACAGGCCGCTCCAGCGCGTGCCGCCATAGGCGCGTCGCAGAACGAGACCTATTCTCATTCGAATCACAGGATCGTGAGCCCCTTCGGAGTCCGATGCCCCGCCTGCCTCTCCTGTCCGCGCTGCTGACCGTGACGGTGCTCGGCGCTGCCCCGGCCCTGGCCCAGGCGATCCAGCCCAAGCCCGCGGCTCCGCCCGAGACCGCAGCGCCCTCCGTCGGGGCAGACACGCTGAAGCCCGGCAAACCCGCGGTGAAGCCCTATCTGAGCGAGGCCGCCGCGCCGGATACGGTGCAGATCCTGTCGCCGCCGCCCGCCAGCCACTCCCCCCTCGACAACGCGGACCGGGCCGCCTTCACCAATACCCGGGCGCTACGCGGCAGCGCGCGCTGGGAGCTGGCCTCCAGCGATGTGGCCGAGGGCGCGGCGGCGATCCTCGACACCTATGCCTGCGTGCTCGGCACCCGGATCGACCAGACCCGCGTGCCGGCGGTGATCACCCTGTTCGACCGGGCCCGCCTCGACATCGCCCGCGCGACGCGCGGGCCCAAGCTGCATTACCGGCGCCTGCGTCCCTTCGTCGGCAACGAGGCGCCGATCTGCGTGCAGCGGACCCAGCAGCTCGCCGACAGCTTCAGCTACCCGTCCGGCCATGCGACGCAGGGCTGGGCCTACGCGCTGATGATGGCCGCCCTGGTGCCGGAGAAGGCCACCGTGATCCTCGCCCGCGGCCGGGCCTATGGCGAGAGCCGCATCATCTGCGGCGTGCATTGGCTGACCGACGTCGCCGCTGGGCGCACCAACGGCTCGGCGATCTTCGCGGCGCTGATGGGCGATGCCGGGTTCCGGGCCGACATGGACAAGGCCAGGGCCGAGCTTGCCAAGGTGCTCGACGGCAAGGGGCCGCCCCCCGAGGCGGCCCTCTGCACTCGCGAGAGCAACGCCCTGAAGGAGCCGGCGCTGCAATTTTGAACCCTTCTAAGTGTATGATTCATAACACATTTTCGGGTTGATCACGCCGGCATGACCGGTCATCCCTTGGGCTCCGCGCGAGCCCGGGAACCCCATGTCGATCACCGTCCGCCTCACCGCCTTCGCCTCGCTCATGGCCACAGGGCCGGCTCTCGCCCAGCAGGCGAACGTCCAGCTCGACCAGATCTCGGTGGAGGCGACGCGCCCGGCCGCGCCTGCCGCCGGAGCGAGCGGCGGGGGTGGCGCGATCGGCGGAGACAGCGCGGCGACGAGCGGCGGCGGTGGCGGTCCGAGCGGCGTGGTCGGCTACACGGCCAAGGCCAGTCCGACCGCGACCAAGACCAACACGCCGCTGATCGAGACGCCGCAGTCGGTCACGGTGGTCACGCGCGAGCAGCTCAACGACCGCAACGTGCAGGATCTCAACCAGGCGCTGGCCTACGCGCCCGGCACCTCGACGGACGTGTTCGGCTTCGATCCGCGCTTCGATGCCTTCTACATCCGGGGCTTCTCGGCGACCTATGACGGGGTGTTCCGGGACGGCCTGCGGCAATCCGCTGTCGGCCTCGCGGTGCCCCGCATCGAGCCCTACGGCACGGAGGCGCTGACCATCCTGCGCGGGCCGGCCTCGGGCCTCTACGGCCTCGGCTCGCCGGGCGGCATCGTCGACGTGACCACGAAGCGGCCGGTCTTCGCCCAGTTCGGTGAAATCTGGCTCCAGGCGGGCAACTACGACCGCTACCAGGGCAATTTCGACCTCGGGGGGCCGGTCGAGGGCTCGGACGGCACGATGGCCTACCGGCTCACCGGCATCGTGCGCCAGTCCGACACCTTCCTGCCCGGCGCCACGGACGACCGCGTCAACATCGCGCCCGCCTTCACCTGGAGGCCCTCGGCCGATACCAGCTTCACCCTGCTCACCGAATTCCAGCGCTCGAAGCTGCTCGGTACCTCGGCGTTCTACAACTTCCCCGGCTTCGTGGTGTCGCGCCTGTATCAGGGCGATGGCGCCTTCAACGCCTTCACGCAGCAGCAGTACCGCGTCGGCTACGCCTTCGAGCACAAATTCACCCCGGACCTGATCTTCCGCCAGAACTTCCGCTACTACGGCGTCAACGGCGATTTCCCCTATGTGCAGATCGATGGGGTCACCGGCCTGCGGGCGCAGCGCTCCACCGGCCTGTTCATCGAGGACCTGAATTCGGTCGCCATCGACAACCAGCTCGAGGGCCACGTCGTCACCGGCCCGGTGGCGCACACCCTGCTCGGCGGTCTCGACTACCAGCACTACGACTGGAAGCGGCTCGGCGGCTTCGGCACGGCGCCTGACCTCGACATCGCGACCCTCAATTACGGCCGACAGTTCATCCCGAAGCCGGCCCTGTCGCTGGCGGTCGATCAGTCCCAGGACCAGCTCGGTCTCTACCTGCAGGAGCAGGCGAAATTCGACCGCTTCGTGCTCACGCTCACCGGGCGGCAGGACTGGGTCTCGCAGCGGTCGGCGAGCGGTACGCCGGGCGCGCTCGGCACGCCGACGACGCAGAACGACAGCGCCTTCACCGGCCGCGTCGGCCTGAACTACACCCTGGCGCCCGGCATGGTGCCCTATGCGAGCTACGCCACCACCTTCACGCCCCAGGTCGGCGCCGACGTGAACGGGCGGGCCTTCAAGCCCGCGACCGGCGAGCAGATCGAGGCCGGCGTGAAATACGCGATCCCCGGCACCAACATCACCGCCGCGTTTGCCGGCTTCGACATCCGCCAGACCAGCATCCTGCGCCAGGACCCGAACAACATCGCCAATCAGGTCGCCACCGGCTCGGTGCGCTCGACGGGCTTCGAGGCCGAGCTGATCGCCAATCTCGCGCCCGGCACCAACCTGACGCTGGCCTACACCCATCTCGACTTCCGCTTCACCCGCCAGACCTCGCTGGTGACCGGCCAGCCGATCGACGGCAACGCGCTCTCCGGCATCCCGGGCGACAGCTTCAAGGCCTTCGCGACCTACCTGTTCCCGCCCTCCTCCCCGCTCGCCGGTCTGACCATCGGCGGCGGCGTGCGCTACGCGGGCCCGAGCTTCGCCGACGATGAGAACACGGTCCGCAATCCCACCGTGACCCTGTTCGACGCCCTGATCGCCTACGATTTCGCGGCCCTCGACCCGAAGTACAAAGGCTTCCGCGCCCAGGTGAACGCCTTCAACATCTTCGACCGGGACTACACCAACTGCCAGGCCGGCTTCTGCTATCGCGGCGCACCCGCGACGGTGATCGGCAGCCTGATCTACCGGTGGTAGGGGAGGGGGTTATCCACGGCGGATCACCCTGCCCTTCACCACGCTCCTGCCGCAGAGAAATCGTAACCCCTGTGCCTCATGCTGATGGCGCGGGCATCGCCGCGCGCGTAAAGAGCGGATCGGGATGCGTCTGGGACAGGCACGGATGAGGCAGCGGGCAGGATACGGTCTCCGGGCCGCGGGCAGGCTTGCCGGCGTCGCCGCTCTGGCGCTCGGCCTGTCGGCCTGTTTCCGGCCCCTCTACGGGCCGACCGCCTCGGGCGAATCGATGGCCGCCCTGCTCGCCTCGATCCAGGTCGACGACGTCAACACCGCCCAGGGTCAGGAGCGGCTCGGGCATTACCTGCGCAGCGAGCTGATCTTCGATCTCGACGGCTCCGGCCAGCCCGCGCCGAAGCGCTACCGCCTGAAGCTGCAGGGCAGCGAGGTGGTGCAGACGCCGATCGTCTCGACGCAGACCGGCCGCGCCGAGGCCGGCACCCTCGTCGGCACCATCCGCTACAGCCTGGAGAACCTCGACGGAACCAAGGTGATCACCGAGGGGGTCGCGACCTCGACGGCGACCTATGACCGCTCGGTGCAGCGCTTCGCCAGCCAGCGGGCGGCGCGCGACGCCGAGATCCGCCTCGCCAAGGTTCTGTCCGAGCAGATCAAGACCCGCATCGCCTCGGTCCTCGTGGCGCGGCCGTAGGGCAGGGCGCGTGACGGCGGTCAAGGCGCACGAAGCGGAAGGCCTGATCCGCCGCGGCCCCGACCCCCGCATCCCGGTGATCCTCGTTTATGGGCCCGATACCGGGCTCGTCACGGAACGGGCCAAACGGCTTGCCGAGAGTTTCGTCACGGATCCGGGCGACCCGTTCGCGCTGGCGAAGATCGACGGCGACGCCTTGGCCGGCGATCCCGGACGGCTGGTGGACGAGGCGGGTACGGTCGGCCTGTTCGGGGACAAGCGCGCGATCTGGGTCCGTCCCGGCAGCCGTAACTACGCGCCCGCCGTCGAGGCGGTGCTGAAGGCCGAGGTCTCGGGCACGCGCATCGTGGTGGAGGCGGGCGACCTCGCGAAATCGGCGCCCCTGCGCACCCTGTGCGAGCGCTCGCCCAAGGCGCTCGCCATTCCCTGCTACCCGGATGACGAGCGGGCGCTCGGCGAGCTGATCGACCGGACGCTGCAGGAACACGGCCTGCGCATCGCGCGCGAGGCCCGCGAGATGCTGAGCCAGAGCCTGGGCGGCGATCGGCGCGCCAGCCTCTCGGAGATCGAGAAGCTCGCCCTCTACGCGAAGGATCGCGGCAGTGTCGGCCTCGACGACGTGGAGGCCGTGGTGAGCGACGTGGCGCCGAGCGTGCTCACCACGCTGATCGACGCCGCGTTCGCCGGACGGGCGGGGGAGGTGGAGCGCGACTATCGCCGCTTCCGGCACGAGGGGCTGGACCCCTCGATGATGCTGGGCTCCGCCCTACGCCACGCCCTGCAATTGCTGACCAGCCGGCTGGAGGGGCCGGATAAGAGCCCGAGCCTGCTGGTGGCGAGTTGGCGCGGCCTGCATTTCCGGCGCAAGAGCAGCGTCGAGGCGCAGCTCGCCCGCTGGAGCCCGGCGGCCCTGCGCCAGGCGGTGCAGATCCTTCAGGAGGCGGTGCTGGCCTGCCGCCGCGCCGAGCCGAGCCTCGCCCATGCCCATGCCTCGGCCGCACTCCTGCGCATCGCTGCGGAGGCCGCGCGGCGCGGAGCCTGAGACCGGGGTGTCGAGAGGGATCATCCCTCTCGCGGGTCCGGGCGGAGCCCGGGATCAGCCGTTGTCGAACTCTTCGTCCGAGACGCGGAAGCGTCGGCACAGGTCGTCAAGCTCCTGGGCCGTCTGGTAGCGGATGCGGATCTCGCCCTCGTTCGGGTTCTTCGCCTTGAGGCTGACGCCGACGCCAAGGGCGCGGGCCATCCGGCGCTCCAGGCTGCGCGTCTCCTCGCTCCGCTCGGCGCTGCTCCGAGGGCGGCCGGGGCGGGGGCCCTCGGTCTCCGGAACCTCGGCGGCGGCCAAGGCCTCGACCTCCCGGACCGACAGCCCCTCCTCCACGATGCGGCGCCCGACGGCCTCGGGGTCGCGCACGGCGAGCAGCGCCCGGGCATGGCCGGCCGTGATCTCGCCTGCGATCACCCGGTCCTGCACGGCGGGGGGCAGGTTGAGCAGGCGCAGGGTATTGGCGAGATGGCTGCGGCTCTTGCCCAGGATCTCGGCCAGCTCGCGCTGGGTATAGGCGAACTCGCTCATCAGCCGCTCGTAGCCGGCGGCTTCCTCGATGGCGTTGAGGTCGGTGCGCTGGACGTTCTCGAGGATCGCGAATTCGAGAGAGGCGCGGTCGTCGATCTCGACCACCACCACCGGCACTTCGTCGAGCCCGGCCCGTTGGGCGGCCCGCCAGCGGCGCTCGCCCGCCACGATCTCGAAGGCGCCCGGCACGTCGGGGAGGGGACGTGCCACGATCGGCTGGATCAGGCCGCGGGCCTTGATCGAGGCCGTGAGCTCCTCGAGATCGGTCTCGACGAAGCGGCGGCGCGGGTTGCGCGGGTTGGGGCGCAGGAACTCCACCGCCACCTTGCGCTGCGGCGCGGGCGCCTTGTCGCCCGCGGGCGCGGCATCCCCGAAATCGCCGATCAGGGCTGCGAGCCCGCGCCCCAGCCGAGGCCGTGGTGCCTCATCCGCCATACCGTCCACCTTGCTACGCAACACGTCTCGAACCCTGTTTCCCACCCGGATGACCGATCAGGCCGCTTCCGGGACACGCCCCTCGCGGCGGATCACCTCGGAGGCGAGCCTGAGATAGGCCTGACTGCCGGCGCATTTCAGATCGTAGAGCAGCGCCGGCTTACCGTGCGAGGGCGCCTCGGAGATCCGTACGTTGCGCGGGATCATGGTCTCGTAGACCTTCTCGCCCATGAAGCTGCGCACATCCGCCACGACCTGATTCGACAGGTTGTTGCGCGGATCGAACATCGTCAGCACGATGCCCTGGATCGTCAGGCGCGGATTGAGGGCACTGCGCACCTGCTCGACCGTGCGCAGGAGCTGGCTCAAGCCTTCGAGGGCGAAGAACTCGCATTGCAGCGGCACCAGCACCGCATCGGAGGCGGCCAGCGCGTTGATGGTGAGGAGGTTGAGCGAGGGCGGGCAGTCGATCAGGACGTAGGTGATCCCCGCGGTCTCGGGCGCGGTGGTGACATCCTTGAGAACGTTGCGCAGGCGGTGGGCCCGGTCGGGGCTCGACGCCATCTCCAGTTCGAGGCCGAGCAGATCCATGGTCGAGGGGGCGATCGAGAGGCGCGGCACCGCCGTGGGGATCACGGCCTGGGCGAGGCGCGCCTCGCCGGCCATCACCTCGTAGGTCGAGACGTGGCGCTGGCGCCGGTCGATGCCGAGGCCCGTCGAGGCGTTGCCCTGGGGGTCGAGGTCGATCACCAGCACTTGCTCGCCGATGGCGGCGAGCGCGGTGCCGAGATTGATCGCGGTGGTCGTCTTGCCGACGCCACCCTTCTGATTGGCCAACGCGAGGATCCGCAACGGCCGCTTGGTCACGGCTGACGGCGCCGGTTCGACCGGCGGGGGAGGGGCGTCGCTTGTCATGAATTTTCGGGCGCGAGGGCGGTGACGCGGACGATCCGGGCCGCCGACTCGGTTCGGCTCGGAACGAGGTCGTACGAGACTGTCCAACGGGTGGCGGCCTGGGTCAATTCCGCATCGACGTCGCGACCCTTCGGAAACAGTCCAGTGGTGCCGGTTTTCAACAGCGGCTCCGTCCAGGCGAGGAGCTGATCGAGGGGCGCCAGTGCGCGCGCGCAGACGATCTCGACCCCTTGGAAGCGGTCGATCACCGTCTCGATGCGGGCGTTATGGATGCGAGCCTTCGCCCCCGTCAGGCGCGCAGCCTCCGACAGGAAGGCGCACTTACGCGCGTTGCTCTCGACGAGATCCACGCTCATGTCCGGGCCGCCGGCGATCGCCAGGATCAATCCCGGGATGCCCGCGCCGGAGCCAAGATCCAGCCAATGCGTCGCATCGGGCGCGAGCGTGAGGAGTTGGAGAGCATCGGCGACGTGCCGCGTCCAGACCTCGGCGAGGGTCGCCGGTCCGACGAGGTTCTTGACCGATTGCCAGCGCCGCAACTGCTCGACATAGAGGTCGAGCCGCTCCGCGGTTTCACGTGAAACACCGGCTTCCGCGAGCACCCGGTCGCGGTCGTGATCGCGGGCCATCAGGCGCTCACTGCGACGCGGCTATCGCGCCGGGCATGGGCCGCGAGCAACGTCAGCGCCGCGGGCGTCACGCCCTCGATGCGGGCCGCCTGCCCGAGCGTGCCCGGCCGCACCGCCTCCAGCTTCAGCCGCATCTCGTTCGAGAGGCCGCTGATCCGGCCATAGTCGAGATGGGCCGGCAGACGCACCGCCTCGTCCCGCCGGAAGGAGGCGATGTCGGCCTGCTGGCGGTCGAGATAGACGGCGTAGGTGGCATCCGTGCGCAGGCGCTCGGCGACACGCGGCGACACCTCGGCCAAGTCCGGCCAGACGGCGGAGAGGCGCGCCCAGTCGAGTTCCGGATAGGACAGGAGCTGAAAAGCGCTGCGACGGATGCCGTCCTGGTTCAGCTCGATTCCGTAGGCGCGCGCCTGAGTCGGGGTCAGGCTCAACTCATCGAGCCGTGCGCGCGCAGCGGCAAGCTCGGCCTGAGAGGCTGCGAAATGCGTGGCCCGACGCGCGCCGACACAGCCGAGGGCAAGGCCGCGCCGGGTCAACCGCTCATCGGCATTGTCGACGCGCAGGCTGAGCCGGTACTCCGAGCGCGAGGTGAACATGCGATAGGGCTCGCTCACCCCGTGGGTGACGAGATCGTCGATCATCACGCCGAGATAGGATTCGGCCCGGTCGAAGCGCGCCGTCTCCTGGCCGCCCGCGGAGCGCGCCGCATTGAGACCGGCGACGAGGCCTTGCGCCGCCGCCTCCTCGTAGCCTGTCGTCCCGTTGATCTGGCCGGCGAGGAACAGGCCGGGCAGGCGCTTGGCCTGCAACGCCGTGTCGAGTTCACGCGGATCGACGTAGTCGTACTCGATCGCGTAGCCGGGTCGCAGGATGCGTGTCCGCGCCAAGCCGGGAATCAGCGCGACGAGGTCGTGCTGCACGGCCTCGGGAAGGGCGGTGGAGATCCCGTTCGGGTAGACGGTCGGGTCGTCGAGCCCTTCCGGCTCCAGGAAGATCTGGTGCCCCTCGCGGTCGCCGAAGCGCACCACCTTGTCCTCGATGGAGGGGCAGTAGCGGGGCCCGCGGCTGCTGATGCCGCCGGAATACATCGGCGAGTGGTGCAGGTTCGCCCGGATCAGATCATGCACGCCCTGGGTCGTGCGAGTGATGCCGCAGCGGATCTGCGGCGTGGTGATCCGCTCGGTCAGCGTCGAGAAGGGGACCGGGTCGGCATCGGCCTCCTGCATCTCGAGGGCGGCCCAGTCGATGGTGCTGCCGTCGAGGCGCGGCGGCGTGCCGGTCTTCAGCCGGCCGAGGCGGAAGCCGAGCCGGTCCAGGGTGTGGGCGAGTCCGATCGCGGGCGCCTCGCCGACCCGGCCGGCCGGGACCTGGACAGGGCCGATATGGATGAGCCCACGCAGGAAGGTGCCGGTGGTCAGCACGGCGGCACCGCAGCGAAGCTCCCGCCCATCGCCGAGCCGGACACCGGCGACGCGGCCATCCACCACGCGGAGGTCCTCGCAGGATGCCTCGATCACCTGGAGGCCGGCGGTCTCGGCCACCGCCGCCTGCATGGCGGCGGCGTAGAGCTTGCGGTCGGCCTGTGTGCGGGGACCACGCACCGCCGGGCCCTTGCGCCGATTGAGCAGGCGGAACTGGATGCCGGCGGCATCGGCCACCCGGCCCATCAGGCCGTCGAGGGCATCGACCTCGCGCACGAGATGACCCTTGCCCAGGCCACCGATGGCGGGATTGCACGACATGGCGCCGATGGTGGCGGCGGCATGGGTCACCAGAGCGGTGCGCGCGCCGAAGCGGGCCGCGGCCGCAGCGGCCTCGACGCCGGCATGGCCACCGCCGATGACGATCACATCGAAGGCGTGGGACGGGGTCGTGGGCATGCGCGTGATTACGCGCCCGCGTGTCGCGCCGTCAACGCGGGCATCCGGACATGTGCCTGCGGACGCCCTGCGCAACGCGGTGATGCCCGCGGGGCGGCGCGCTGATGGGCGCCCACTGCCGAGCCTGCGGCATTAATTTTGCTTAACCGGCTCTCGATATCGCGGCACCGCATCACGCCGGCCAGCCGCAGCGTGTCAGCGTCCTGGGACTATTGCAGGAGAGCGGCTCATGCATCTGATGGCACTCGGTCTGGGAGTCCTGTGCGTGGCGGGCGGTGCGCTTGCCCACTTCACAGGCAGGACTGCGCGGGAGGAAGGCGCCCTCGGCCTCGCGGCCTTCGCCTTCCTGCTGACCGGCATGTTCCTCACCCGCGGCTGAAGGTGCCCTGTTTCACGTGAAACAGGACCTCATTTCCCGATGCAGAAGCTGCTGAACAGGCGGTCGAGAACGTCCTCGACGCCGACGCGACCGCTGATCTCCCCGAGCGCCCGCACAGCCAGCCGCAGATCCTCGCTGATCATTTCGGGCAGGGCGCCATCCGCCGCGGCGAGAACGCGGTCGAGATGCCCAAGGCAGCGCACCAGCGCCGCTCGGTGACGCTCCCGCGTGACCACGGCGTCACCGCTGCCGAGCGCCGATTCTGCCCGGTCCTGGATGAGGCGGAGGAGGGCGTCGAGACCGCGACCGGTCCGCGCGGATATCCCCACATCCTCCGAACCGGCTGACGCGGTGTCGGAGAGATCGACCTTGGTGCGGATGCGCAGGACCGGCACGTCCGGAAAGCCCGATGCCTCCGCCTCTCCCGTATCGGCCAGCAGCAGGACGAGGTCGGCCTGGGCGATGCGCTGCCGCGTGCGGGCGATGCCCTCCGCCTCGACCACATCCGCCGTCTCGCGCAGGCCCGCCGTATCCACCAGAAGGACCGGCAAGCCGCCAAGATCGAGCCGCACCTCGATCGCATCGCGGGTCGTTCCCGGCCGGTCCGAGACGATGGCCGCATCCCTGCGGCTGAGCGCGTTCAGCAGGGTCGATTTGCCGACATTCGGTGCGCCCGCCAGCACCACGGTGAAGCCGTCCCGGAGCCGCTCCCCGCGCCGCCCATCGGCCAGAGCCGCCGCGATCTCCGTCCGCAGCCCGGCGACACGGCCGAGCAAGGCAGCATCGAGGGCCGCATCGTCGACATCGCCCTCGTCGGCGAAGTCGAGGGCCGCCTCTGCGGCCGCGAGGCAGGTGAGGCCGGCCTCGCGCCATGCCTCCACCTGTCGGCCGAGGGCTCCATCGAGCTGGCGCAGAGCCTGACGCCGCTGCGCCTCGGTCTCGGCCTCGATCAGGTCGGCGATCCCCTCCGCCTCCGTCAGGTCCAGGCGGCCGTTGAGCACCGCCCGGCGGGTGAAGGCCCCGGCCTCGGCGGCCCGGCAGCCCGGCAGGCTCGAGAGGACGCGGAGCACGCCCGACCGCACGGCGGCGCCGCCATGGAGATGCAGCTCCGCCATGTCCTCGCCGCTGAAGGTCTTCGGCCCCGGCATCCAGCAGATCAGCGCCTTGTCGAGCACGCTGCCATCGACCGGATCGCGCAGGCTGCGCAGCGACAGCCGCCGCGGCGGGGGGAGGGGACCGGCCAGCGCCAGGAGCGCCGCGGCGCAGGCCGGGCCGCTGAGCCGCACCACGGCGACGGCCGCCCGTCCGAAGCCGCTCGCCGGCGCGAAGATCGTGCTGTGGTCGTTCATCCTGCCATCCACAAATCCGGGACGCGTCGAGCCCGGCCCGCGCGGCATCCGGACGGGTCAGGGTCCTGCACCATCCGCGTCCGGCGGGCTCGGCGAGCGCTCTATCACGGCCCGCTGGCGCCTTGCGAAACGCGAGCCCTGTACAGCGCGGCGCGCGGTGACATGATGGCCTGGCTGGGACGACGCGGGCCTTCGGCCGAAACCGAAGCCCGGCCGCGCAGGAGGATCCCGACCCGATGTCCGACCCGACGCGCCGTCATCTCTGCCGGGGCCTCGGCGCGGGGCTCGTGGCCGCCGCTTGGCCCGCCAGCGCCCCTGCCGCGGAGGATCCGCAGGCGCGGCTCGTGGCGCTGGCCCACGGCTTCGGCGGACGCCTCGGCGTCGCAATCCGCGATACCGGCAGCGGGCGCAGCCTCGCCCTGGCCGCCGACGAGCGCTTTCCCCTGTGCAGCACCTTCAAGGTCCTGGCCGCCGCGGCCCTGCTGGCACGGGTCGAGCAGGGCACGGAGACGCTGGCGCGGGCGATGCCCTATACGGCGGCCGACCTCGACAGCTACGCCCCGGTGGCGCGCCGCCGCCTCGAAGCCGGGGAGGGGCCGATGCCGCTGGGCGAGGCCTGCGCCGCCGCGCTGGTCTGGAGCGACAACACGGCGGCGAACCTCGTGCTCCAGGCCCTTGGCGGCCCCGAGGCCCTGACCGCCTGGCTGCGCCGGATCGGTGATCCGGTCACACGCCTCGACCGTTGGGAGCCGGAGCTCAACACGGCGATCCCCGGTGATCTGCGCGACACCACCACGCCGGCCGCGATGCTCGCGACCCTGGAGCGCATCCTGCTCGGACCGGCCCTGGCGCCGGAGAGCCGCGCCCGTCTCGCCGGCTGGATGATGGAGGCCCGCACCGGCCTGAAGCGGCTGCGCGCCGGGATTCCGCCCACTTGGTCGGTCGGCGACAAGACCGGGTCCGGCGCCAACGGCACGGCGAATGTGGTGGCGATCGTCCGGCCCCCGGGACGTGCGCCGCTGCTCGCCGCGGTCTACATCACGCGGAGCGACGCGCCGGACGCGGTGCGCGACGCGATCCATGCCGAGATCGGCCGGCTGGTGGTCGCCCTCGCCGCCGCCTGACGCCGCAACGCCGGTCCCGACCCTGCACGCCGAACCCGCGAGACGAGACATCGATGGCCAAGGCCACGCCCGCCACCCGCGCCCTCGACAAGGCGGGGATCCCCTACAGCCTCCACGCCTATGCCTACGATCCCGACGCGCAGCGCATCGGCCTGCAGGCGGCCGAGGCCCTCGGCGTCAGCCCGGACCGGGTGCTCAAGACCCTGATGGCCGCGGTCGACGGCAAGCCGGTCTGCCTCCTCGTCGCGTCGGACCGCGAGGTCAGCATGAAGCGCGTCGCGGCGGCGTTCGGGGGCAAGTCCGCGGCGATGCTGAAGCCGCCCGAGGCCGAGCGGCTCACCGGCTACCATGTCGGCGGCATCAGCCCCCTCGGTCAGAAGCGCGCGGTGCCGACGCTGATCGATGCCGGCTCCCTCGATACGGCGGAGGAGATCCACGTGAACGGCGGCGGGCGCGGCCTGCAGATCCGGTTGCGGCCGGCCGACCTCGTCACCGCCCTCCAGGCCCGCACGGCCCCGCTGACCTGAGCCGGCGCTAACCTCTGATTTACCAAGCCGGGACAAGGGTTGCCTGCCGGCGGGAGAGGGGCATGAACGCAGCGGTGGGACGGCGCCTGTGCATGGCCGCGATGGCGGCGCTGATCGTGTCCGCGCCCGCAGGGGCCGCCGACCTGCTCGGCGACGGGTTCGGCGCGCCGCGCTACGCCGTGCCTGCCAGCCCGCCGCGCTATTTCCCGCGCAGCGACGACAGCGAGCGGATCGTGCGCCGGGCTCCGCCGCCGCCCGCCCCGATCGGCTGCGTGCCGCGGCGCGTGCCGATCCCCACCAACGCCCCCGACGATCCGAGCTATGTCGGCTCGGCCTACGGTCTGTCGCGCCCGAGCTATTACGGCCTGACGCCGCCGCCCGGCATCGACGACCCGTTCGGCCGCGCGCTGCTGCCCTACTGCCCGTAACGGGCGGGCTGGCGCACCGCGCGGGGGCGGATTAGACCGGCGCGCCGTCCCCGCCCGGAGCCCGAGCCTTGAGCAGCGCGCAGCCATCCTCCTCTTCGCAGCGCATCAGCGACCTCGCCGAGATGCGGGCCCGGGTCGCGGCCTGGCGCGAAGCGGGCGAGCGCGTCGCCCTGGTGCCGACCATGGGCGCCCTGCACGAGGGCCATCTCGCCCTGGTCGCCGAGGCGCGCCGGATCGGTCGGGCGGTGGTCAGCATCTTCGTCAATCCGACCCAGTTCGGCCCGAACGAGGATTTCGCCCGCTACCCCCGCGACGTGGAGAGCGATCTCCGCCGCCTCCGCGAGGCCGGTGCGGATGCGGCCTGGACGCCGGAGGTCGCGACCATGTACCCGCCGGGCTTCGCGACCCGCATCGAGGTCTCGGGCCTGACCGAAGGCCTGTGCGGCGCCTTCCGGCCGGGCCATTTCTCCGGCGTCGCCACGGTGGTGACGAAGCTCCTCGGCCAAGTCCGCCCGGACGTCGCCCTGTTCGGCGAGAAGGATTACCAGCAGCTCCAGGTGGTGCGCCGCGCGGTCGCGGATCTCGACCTCGCCGTCGAGATCCGCGGCGTGCCGACCCTGCGCGAGGCGGACGGCCTCGCGCGCTCCTCCCGCAACCGCTACCTCGAGCCGGACGAGCGGGCACTCGCGCCGAACCTCTACGCCGTGCTGAACGCGGTCGCCGCCGCCTGCCGCACCGGGGCGGCCACTGCGCCGGCCATCGCCGAGGGGATTGCCACCCTGCAGGAGGCGGGCTTCCAGGTGCAGTACCTTGCCGTCTGCGACGCCGTGACCCTCGCGCCGCTGGAGCGGGTGGCGGGCCCGGCCCGGGTGCTCGCCGCCGCCTATCTCGGCCGGACGCGCCTCATCGACAACGTCGCGGTCTGAGAGCCTGTCCGAGCGGATCGGCAGGTCCCCAGTCAAGCCGATCCCCTTCGCGACCTCATCCTGAGACCCTGTTGGAGACCTCCTTCGAGGCTCGGCTGTCGCCTCGCACCTCAGGATGAGGCGGTTTGATGGGGCAAGCCGGATCTTCGCGTGATGCAGGCGGGACCGCCTCCCCCGTCCCTGCCCTTGTCCCCCCGCCGCGGCGGTGCTACCGGCGAAAAAACCCCGTTCCCGCAAGCACCTGCCGAAAAGACGCACCCGATGCCGAGCCCGACCGTCCGCCTCCACCGGGGCGACCTGCCCGACGGCTACCAGCCCGGCGCGGCCATCGCCATCGACACCGAGACGCTGGGCCTCAACCCGCACCGGGACCGGCTCTGCGTGGTGCAGATCTCCACCGGCGACGGCACGGCCGACGTGGTCCAGATCCCGCGCGAGGGGTCGGAGGCGGTGAATCTGAAGCGCGTCCTCGCCGACCCGACGGTCCTGAAGATCTTCCACTTCGCCCGGTTCGACCTCGCGGTGCTGTTCCAGCGGTTCGGCGTGATGCCGGCGCCGGTCTACTGCACCAAGATCGCCTCGAAGCTCGCCCGCACCTACACGGACCGGCACGGGCTGAAGGACGTGGTCCGCGAACTCGTCGGCGTCGATCTGTCGAAGCAGCAGCAATCCTCCGACTGGGGCGCGGAGACCCTGAGCCAGGCTCAGCTCGACTATGCGGCCTCCGACGTGCTGCACCTGCACGCCGCCCGGGAGCGCCTCGATGCCATGCTCGCCCGCGAGGGCCGCAGCGATCTGGCCCGCGCCTGTTTCGACTTCCTGCCGGCCCGCGCCCGGCTCGACCTTGAGGGCTGGCCGGAGACGGACATCTTCGCCCATACCTGAGCGGCTCGGCACTCTGCCTCGGGTGTGTGCGCCCGCGCACCGCCCGCGCCGACCGGGGCGTGCGGAAGCCGGCTCTGCTTCGTGCTATGGTTGAACCTTCGGAAACACTTAAGCCATAACTTCGCCATCGGCCGAGCGCATGCGGCCCGTTCCGGTCGCGGCCTCGGGCCCGCGGCCCCGGGCCGGCCGCGTGCCGATCCGGACCGTATCCTCTCTCGCGGGCGCCCGCCGGGCACGCCGCCGGGACATGTCATGCAGGCGCTCGACGCGATCGGCACGAACGGGCTCAGCGCCGGCAGCGCGCGGCGCACGCGCGCCCATGCCCGCGCCCACCGCCACAGCGCGCGCGTCCGGCTGTTCCGGCGCGTCATCCCGCTGGCCGCGGGCGGCGCCGTGATCGCGGTGGCGGCCCTCGTGCTGAACCCCTTCGCGGCCTCGCTGCCCGATGTCAGCGTCGGTCCCGTCACCCTGTCCGGCACCAAGGTGCGCATGGACAATCCGCGGCTCTCCGGCTTCCGCAAGGGCGATCGCGGCTACGAGGTCACCGCGGCCGCCGCCCTGCAGGACATGCGCAAGCCGAGCCTGATCGAGCTCGAGACCATGCGCGGCCACATCGCCACCGACGACAAGGGCGGCCTCGCCCGGCTGGAGGCGGCCTCGGGCCTGTTCGATACCGGCCGCGAGACGCTCGACCTCAGCCGCGACATCCGGATCTGGACCGACAAGGGCGAGGAAGCCCGGCTCACCTCGGCTGCGGTGAACTTCAAGGCCGGCAGCGTCTCCTCGAAGGAGACCGTGACGGTCACGGTTCCGAGCGGCTCGGTGGTGGCCGACAGCCTCGACGTGGTCGAGAACGGCCGCGTGATCTCCTTCATCGGCAACGTGCACACCGTGTTCCATCAGGACGCCGACACGGCCGCTCGACCGGACCGGAAGCCCGACGCGGCCGGCCCCACCGTCGACAGCGGCGCCCTGCGCCTGCTCTCCGCGGCGGAGCCGGGGGAGGGGCGGCCGTGAGGCGCCCCGGCTCCGCCCTGCTCGGCCTCCTGCTGCTGGCCGCGCCCGCGCTCGCGGCGCCGGCGGCGCAGAAGGAGGGCAGCCCCTTCGGCGCGATCGGCGGGGGCAAGGAGCCGATCAAGATCGACGCCGACCGGCTCGACGTGTTCGACCGCGAGAACAAGGCGGTGTTCGCCGGCAACGTGGTCGCCGTCCAGGGCGACAGCACCATCCGCTGCTCGACCATGACCGTGCATTACAAGCGCGGCAAGGAGAAGGACGGCGCGGCCGACAAGCCGGCCGAGGCGAAGCCCGAGAACGGCATCCAGAAGGTGGAATGCGCCGGTCCCGTCACCGTGGTCCAGAAGGATCAGGTGGCGACCGGCGACAGCGCCGTGTTCGACCAGGCGGCCAAGCGCATCGTGCTCACCGGCAACGTCGTGCTGAGCCAGTGCCAGAACGTCACCCGCGGGCAGCGCCTCGTCTACGACATGAATACCGGCCGCGCGAACATGGACCCGGTGGCGGGCGGCCGCGTCTCGGCCATGTTCGTCCCCGGCGAGAAGACCGAGGCCAAGGGCGCCAAGGCCACGGGCTGCGCGCCGCCCGCGGCCGCCGCGCGCGGCGCGCCGAAGCCGGGCGACAAGGCCGCCGACAAGCCGGCGGACGCCGAGGCC
>NZ_CABFPH010000019.1 GCF_902141845.1 Methylobacterium symbioticum | reverse complement strand
ATCCGCGCGGCCGGGACCGACGCGGTGCTGCTCCTCGGCGGCAGCGGCTTCGGCCGGACGGACCGGGGCGCGGAGGCCCTGGACCGGGCCGGGCGGCTCATCGCCCACGGGATCGCCCTGCGGCCCGGCGAGACCGCCGCGATCGGAGAGGCGGCGGGACGCCCGGTCCTGCTGCTGCCGGGACGGGCCGACGCCATGCTCGCAGCCTTCCTGGCGCTCGGCGCGCCGCTCATCGCGCGGCTTGCCGGCACGCCGACGGGCAGCGCCGCCCGCGCGCCGCTGACCCGGAAGATCGCCTCCCTGATCGGGCTCGCCGAGATCGTCTTCGTCCGCGTCGGCGCGGCGGGGGCGGAGCCCCTCGGCGGAGCCGAGCTTCCGCTTCGCCGGTTGACCCAGGCGACCGGATTCGTCCTGGTCGCGCCCGAGCGCGAGGGCTATCCCGCGGGCGAGCAGGTCGAGGTCTGGCCGTTGTGAGTTCCGAGACACCGAGCGCCTTCGCCACGCGGCTCGCCGCGGCCGCGCGGCAGGAGCAGTTCCTGACCGTGCTGAGCCGGGAGCAGGCGCACGCCGCCTTCCGGGCCGCCGTGCCGCACGCTGCGCTGCCGGCCGAGAGCGTGCCCGTCGCCGACAGCCTCGGCCGGGTGCTCGCCCGCGATCTCGCCTCGCCGATCGACGTGCCGCCCTTCGACCGGGCCCTGGTCGACGGCTTCGCCCTGCGGGCCGCCGACACGGAGGGCGCCGGCCCGGCCGATCCGAGGCGGCTCGTCCTCAACCGCGAGATCCTGGCCTGTGGCGTGGCGCCGGGCCTGACGGTGGAGGCCGGCACCGCGACGCCGATCGCCACGGGCGGTGTGATCCCGCGCGGGGCCGACGCGGTGGTGATGGTCGAGCAGACCGAGTTCGAGGGCGAGGCGGTCACGGTGCTGGCGCCCGTCCGGCCCGGGCAGTCCGTGGGCTATGCCGGCGCCGACATGGCCTCGGGCGAGACGGTCCTGCGCCGGGGCGCGGTGATCTCCGCCCGCGAGATCGGCATGCTCGCGGCCTGCGGCCTGGCCCGGGTTCCGGTGGTGAGGCGCCCGAAGGTCGCGGTGCTCTCGACGGGCGACGAGCTGGTGGCGCCCGGCGAGCCGCTGCGCCCCGGCGCGATCTACGATTCGAACGGCGCCATTGTCGCGGCCTCCGTCACGGAGAACGGCGGCGAGCCGGTGCGCCTCGGCATCCTGCGCGACGACGAGGCGACCCTGGAGGCCGCCTTGCGCGAGGCGCTCGCGCGCCACGACCTCGTCGTCCTGTCGGGTGGCACCTCGAAGGGGGTGGGCGACGTCTCGCACCGCATCCTCAGCCGCCTCGGCGAGCCCGGCATCCTCGTCCACGGCGTCGCCCTGAAGCCGGGCAAGCCCCTCTGCCTCGCGGTGGCCCAGGGCACCCCGGTGGTCGTGCTGCCGGGCTTCCCGACCTCCGCGATGTTCACCTGCCACGAATTCGTGGTGCCCCTGGTGCGGGCGCTCGCCGGCCTGCCGCCGCGCGAGGAGGACACGGTCGCGGCCGTGCTTCCGCAGCGTATCCCCTCGGAACTCGGACGCACCGAGTTCGTGATGGCCGCCCTTGCGCATGGGCCGCAGGGGTTGGCGGCTCTGCCGCTGGCGAAGGGCTCGGGCTCCGTCACCGCCTTCTCGCAGGCCGACGGCTTCTTCGCGGTGCCGGCCGCGCGCTCGGGCATGGAGGCGGGCGAGACCGTGTCTGTGACGCGCCTCGGTGCCGGCGTCCGGCCGCCGGACCTGACGATCGTCGGCAGCCATTGCATCGGCCTCGATCGGGTGGTCGGCCTGCTGGCGGAGCGGGGCTATCGCGCCCGGACCATGTGGGTCGGATCGAGCGGCGGCCTCGCGGCCCTGCGCCGGGGCGAGTGCGACCTCGCCGCCCTGCATCTCTTCGACCCCGAGGCCGGCCGCTACAACGCGCCGTTCCTCGCCCCCGGCATGGTTCTGGCGCCGGGTTGGCGGCGGCTGCAGGGCGTGGTCTTCCGCGCCGGTGATCCGCGCTTCGAGGGCCGGGATGCCGCGCGCGCCGTCGCCGCGGCGCTCGCCGACCCCGGCGCGGTGATGGTCAACCGCAACGCGGGCTCCGGCACCCGCCTGCTCATCGACGGTCTTCTGAGCGGGGCCAGGCCGGCCGGGTTCTGGAACCAGCCACGCTCGCACAACGCCGTGGCCGCAGCGGTGGCGCAGGGGCGGGCCGATTGGGGCGTCGCCATCGCGAGCGTCGCCGAGGCCTACGGGCTCGGCATCCTGCCGGTCACCGAGGAGCATTACGACCTCGCCTACCGGGAGGCCGACCGTGACAGGCCGGCCCTCGC
The DNA here is from genome assembly GCF_902141845.1 of Methylobacterium symbioticum. Lineage (GTDB taxonomy): Bacteria > Pseudomonadota > Alphaproteobacteria > Rhizobiales > Beijerinckiaceae > Methylobacterium > Methylobacterium symbioticum. The sequence goes on along the minus strand of NZ_CABFPH010000019.1, from coordinate 68,931 downwards.
CGCGTTCCTCGACCTCCTCGCCGCCCCCGAGACTGCGGCGGCGCTCCGCGGCCTCGGCTTCCGGCCCGGAGGCCCGGCATGAGCGGCCTGCGCGTCATCGGCCTGGCCGGCTGGAGCGGGGCGGGCAAGACCACCCTGCTCGCCCGGCTGATCCCGCTCCTGGTTGCGCGCGGCGTGCGGGTCGCGACCCTCAAACATGCCCACCACGCCTTCGACATCGACCAGCCCGGCAAGGATTCGCACGTCCACCGGCAGGCGGGGGCGAGCGAGGTGATCGTCTCCTCCGCCCGCCGCTGGGCGCAGATCCGCGAGATCGGGGCGGGCGAGGAGGCCCGTCTGCCCGAGTTGCTGCGCCGTCTCGCGCCGGAGGGGCTCGCCCTGGTCGAAGGCTTCAAGCGGTCGGCGCATCCCAAGCTCGAAGTGTTCCGCGCCGCCAACGGGCGGCCCCCGCTGCATCCGGAGGATCCCCGCATCGTCGCCATCGCCAGCGACCGGCCCTTCCCGGAAGCCGGCCGCCCCGTCGTGCCCCTCGACGACGTCGAGGCGGTCGCCGATCTCGTCCTCGCCCATGCCGAGCCCCTCGACGCGGTCCTCGCGAGGCTGGAGAACCCCTGAGCCATGGCACAGCTCACCGACGACTGCTTCGCCTTCGGGGCGAGACCCATGCGGATCGAGGAGGCGCTTGCCCTCATCGCCGAACGCATGCCGGTGCTCGCCGGAATCGAGACCGTGCCGCTGCATGAGGCGGACGGCCGCATCGCGGCCGAGGACGTCGTCGCGGGCCACGATCTGCCGCCCTTCGCCAATTCCGCGGTCGACGGCTACGCCGTGCGCCATGCCGACCTCGCCGAGGGTGCCGAGACCGTGCTGCCCGTGAGCGGCCGCCTCACCGCCGGCGCCGCGGCGGGGGAGGGGGTGGCCGGGGGCGCTATCCGCATCTTCACCGGTGCGCCGATGCCACCGGGGGCCGACACGGTCTTCATGCAGGAGGACGTGCGCGCCGAGCGCGGGACGGTCGCCCTGCCGCCGGGGCTGACGCCGGGGGCGAATGCCCGGCCGGCCGGCGAGGATCTGGCCCGCGGCGCCCTCGCGATTCCCGCCGGCCGGCGCCTGCGCCCGCAGGACCTCGCCCTTGCCGCCGCGACGGGGCACGGGAGCCTCGCCGTGCGGCGGCGCCTGCGCGTCGCCCTGTTCTCCACCGGCGACGAGCTGGCGGAGCCCGGCACCCCCTTGCGGCCCGGGGCGATCCACGATTCGAACCGGGTGCTGCTGGCCGCCCTCCTCACCCGGCTCGGTGTCGTGGTGGAGGATCTCGGCATCCTGCGCGACGAGCCCGCGCATCTCGCCGGACGCCTCGCCGAGGCCGCGCGCAGCCATGATCTGATCCTGACCTCGGGCGGCGTCTCGACCGGCGAGGAGGACCACGTGAAGGGAGCGGTCGAGGCGCAGGGCCGGCTGATGCTCTGGCGTCTCGCGATCAAGCCGGGCCGGCCGGTGGCGGTCGGGCTTGTCGGAGGCACGCCTTTCGTCGGGCTGCCGGGCAACCCAGTCGCCGTCTACGTGACCCTGCTCTTCGTGGTGCGCCCGCTTCTCGCCCGCCTCGGCGGCGCGAGCCCCGACCTGCCCACGCCCTGGCCGGTGCGCTCCGACTTCGCCTACCGCAAGAAAGCGGGCCGCCGCGAATTCGTGCGGGTCATCCTCGTGCGCGGCGCCGACGGCCTCATCGCGGCGCGGAAGTTTCCCCGCGACGGGGCCGGGATCCTGACCTCGCTCACCGGCAGCGACGGGCTGGTGGAACTGCCCGACGACGTCACCGAGGTCTCGGTCGGGCAGGCCCTGGCCTATTACCCGCACGCGCTGCTCTGGTGAGCGGCCGGACCGGGGCGTCGCCGCCTGCAGGGGATCAGCGCGCTGCCCGAGGCCCTGGCCCGGGTGCCGAGCCGCGAACGCTCGGGGCGAAAGGCTGTCTCAGCACACGTTCGAAGTCGAAGCCATGTCCCACCGCTCGGATGCAGACGCTGACGCGGTGATATTGGATTTGACAGTGCCGGGGGAGTTGCAGCTTTCATTCAAGGTAAGCGCAAATTCTCTATGTGATTTGATGTCGAGCGTTCGAAGAAGTTCTGGGGACGAGCATCTGCCAAGTGCATGCAACGGCGATTACTTTTATTTCAATATCGCATAGGCGGATCGCGCTTTTTGATTCATGCCAGATTTTCGGGGTGGCTTATTTCAGGGCAAAGCTTGTCCGTCGCGTGAGCCGAGAGAGTTGAGCTGTCAGATGTCGCTGCTGCGCTCGGTCGGCCCTCTATCCGCAAGGATCTGATAGCCCGCGTCGGGCAGGCATGGGCGTCATTGTGGTGTCGCCCTTGGCAGCCGTCAGAGGCCGCCGCTCCCTCATCTCGTGGGTCACGAGCGTGCCGTCACGGTCAAGCTCCCGTACCTGCCCCTCGCCCCGAACGGCCCTGTTGGGTCGGCAGCGGAATGCCCGCCGAATGAGGGGTTGCGAGCCTTCTGTGAGGATGACTTCCGCGAGACGGCAACGTCGAGTGTGATCTATCCGTGGCGACGGATGAAGCGCTGGGCCCGGTCGGACTGGGGATTGGTGAAGAAGGCGGTCGGCGTCGCAACCTCCCGGATGCGGCCCCCATCCATGAACACGATGGTGTCGGCGACGTCGCGCGCAAAGCCCATCTCGTGGGTCACGACAACCATGGTCAGCCCCTCCTTTGCAAGCTCTCGAATGACGCCGAGCACCTCTCCGACCATCTCGGGATCAAGGGCGCTGGTCGGCTCGTCGAACAGGATGACCTTCGGTTTCATGGCGAGGGCACGGCTGATCGCAACGCGCTGCTTCTGACCGCCGGACAGCGTGTGCGGGTAGGCGTCAGCCTTCTCGGCGAGGCCAACCCGCGCCAGGATGGCGCGGCCCTCCTCTTCGGCCTGCCGCCTCGGGCGGCCGACGACATGGACCGGCGCCTCGATCACGTTGCCGAGAACCGTCAGGTGCGGCCAGAGCGCGAAGTGCTGGAACACCATGGCAATGCTGGTTCGCGCGCGCGCCAGTTCGCGCCGTGCCATCGGTCTTGCGGCCTTGCCCTCACCGCTCCGCCCGATGAGCGTGCCGTCGATGCGGATCGAGCCCGCGCTCGGCTCCTCCAGCCAGTTGAGGCAGCGCAGGAAGGTCGATTTGCCCGACCCGCTCGGCCCCAGGATGCAGGTCGTCGTGCCGGGCGCGAGGTCGAGGTCGATGTCGCGCAGGACCTCGAACCCATCGAAATCCTTGCACACGCCCCGCACCGAGATGGCGGCGTCGATCTCAGCCATACCGCACCGTCCTGATCCTCTCCATGCGGCGAACGCCTTCCTCGACCGCGAACGACATGAGCAGGTAGAGGCTGATCGCTGCGGCGAACGGTGCGAACGGCGTGAAGTGATTTGCGCTGACGAAGTTGGCAGCGAAGGTGAGCTCCTGCACCGTGATGATCATGAGGAGCGCGCTGTCGCGAATGGTCGTGATGACCTGATTCCCGATCACCGGCGCGGCCATGATGGCGACCTGCGGCAGGATGATGCGCCGGTAGAGCAGGAGGCGGGACAGGCCGAAGGCGTGCGCGGCCTCGATGTTGTCCCTCGCGACGGCGAGGAAGGCAGCCCGGAAGATCTCCGCGAGATACGCCGTCGTGTAGACCGTCAGCGACACCAGCCCGGCCCACCAGGGATCGAGTCTGAGGCCGATCTCCGGCAGACCATAATAGATCACGTAGGCGAGCAGCAGGAACGGCACGCAGCGCAGGAGGTCGACGACTTCCGCGAGCAGGCGGCGCAGCGGTGCCGTCGCCTCCGTGAGGACGATGGCGCTCAGGATCCCGAGTGGGATGCTGAGCAGGAGACAGCTCAGCACGAGGGACAGGGTGTTGGCGGCCCCCCACAGGAAGACGTCCCGGCTTTCCCAGACGACCAGCAACCCGCTCATGGACGCACCCATCCGAAGCGCCGGGCGATCCTGCGCTCGACGACACGTTGGCCCCGCACGAGGGTCGCGATCAGCGCGGTGTAGATGAGCGTCGCGACGAGGAACGGAGGCAACGGCTCGTAGGTCTCCGCGCCGACCCGGCCGGCCGCGCGGGTGATCTCGACGACGCCGATGACCGCCACGGCCGGGGTGCATTTCAAAAGGATCGTGACCTCGCTGACCAGCGGGCCGAGATTGGCCCGCCAGATCTGCGGGAAGACGATGCGGGTGAAGGTCGCGCGCTCCGACAGGCCGAAGGCGGTGGCCGCCTCGAGTTGGTCGCGCGGGAACGTCTGGAGGGCCGAGCGCCAGATCTCGCTGCTGAACGCCGCCGTGTTCAGCGTGAGCGCCAGGATCGCAGCCGGAACCGGTTCGAGCTCCAGTCCGGCCGAAGGCAGGATGAAGAAGACGAACAGGACCAGCGTCACGAAGGGCGTCGCCCGCACGACACTGACGAAGGCGGCGAGGACGCCTGCGACCATGGGAATGCGGCGCCAGCGAAGGAGCGCGAGCAGCAGCCCCAGGGGCAGGCTGAGCAGGATGCTGACCGCCGCCAGCGCGGCGGTCACGACCGCACCGTCAAGGATGGTGCGTAGCGCGGGCCACGTCATGGGCGTCACCTCCGCGTCGCGATCCGTCGTCCCGCGTTCTCCGGCTACTTCGTCGGCGCGGCCGGCATGTCCTTGAAGGTGCGGCCCAGCCATTTCTCCTGCAGGGCGTAGAGTTCCCCGCTCGCCCGGACCTTGGCCATGAACCGATCGAGATAGGCCAGGAGGCTGTCGTTCCCCTTCGCCACGGCCCAGGCCGCATAGGTCGGCGCGCCGACCGCCTCGCCCATCTTGAAGCGCTTGGGCTGATCCTTCGTCAGGCTCACGAGGTTGACGACGCCGTTGATCACGTAGTCGAGCCGGCCGTTGGCGAGGTCCTGGTAGGCCTCCGGCAGCGACGTGTACTGCACCACCTTGCCGAGCTTGCCGCCGGTCTTCGCGAGCGTGGGCTCGAGATCGGCAAGCGCCGCGTAGGACGCACCGCCCGACTGCACGCCGACCGTCTTGCCGGCCAGGTCGGGCACGCCCTTGATCCGGGTTTCGTCGGCGCGGACCACGTAATACTGCGTGGCCTCGGCGATCGGCATCGTGAAGGCGAGGCTCTGGATACGCTCGGGCGTGATGACGGCGGCCGTCAGCGCCACGTCGTACTTTCCGGTCGCCACGCCGGCCAGAAGCCCCGTCCAGGGGATGATCTGCTGGTCGATCTTGAACGGCGCCTCCTTGCGCAGCAGCGCGAGAAGGTCGTGGTCGAGGCCCATCGGCTTGCCGTTCTCGACGTATTCGAACGGCTTGTAGCTGTCCTCGGTCGCGACGACCATGGTGCCCTTGGTCTTGATCTCGTCGAGGCTCGCCGCACGAGACAGCGATGCCCCGAGGCTCAGTGTCGCCGCAACGGCGGCGATGCCGATGATCCTGTTCAGGCCCGAAGACATGGCTCAATCCTCCTGCGCGTTCGACGGAAGGGGGGGCGCCGCGCCCCGGCGGGCGACCAGATCGATCTCGACCAGGGCGTCGTAGGCGAGCCCCGTCGTCCCCACGCAGGTTCGCGCCGGCAGCCGGTCGTGCGGGAAGAAGGACTTGTAGGTCGCGTTGAAGGCCGCGTAATCGCGCTTGAATTCTGTCAGGAACGCCCGCGCGACGACGACGTGCTCCAGTCCCAGGCCGAGCCCGGCGAGGACCGTCTCGAGGTTGGCCATCACGTTGCGGGTCTGCGCCTCGATGCCGTCCGGCAGCGTGCCCGGGCTGTCGGGCGTGTCGGGCATCTGCCCCGTGACGAAGACGAAGCCGTCGACCTCGACGGCGTGGCTGAAGGGCGCGACCGGCCGCGGTCCTCCGGGCACCATGTGGAACACCATGGCTGACGGGGCTGGTTGAGGCTGCTGCACCGCGATCTCCGTTGCGCGGGCATGGCCCGCGTCATGTCCCAGACCCAGATCCGTGGGCCGCTTTGTCATGGTCAAGCTAGGGGATATTGTCGGATCTGGCGCGCGGATATCGTCGGCATCGCGCTCGAATTTCGGTCGCCGCTCGGGTCGGATCGAGACAATGTATGAGACAATCGGTGCAACAATGACGCGACCCGGATGGACGGATGCCGTCGAGCGGACGGCAGGGCCCCGCTACCTGGCCATCGTCGGCGCGGTCGAGATCGCGCTGCGGGCCGGCGCCCTGCGGCCGGGCGACAGGTTGCCGCCGCAGCGCGATCTGGCTGCCTGGCTCTCGCTCAACATCGGGACGATCAGCCGGGCCTATGCCGAGATGCAGCGGACCGGCCTTGCCCGGGGCGAGGTCGGCCGCGGCACCTTCCTCAACCCCATGCAGGACCCGGACGGGCCGGTATCGCTTCGGGAGCAGGTCCCGCGCCAGACCTTCATCGACCTGTCCCACAACTTCCCGGTACATGCCATGCGCCACCCCGCGCTGGCTCTGATCCGCCCCGAACTCAGCGGTCCCGTCGATGTGGGAGCCCTGCTCGCGAGCCAGGTCGATATCGGTCTCCACAGGCATCGGGCCGTCGCCGCGCAATGGCTCACGCGCTTCGGGATCCCGGCGGAAGCCGACGACGTGCTGGTCACCTGCGGCGGCCAGCACGGCTTGCTGCTCTCGCTCATGGCGCTGACGCATCCGGGCGATGCCGTCCTGGCAGAAGAGCTGTGCTTCTACGGGCTGAAGTCCGCGGCCGGCATGCTCGGGCGCTCGCTGGTCGGCGTTCGCATGGACCGCGAAGGCATCGTGCCGGAATACCTCGACGTGCTCTGCCGCCGAACGGGAGCGAAGGTTCTGGTCTGCACGCCGACGCTGCACAACCCGACCACCGCCACGATGTCGGAGGAGCGGCGGCGGGAGGTGGCCGAGGTCTGCGCCCGCCATGACGTCCTGATCGTCGAGGACGACGTCTACGGCTTCCTGACCGACCCGCCGCTACGCCCGATTGCCGCCTCCGCGCCGGAGCGGGTGGTGCATATCTCGAGCTTGTCGAAGCTCGCGGGGCCCGGGCTGCGCATCGGGTTCATGCGGGTGCCGAGGCATCTGGTCTACGCCTTCGGGATCGCCCTGCGCGCGAGCACGCTGATGGCCTCGCCGTTCAATGCGGAATGGGCGACACGCCTGCTGGCGTCGCCCCAGATCGATCAGGTCGTTGCAGGGATGCGGGTCGAGACCGCGGAGCGGCAGGCGCTCGTTTCCGCCCTGCTGCCGGGGCAGGCGGTCATGACGCACCCGAACGCCTATTACTTCTGTCTGAAGCTGAGGAACGGCTGGTCCTCGGAAGCCTATACCCAGGCTGCCGAGGAGATCGGGGTGGGGGTCACGCCGATCGGCCTGTTCGAGGTCGCATCACTGCACCAGAGCGATAGCGTCCGGGTCTGCGTCAACGCGGCGCCGGATCAGGAATCGCTTCGAGCGGCGCTCGAGAAGCTCGCTCGACTGCTCGAAACCGGCGCTCCGCCGACGATCCGGTATCGTGCGGCGGTGTAGGGCGTGGGCTGACGCATCAATCCATGTGCATCGCTCCTCCATCAGGCGTGGGACGGAATCTCTCCGGCGCATCATCTCCGAAGCGACGTGTTCGGCAGTCATCGACTGTCGATTGAAAAGATCCGATGATCTATCCTCCGAATGGAATTCCGGAGAGTGCTGGAGGGCGAGCACAATACGACGTTGAGCTGCCGGGATGATGGGTCGGCCGGTGCCGGGGAGCGCCGATCTCCTCCGCCCTGTCCATCGATTGGCGTCAGCGCGGGGGCCATCCGCGACGAGATCGCCGAGGCTTACGCGCGCACCGAGCTGCAGTTCGCGGGCTCGGAGGCCGACATTGCCTGATCGCTCCGCATCAGGGCGGATCCGCCGACGCTGTGCCGGCATCGGCATCACCGAGGATACCTGCGTGGCGCGCGTCGGGAGCTGAATTCGGCGGTCCTCGCCGCACCGAGGGGAGGGCGGGCGGTCATTGGCATCCGGTGCGGGCTTCTCGCGCACGACGGATCTCTTTTGGGATCGCAAGAGCCGCTCGGCAGCGGATCGGTCGAATGCGAAGGCCGCAGAGGATCAGTGCTAGCGAATCGAGGCGCTCCCGACAGCATTCCGTATCAAGAGTCGCGTGCGGTTGGAGTAGGATGACCGGGAAGGAACCCGCGTCCAGCCGCACAAGGATCCGCATGCTCCGTGAGTTGAAAACATTCGTTGCGGTTGCGCGGCACGGGAGCTTCGCCGCGGCCGGGCAGGTGGTCGGCCTGACGCCGTCCGCGGTCAGCGCTCAGATCCGCAACCTTGAGGCGGAACTCGGCATCCGGCTGTTCGATCGGACTGGGCGCACCGCGATCCTCAACATGAACGGCAAGAAGGCCCTGGTTCACGCCGAGGAGATGCTCGCCATCTTCGCGCGCATGATGGAGGTCGGCGACGGCGTCTCGCTCAGGGGCGAGCTGACGGTCGGCGCCATCGCGACCGCTCAGACGGGCCTGCTGCCCGACGCCCTGGTGATGCTCCAGAAGCGGGCGCCCGCCCTCAGGATCCATCTGGTGCCGGGCGTGTCGCTGACGCTGCTCAACCAGGTCGATGCGGGGGAGATCGATCTCGCCCTGATGGTGAAGCCCCCCTTCGCCTTGCAGAAGGACCTCTATGCCGAGGATCTCGTCCGCGAGGAGTTCGCGCTGATCACTCCGACCTATGTCGCCGAGAGCGATCCGCTGGAGATCCTCGCGAACTATCCCTTCATCCGCTACGACCGCTCGTCCTTCGCGGGACGGCAGGTCGCGGGCTTTTTGAACCAGCACGGTATCGCGCCCGACCAGATCCTCGAACTCGACGAGATCGAGGCGATCGTGCGCATGGTCCAGGGCGGGCTCGGCGTCTCGGTGGTGCCGCTCGCCGGCCATTGGACGGAGAATCCCGACCGCCTGCGGATCCTGCATCTCGGTCCGCTGGTCTTCCACCGGACGCTCCAGGCGGTGGTGCGCTACGCCCAGCGCACCACCCCGGCGATCGGCCTGTTCCTCGCCTGCGTGCGCGAGACGGCCGGGGCGCGGCCTCAGCGGCCCGCTTCGGTGTCGGTGGCGTAGCGCGCCTTGTTCTCCTCGTTCGGCGGGTAGAGGCCCGGCAGGGCGGCGCCCGCCTCGACCTGGCGCATGATCCAGCCCTCCAGACGCTCCTGCTCCGGGGCCGTGGCCAGGACGTGGTCGATGAGGGCCGCCGGGATCAGCACGGCGCCGTCCTCGTCCACCACGATGACGTCATCCGGATAGACGGCGACGCCGCCGCAGGCGATCGGCTCCTGCCAGCCGACGAAGGTGAGCCCCGCGACGGAGGGCGGTGCCGCGGCGCCCTGGCACCAGACCGGCAGGTTGGTGCCGAGCACGCCGGCGACGTCGCGCACCACGCCGTCGGTGATCAGGGCCGTCACGCCCTTCTTGTGCATCCGGGCGCAGAGGATGTCGCCGAAGATGCCCGCATCGGTGACGCCCATCGCGTCGACCACCGCGATGCAGCCCTCGGGCATCGCCTCGATGGCGGCCCGGGTCGAGCGCGGCGAGGACCAGGATTCCGGCGTCGCCAGGTCCTCGCGGGCGGGGACGAAGCGCAGGGTGAAGGCGCGGCCGACGAGGCGCGGCTGGCCCGGGCGCAGCGGCCGGGTGCCGCGCAGCCAGACGTTGCGCAGGCCCTTCTTCAGCAGGATCGTGGTGATCGTCGCGGTGGTGACGTGGGACAGGACGTCCCGGATCTCGGCATCGGTGGCCATGGCTGTCTCTCTCCTGCAGGGGCTCGGCGAGCCCGTTCCAATCGGTGAAGTCCGGGCTTCGGGGCCCGACCCCCGCTGTCTTCAGATCCCGGCGATCAGGCCGCCATCGACGCGCAGCACGCTGCCCGTGACGTAGCCGGCCCGGGCGCTCGCCAGGAACGCGACCGCGTCGGCATATTCCTCGGGCCGGCCGTAGCGGCCGACCGGGATCGCGCCCGTGCTCTCGGCGGAGACCGCCTCGACGCTGCGCCCCTCGCGGGCCGCCTTCGCCTCGTCGAGGAAGCGGATCCGGTCGGTGGCGATGCGGCCCGGCACGATCACGTTGGCCGTGATGCCGTCGCGGGCGACCTCGCGGGCGAGCGTCTTCGACCAGCCCACCAGCGACATGCGCAGGGCGTTCGAGATGCCGAGATTCGGGATCGGCGCGAGCACGCCCGAGGAGGTGCTGGTGACGATGCGGCCCCAGCCGCGCTCCCGCATGCCCGGCAGGACGCGGTCGGTCAGGGCGATGATCGACAGCACCATGGCCTGGAAGCTCTTCGCCCACAGCGCCGGGTCCTGGCCGGAGGCCGGGGTCGGCGGCGGGCCACCGGTGTTGTTGACGAGGATATCCACCGGGCCGAGCTGGCGCTCGACCTCGGCCACCCGGTCGCCGATGACCGAGAGGTCGGCGAGGTCCCAGGTCAGGCCGATCGCCTTGGCGCCGGAGGCACGCAGGGCGTCGGCCGCGCGGGTCACCGCGTCCGTGTCGATGTCGGCGAGCGCCACCTGGGCGCCCTCTCGGGCGAGGGCCTGCCCGATCGCCCCGCCCAATCCGCCGCCGCCGCCGAGGACGAGCGCGGTGCGGCCTCGAATACCGAGATCCATGATCCGTTCCTTTGGGTGATGCGGTTCAGCGCAGGACGGCGCAGGCCGACGCGATGCGATCGCAGGCGGTGCGCAGGCGCTCGGTCGCCGTGGCGAACGAGATCCGGAAGAAGGGTGCGAGGCCGAAGGCGGAGCCCGGCACCACGGCGACGCCGACCTCTTCCAGCAGGAAGGTCGCGACATCGACATCGCTCGCGATGGCCCGCCCGTCGGGGCGCTTGCGGCCGATCAGCCCGGCGCAGGAGGGGAAGAGGTAGAAGGCGCCCTCCGGCACCCGGCAGGGGAGCCCGGCCGCCTCGAAGGCCTCGACGCAGAGGTCGCGCCGCTCGCGGAAGACGGCGTTGCGCGCCCGCAGGAAGTCGAGCCCGCCATCGAGCGCCGCAACGGCCGCCGCCTGCGAGACCGAGCTCGGATTGGTGGTGCTCTGCGATTGCAGCATCGCCATGGCCCGGATCAGGGGCTTCGGCCCGGCGGCGTAACCGATACGCCAGCCGGTCATCGCATAGGCCTTCGAGACGCCGTTGCAGACGAGGATGCGTTCCCGCAGCCGCGGCTCGATCGCGGCCAGCGTGGCGAAGCCCTCGGACTGGTAGAGCACGTGCTCGTAGATGTCGTCGGAGAGGACCGCGACCTGGGGGTGGCGGAGCAGCACCGCCGCGAGGGCCTTCAATTCGGCGGCGGAATAGCAGCTTCCGGTCGGGTTGCCGGGCGAATTCAGGACGAGCCAGCGGGTGCGGGGCGTGATCGCCGCCTCGAGCGCGGCGGGCCCGATCTTGAAGCCCTCGGCCTCGCCGCAGGCCACTGTGACGGGCGTGCCGCCCGCGAGACGCACCATGTCGGGATAGGACACCCAGTAGGGGGCCGGGATGATGACCTCGTCGCCCGCATCGAGAGTCGCCGAGAAGGCGTTGGCGATGACCTGCTTGCCGCCCGTGCCGACGCTGATCTCGCCGGGCTCGTAGGTGAGGCCGTTCTCGCGCTGGAACTTGCGCACGATCGCCTGTTTCAGCTCCGGCGTTCCGTCGACATCGGTGTAGCGGGTGGCACCCGCGTCGATGGCGGCCTTGGCGGCGGCGCGGATATGGTCGGGCGTGTCGAAGTCCGGCTCGCCCTGCGAGAGCCCGACGATGTCGCGGCCCGCCCGCCGCAGCTCGTTCGCGAGTTGGGTGATGGCGATGGTCGGCGAGGGCTTCACTGCCCGCAGACGCTCCGCCAGACCGATGCCGTCCTGCACGCCGCTCACTGCTCTCTCCCGTCCCGCGTTCCGTTGCGTACCGCGATCGGCCGCGGTGACGTCCCGGACGGTAGCGGCGCCCCCGGCGCGGCGAAAACGCAAAAAAACGCGTCCGAGAACGAAGGATTCCGCATGGTCGCGCGCCCGGCGTCCGAACCGCTCGGAGAGGTGGGCACTCTCGCGCCTGTCTCGGCATCGGCCTGATTCGGCTGCGTTTTCTCTGGGCTACGCGGTGCCGGGGCGCCCAGCCGGGTCTCTGCCTGGTGGATCGACGGGGATCCGTGAGGTGCTCCTCCGAGGCCGTCGGAGGCAGGTCGCACCGGGAGCGGGCAGCCCTGCCCATGGGATCGGCAGGGGCCCCGTCCATTCACGAAAATTCTGATCGCTCAGGCGCAAGGACGAGCCGCTATGCGCCCACCGCGCATCGCTTATCGTTGCGCAGATCCACCCGGCGCAAGCCGACGAACTCTGATGATCCTTGGCAAGATCAGTCTTGCAGGGACATGGTTTCGGAGTGGTAATCTGGTGACGGAGTGCAATCGCAGCGTCTTCGCTGCGAGGGCGGCCGGATCTGGTGCGGCGGGATCAGGATATTGCTCGGGCTCATCAGGAGATCCGCCCGGAACACCTCTCGAATGACTGCGACTCAGGGGGCCGACATGCAAAACGTGCACATCGCCGATCTGGCTATACCGGACATCGTGACGGAGACGCCCGAACGCGTCGGCAAGCGAGCTGCCGTCGCGGCGGCCACCGGAACCGCGATCGAGTATTACGAGTTCGGCGTCTACGGTTTCATGGCGGCCTTCCTCGGCCCGCTCTTCTTCCCGAGCAGCGATCCGACGGCGGCCCTGCTCTCGACGCTGGCGGTCTTCGGTAGCGCCTTCCTGGTCCGGCCCGTGGGCGGGATCCTGCTCGGCCGGCTCGGCGACCGCTTCGGGCGCAGGGTCGTCCTGCTCACCACCATCATCGGCATGGGCGTGGCGACCGTCGCGATCGGCCTCCTGCCGACCACGGCACAGGTCGGACTGCTCGCTCCGGCTCTCCTCGTCCTGGCGCGGCTGGCGCAGGGCTTCTTTGCCTGCGGCGAGGTCGTGGGCTCGGCGGCCTTCGTGGCCGAATCGGCGCCTCGCGGCCGTCGCGGCTTCTTCGGCGCCTTCACGCCGGTGGGCGTGGCGCTCGGCGGCGCCCTGGCGGCGACCGTGTGCGGGATCACCACCTACTGCCTCACCCCGGCGCAGATGGCGGAATGGGGCTGGCGCGTGCCCTTCCTGCTCGCGCTGCCGCTCGTGGTGTTTTCGGGCCTGATGCGGCACAACTTGGAGGAGACGCCCGCCTTCCGGCGCTTCCTCGCCAAGGGCCAGCCGCCCAAGGCGCCGGTGCGTGACGTGCTCGCCACCCAACTCGGCTCGGTGCTCAAGGTCGTGCTGATCGCGGGCGGCCAGAACGTCGGCTACTGGGTCGGCCTCGTCTTCATGAACCTCTACCTGACTGCGCATCTCGGATACCCCAAGACGCAGGTCTACTGGATCATGGCCGCCATCGGCGTGATCGTCGCCACGATGATGCCCTTCTGGGGCGGCCTCTCGGACCGCTGGGGGCGTCGCAAGGTGCTGGGGATCGGCTTCACCGCCTACATCATCCTCGTCGTGCCGATGATGCTGCTGATGGCCCAGAACAACATCTGGCTCGCGGCCCTGGCGCTCCTGATCTCGGTCCTGCCGATGCCGATCGTCCAGTCGGTGGGCTACCCGACCTATTCGGAGCAGTTCCCGACGCCGCTGCGCTATACCGGCATGGCGATCGCCATCAATCTCGGCGCCATGATCGGCGGCGGGCTGACGCCCTACCTCTCCACCTGGCTGCTCGCCACCACGGGCAACCTGCTGGTGCCGGGCTTCCTCCTGGCCGGTGCGGCGGCGATCGCGCTCGCGACCTTGAGCTGCCTGCCGGAGACCGCTCAGGACGATCTCGCCTGACGGCGGGCTCCCCTTCGGCCTCGATCGCGGCGCGGGCCCTCACGAAGGTCCCGCGCCCCTCCCTGACGCAGATCCCTCGGCGATCCCGCGAGGCACCATGACGACCGTCGATCTGAACGCCGATCTCGGCGAAGGCTTCGGAACCGACCGCCGCGGCGGCGACGCGGCGATGCCGGACGCGCTCGGCGCCGCCGGGACCGCGCGGGCGGTGCCTGAAGCGGGCCAGGATCTGGATCAAGGCCTTCGCGGCACGAGTGACCTGGGTCCCACCGTCGCGGAACGCTCCGGTCCGCGCTTCCTGGATGCCGGCGAGGCCGCCCTCGTGGTCGAATTCGGGCAGAGCGTCGATCCGGCCCTGAACGACCGGGTCCTTGCGCTGGACGCGGCGTTGCGCGCCGCCCCGCCCGAGGGCCTGCGCGAGTGCGTGCCGACCTACCGCTCGCTGATGATCCACTACGATCCCCTCCGGGTCAGCCGCGCCGCCCTGGTGGAGGCGGTCGAGACGGCGCTGGAGGCCGGGCGGGCGGAGGCCCGCGCGGGCACCCTGTGGACGCTGCCCTGCTGCTACGAGCCCGGCTTCGGCGAGGATCTCGACGAGGCGGCCGACCGGCTCGCCCTGGCGCCGGACGCGCTGCTGCGCCAGCATGCGGGGGCCGTCTACCGGGTCTACATGTACGGCTTCGCGCCGGGCTTCGCCTATCTCGGCGGCCTGCCCGAGGCACTTGCGGTGCCGCGGCGTCCTGCCCCGCGCCCGCCCCATCCGGCCGGCGCGATTCTGATCGGCGGCGGGCTCTGCGCGGTCGGCACCTTTCCGATGCCGACCGGCTGGTACGTCGTCGGGCGCACCCCCGAGCGTCTCTACGCGCCGGAGCGTGCCGAGCCCTTCCTGATCCAGGCCGGGGACAGCCTGCGCTTCGAGCCCGTCGACGCAGCCGCCTTCCGGGCGCTCGAACGGCGCACGGAGGGCGGCGAGGTGGTCGCCCGCCGGGAGGCCGCGTGATGTCCGGGACGGCGGTTCTGCGGATCCTCTCGGTCGGTCCGGGCACGACGCTTCAGGATGGGGGCCGGCAGGGATACCTGCGCTACGGCATCACCGCCGCGGGTCCGATGGACCGCCTCGCGCATGCGACGGCCAACGGTGCGGTCGGATCGGGTCCGGAGGTCACAGCCATCGAGGTCTCGCTCGGCGGGATCGAGGTCACGGCCGAGGGGGCGCCCCTGACCGTCGCGGTCGCGGGCGGCGCCTTCGCGGTAAGCCTCGGCGGCCAGGCCCTCGTCCCGAACGTGGCGCTGACCCTGGAACCCGGCGCAGTGCTGAAGGTGCGGGCGGGCGCCGCCGGCGCGTGGTGCTACCTCGCCGTGGCGGGCGACCTCGCCGTCCCGCCCGTCCTCGGCTCCACGGCCACGCATAGCCGCTCCGGGATCGGTGGCCTCGACGGCCGGGCGCTGCAGGCGGGCGACGGCCTGCCGGTCCGGCCCCGCCCGATCACGGCCCTGCCGCCGAGCCGGATCGCGGCGCCCTGGCTCGACCGCGACCTCGACAGGGTCCGGATCCTCCTCGGCCCGCAGGCGGATTACTTCGACGCCGAGGCGCTGGCCGCCTTTCTCGCGACCTCCTGGACGGTCTCGACCCGCAACGACCGCATGGCCTGCTTCCTCGACGGGCCGGCCGTGCGGCATGCCAAGGGCCATGACATCGTGTCCGACGGGATCGCCATGGGTGCGATCCAGGTGCCCGGTGACGGGCGCCCGATCGTGCTGATGGCCGACCGCCAGCCGACCGGGGGCTATCCGAAGATCGCGACGGTGATCGGCCCCGATCTCGGCCGTCTGGCGCAGATGCGGCCCGGATCGCGCTTCCGTTTCACGGCCGTCTCCCTGGAGGAGGCGGTCGCGGCGCGACGCGCGGAGGCCGCGCTTCCGTTCAGCGCACCGACTCTCGAACCGGTGGTGCGCACGCACTTCACCTCGGAGTTCCTGCTCAGCCTGAATTTGATCGATGGCGTGTATGGCCAATCATGTGGCCAGTACTGAAGGGACTCACGCGAGGGCTTTTTTGGTTATCTCAGATCTATATGATCGGTAAATGGATCTCGATTGCTGTCTGATGTAAATCAGGCACGTCAACCGCATTGGCTTGTTGGGCGCGCTTCGGCACCTTGAAGCGAGGCGCCAACCGACAGCGCGCGTCCGGTTGCCGCCGACGAGACTCGAGCGTCACAGCTGGGTGGTATGACGACGTCGCGCTCTCAGCCTCATATCGCCGAGGGCGGCCTCGCCATCATAGCCGATCACGCCCTGCGTCGACCTTTTGAGGCCTTCACTGCCCGCCCGGAACCGGGGCGGAAGCCCGGACCGTGGTCAGGAGTCTTGCTGGACGTGCATCCAGTGCGAAAAAAAATCTTTGCGTGAGCGAAGGGCAACTGGCGCTTGTAGACTGCTGAGTGATGTCGAAATACGGACTGATTTCGAGCATCGTCGACTCTATCTCGGTGGTCATACTGCTGAATTCTCGAGATAAGCAGAGATTTTTGCCGAATTTGGCGTGGCTTTAGTCTGAATCTGGCTGCGCAACTCCCGCATACCCAAGCAGGCCACACGATCCGGAAAGCAATCTTGCCAATCAGCCTGCTCGAACAGATCGGGGGGATCGCCGCGCTTGCGTGTTCCGGTTCGACCATGAGCAGCAGCAGGCTGACATGCACCAGTGAGCTAGGCGCACGGGTAGACGAGCGGAACGATGTGCGCGAACCTGGGATCGTTCGAGATGTCACGGCCCGCAGGTCAGGGAAGCGCTCTTGAGTAAGCTAAGTCCCTGAAAATAACTATAGATCTGAAGATTGGCTGGGGCGCCAGAATACTCGGCCAGCGCCGAAAGCCTCACGAAGTCTTTGATGCCGCTCGTGTCGTGCCTGCGACGCGGCTCTTCCGTATGCCACCTCCGCGCCTCACAGCGATAGCCCATAGCGACAGGCGCAGCGCAGCGAGCATCGCAATCCGGCTCCAATGCCGATGGAGTTCTCATCCATCCTCATACAGCACGCCTAGGACGCGGCGGGCGGAAGCCATCAGCGGCACGTCGCCATGCCCTGCCACCTCCTCGGCCGCGATCACCATCGACGAGCCCATCCCGCCGATCGTCTCGAAACGGAGCGGCTGCCCTGTAAACCTCGGATTGTAGCGTTTGGATGAGTCCGCGGTGGTCGCGGGGCTATCGCATCCACCCTGGCCGGGGCGCTGCTGGAGATGCTGCTGGCGGCCTGCGAGGTCGGAATCAAGGTAGGCCTCAGCGGGCCGAGGCGGTGATTCCCGAACGTCGCGGAGCCTCTCGCGCCGCTGGCATGGCAGCGGTGCTCGGCCCTCAACATGCCAGCGCCCGCGCCATCCGACCAATCGTTCGAGGCGAGCTAAAAAATTTCATCACAGCTCTTGGAACCTGGCGCGGAGTGCCACGTTACGCGCGTGCGAGGCCCGAGATGGGCTCGCCCCATGGGCGCCGGCCACCCGGTGTCCGGCGTCCCTTGTAGTCACGTTGCTCATCGGAGGATGTGGTTATGAGGACCTACGACGTTGCGCCCCTATTCCGTTCCTCGGTCGGGTTTGACCGCGTCTTCGATCTTCTCACGCAGGCCGAACGGCCCGAAGCGTCAGCCGCCTGGCCACCCTACAACATCGAGAAGGTGGCTGAGGACGAGTACCGCATCACCATGGCGGTCGCCGGCTTCACGCCGGACGAGATCGAACTCACCCAGCACGACACCGCGCTTCTCATCTCCGGTCACAAGAAGGGCCAGGAGGGTGAGCGGCAGTACCTGCATCGCGGCATCGCCGCCCGCACCTTCCGCCAGACCTTCAACCTGGCTGAGCACGTGAAGGTCACGGGGGCCGCCCTGGAGAACGGTCTGCTCACCGTGGATCTCAAGCGCGAGGTGCCGGAGGCCCTGAAACCCCGCCGCATCGCCATCGGCGGCACACAGGCCGCCGTCGGGCAAGACAACGCCCCGACCCAGATCGAGGGCGAGGTGAATAAGGCCGCCTGAACCCTGGCAAGGAACGACATGTATCTCGCGCGGGCCCACCGACCCGCGCGGGAGGCCTCATGCATTCAACCATGCTGATGGAGACGAGAGCCATGAGTGTGAGAGATTTGATCCCCTGGAGCCGCAGCGCGAACACTCCCGTGCCGAACCGGATGCGGGACGAGCCCGTGAGCCCGTTTCTGACGCTTCACCGCGAGATGAACCGCCTGTTCGACGACGTGTTCAGCGGCCTCGGCAGCGGAGCGCTCTCGCCGGCGATGCGCGGCCTTGGCTGGCCAAGCGTCGAGATGGTGGAGACCGACCAGGGGTTGCGTGTCTCGGCCGAGCTGCCGGGTCTCGACGAGAAGGACGTCGAACTCACGATTGACGATGGCGTCCTGACGCTGCGGGGCGAGAAGCGGGCCGAGACGACGGACAAGGAGCGCGGCTACACAGAACGCTCCTACGGCCGCTTCGAGCGCGTTCTGGCCCTGCCGTTCGCGGTCGAGGAGGACAAGGCTGAGGCTTCCTTCAAGAACGGGGTGCTCACCGTGACGCTGCCCCGCGCGGCCCAGGCGCCGGAGCGCGGCCGCCGCATCGCGATCAATGGCGGCACGCCGCAAACGACGGCGCACTGATCGGAAGCCTCCCTCGAACAGAGAGTGAGAGGAACAACTGAACGCATGACATGGCGGCCGGCGCGGACCTGCGGGTCGCGCCGGCTGCTGAACCTTTGCTCAACCGAGGAGGGTCACATGCAGCAGATCGAGACAACCATCGAACGCCTCGGCCCCATGGCCACTGCCACGCTCAGAGCGTCGGCCGTGGATCCGTTCGAGGCATTCATCGCGCCGGGCGACGTGTTCCGGCACCCACGCGAGGTTCTGGCCTATCCGAGCCTATCGACGGCCGAGAAGCGGACGATCCTAGCCTCATGGGCGTCTGACGCCCGGGCGGTCGAGTCTTGCCCGACGCTGCGCTGCCTGCCGGGCTGCCGCGCGGAACCGGTGCCGCTCGACGAGGTGCTGGCTGCGCTGCAGGCACTCGACGGGGATGAATTGACGCGATCGACGGACGAGACGCCCCGCCGGCGCCCCCTCGCCTTTGCGCGCCGCTCGCCCCACGCAGGGCCAGCCTCCCAGCCCCGTCCGAACTGACATCGGGAGGGCCGGATGGCGACTTTCCACCTGAAGCGCGGGTCCTGGCGCTTACCCAGGCTGCGGTTCCCGCCGCAGATCGAGCCGCGGCCAAGCGCAAACCAGATGGTGCTCACGGACTGTCTCATGTCCACCGCCCTGTGCGTTGGCGTTGCAGCATTCCTGCCAGCCGCAGTCGCTCCCTGGGCCCTGGCCGCGCTGCTCAACCTCGCAGGCTTCGTCTGGCTCGGCGTGGCGCTCATGACCGCTGGCCCACCCTTCGGACCTAGGCATTCGACCGCCTGGGACGGCGCGCTGCTCTCATTTGCGACGAGCTTCTGCGTGCAGACCGCCGCGCGCCTCGGGCTCTTCGGCACCTGACTTGATCGACCCATCGGATTTGGAGGCAACCATGCAGGATCATGTGATTGGCATCGGACATAACAATCCGCCGGCATCGGTCGTGGCGCCGCCATGGCTCGCCGGTAGGCGAGCCGTCATCCGGCGTCGTGGGCGGCCCGTCGGAACAGCGGGCCGCGCTCACGCGGACGAGTGGATCCTCGTCTTCGAACGCAGCACACCGCCTGAGATCGATGACTTGATGGGCTGGACAGGCGGCAGCGATACGCTGGCAACCGAGGTTCGGCTCACCTTCGCCACCCGGGCGGAGGCCATCGCCTACGCGGAGCGCCAGGGGCTGGACTACGGCATCGAGCCGGAACCCGCACGGCCGGCTTCGGTGACCCTTGTGCCGCCGTGGCAGTGGAACAGGCGTCCTGCTCCTCCCAGTGGGCGGGCGATCAAGGCTGCGCCTCGGCGGCAGGCTGTGGATGCCCAGGTCGAGGGATCGCATGAGAGAGGAGGCCTGCCGGATCTGGAGCGCGCCCTGGTGAACCCGGCCGCTGTCTTCGCGACGCCGCGAGATGTCCTGAATCACCCGCGGCTGATGAACGGGTGCAAGCGCGAGATCCTACGTCGATGGGCATGGGACGAGTACCTCAAGGAATTGGCCTCTGCCGAGGGCATGCCGGAGGGCGAGCCTTCTCGTCTCGACGAGGTCAAGGCTGCCCTGCTGTGCCTTGAAGAGCAGTGGCGGCCTAAGCCATTCGCGCCGGCCGCGTGCGCTCCGCGCCTGTACGAGGTGGCGGAACTAGCTGCCTGAGCCTGGGTGCTCAGGAAGATCCGCTGAGGGAAGTCGCAGGTGCCGCCTGGACCTGCGCGGATGGTTAGACCAGTCTTCGTCGACCTTCCCTTCACAGAAGGAGGGTCAGAGTGGAAGAAAATCGGCAGGAACGACGCGCCGCGTCCAGCATGTTTAGCGGGTGTCTGGGGCTTATGCTGACCACGACGCCGTGGGTACTTAATGAGGCTGTCGATGCGCTGGTGGTCTGGAACAGGGTGTTCGGAGGCGCCTTGGTGATACGGCTGGGCTTCTCGGCCGCCATAGCCTTTCGCGCCTGGAAGGCACGGGGCCAAGCCGTCGTGGGTGCCTGGCTTCTGGCGGCGCCCTGGCTTTTCGCTTGGGGCGGCCGGTCAGCAACGAGCTGTGCGCACGTAGTCGTTGGGGCAGCAGCTGTCGTACTCGCGGCAGCGGGACTCAGGAGAGGCAAGGCTCGCCGGATATCGCCTCATGATCATTCGTGCCGGGCAGCGCAGCCATGCTGACCAGCTTCGTGCTCGCGAGCATCGCCGCGGGGGGGCTGATCGTCATGTCGGCACCCCTGGCCTTCCAGGGACTGCTCGACCTCCGCTACCCGCGGCTTCGCGAGGGGGCATACTATGGGCCGGTGCACCTTCTTCGCTTGCTGGACGCCGACGGCAAGCCGAAGCTTTCTCGGAGGGGCAATGAGACGGCGACCGGCCCCGAGACGACATCGGATCCACAGGGCTGGCACGCACAGGCCCCAGAAGCCTCCATCTGGCGGCAAGAGGCGTGTGGGCGAAGCCCGGCGTAGCGCGAACGGAAGGCCCTGAGCGTTGCAGGAGCAGGTGGGAGCCGGAAAAGTGGATGAACCCAGGATCGAAGCGACCGAAGCGCAGCGGAATAAGGGCCCAGCATTCTTCTCCCGGCACGTCTCGGCTGCGGCAGACACGCTGCGGGACACGCGCAAGGCTTGGCCAGGCCTGAGCCTCTACGAGCGCTTCGAGGAAGTCGTCGTCGTGGTGCTGACCGGCCTCATCGGGCTGATCATCGTCGCGGCCGTAATCAATCTCTGCTTCCGCGTGGTGCTCCTCGTCATCTTCGGCTTACTCGACCCGGCCGAGCACAGCGTGTTCCAGGCCGTGTTCGGAATGATCTTCACGGTGCTGATTGCCCTGGAGTTCAACCACTCGATCCTGAGCGTGCTGCACCGTCAGGAGAGCATCATCCAACTGCGCACCGTCATCCTGATCGCCCTGCTGGCGCTCGCTCGCAAGTTCATCATCCTGGATGCAAGCAAGACCGAGCCCCTGACCATCATCGGATTGGCAGCCGCCGTCATTGCCCTCGGGGCCGTGCACTGGCTAGTGCGGGACCAAGACCGCAAGGACACGCAAATGTCAGGCAATACTACTTCATAGCGAGGGGCGCCCTGCTTTGATGTCGTAGGATATTTGAAAGTTGCGGCCGCCAAGCCGAATATTCCGTGCCAATGGTGTCGGCGCGAAGAGTCTGAGAGGGTCGAGCGACCTGACCGGCTGGCTTTGGACCGAGCTGATTGAGAGGATCAGCCAGGACGGAAGGAGTCGGAGATGCGGCGAGGTCAGAAGACGAGCGCGGAGCAGGTGGAGCTGAAGCTGCGCCAGATCGAAGTGCAGACAGCGCGGGGCAAGAGCTTGGCGCTGGCGTGCAAGGCGTACGGCGGCCTCCAAGTCGATCAGGCTCGGAAGATGAAAGACCTGGAGCGCGAGAACGTCCGGCTGCGGCGGCTCGTGGCAGACCTGTCTCTGGAGAAGCAGGTGCTGGCGGACATCGCCTCCGGAAACTTGTAGCCCCCGAGCGACGCCGGCAGGCGGTCGACGACATCCGGAAGAAGTACGGCCTCTCGGAACGTCACGCCTGTCGGATCGTCGGCCAGCATCGGGGCCCACAGCGCTACGTGCCCACCGTGCCGGCCGATAAGGATGTGCTGACCCGCGCCATCATCAGTCTGGCGTCCGAGTCCGGGCGCTACGGCGACCGCCGCGTCACCGCGCTGCTGCAGGCGGCCGGATGGCGGGTGGGCAAGGATCGGGTTCAGCGCTATCCAAGCGTCGTGAGGGGAGATACGAGCGAGATCAGAGACTTAGGAGGCTTGGCTGGGGCGCCAGGATTCTCAGCCAAAACCGAAGGGGTACGACATCAAGGGGTTAAGCCCCCGATCACCCGTCTTGAGCGGCATCGGACCTAGGAAATGGACCATCGGATTGGACCCTGGTCAACGCTCGGTTTTAAGCGCTCCACAGCCTGTAGAAATCGGCGGCGGATCCGCAAAGCGCCGTAAGCCGACCTTCCGTCGGCAGGCGCCGAACCGCCGCTCTGGACCTGATACGGACCCTCACGACGTCCACCTCGGGGCATTCCACAGCGCCGGCTCTCTATGAATAGCTTACTTGAGAAAGTCCGTTTCGAATGGCCTCTGACAGTATATAGAATAGATTGTAGATCACGGTGGACAATAAGATTCCAACCGAACTGCCCGAATTAAGTGAAGAAAGCGACGTGACTATTTGTGCGCCAAGAGGTACAACCCGGCAGGCAGAGCCAAAGAAAAAATTACAAGAGCGATTCTCAGCGAAAGAGGCACCATATCCTTCCAAGTAAATTTTCGCTGCTCGTTAATCCATGCTCTCTCTTGCTGTGCGAAAAACTTGTAGTGTGTGAACCAATCGGAAAAGAGTATCTGCTTGCTGATTGATGCAGCATAGAAACTGCTCTCGAGTTCTGCGAGGCGAGCGTGGCTTTGCTCCACGTCAGAACCACCTTGGACTTCATAATATAAATCTCGAAGCTGGTTGTAAATTTGGGTCAGCTTCCGGCCAACCTCATCATATTCTTTACTTCGATAGGCTGCGATATAGACGTTGCACAGTCCAAGCACGGCCAAGCACGCTGAGGGTACCTTTGCGGAGAGGGGCTCCCAAACCAGCGCAAATATTCCGACCGCGCTTGATATGAAGCCGATCCAACCCGGCACTTTCTCGACAAGATCGAAGGTTGCAAAATGCTTCTTCGCGCCGAACCCTACGTTGTAGCCGGTGTTGGCTATCGCCTTAAGAAGACCAGCTCTGTCCACCGGATATCCTACTCGGTTATGGGAACGTGAATGCGATCTTTGGCGACGACGACGCCGTCTTTCACGGCGTAGCATTCTACAATATGGTCGCCCCGAAAGTTGGTCCTTTCTATCTTCTCCAGACGGCCGTCATCCGGTACGATCTCGCCTCGGATACAATCACGTCTCACGGCCGTGGGACCTCTATTGAGCACCTTCCACAGCAACGTGAAAGGCGGAGGTACGTCGGTATCAGTGACGAAGAATTTCAAGTCCTTCTTCGCCTGGAGAACGCGGCTCGCGGCAAGCAAGCTGCGTAGGAGGGATGGGCGAAAGCCATCCTGCTTCACCTCGCACTCCAGTTCGATATCGAAGCGGATATCGATTGGGTACATGTCCTCGATAAAGCGTTCGGTGTTTCGAGCCTCGTAGCCCCCAGACTTGAGAGCGGACTCGAAAGCCGAGTCCGCAGCCGTGGTTGCAACGGGTCTGGGCGGGAAGTTCGATCCGAAAACTTTGCGCCAGCGGTCGTTGCGGTAATCCTGTGTTTCCGCCTCGATCGCTTTCAAGCAAAGATCGTACGCCTTCCCTGCCTTTCTGCGAAAATCCTTCTTTACCTTGACACGCTGGCCGCTCCCCAGTGCGGCGTAATAATCTTGCTTCGGCTGATCCTTGAGAAATGCAAAGAAATCTCGGCTCATCCAGTCGTAATATAGGTAGCTCTTTCCGTCGTAAGCGTCAGTCTTGTGTGGATGGCTCCCGCATTGCAAGCGGCGAATTGAGCTTCTGACGCGTTGGTCGGGTGCAGTCTTGTGTCCGGCCTGTTGATGCAGTCGTTCATGTGACCGCTGGCCCTGATGGTATCCGCGAGCTGGGTCCCACTCTGCTTTGCGGGCTATCACGCCCTGGACTAGCGGCGGGGTGTCCCGGCTCCCGGGCTGACCGGTTCGCCATCAACTCTCATCGTCCTCGCAACCTGGAAAAGTCTCCTTGCCGTGCTGTCAGGCGGCCGCGGCCAGGGGTGCGCGGTAGGTGCCGCCGCGGGTCATGATCGCCCAGGCGACCCGCGCCGTGCGATTGGCCGCCGCAACGGTCACCACGCGCACCGGCTTGCGCTGCAGCAGTGCCGGCAGCCGCGGGTCGACCGAGGTCGGCGTCGCCTTCGCGCGCCGGATCAGAGAGGTCATGCCGACCACGAGCAGGCGACGCAGGTAGCGGTCGCCCATGCGTGAGATCCGGCCCAGGCGCTCCTTGCCGCCGCTGCAGTTCTGAAGCGGCGTCAGCCCTAACGAGGCGGCGAACTGCCGACCGGAGCGGAAGCGCTCGGGCTCGCTCACCGAGGCGGCCAGCGCGGTCGCCGAGACGATGCCGACACCCGGGATCGTCGCAAGCCGCTGCGACAGGTCGCTGTCCCGATGCCAGGCCAGCAACTCCTTCTCCAGCCGGGTGAGCTGGATCTGCACGGCACCGATCTGGTCGGCCAGCCCGGTCACCACGCGCTGGGCGAGCGGCGGCACCTCGGCCGCGTCTCCGGCCGAGACCCGGGCCGCCAGTTCGAGCGCGTGCCGCAAGCCCCGCGCCATCTCGATCCCGAACTCGGCGAGCAGGCCGCGGATCATGTTCACCAACTGCGTGCGTTGCTTGACCAGCAGATCGCGCGTCCGGTGCAGCGCCAGCGCCGCCTGCTGGTCGGTCGACTTCACCGGCACGAACCGCATGCTCGGGCGCGTCACCGCCTCACAGATGGCTGCGGCATCGTTCGCATCGGTTTTGCCGCGCTTGACGTACGGCTTCACGTAAGCCGGCGGCATCAGCCGCACGTCGTGGCCGAGGCTCATGAGCTCCCGGGCCCAGTGGTGCGCCGTGCCGCACGCCTCCATGCCGACCAGGCAGCGCGGCAGCTTGGCGAAGAACGGCACGACCTGCGCCCGCCTCAAGGCCTTGCGCACGACGACGTGCCCAACTGCATCGACGGCGTGAACCTGAAAGATGCTTTTGGCCAGATCGATGCCGACGGTGGTGATCTCCATGGGGATGGCTCCTGCATGAGCGTGGCTGCTGCTTTGACAGCAACCACATCTTGGCATCGAGATGCCGTCAGTCGGAGCGGGAGCCATCCACCCCATCTGCTTTAGAAAGTTGTAGGCGAGAGTGTCTATCAGCAACCCGCCCATCGCAACGCCATGCTTATTTTTCCAAGCGCGTGCCATCCGAGCCAGCCGACGAAGGTTGTCATTCTTCTGGGCGTTGAATTCCATCATAGCCTTGAGCTCATCTCGCGGCTTAGTAATTTTCCAACTTCCATCCTTGTAGCTATCTGGATATTTGTAAGAGTTATCACTCTGCTCGAAAACAGGCTGAACCTCGATATGGAAGTTCGAATAGAGCACACGTACCACGAGGCGATCGACTTTGACTGTCGTGGAAGGATAGCGGGCCTTTATGGCTGCTGCGCAGTCAGAGAGAAGCCGATACTGACCGCCGTCCTTATAGTCATTCCATGTTTTAGCCGGCATGATATAGAGCATGTCGAGATCGGAAACGCCTTTGATGGCCGTATGACGACCATAGGAGCCGACCTGCAGACTGTTTGCAATTTTTGACTCAGTGTCCCGGAATTTCTTATTCAGCGCAGCCGTGATCTCGCCGTAACGTGCCGAGATCGTCAGGCCGTTCGTAATCTTGATATTGCCAAGAAAGCTTCGAAATGCATCCGCAACGCTCATGGCGCATCCCAGCGAGGCCACGCCGAGCGCGCGACGGCACGATCTAACACTATGATGGATTATCGGACGAGCTGCTAACTTTACGAGTAGCATCTTGCGAGAAAGTTGTGGAATAGTGTCTGGAGGCGAGTATGGCTACGAGGTAGCAAGCCTCATGACCGCACGGCTAAATTTTTGGATTTGCGGCAATAAACGTTGCCTAACTCGCGGCGTCGGAATGTGTTACTGCAGAAAACACTTCGTTAAACCGGCCAATCTGTATCTGCGATCTGAGCGATAGAACGAGATGCAGCCTACTGGATGGCACGGTCCGATTGGGGTGCACTCAAATCAGACCGATTTCTACCGACTTGAACGTCTTCTCTCGACCACGACCCAGAATTTCACTCTCCACCTTGTCCGAATCTTCAGGTGAAACGGGTCAAATGTCCGCAAGGGGTTAGCAATTCGCATGTTGCTTGTTCGGCTTCGAGTCGGAAGCCGGCCTGCAATGCCTAACTAGAATTGGACCATCGCGGCTGGCTTACTCACGCGCGCTTCCAGCTACTGATTCACATCATCTGCGGACCAGCCGGTAGTACCCCGCTTTCCCAGCGCTACCCGACCCTGGATCTGGTTGGTGGAGGGCTCGTAGATGAATCCCGCTTGGCGCGATTTCAGGCCTAATAGCGTGCGGACCTCAGACGCCATGGCGACACGTAGCCCGTTCGGTGACGCGACACCGGCTTCGATCCGGCATTTACCCTTGCGAAGAGCCGCCGCCTCCTGAGCTGCCGCCATGACCCACACATCTTGCCGATCAGTGGCACGGTTGACGCCGTCGAGCAGGGCAACCAGTGGCGCAAGACGCGGTGGAGCAGCATTCGTTGCGAACGTGTAGAGGATCCCGATTCCGGTAAGCGCACAGATCCTAACATCCTCTGGGTGCACAGATTGTCCACTCCAGCCACACGTTTGGGCTTCAGCAGGTAGACAATATACTCCATGCGCGGCCCGCACGGCTTTCTCCTCCAGCATCAGCGCTCCAGAAACGCTACTCGGCACGAGGAGACGCTTTAACGCCCGGTGTCCCGTAACGACGCAACGGTCAAGCTCCGATGGAAGGGCGCGAGTTCCCGTGGCTGCGCAGGACTCCAGGATACCGGGACGAACCAGATGTCCCGTCACCCCGCACCGTTCGCCCTCGCTCGGGGCGAGGAGGGCTTGCGACTGGTGGCAGGCCACGAATTCGTCCTGATGGCCAATGCGCCCGGATACGGCCGACGACGCGGCCCGATCCTCTCGGAACAGCTTGCCTGACAGATCACTCGTCCGGAGCTCGCTTCGCAACGCTTCGTCGCCCGAGAAGACGCAGCGCCCGAAATAGTTGGCCTCTGCATGCTTGCCGCTGACTGCTGATGTTTTGAGATGGTCACGTCCTACGAGTTTGCCAGTCATGGCCGACCGCTCGACCTCATCGGTCAGGAGGCAGCGATTTGTCAGCGCACACCGGACCACGAACTCAGGCAGCGCCCGACGTCCATTAAGTTCCGACACCACCAAGCGATGCCGCAGTTCCCGCTTCCCGCTGATCGCGCATGCATCGAGGCAGGTCTCCGGTAAGGCCTGCTGATTAGGGCCGCATGATACCAGTGCCGGCGCCGCTAAAATGTGGCTAGAGGAGGGGACGATCGTCAGCTCATCTGCATAGCCGCCGTCGCCGACCCGGTAGCTGACCCGCAGCTGCACGTCCCGGAGAACAGCGCCTTCCGCGCCTGCCAGCACGAACGACAGGCGCGGTGTAAAATCCTCCTCCATCTTGGCACGCTTTCGGGCATCCTGGCCCGCCGAGGCCATCTCCTGTCCGCGCCGTTCCAGGTAGAAGCGCGTGAACTCCGCGATGCCCGGGTCCTGACGGGCCGCCTCCATGACTTGGTCGATGCTAAGCCCCAACGCATCGGAGGCTGCATCGAGAACCAGAGGGAGCGGAGCTAAAGCATCACGGGTAAATGAGAACTTTGCCCGATTGCGCGGTGCACAACGCACCTCGATCAGCCGCTCGTAGGCGTCGTGCGCAACGGTCGCCCGTACACGAACCAGGATAACCCCTTCGAACCAGCGGCGCGCGGCCGCGCTTTCCGTGCCGACCAGAGTCCCCCCGAAGCTTTCGACCCATTGTCTCGCCGCTGCATCTGCCCCACGCCGCGGATCCTCGTCGAGGTCACGGACCGCATAGCGGCCGCTGACCACCATCCGCTGTACCATCCGGCTGAAGGCAGGCGACCCCGGCTGGTAAAGCGAGGACCGCGTCCCGCTCATCGCGTCGCGCTCGAAGCGGATCACTTCCTGGCCGCCCTCATCCTCAACCGCGAACAGACGGTTGGCCAACGGCGTGACCCGCGCGCCGAGCTGGCCCAGAGCGCCAAGAGCAAAGGGCTGGTACTCCATCGAGCGCGTCTGCGGCGGCAGGCTTGGTGCCTGCGGCCCGACATAGCCCTGGCCATCCGTGTCCCCGAGCATCGCATCGATGCGTTTTTCTTCCTCTAGGAGCGCCTGCTTAGCCGCCGCGATGCTCTGCTCGGCCATTGCCACGCTTGCTTTGACGTCCGCGCCCTTGAGCGCTGCCACCACAAGTTCGCGGATCCGTTCTTCGAAGCCCGCGGCGCCATCCTCGCCCCCCACGGAGCCTTCCAGCAGAGATTCGATGTCGCCTATGGCGCTCGTCGACATTTGCAGCTTCTCCATGAGCCGCCCGACAATGTACTCCTCGAAAGTCCCCTGCAGCGTGACATTCAGAATGCTGACATGGGCGTGCTGGGATGCAAGCCGTTGTACCCGGCCGATGCGTTGTTCCACGATCATCGGGTTCCAGGGTAGGTCGTAGTTCACCAGCACATTGGCGACCTGCAGGTTCACGCCCTCTGACCCAGCCTCGGTCGAAACGATGACGCGGTAGCCGGGCGGATTGGCGCGGAAGCGTCCGATTGTCTCCTGGTTGCGCGCACCAGACGTGCCGTTGATAATCCCCACCGTCAGGCCGTGTCCCTCCAGAAACTCCTGGATGGTGGTCTGAGTCTCCCGCCGTCCCGTGAAGACGACGAGCCGCCAGCTGTCCGGATTCTCGTGTTTCAATTGGGTGATCAGTCGTCCGAGGCCATCTAGCTTCGCGCTCGTCGTCATGCCCCGCACGACTGACCGCACCGCGCCCGCGAAATCGGGCCCAATCGTGCCGTTGCGCTCCATGTTATCGAGCTGGGCGCTGAGCGCGTGCGGGCTACTTGTCAGCGC
Source organism: Methylobacterium symbioticum (assembly GCF_902141845.1). Classification (GTDB taxonomy): domain Bacteria; phylum Pseudomonadota; class Alphaproteobacteria; order Rhizobiales; family Beijerinckiaceae; genus Methylobacterium; species Methylobacterium symbioticum. The sequence continues at coordinate 39,666 of NZ_CABFPH010000019.1, read as the reverse complement.
CTGGAGGATGCCGATCTGCGCCAGACGATTGAGCTTCTCGATACCCTTGGCGACGATTGCGATCAGTTCGAGCTCGGCTGGTGTCGGCTGCACCCGGTGCAGCTGCACTTTGCGGTCGGGGAAATGGAGCTTGGCGTCGCCGCGACGCACCCGAGACATGTAACCATAGACGATCGACCGGAACGCCTCGGCCGCCTCCGGCTTCAGCTGGCGTGCCTGCTCTCGGTCACCTGCGATGAAGCGCCGGGCAAACTGGCCTTCGTTGCCGAACGGGTTCTCGTGTCCTCTCGCCACGGTGAGCAGATCGACTAGCGAATAGAGGTCCCAAAGCCGATTCTGGATCGGCGTGGCTGTCAGCATCAGCACGAACCGGAACCGCCGCGCCGCTAAGGAACTCCGAATGACCTGCGCCACTTTGGGCGGCTCCGGTGTACCGTAGAGATTTCGTAGCTTGTGTGCCTCGTCGAGGATCAGCAGCTCGAAGCGATCGGCAGGAAGTTTCTCCAAGTAAAGTCGCGCTGAATTGTACGTTGTGATGATCGCGCCGACGCCGTCCGGGTTCGCGCTCAGCAGGTCACGGCCCGTTGCGACCTCGGCCGGAATATCGAACTTCGTTTCCAGTTCCTCCTTCCACTGTGGTCCAAGGAGTTTGGGGCAGACGATCAGGGACCGCGACAGCCGTGAACGCGCGATGAGCTCACTCATCACTAAGCCCGCACTAATCGTCTTGCCGAGCCCAACATCGTCCGCGAGCAGCGTTACAGGCAGGCGGCGACAGAAAGTAATCAGGTTGCTGACTTGATGATGGAACGGCTCGACCCGGTCACGCCACTGCGCTTCCGACTTCACGTCCTTGCGTGACTCAATCACGATCGGATCGGTCAGGTCCCATTCAAGGGCTGCCTTATAGATCCGATATTCCTCAGGCGAGCGCACCGCGCGAAGAAGCTTCGTCTGCCATTCTGAATCAGCGGTTATGTGCTGCAAGGGATTTTCCTTTTCGAAGCTCATAATGCCGGGACCAGGGAGGCTCACTCAAAATTGTAGGGAGTTTGATTTTCGTCCGATGGCAGTCATCAACATCCTCGCGCGCCGCGGCAGCGCAGCGTGCGATGTCATAATGAATTTAGCTCGCCTCAACCCTCGACTTCGTCGTCATCCTTTTAGACAGTGTAGCCATCGCTAGCGTTTCTGGGCATGTCGTAGAGGTCGGCCTCAGGGATCTCCACTTGTACGGCTGGATGGCCGGACGTCGAATTATCACCTGTCGTCGGGGTCGGATGAGCTATGCGGGAGATTGGGTGACGACGGTGTGTTGAAGGCGGCGTATCGAGGCGGGTGTCGAAGCCTGCCAGAACCTCTCAGCGAGAGCGATACGCCATGGAGACACCTACCAACATCGTCCGGCTTCGTCAGCCCGAAGACCTCGACGATCCCCTGACCGAGGTGCTGCGCGCCGGGGCCCGCCGCCTGCTCGCCCAAGCTGTTGAGATGGAGGCGGACGCGTTCCTGAGCGCGATGCAGGATCTGCGGCTTCCGGACGGACGCGCGCGGCTGGTGCGGCACGGCCATGGCCCGGAGCGGGCGATCCAGACCGGCATCGGCCCGGTGCCGGTGGCGCGGGTTCGTGTCCGAGATCGCGGCGCGAGCGGATCTGAGGACCGGGTTCGGTTCACCTCGACGCTCCTGCCGAAGTGGGCGCGGCGCACCCGCAGCCTGGATGCGTTACTGCCGGTCCTGTACCTACGCGGTGTCTCGACCGGCGACTTCCAGGAGGCGCTGGCCGCCCTTCTGGGTCGGGATGCTCCGAACCTCTCGCCGGCCGTCATTGCCCGGCTGACCGCGGCCTGGGCGGACGAGTATGCCCGCTGGCAGGGCCGCGATCTCTCCGCACGCCGCTACGTCTATGTCTGGGCCGACGGCGTCTACCTGCAGGCCCGGATGGAGGACCAGGCCGAGTGCATGCTCGTGCTGATCGGGGCGACGCCCGAGGGCCGGAAAGAACTCGTCGGCTTCCAGGTGGGCGTGCGCGAGAGCGCCCAGAGCTGGCGCGAGCTGCTCGTCGACGTGAAGCGGCGTGGGCTGTCGATCGCGCCCGAGATCGCGGTCGGCGACGGCGCACTCGGCTTCTGGCAGGCCCTGGACGAGGTCTTTCCGGGCACCGCTCACCAACGGTGTTGGGTTCACAAAGCGGCCAACGTCCTCGACAAGGTGCCGAAGTCCGTTCAGGGCGCGATGAAGGTGGATCTGCGTGAGATCCACGGTGCGCCGACCCGGGCGGCGGCCGAGGCGGCGCTGGCTGTCTTCGTCGAGAAGTACGGGGCCAAGTACCCGCGCGCCGCCACCTGCCTGACCAAGGACCGGGAGGCGCTGCTGGCGTTCTACGACTTCCCGGCCGAGCACTGGGACCACCTGCGCAGCTCGAACCCGATCGAGAGCGTGTTCGCCACGGTGCGGCATCGGACCGTGCGGACCAAAGGTGCACTCTCGGCCACGACCGCCAAGCTGATGGTGTTCAAGCTGGTGATGGCAGCCTCGAAAACCTGGCGACGGTTGAAGGGCGAAAACCAGTTGCCGAAGGTCGTGGCCGGCGTCATCTTCCGCGACGGGACCGAGGTCACCGCGAGCCCAGATCACCGCGCCGCCTGACCGCCTCCGTCACCTAAAATCCTGCATAGCTCGTCGGATCGGCCCGAGGTATGTATCCAGTGGACCGATGGTCGGCTCGGCTCCGATGCTATCACTGCACCGGAGCCGCCACAGAGGCTCGGCGAGCCCATCTGCCTCAGGTCGACCGCGCGCCGTAGTGAACGTCGTCCTCGTAGGCGGAGGCGTCGCTGCCGTCGCCTTTGGGTACCGCTTGCAGCCCGGCGCCCGACGCGAGCCAAGGACGCCCTGGAAGGAGCATGACGAGTTCTTCCCAGACCGGATGCAAAACGGGGTCAATGGGAAAGCGACACCAGTCTTTGTAGTAAGCAAATTTCACCTCAGCCTCCTCAAGCGTCGTCGTTCCGCCCGGGCCGCCCGGCGCTATTGCCAGAACCAATCCATACAATTCGAGGAGATCGGGCCAGACGTGGCGTCGCGCCTGCTCGCGCCAGATCGCCTGCTGGATCGGCTCTCGGTAGCCAGCTCCCCCATCGGACAAGAGCCAAGTCAGCACTTCATCCTCAGCGGCTGGCAGCGCAGACGAAGGGATGTCGCCGATCTCCGGGAGCACCGGCATGAGCTCACCGATATTGAGAGGGCTTAGCTCCCATTGGTCACCAATGCGCATCCCGCACAGCGGGAACCGCGCACTGACGCAGGGCGGCGGCGCGTCGACATCCAGCCAACCGGGCGTTGATGCGGCGACCAGCGCGTACAGCCCCCGCAGATCCAACCGAGGTTCCTCCTCGTCCAGCTCGTCGGTGCCATCCATGATGGCAGCAAGACTGGGAACGTCGTCGGGGCTGTCATAGTCGTCCTGTTCCCAAGGGTCCTCCTCAGGGTCCGGATCGTCCCAGGCTCCCCATTCGGAATGGCATCCGGATAGCGAAAGATGCTCCGCCGAACCTACGGATTGCGCCGATCGCATCCTGCGACCCGCGCGGCGAGCACGCTCCCCGTTCATGATTGCCGTAAAGGTCTCGACCTCGGCGCGATCGACCGCGTAGGAGATCTGCTTGTGCATCAGGACCTGAGAACGCTCGAGGAACTCCCGAATAAGGGCCTCGCCCTTCGCGTTCGTACCCGCGATACCCTTTTTCAGTGCGGCCAGGCGAGCGCCGACCTTCTGCTGGCCCCATGGGTAAGGGTCGTCGGGCTGACGCGTGCGTGATCTCAAGCCGAGCTCGATTCGAACGGCCGCGAACGCCGTCCCGATCATCTGGGTGTACGACAGGGGTTCCACGGGTCTCCAACCTCATCGATCGCCTCATGCGTGAAGGCGACAAGATGACGAGCGAACGGTCAAGCCTCATGCCGGACCGCACGTGCTCCGGATCGGCCCGCTGGGCAGCCACGGCGGGTAGCCTGAACAGCCGTTAAAACCCCGGAAGGGAACCCCGGGAGACGGCCGCCCCGACGGGCGGCGGCCGGGCTTTGCCGTTCGCTCGGGCGCGCGAACCAAAGCCCGACCAGGACCCCGGAAGGACAGCGTTCCCGGGAAGGACGATCCCAAAAAGACGTTCCGGTGCGCCTCGCGTGTCCGAGGCGCACCGGAACAGGGCTCAGCTCCCCTAATCCGGAGCAGCCCGGCGGCAGCTCCAAATTAGGCGACTCCTGCGAGCCGGCTTCGATTTCCCAAATGGAACAGACTGAGTAAGGCGTCTTGCGAAGAGCCGAACGTCGGCCATCCCCGCATTACGAGATCGAACGAGCGTCTCTGCAGAGGCCGTTTGGCGGCGGCCGAACAGAAGTTAACGAGCTGCCAAATTCGATCTGAGGTCAGGCAAACGCTCAGGATGCGGCAGAACAACGCACCCCCCTTTTAAGCGTCCCGGAGCGGTCTTTGGAGGGTTCGATGCTTAATGAATCGCAGCCGTCGCCTAGAGCCTGATTAAATTTCTGGCCTCGATTCGCGCCGAAACCAACTCCACTTGCTCGAATCGAGCGCACCTGCCTAAGCTTGGCCTTGAACATTTGGCGTTGCTTCTCAGGCGGCCACCACCAATGCCCAATATCACCGGCACGCACTGCTTCGTGCGCGAGGCAATCACGCGCCTATGCGGCACCGCGAACGGTCTTGGTACTCTTCAGACCGAGCGCGACCGCGAACTCGCATATCGGCTCTACGCGCAGCCGGGAATCCGCTTCGCCACACGCGAGAGCCGTGAGCGCCCGATCTCGCCGAGTGGTGCGGTGACCTGCCACTTGTCCCAGACCGCGATCTCCAAGACCTCGCCGATCTTGAAGATGATCCGGGCTGCCAAGACGGGGCGGCGCATGAGCAAATCGTACGCTTGCGCGCATCAGGAGTATATTGATCGACCGGGCGCCGCCGAACGCCTCCCGCGAGCAATCGGCGGTAGCGTCGGCGGACGAGGCGGAGCTGAGCAGCAGGCTTATGTTGAGCGGGCGGGCGCGGTCGAGGCAGACCGGCACGGCGGCACTACGCTCTCTTCGTTCGGTACTCTCGGGGATACGGCCGAGCAGCGCGCGCATTTTTGGGAGGTCGTTGAGTCGACTGAGCGCTCTCCGGCCGGCGACCGTGTCACGGTCAAGCCAGGCGAGAACCCTAGTTGGTGGACCCAGGCTCTCGCGGCGATCGATGAGGCGCCACCGGTTGTTCAGGCCGTACTACGAGAGGCGGGTGCGAGGCGTACAGCCCCCCTGAAGCTGAAGCTGTCGACGCAGGATGCCTTCGCATTCTGGCGATGGGCGGAGACGGTCGGAGAACATGCGCCTATCGACATTGCGCCAGGTCGTGGCGGTCGCACACAGACTCGGATCATCGCAGAGCTTCCGTTTGAACTGGATGGCCACGCGCGCCACGCCATCGTTTGCGCATTCACGGAAAAGCTCAAGCAGCGCGGCTTTCCCTTTTGGGCCGTCGTGCATGCGCCCGATGCCAACAACGATCAGCGAAACTTCCACTGCCACATCGTTTACTACGACCGTCCGGCTCGGCGTATTCCGCACCCGGATACGGGCGCGCCCACCTGGGACTTCGCGATCACGCGAACCAAGCGGCGCGCAAACCGCACCACGGTTCTCGAGCGTCCCCATCGACAACGCAAAGATCGTGATTGTCACGAGCGCGCTTGGATCAAGGATCTGCGAACGGACTGGGGTACGTGCTGTAACGCGGTTCTAGCCGAGGTTGGACTGGGGAAGCGGGTCGATCTGAGGAGCTACAAAGAGCTCGGCATCGACCGGACGCCGGGCAAGCACATCCCCGCGCGCCAATATAATAAGGAACGCAAAGGCGGGCTGACGGCGGCGGGCGCTGACCTCGCCCGCCAGCAGTGGGACACCGAGGCTGACCTCATCCTTACGGAGCGGGCGGCTGCGACCGGGATCACGATCAGCCTGATGCTGGCGAATGGTCGCCAGGCCGAGATCATGCAGGTCGGGCGACAGACACCTGTAGCCTACGGCACGATCGAAGGCCCGGCCGACCATGTGCGGGCACTGACGAGGCGTGGCCTCGAACTCATCATGGAAATCGGTCAGCTGGAACTCGCGCGCGATCTCGCCCGGTTGGTCTTCGGGCGGACGATCTCACGGCCGCGCCTCTTGTTGGCGACAAACGAGGCGCAAGGCAAACGAGAGACCGCGAAGGCCGCTCCATTACACTCGGGGGTGACCGATCCAGCCGTCCGGGAAGGTCATAGCTTCGGATTCTCCCGCCGGAGCGAACTGGTCGAGTTCTTTGACCGGCTCGAACAAGGGCACGAGCGTCTGGCCGCAGCCTACGACGCGCAGATCGTAGAACTGCGTCGGCAACTTGGGCTGAAGCGTGCCGAGCTTCTCCATTATGTGGGAGCGGCCGATCGAGTTCAGGCCACTGACGTCGCATCCCGCAGTCCGGCTCGGGTCGGCGGTGGCGACGCAGATGCAGTTGTCGAGCGTCCGACTGGGTACGTTCTGCCGATCGAAGCAGTGCCGGCTTCAACGTTCCGCGACCAAGTTCGAGCAAGCCTCGATCGAAGCGCTGTAGCGCTTTGGGATCGAGTTACAGCCGTCGAGCCGGGGAGGAACGACGCTGCCGTCGCGAAGCTCTCACGCCCTGCGATCTCGCTCGGACGGTCGCCGATTGTGGTCCCGGCGACGCTTGACACGCCAGCCCAATCCCCTGGAGGGGCGGAAGCCTCACCTACGTCATCCTGGGCGAATGCCGTAAGCCAGGCGGCTAAACAGCGTGGCCGTGAGTTAGACGATGCCGCGCGTCGCAGCTTTCGAGCGACCTCTCCGAGCGTGGGGGGCTTTCCCGCGGTCTTGGGCGGTCTGGGAACGTCGCAGCTTCGGCCTTACCACGAGCTCGCTTCCGGCCTCGCATATAGGCGCACGTCGAATGGTGCGCCTCTGATCCATCCGCCCACTCCCGCAACCACCTCGAGTCCGGCCGAGCGGCCGCCAGTCGCCGCGAGTGTTGCGTCACAGCTCCCGGCGACGGGTTCGACTAACACTGCGGTCGGGCAACCAACCTCGGCGGCACACAGCCCCGGTCCGAAATCGGATCGGCCAGCGACGCCGGTAGGCGCAACACCGGCCGCTCCCGAACTTATCGGGACAAAGGCAGAGGTCTCCAGTTCTCGGTCACCGCCGCCGCCCCCTACAGCTGCACCGAAACCCGCTCCAGTCGCGTCGCCTCCGGACGAGCGTAGCGTGGCTCAAGCGGCGGTACACGCGGCGGATCCCCAAACAGTCCAAGCCAACGCTGGATCAGAGTCTCGCGAGCTGCTTCCACCGGCAGGCGCAACCGCCCCGGCCGAGGTCGAGGCAATAGCTTCCGTCCGAGCTGGTTCACCAGGGCCACGTTCACTCAATCCCACTTTGCATCCATCAGAATTGGATCCGGTCCAGGATTGCGGGGCCGAGCCGCAATCCGAGATCCCAAGCCTCATCCGGGAGCACGTCGCGGCCGGGCCGCCAATCGCTTCGGATCAGCATGATGATCTGCCTGCCATGAAGGATCAGCCCCGGTCAGAACCTTCTCTTCTCGCGGCATCCGAGCGCGCCGTCGATGCAAGCCGAACTGCGGTGCGCGTGGCACCTCCTCCCGCCTCCTCGACCGAGACACCGCCGCCGAGCGTGCCTGCCTGGGCAGTCAAGGGCGTGAAGGGGGCGGCGATGAGCAAGGACGAAGGCGTCCGGCCAAGCCTCACGTCCTCGCGGAACGGGCGAGGCGGACGAGGTGGTCGCGGGATCGGAGACTGAGATGAAGAGATCGCATCATATCCTTGGCAGGCAGGAGCCGCGCTGCCGAATTTTCGCAGAAAACGGGAATCGTCGAGCGAAGCATCGTAACGCCGTAGCGTCACGGCGTTCTGGCGCTGCGATGCCGAGGCGCTGGGGCGCTTCGATGGGATGGCGTCGCGATGCCATAAGGCCATGGCACCGCGACGCCGAAACGCCATGGCGCCTTGATGCCATAGCCCCCTCTTGCGGAGGGCGACGCTGATGGACACGGTCGCCATCGCCGGACAGAAGGGCGGTACCGGCAAAACTACCACCGCAGTCAATCTGGCTGTCGCCGCCCAACAGGCCGGACGACGCGTGGCCGCCCTGGACCTCGACCCGCAGGGCTCGCTCGCCGCATGGGCCGCCCGGCGCGAGGTTGACGATCCGGCCGTCGATCATCTCGGGCTCGAACGCGTCGAGCAGTTGCCGAAGATCCTCGCCGCACTCGAGCGGCGCGGTTTCGACCTCATCATCCTTGACACCGCGGGATCCCTAAGCCCCGCGGCCAATCTCGCCATGCGCTCCGCCGGCCTTGTTCTCGTCCCAGCGCGGCCAAGTCTACTCGACTTGATGGCGACCGAGCCCACGCTTCGCGCGCTCGGTCAGATCGGCCTCGCCGGACGCGTGGCGCTCCTGCTCACGCAGTGCCCCACTCAAGGGCAAGCGCGCACCGCCGCTTATGCCGCGCGCCTGCGGCGCTGGGGGCATCTCGCAGAGCCTCCACTGACGCAGCGCGTGGACTGTCAGGACGCGCTGCTGGGCGGGCAGGGCGTCACCGAGTTCGCGTCGGCTGGCAAGGCCGCCGCTGAGATCCGCGCCCTGTGGGCTTGGACCGAGCGACGCTTGGAGCAAACCCATCGATGAGCAAGCCGACCCAACGCCCTTCGAAGCGCCTCTCCCTGCTCAGCGACTTAGACGATCTTGTCGAAGCATCAACCGGCATCGAAGCTGACTCGAAAGATCGGATGCTCACCGGGGGGCATCGTGGCGTCCCGTCCTCAGGCCGTGCTCCGGCACCTACGCGGCGCACGTCGGTCTACCTGCCGGCCGCAACGTTACGGCGCCTGAAAGAGGTCGCCCTCGCACGCGATTGCAAGGTGAACGATCTCCTCGTCGAGGGCGCGGAGGCCGTCCTGCGCGAAAGTGGCCACCTGCCATCGCCGACCTCTCAAGACACGAGCTGAGCGTGCTCGCCTCTCCAGCAAGAGCATCGTGATGCCACGGCGTCACGATGCTCCAAGTCCATGACGCTTTGGCGTCGAGGCATCTCAGCATCACAGCGCACCAGTAGCGGAGCGTCGTGAGCCCTTCATCCTCCGAAGCCGGGCGAAGACCGCCCCGGCCGCCATCCCCCCGCCGCCACGCCCCTCGGCTGGCAACCTCTCAGCATGACTATCGGGAACCGACGATCATGGACGACGCACGATACACCCTCCATCCCTCCTCCGATCGGGATAGCCGTCACGACCCAGCGACCATCGCCACGCTCCTCGGCCACATCCGCCACGACCTCGTCCGCCAGCGCTTCCGCCTGTCCCTGATGGGAGCGCAGGTCCCTGAGGTCGTCAACGTGACGTCAGATCGGCCCGACGTCGCGGTCGCTGACGTCGACCGGTCGGCACAGCATCGCATGACGCCCGAATTCTCGGACGAGGCGCGCCGTCTCGCAGTTCGAGAGCATCTCAACGACCAAATGCGCCCCATCCTGCGCGCAGTCGCTCAGATTGCTGGCCTCGACTTGGCGATCTGGAAGGCGCGGATCGATGGTCCGATGCCGTTGACAGATCCCGATCTCGTGCAAGCGCTGCCCGCGGTGTTCGCGTCCGGTGCCTTCCGGGAAGCCCGCCGAGCGTGTCGCGACCTTACCTTACTGCCACCGGAGCTAAAGGTTTATGGCGAAAAGCCGTTCGACCTCGGCTTCCGCGGACGCCCGCCCGCGAAGATTCTGGCCGATCACCCGTGCTGGGATCTCCCATTCTTACCTGGAGCCCAGACCCTCGATTGCTGGACCATACACGATGCCTCCGAATTCATGTCCAGCTGGCCGCCTGATCCCGGCGACCTGAAGGAACCGATGGATGCCTGGGACGCGCTTACTGCCGACCTCTGGCTTCGCCAGCACAAGCTCTCTGACGGCCAAGAGGCGGATAGGAGAAATCCGGTCGTCGCGTACAGGGAGGGGCGTACGAAGAAGAGCCCGCTCAAGGTTCTGGCCGGACTCGACGAGGACGCCCTGCTAGTCTTAACCGACGCGGTACTCTGCGAGCGTTTGCGCCGCGATGTGATGGCCGTGCTGATGCAGGATCGTGCCGACCTGATCCACGCGGGCCTTGAGATGGTGGCGTGCGGGTACCTATGCCTGGACGACGTGCGCGCGGCGCTTGCATTCCATGACGACGCTCAGGAGGACGCCTTCGCGGAGGCTTTCGCCGAGAACGACGACTGGATGAGTGAATGGATCGTCGATTGGAGTGTTTGGCTGATCAGCAGATATGATTGGCCGCTGGTCGCTGCCTCTCGTGCCTGAGGCTTAGATTGCGGGATACCGAAGCCGGAAGGCAAGGCCGGGCCAGGCACCTGTTGCTGCGAGCGCTGCGAAGACGAGGCAAGGAGCTGTCGGATCGTCCTGATCCGACAGCGGGGCCTGGGGTACGACGCCGTAAGATATCCTGCTTTCGAACAACGGCAGAAGTTCGAGTAGTTGGGCTCAGCCGGCGCCCCTCCGCTCGGACTTAGGATCGAGGTGGTCGCCGTCACGTGGGATATCACCAAAATTGGATAGACGTCGGTTATCACTCCCAACCCTACGTCGGTTATCGCTTTGAGCCTGAAAGACGTTCACTGACAGAGCGTTGCCGCCCGAGAGCCCGGGGGCTGATCGTGCCGAGATCGATGAGACGAGAACCGAGGCGGGGTGAAGCAAAGACAGTTCGCGAACACCGGGAGTAATGCGACGACGGAGGGCGGCGAGGCATCTGTGCTCTCTTCCTCACGAACACGAAGAGATCACAACCTACGACATGCCCGCCGGCGAGAACGAGGCTGGCTGCGATCTCGAGCTGGCGAGGCTCTGGGTGCGCGCTCGCGCCGATCATACGGGCCCATACCGAGGCAGTTTCCCCCACGAACTGCAGCGATTTCATCCGAGCCAGGACGGAAAGCTGTCCGCCCGCATTTGCGACCTTTCGTGGACGCCTGGAGCGCGCCGCGGAGGTGCGGTTATCGCCCGACGAGTTCACGCTCTTCCTATCGCTGACGCTCGACCCCTTGCGAGCCTTGAGCGCTCGGATCGTCGGCGTTGCGGCCCGATCGGGGAGCCTGAAGCAAGTCGAAACACAGCAAACTTAGAAGAACATAATCAAGCGAAAGGCGACGCGCTCCCGAGCCTCTGCGGCTGCGGGAGCGGAGGGGAAAGCAGTCCAATCACAGCAGATCAGGCGAAGGCCCTTCGCCCCAAAAGCCCAAGGAGGACGGGGACGGCAGAACGCGGCGCTCGGACAGCGCTCGCTGGACGGTCGGTGAGGCGCCTTCGCCCCTTCCCCTGACGATGGACATCACAAATGACAGATACAGATCATGACGCGCCCACCGGCGCGAACGAGCCCGGCCGCCCGCACGAGTCGCCGGGCTTGCGGGTGCGCGCACGGGTCGAGCGCCCGCGCCGGCACAAGGACGGCCTTACCCTCGAACTCCAACCTGTCGATCCTGACCGTACCGGAAGGCTTCACGCCTTCCTCTCCGGCGACCTCATCCGCGAGATCCAGGACGCGACCGGCATCCTGCTCGATCCCGGTGCGATCATCGGCGAACACGAACTCAAGCTGACCTTCGTGGCCGAGCCGCTGGGCAACCTCACCGCGGGGGTCGCCGGCTTCGTGCGCGACGCCTTCCTGACGGGATGGGCCGAGCAGGACGCTGTGGTTCGGGATGGCCTGGAAGCCGACTATTTGTGGGTCCGGCAGCACGACCTGCCGGTCCCGCGCCGGCTCCGGCGGGTGTTCCTAATCGAGCCGGATGACGGCGCTCAGCACCCGCTGGTCAATGCCCTCGCCCATTGGTGGGATCAGGGCGCCATCGAGTTGATCCGACATCCGATCGCGTTCGAGCAGCCGGGCTCGGTCGCCGCGCTTCGGCATGCGTTCGATTGTGCGATCGATCAGTACGAGTGGGGTTCCCTGGACGTGGTGGTCGTGGACCCGGGCTGTGGGTTCGCGTTCCGCGAGCTGTCGGACGACGGGCTGATGCGTCAGGTCGCCGTTTTGCCGGTGCCGGTGATCACGCGCCGCGCGTCGTCGCCGACGCTGCTCGACGGCTTGGCCCACCGCTGTTTCGATCACCCGGACGAGATCCTGGCCTTCCTCGCCGGCATCCTCCGGCAGGAGCTGCGGCTGGCCGACCGGGCGCGGCTCGATGCGATCGCCGAACTGATCGAGGCGATCCCCAAGCCCACGCGCAAGGCGAAGACGCCGCACGGCAAGCCCGGGCCGCTGTTCGACTGACGCCACCCTCGACGATCCGGCCGCCGGCATGCTGGCCGCCGGACCACTGCCCCATCCCGACCTCAGCGAACGACACGATGCGACACCACAGATTCTTTCCTAAGACCCACGGGGGGCCTGTACCCCCGGCTGAACCGGGCGATGCCCGTCCTCCTCCTATCCCGCTGGACGACGCAGGGGCGACCCGGGTCGCCGACGAGATCCGCGAGCTCCGCGATCTGCTCGGCTGGCTGCGCCAACGCCTGCGAGGCGAGCACACGGTGCGGGCCAGCGTCCTGACCGTCGCACCCCTCGGGTCCGACGGACACCTGCTCCTGCTCGGCGAGGCCGATCCAAGCAGTAGCCTCGAGCCGCCCCGGCTCAAGGTTCGGCTCGCCGCTGCCGACCTCGCCGCCTGCCGGGATGCGATCGGCGACGCCCTCGATCCGGCGGCCTTGGTCAACAGGACCGTCGTGCTCCGGCTGCAAACCAGCCTGCGTCAGCGCTACGGGCGCGGTGCCGGGGTACAAGCCAGGGTCATCGCTGTGATCTCGGTCGGCGCGGTGCCGGTCGAGGGCGAGATCCAGCGGGAGAGGACGCTGCAGCGCCTGAGGCGCGAGGGGCGCCGCTTAGGCCCGGGGACCTGGGAGGTGCCCGAGGATCCGCGCCACATCGCGCTGATCGCCGCCGAGTTCGGCGATGCCCGTCGCGACGTCGAGCACGTCCTGCGCCCACTGGAGGAGAACGGCCTGATCCGGCTCCACCGGATCTACGCGATGTTCGAGGGACCGTCGGCGGAGCACTCGTTGAGCGAGGCGTTCGGCCGAGCGGGCGAGCTGCACCGCGAGCACGGCCTATCGGCGACCCTGGTCTGCCGAGGGGGCGGTCCGGTCGAGGGCTTCCAGGCCCTCAACGCCTACGCGACCGTGCGCGCGGCCACCGGGGCTCCGAACGTCATCGCAGGGCTCGGCCATGCCGGGACGCCGCTCACCGCCCTGGATGCGGTCGCGGCGCGATCTGAGCCGACCCCGACGGCCGCGGCGATACTGGTGCGCCGGCTTGTCGAGGCCACCGGCGTACGAGCCGAGCGCGCGCTCGCGGCGTTCGACGCCGCCCTCGCGGAGAATCTGGAGGCGGCTGGGCGCATCGCCCTGGCGGGGGCCTTGCAGGGCTTCGCCGCGAGCCTCGGCGATCTCGCGGAACTCGCCGATCGGCGGCTGCGACAGCTCAATCGAGGCGTTGAGCGCAGCCTGCTGACCGGCCTTGCCGCGGCAGCTGGCGTTGGGACCGGCGCGACAGCCGAGATCAAGCCATATGCCGCTCCCATCGAGGTGCTCGGCTTCGGCGATGGGGATGACGACGACCCGGCCTGGGAGCCGGGTTGGGCGCTGGTGACGGCGGCCGACACCGGCCTCGTCATCGAGCGCTATCGCGAGCTCAAGTCCCACATGCCGCTGTTCCTGCACTTCCGCGACGGGACGATCTTCGTCCGGGTCGTGCCGACCTTCGTCACATACAACTGATCTGCGACCAGGAGATTGACCATGTCCAAGACCCGCTCACCCGAGACGCCGAGCTTCCTGACCGCGGTCCGGCGCATCGAGGCGCTGACCCAGGAAATCCAAAAGGACGGATTGTCCGCCTTCGAGAAGGCCGAGGCCGCCTATGTCGAGGTGCAAGAGTTGCGCGCCGTGCTGAACGCCCGGATCGCTGACCTGCGCCGCCGGTCGGCATAGCCCGAGGATCCGGGTCACCGCCGATGTCATACCATCGGCGGTGGCGCCTGAGGAAACACATCCGCGACGCCCGTCGCGGATGCCGCCTCGGGAGAGGCATGGGTACCTATCCAAACCCCGGAAGGGCCGATTACCTCTGCCTCGGACAAAGCGTCAGCTACGGTCGGACGTGTTGCCTAAAAAAACGCCATTCCGGACATGCTCTTGTTGGAGCGGATGACAATCTTTGAGAGCCGCCGGCCGTAATGGGATTTGCTGACGCAAATGCGGACGGACTGATTGCGACCAAACGCCATCGTTCACACGTAGCCCTTCGGATCCCGATAGCGGACGTGTGCTGGACGGCTCCTCTGGCTGCTTTGCGCCCATCCCGGTCATTCACGAAGCCGCGGACGCCACTCCATAGCGGACGTTCACCGTGACGGCAGCGGCCGCCCATTCGCATAAGGGTACGCTATGAAACGAGGAGCGATCCGGTATTCCAAGGCTGTTTCCAGGCTAACAACCGGTTCCGGTCAGCCTCCGAAGGCCGCGTCCCGCTCCACCGGTCGGTGGGCATCGTCCAATCGATGTCGCAGCGTCGCGGCCAGGGTGTCGTGCGCCTCGTCTGGAATGGGGTAAACCGAGCTCGCGTTGATCTCGCAGAGCACGTAAGTGTCCTCGCCGGCGGCGCCCTTCGGCCCGAGCAGGAAGTCGGCGTCCCAGACGACCGGCAGGTCGTCCGGGACCAAGCCGAGCAGAAGCGTCATCTCAGGTATCCATTCCGCTTCCATCAGGCCGCGCAGGTGCTGGAAGCGCGCGTCGTCCGGCCCAGAATAGAGGCGCGGTGGGGCCCGTCCATGCTCGGGCGAGGCGAGCGCGGTCACGTACTGGGCACCGAACCCGGCCACCCGCGTACCGCTCACGTAGCAGCGGACCATCCCCTCCAGGTGCCGCGCCTGGAACGGCTGGTCGACGAGGGGGCCGCCCGCCGCGAAGTCGGCGGCGCGCTCGGCCAGGAACGCGTCGAGTGGCATCGTGCGCCGGCTCCGGTCGCGCGCCTCCTGCACCAGCACGTCGGGACCCGCGGCGCGCTCTACCTTCCAGACGCCGATGCCGCCGTTGCCGCGGCTGCACTTCAGCACCCGCGGCCCCTCGGCGACGCGCGCGGGGAACTCCGCCGCGAGCGCGGCATGGCTGGCGTAGAGGTGCGTATCCGTGCCCCAACCCAACTCCCGCGTCCGGACCAGCACCTCCTTCGTGCCTATCCGGTCGATTACGTCGGGATGACAGCTGACGAGGATCCCGGCGGCCGCCACCTCCCGCAGCACCGCGTCGAGAGCTCTGCGGTCCTCGCCGGTGTCCTCAGTCACTGGGTTCACCCAGACCAACACGGCGTCCACCGCCATAAGCTGGGCCCGGACGTCATCGGCGAGCTCCTCCACCCATACGGCGGGCTCGCCGGCGAGCCCGTGCCGCTCAAGGACGGCGAACACCGCCGCGAACCGGCTGGTTTCCGGACGCGCTTCGGCTCGCGCCCGGGCGTCGCCCCGCCAGACGACGGCGACCTTGAAGGGATGCTGGCCTGGACCCGTCATCTTTGGCACCGGGAGCATTGCTGGCGCGGATCGTGAGGGAGGCGGGCGCGCTCCGGTTCACCGCCCACAGGGCCAGCACTGCCGGAAGGCGAGGCTGGCCCCCGCCAGCATGTCGGTCTGGAGCAGGGCCTCGTTGGCGTGCGCCCAGGCCATATACGCCTCGGTCAGGGCCTCGATGGTGTAGTCGACGGCGCAGATCCCGGCCTTGTCGCCGCCATCGCCGAAGGCCGCCAGCGTATCGGCGACACCCATGAGGTAGGCGCTGCACCAGCCCGACGCCTTGCCCCGCTCGGCGAGGCAGACGCGGTACAGGTCCCCCGACCGCCTCTCGCGGATGTCGACCGAAGCGGCCGGCGGCACCGCCGGGGCACCGACGCCCTGGCCGCCCGCATTCAGGGCGCAGGACGTGCCCTCGCAGCCGGCGGCGTTCGCCGGCGGAACCGTCGCCGGAAGTGAGACGGTGACCGAAGCCGCCGCCAGGACCGCGAGGCACCGCCCCCTGAGGTTCACCGACATCGTCATCATGGCGATGCTCCTGGCATCAGCCCTTCGCGACCTTCACCTGGTCGAGCGCGTCGCGCAGGCCCTTGGCGAGCTTGCCCGCGTCGTCGTTCGCCCAGAAGTGCATGAAGAACAGCCGCGGCTCGTCGTCGAGCATGTGGTTGTGAAGCGCCGTGACCTCAATGCCGCTCGCCCGCAACGCCTTGATCACCGGGTTCACCTCGTCGGCGGTGAGCACGAAGTCGCCCGTGATGGCCGCCTTGCCGCCGCCGGTCGGCTGGAAGTTGATGGCGATCGCCGAGCCCATGGCCTCGGGCACGACCATGCCGTGGTCCTTCGGGGTCTCCGAGCGCGGCACGCTCACGGCGTAGACGCCGCCGTTGACCTTGCCTTTGCGCCCGATGGCGGCGTCGATGGCCGCCGTGTCGAGGTCGAGCGACTGATCCGGCGCGGTCGCCTTCGCCGGCACCGGTCCCTCGCCGGCCGAGGCCGGTTCGGTCTTCCCGGACGGCGGGGAGCCGCCGGCGGTCTCGCCGCCGAAGGGCGTGCGGCTCGCGCCCAGCGCCCCCGCCAGGATCGTGGCGAGCTTCCCGGGCTCGCCCTGCCCGGAGACGTGCATGTAGAGGGTGCTCGGTGAGGCCCGCAGCAGGTGGTTGTGGATGGCGGTGATCTCGACGCCGTTCTCGACGAGGCGCTTCATCACCGGGTTCACTTCGTCCTCGGTTAGGACGAGGTCGCCCATCACCATGACCTCGTTCCCGCCCCCGTGCCGCACGAAGGCGAGCCAGGAGCCAAGGGCGAGGGATGGCTTCAGCTGCACGCCGTCGAGGGTGACCTTCAGGTCGGTCCGGGGCAGGCCGACGCGGTAGACCCCGCCCGGCATGGCGGTCCCGGGCTTGCCCAGCCCGGTGGCGATGGCGTCCTGCCAGGGCTCCGCGGCCGACGCGCCGGTCGCGAGGGTGCCCAGGACGGCGATGGATGCAAGCAAGCGACGCATGGTCGTCTCCTCGATTGTGGTTGCGGTTCGAAGTCCTCAGGACCGGCGTGCCGGTGCCTGCAGCACACCCTCGTCCGGCAGGGTGCCGTCGCCACGCCGGAGCTCGACGCGGTTGCCGGCCATCCAGACCTGGACGCAGGGAACGGCCTCCAGGCAGAGCTCGTCCTTGTCGATCCGCCACCGCGCGGTGTGAGCCCGCCCGAGGGACACGACGTGCAAGCGGCCGCCCGGCTCGAAGCGGTAGGCCCAGTGCACCTCGTCGGTGACCTCCTTGCCGACAAGGCGCGCCCGGATCTCGGACGCGGTCAGGCGCCGGAACGCCTCGCCCGCGGGTGCCGGACCCGCCGCCAGGACGAGAAGGATGACCGCCGCGGTGCGGCGCCCGGTGCCCATCACACCAAACCTCCCAAGTGCAGGGCGACGCCGGCAGCGGCGCAGGCCGCGAGCGTCTGGACCATGCCGACCTTGCACCGGAACACCGCCAGCACCGCCGCGGCCGCCAACGCGAGGGCCCAGGGGTTGAGGCTTGACGGGACCGGCACGTCGAACCGGACAGGGCCGGCCGCGAACGGTCGCGTCTCGGCGAAGACGGTGTGCAGGGCGAACCAGACCGCGAGGTTCAGGATCACGCCGACGACCGCGGCGGTGATAGCCGAGAGCGCGCCGGCCAAGGCCCGGTTGCCGCGCAGCCGCTCAACGTAAGGGGCGCCCACGAAGATCCAGAGGAAGCACGGCGCGAAGGTCACCCAGGTGGTCAGCAGCCCGCCGAGCGTCCCCGCCAGGAGCGGCGGCAGACTTCCCGGCGCCCGGTAGGCGGCGAGGAAGCCCACGAACTGGGTGACCATGATCAGCGGGCCGGGCGTGGTCTCGGCCATGCCGAGGCCGTCGAGCATCTCGCCGGGCTTCAGCCAGCCGTAATGCTCCACCGCCTGCTGGGCCACGTAGGCGAGCACCGCGTAGGCCCCGCCGAACGTCACCATCGCCATCTTCGAGAAGAACACCGCCACTTGGCTGAAGACGTCGTCCGGGCCGGCGGCGAGCAGGATGGCAGCGACCGGTACTAGCCAGATAGCGCCCCAGGTCAGCAGTATCCGCAGCGTTTGCCCGGCGGCGGCCCGCTCCTGCGGAAGCTCGTGATCGTCGAGTAGGAAGGGGCCCTCGACGACCTTGCCACCACCCCCGTGCCCTCCGGCCTTGAACTGCGGCAGGCCGGCTCGGCCGCCGAGGTAGCCGATGACGCCCGCGCAGAGCACGATCAGCGGGAAGGGCACGTCGAAGAAGAAGATGGCCACGAACGCCGCAGCCGCGAGGCCGACCATGACCGGTCCCTTGAGTGCCCGCTTGCCGATCCGGATCACGGCCTGGAGCACGATGGCCAGCACCGCCGCCTTCAGGCCGAAGAATAGGCCGGCGACGAAACCGACGTTGCCGTAGAGCGCGTAGACCCAGCTCAGCGCCATGATCGCGAGCACGCCCGGTAGGACGAATAGCCCGCCGGCGACGAGCCCGCCGCGGGTGCCGTGCATGAGCCAGCCGACGTAGGTGGCGAGTTGCTGCGCCTCGGGGCCAGGCAGCAGCGTGCAAAAGTTCAGGGCGTGCAGGAAGCGGTTCTCGGAGATCCAGCGCCGCTCCTCGACGAGGATGCGATGCATGACCGCGATCTGCCCGGCCGGCCCGCCGAACGAGAGCGCGGCGATGCGCGCCCAGATCGGCACGGCCTCGGCCAGGGTCACGGGCAGCGGCGCTCCCGGGGCAGCTGCGCTATGCTCCGGCGCAGTCTGGATGCCTGCGGTCGCGGCCATGGTCAGGCCTTCCCCTTAGTGCGGTCGCCCACCCAGTCGTGACGCTCCTCCGTTGCGTCCCGGCACCAGCGATAGAAGGCGTCGTAGAGGAGCATGCCGGCGTCGAGCTGCTCCATGTCATTGGCATAGATGCGCGACAGGCCGAGCGATGCCGCGAGCAGCCCGGCCGCCTCCGGCGCCAGGTCTGGCCGGCCCGTGTCGGCCCCGCGCACGAGCGTCGCGAGGTGCAGGAGCGGCGGCGTGGCGAGGCCGAGCTCCTCGACCATGACGTCGAAGGTGCAGAGCTCGCCCCGGTGGCTCCAGAAGGTGCCCGGGTCGTCGATGTCGAAGGGTGCGGCCTCGAACCGTTCCGCAACGCCGACGACCTCACCCGGCGGCACGAACAGGAAGACCGCGTCGGGGTCGACGAAGCGGCGGATCAGCCAGGGACAGGCGATACGGTCGACTTTGGGTCGGGCGCGCGTGACCCAGACGGTTCGGCCCTGCTCGTCGCGGTTGCGGACCTTGTCGGCCGGGACCATCGGCAGTTCGGCGGCCGCCCAGTCTGCGATACCACCCTGCAGAGCCTCGGCGTTCACGCCGGCGCTGCGCAGCCAGGCAGCGACGCCGTGGCTGTGCCGGCGCCCGTCCTCGCAGACCACGACGACCGACCTGCCGCGCAGCGCCGGCGCCCACTCGGCGACCCGGCTAGCCTCCCGGACGAGGGAACCGGGCACGTACCGCTGGTCGGCGAGGAATTCCTTGTAGGTGCGCACGTCGACGACGGCCGGGCAGCCGGGAGTTCCGATCAGGCGCGCGAGTTTGTCGACGGTAATGGTGTTGGGCACAGGCATGACGCGTCCTTGCAGCAAGTGCAGATGGGACGCGATTCTTCAGCCGAAGCCTCGTCGGGGGATCGCTCCCCGATGAGTCAATACATCCCGCCAGCGCCCACCCTGTCAAGCGTCCCCGAGGTCGGAGTGGGCCGGCTCCCGTGTGGCCGAGACTTGCTCGACCCGCCGGGGCAGCTCGCGCGCGAGGGCGGTCCGCCGGTAGGGTGTCATTTTCTTCCACGCGCGGATCTCGGGGATTGTGCGGCCGCAGCCGAGGCACCAGCCGGTGCGCCCGTCCCACTGGCAAACCCCGATGCAGGGATCGTCCTTCTTCATGGTACGGCTCCGCACACACCACGGCATCGACGCCGCTGGACACACATAGGGTACCCCCCTATGTGTCGCCATAACGAGGAAGCCTGTGATGGCCCACACGATCAAGGAAAGGACCAAGCTCCTGGCGCGTGTGCGCCGGATCAAGGGACAGGCGGAAGCCGTCGAGCGGGCCCTGGAGGCCGAGCTCGGCTGCGCCGACGTCCTGATGCTGGTCGCCTCGATGCGGGGTGCCATCAACGGGCTGACCGCCGAATTGATGGAAGACCACATCCGCCACCACGTCGTGAACCCGGACGCCGAGCCGGACACAGAGCGCGCCCGGGGGGCCGCCGAGCTGATCGAGGTGGTGCGGACCTACCTCAAGTGACGAGACCTCATGACCTCCTTGCCTGACCTGCTCCAGCAGGGCACCGCGCATGCCTGGCTGTTCGTGCCGAGCGCGATCCTGCTCGGCGCCCTGCACGGGCTTGAGCCCGGCCACTCCAAGACGATGATGGCCGCCTTCATCATCGCGGTCCGAGGCACGGTCACGCAGGCGGTGCTGCTTGGGCTGGCGGCGACGCTCTCGCACACCGCCGTAGTTTGGGTCATTGCCCTCGGCGGGCAGTATCTCGGCCAGGAATGGGGCGGCCAAGCGAGCGAGCCGTACTTCCAGCTCGCCTCCGCGGTGCTCATCGTCGGCATCGCGCTTTGGATGGCGTGGCGCACGTGGCGCGAGCAGCACCACGACCATCATCACCATCACGACGAGACGAAGCACGTCACGACCAGGGCCGGTCTCCTGACGCTGGAAGTGTTCGAGGACGGGGTGCCGCCGCGCTGGCGGGTGCGTGCGGAGCGGGGTGAGCTACCGGCTCCCGGGAGCATGACCGTCGAGACGCTTCGCCCGGACGGCGGTCGGCAGGCGTTCGCCTTCGCGCACCGCGGCGAATTCCTGGAGAGCCTGGAGGAGATCCCGGAGCCGCACGCCTTCACGGCACGTCTGCGCCTCAACGGGCCGGCCGGAGCCGAGATCCACGAGGTCGCGTTCGAGGAGCACGACCATGACCACGGGCACATGAACCTGGGCGACGAGGACGACGCCCACGCCCGGGCCCATGCCGAGGACATCCGCCGCCGCTTCGCGGGCCGGCATGTGACGACCGGCCAGATCGTGCTGTTCGGCTTGACCGGAGGGCTGATCCCGTGCCCGGCAGCCATCACGGTCCTGCTCCTGTGCATCCAGCTCAAGCAGTTCAGCCTGGGCTTCGCGCTCGTCGTCTGCTTCAGCATCGGCCTGGCGCTGACCATGGTCTCGGCCGGCGTCGTCGCGGCGCTGAGCGTCAAGCATGTCGCCTCCCGCTGGTCCGGGTTCGACGCCTTCGCCCGGCAGGCCCCTTACGCCTCGGCCGCCCTGATCGTCCTGGTCGGCCTCTACACCGGCTGGCTAGGCTGGCAAGGCATCAGCCACGCACACCAGGACCACGCGGCCGCATGGACTGTCGACATTCAAGGCTGACCGACCGGCCATGAGCCGAAACAGGTTCAGTCGTCGGCGATGGCACGCGACCTGGGATCGACCAGGAGGCGGACCTAACGGCCATCACGCTCGCACGGGCTTTCCTCAACGCACTGCCTCGCACAGCGCAGGTTGCCGCACCTCCGTGACACGCACTCCCGTCGCCGCCCGGCCGAAGCGGACGTAGAGCGCCGGCAAGACCAGCAGGGTGAGCAGGGTCGCGCTGACGAGGCCGCCGATGACCACCGTCGCCAGCGGCCGTTGCACCTCGGCGCCCGTCCCCGTCGCCAGGGCCATCGGCACGAAGCCGAGGGCGGCGACCAGCGCCGTCATCACCACGGGACGCAGCCTGGTCAGCGCCCCGTCCCGGACCGCCTCGGGGATGGCCATGCCCCCCGCAACCAGCGTCCGGATATGGTTGAGCAGCACCAGGCCGTTCAGCACCGCCACGCCCGACAGCGCGATGAACCCCACCGCCGCCGATACCGAGAACGGCATGTCGCGGACCCACAGGGCGGCCACGCCGCCGGTCAGGGCCATCGGCACGGCGCTGAACACGATGGACGCGTCGCGCGCGGAGCCGAGCGCCCCGAGCAGAAGGATGAAGATCAGCGCGAAGGCCGCCGGCACGACCACCATCAGGCGTTGCCGGGCGGCGGTCAGGTTCTCGAACTGACCGCCCCAGCGCACCTCGTAGCCGGCTGGCAGCCTCACCTCCGCGGCAATTCGCTCCTGCGCCTCCGCCACGAGCGAGCCGATGTCGCGACCGCGCACGTTCGCGGTCACCACCACGCGCCGCCGCCCGTTCTCGCGGCTGACCTGGTTCGGCCCCTCCGTGAAGGTGAAGGTCGCTAGTTGGCGGAGCGGCACGCTCATGCCCATCGCTCCCGGCGCGGTCGGCACGCCGGTACCCGACCGGGCCGGAGCCGCCTGCGCGGGCGGCAGCGGGACGGGGAGGTTCTTCAGGGCCTCGACGTCTCCTCGGACGTCGTCGGCGAGGCGAACCACGATGGCGAAGCGCCGGTCGCCCTCGAACACCAGCCCGGCATCCTTGCCGCCGACGGCCGTGCCGATGACGTCCTGCACGTCGGCCATGCTCAGGCCGCGCCGGGCGATCTCGCGCCGGTCGATCTTGATCTCAAGGAACGGCAGCCCGACCGCCTCCTCGACCTTCACGTCGGCGGCGCCCTCCAGGCTGCGCAGGATGCCGGCGATCTTACGGGCCCCCTCGACCATCGGACCGAACTCCTCGCCGAACACCTTCACGGCGAGGTCGTCGCGCACGCCGGCGATGAGCTCGTTGAAGCGCATCTGGATGGGCTGGGAAAAGCCGAGCAGCGTGCCGGGGATCAGCTTCGCCTCCGCCTCCATCCGTCCGATAAGCGCCTCTTTGCTCTCGTGCGGGTCGGGCCAGGCGCTCTGCGGCTTGAGGATGAGGTAGGCGTCGCAGGCGTTCGGCGGCATCGGGTCGGCGGCGATGTCGGGCGTGCCGCAGCGCGAGTAGACGAAGGCCACCTCCGGGAACTTGCTCATCGTCTCCTCGACGCCGAGCTGCATCGCCTGCGACTGCGTGATCGACGTCGATGGGATGCGGCGCGCCTCCATGACGATGTTCTTCTCGTCGAGCGTCGGCGTGAACTCCTGCCCTAGCCGCGTCGCCAGCGCTCCGGCGATCCCGAGAACGACCAGCGCACCGACGATGAAGGTTATCGGTGACCGGATGGCACCGCACAGTACCGGCCGGTAGGCCGCCTTCAGGACGCGGACCAAGGCGTTGTCGCCCTCGCTGACCCGCCCGGTGACGAAGGTCGCGATCATCGCCGGGACGAAGGTGAGCGACAGCACAAACGCCGCCACGAGCGCGATCAGGACCGTCAGCGCCATTGGCGTGAAGGTCTTGCCCTCCACGCCGGTGAAGGTCAGCAGGGGCACGTAGACCAGGATGATGATGGCCTGCCCGTAGACGCTCGGCTTGATCATCTCCTCGGCCGAGACCCGCACCGTCTCCAGCCTCTCGTCCAGGCCGAGCCGGCGTCCAAGCTCGTGTTGTCGCTCGGCGAGGTGCCGCAGGCTGTTCTCCGCGATAATGACCGCACCGTCGACGATGAGGCCGAAGTCGAGGGCGCCCAGGCTCATCAGGTTGGCGCTGATCCTCCCCGCCAGCATGCCGGTGGCCGTGAGCATCATCGTCACGGGGATGACCAGGGCGGTGATGACGGCTGCCCGTATGTTCCCCAGCGTGAGGAACAGCACCGCGATGACCAGCAGCGCGCCCTCGGCGAGGTTCCTGCCCACCGTCCGGATGGTCGCGTCGACGAGGTCGGTGCGGCTGAGGAGCGTCCGGGCCTGGATGCCGGGCGGCAGGAGCTTGTTGATCTCCCGGATCTTGGCGTCTGCGGCGGCCGAGACCGTGCGGCTGTTCTCGCCGATCAGCATCAGGGCCGTGCCCAGCACCACCTCGTGCCCGTTCTCGCTGGCCGAACCGGTCCGGAGCTCCTGTCCGATTCCGACCTCCGCGACGTCCTTCACTAGGATGGGCACCCCGGCCCGGGTCGCCACCACGATGTCCCGGATCTGGTCGACGTTCTCGATGAGGCCGCCGGCCCGGACGAC
The DNA here is from genome assembly GCF_902141845.1 of Methylobacterium symbioticum. Lineage (GTDB taxonomy): Bacteria > Pseudomonadota > Alphaproteobacteria > Rhizobiales > Beijerinckiaceae > Methylobacterium > Methylobacterium symbioticum. The sequence continues at coordinate 15,429 of NZ_CABFPH010000019.1, read as the reverse complement.
GTAGCCCTCGCCGTTGCGTTCGACGTAGTTAGCCCCGCGCGTGGCGTTGTTCGCCTCGATGGCGCGGGTGACGTCAGCGAAGGACAGGCCGTAGCCCACGAGCTTCATCGGGTCCGGCCGGACCTGGTACTCCTTCACGAAGCCGCCGATGGCGTCGGCCCCGGCCACGCCCGGCACACTCTTCATCTGCGGCCGGATGATCCAATCCTGCACGGTCCGCAGGTAGACCGTGCGCTCGAAGTCGGACCTCAGCCGCTCGCCCTCGGGCGTCAGGTAGCTCCCGTCCGTCTGCCAGCCAGAACGGCCGTCCCTCACGGGCACGCCCTCGCCTGGGGGCAGATACTCCACCGACCACCAGTAGATCTCGCCGAGGCCGGTCGAGATCGGCCCGAGCTTCACCTCGACCCCGGGCGGAAGGGTGCCGCGCACCTCGGTCAGGCGCTCGTTGACCTGGGTCCTCGCGAAGTACACGTCGACCTTGTCGCTGAACACGGCCGTCAACTGGGCGAAGCCGTTGCGCGAGAAGGAGCGCATGCTTTCCAGCCCCGGCGTGCCGGCCAGCGCGCGTTCCAGCAGCACCGTGACCTGCTTCTCGATCTCGACCGGCGTCAGCGCCGGGGCGATGGCGTTGATCTGCACCTGGTTGTTGGTGACGTCGGGCACAGCGTCGATGGGCAAGCGCGCGAGCGACCACGCCCCGAAGGCGGTGGCGATGAGGGTCACCAGGATGACGGCGTAGCGGTTGGCGACGGAGAAGCCGAGGATGGAACGGATCATGGTTCAGTCCTCCGCCGCGGCCTTGCCGAGCTCGGACTTGAGCGTGAACGAGTTCGCTACGACCACCGCCTGGCCGGGATCGAGCCCCTCCGTCACCTCCACGTCGTCGTCGTCCGACCGCCCGAGCTTGACCGGGCGCGCCTCGAAGCCTTCGGCCACGCGCACGAAGACGTTGGGCTTGCCCTCCAGGGTCTGGATCGCCGAGGCCGGGACGAGGACGCGCACCGGCTTCTCGGAGATGACGATCTCCGCGGCGACGAACGAGCCCGGCCGCCACGTCTCGTCAGGGTTGGCCAGTTCCGCGACGACCCTGGCCGCGCGGGTGGCTTGGTCGAGGACGGGCACGATGAAGACGATCCGGCCCTTCGCGGCCTCCCCGGTCGCCTCGGCCCGGACGGTCACGGCCTGGCCCTCGCGCACGAGCGGCATGTCGCCGGGACTGACCGCGAGGTCGATCCAGACCTTCGACAGGTCGACGACCGAGTAGAGCTCGGTCTCCAGGTTGTCCCGTCCGACCGCGGCCCCGGGGTCGACGCGGCGCTCGACGATCTTGCCCGCGATGGGCGAGCGGATCTCCTGACGCTCGAACTGAGCCTCCGGCTGCTTCGGCAGGGCGTCGATCTCGGCTTGGCTGAGGCCCAGGAAGGTCAGCTTGCGCCGGGCGGCGTCCTCCTTGACCTTGAGGTCCTGGTAGCTGGCCTGCGAGCGCAGGTACTGCTGCTCGGACGAGATGCGCTTGTCCCAAAGCTCCTTGTCGCGCTCGTAGAGCGTCTTCTGCAGGGCGGCCGAGACCCGCGCCGCCAGGTACTCGCCCTTGGTCTCGGCGATCTCGCGGCTGTCGAGCAGCGCCACGACCTCGCCCTTCGCGACCGTGTCGCCGAGCCCCTTGCGCAGTTCGACGACCGTCCCGGTGGTCTTGACCGCGATGCGGGCGGTCAGGTTGGCGCTCGGGATGACGGTGCCCGGCACGTGCAGGTGGCGCGAGAGGCTGCCTCCGCCGACCGTGCCCGTCCGAATCCCCGCCTTGGCGATCTGGTCGTCCGTCAGCGCGACGAGGCCGGGCCTCTCCGGCTCGCCCTTGGCCGCCGGAAGAGGCTCTGGCTTGGCGGGAGCGTTCCCGCCCTTGGTGGGGGACAGCATCGCGCGGACGGCCTCGGGAGCCCCGGGCCACCAGGTCGCGATCAGGAAGCCGCCGGCGACGGCCAGCAGCACGGGTATGAGGCGTTTGAGCATGTCGATGCCATGGCGGCGTGCCGCGCACCTGCGCGGAGCCGTGGTTCGAGGAAAGGGCGAGGTGAGCGGCCTCAGGCCCTCGGTGGCTCGAACGGCCCCTCGGCAGCGCCGCCGAAGCGGCAGGCATCGTCCGCGCAGGTGAATGGTCGCGCCACCGAGGCCCGGCCGGCCGCGGGAGCCTCGGCCGCGGTCGGCATGACACCCTGCGCGTGCGATTGCGTGTGGTGGATCAACTCGTCGGCATCCTGGTGGTCGGTCGCATGATCCTGCACCGCCGTCGACGGCATGGCGTGCGCGACGGGACCCGTCGCCTCGTGCCGGCCATGGGCGAGCAGCGGCAGCACCGTCACCGCCGACAGCAGCAACGCCACGGCCATCGTCATGAGACGCCGCCCGAATGACACCCGATCCAATCTCCCCGTCGAGCCGTGGTCCGACCGACGCGTCAAATACCCTTCCCTTATCCTATCCAGGAGGATAGCATGTCAACATGGAACACGTGCACGCCTCCCACCCGGACATCGTCAAGCGCCTCAAGCGCGCACACGGCCACCTCGCCGGTGTCATCGCGATGATCGACGAGGGCCGGCCCTGCCTCGACCTCGCCCAGCAACTCCAAGCGGTCGAGAGCGCCATCGCCAACGCGAAGCGCACCCTGATCGAGGACCACATGGAGCACTGCATCGGCGACGGCGTCGCCGACGGCGGCAAAACGGCCAGGGCCGCGCTCGCCGAGTTCAAGGCGCTGGCGAAGTACCTGTGAGGGGTGCCCGATGCTGAGCGTCCTCGCAAACCGGACCTACCGCCACCTGTTCGCCGCGCAGGTCGTCGCCCTGATCGGCACCGGCCTGCTGACGGTCGCCCTCGGGCTCCTGGCCTATCGCCTCGCCAAGGCCGAGGCCGGTGCGGTGCTCGGCACGGCGCTGGCCATCAAGATGGTCGCCTACGTGCTGGTCGCGCCGGTGGCGAACGCCTTCACCGGGCAGTTGCCGCGCCGCGCCTTCCTGGTGACGACCGACCTTGTGAGGGCCGCCGTCGCCCTGATCCTGCCCTTCGTCGACCAGATCTGGCAGGTCTACGTCCTCGTCTTCGTGCTCCAGTCCTGCTCGGCCGCCTTCACCCCGACCTTCCAGGCAACCATTCCCGACATCCTGCCGGAGGAGCGCGACTACACCCGGGCGCTCTCCCTCTCGCGGCTGGCCTACGACCTGGAGAACCTGCTCAGCCCGGCGCTCGCCGCCATCCTTCTGACGGTGATCAACTTCCACTGGCTGTTCGGCGGCACGGTCGTCGGTTTCCTATGCTCGGCGGCGCTCGTCGTGTCTGTCGGCCTACCGAGCCCGAAGCCGACCGAGCGCCGCGGGATCTACGAACGGACCACCCGCGGCCTCCGCATCTACCTCGCGACGCCGCGCCTGCGGGGCCTCCTCGCCCTGAACCTCGCGGTGTCGGCGGCCGGCTCTATGGTCATCGTCAACACGGTCGTGATCGTGCAGGCCATCCTGCACCGGCCCCAGAACGACGTCGCGGTCGCGCTCGGCCTGTTCGGCGGTGGCTCGATGGTCGCGGCTCTTCTGCTGCCGCGGGTGCTCGACCGGCTGCCGGACCGGACCGTGATGCTGCCGGCGGCGGCCCTCCTCGGCGTCGTGCTGCTCGCCTTCGCCGCAACGACCTGGGGCGGCGTGATCGGCTGGCCGATGCTGCTCGCCACATGGCTGGTTCTCGGGATCGGTTACTCGGCCGCTCAGACCCCGACCGGGCGGCTCCTCCGGCGCTCGGCCACGACCGAGGACCGGCCCGCGGTGTTCGCGGCTCAGTTCGCCCTGTCGCACGTCGCCTGGCTCGTCACCTATCCGCTGGCGGGCTGGCTTGGAGCCGAGGCCGGCATGCCGGTCACGCTCGCGGTGCTGGGCGTGCTCACCCTAGCGGCCATCGCGGCGGCGGCCGTGCTGTGGCCCGCCTCGGACCCGGACGTCGTCGAGCATGCACACGCCGACCTCGGGCCAGACCATCCGCACCTGGACGGCGCCGCGGCACGGCGGCACGCCCACGCCTTCGTCATCGACGACCTGCACCAGCGCTGGCCGGCGCACCGCCCTGGATAAGGATGGCGAGGCGCCTGACCGCCCTGCTCCCGTTCGCATTTGGGTGGGGGCCGTCCGCTTATCCGACGAAGCGGCTCGGAAGCGGACCAGCCGGTCACGGCCATTTCCAGTCAATTGCCGAGCGTCTGCTTTTGTCGGACCTGCTCCCTAAACCGGAACAGCTGCAATCCACCCGATTTAGCCGTCCGATTATCGTTTGGAAGGTCCGCTGCGAAGCCGCGTATCTGACATGACAATAGCCCACCAAGGAATTCGCAAAATTTTCACATAAACGAGCCGGCCTAGTTTCTGTAGAAGCCGTGTGGAAGGTCGCTGCATAGCCAAAACAGCGTGCCGATTTCATTTTCAGGCAGTCAGTTGCCGTCGAGTATCAGATACCCGATGTGGTTCGCCGGTGCGCGCGGCCTCGGTCATTTTCTCGATGTTAATTGGTAAGATGAGACGATCAATAACGTCTTTAAGTTTGATCAAGGCCTGACCTTTGTAATAACGCTCCATTTCAGACCGTCTGGTCTTGCTCTCGTGGCCAATCACCTCCTCCACAAAGTTCGGCTGAGCACCTGCGTTTATGATGAGCGTGGTCGCCGAATGTCGAAATGAGTGGAACGTGACGTCAGCACGTACACCGTGGTACGATTTAAAGCGCTGAAACCACTTCCCGAAGGCGCTGCCGTATGGCGAGTTCTCTCCATCATTGAGAGTATCCGTCTTCTCGGCGCCAGCCTCACCCTCAGGGAGGAGCAATTCATTCTCTTCTCGTCCCTCCACCAATGCCTCAATCAACCCGAGACTCAGCAGATTCTGATGGAGAGGGACCCATCGGGCGCTTCCTCCGGCTTTCAGGTCAAGAGTCGGATCCTTGAGATTGAAATGCCAGATTCCTGTCTCCTTGTGTCGTACGACGTGTCGTACCCGGAGTTGGAATATTTCACCGCGTCGCATGCCGCTGTGGCAGCCGATGAGGATGCCCCAGTAGCGTTCGTCACGTAGGACGTGCGGACCCGGCTTCTTCCAGCTTCGGCGACTGCGAATTCCGAAAAACAAATCTGCATTCAGCACGGCCGCGAGTTCGTCACTGTTCCACGCCGGCCGCTCGTCCCGAGCGCTGTGATGCCGACCTCGGACGCGGCTCATGTTGATGTGCAGACCGTCGAAGATCGACGGCGTACCCTTGGGAACGACTTCGTTGACCTGAGCCCATGGCCAGATGCCCGACAAGGCCGCAAGGTGCCGGTTGAAGGTCTGAGGCTTCAGGCGATCGATGTCCGCCTTACCGTTGCAATGCTCGATCAGGCCGCGGATGCCGCTTCGGCGCTGAATGTCACGCCACTCAACGCACTTGTCGTATTTCCCAGGAAGGCTGAGCAGAGCACGCCTGAACTCTGCGGCATCGGCGGGTCCATAGGCCTCGAGCGGCTTGTCGCCACATATCTCGACGAAAAGACGCCCTGTCGACTGGGCTTGGCGAGCAATAGCCTCTTTCCATTCGTTGTGTCTGACGCGATCGTCGCTATAGGCGGTCCAAATCTCGCTGAACAATCTCTCAGATTGATGCGCCATCTTTTTCGTTGGCGCATCGGACCGAGTGGGCGGGTTAGGAACAATCGGACGATGGGCGACCGCGTGCAGGGGGTGATGAGGCCTGACGACGTCGCGCAGATAGGCCAGTTTCTGCTCAGCGATCGTGATTTCGGCGTCGAGTAGCGCGCGGCAGAGCGCGTATTCCTGAGTGGGGGTGTCGAGGTCGATCTCGTTGCGTAAGGCGAGTTCCTGTGCCGCGCTGCGAACGGATGTGAATTTGTTGAGTGACCGGTCGCGCTTTAGGCCGTCCAGTCGGCACTGATAGAGGAACTCCCATTCGGCCGGATCATTGAGGGTCCCCCTCGGACAGTCTCCGACGAAATCGCTGCCATCGGCTATTCCGTCTTCAAGCATCGCGCTGTCGACACCAGGAAGGTCGTCGATCTTGGGGTAGTGCCCGATAGCCGTTATGAGGCCTTCGTGCTTCAGAGATTCGGAGTCTAAGTACTGCTCCGCGAGCCGGGCGATATCGGCGCGCGTGAGCGATCGGTTGAAACGGACGAGGGTGAACAAGGTCTCTGTCCCATCCCACAAGCGTTGCGCCATCCGTCGGGCCTCGCCCGGCGTGGCTTGGCCGAGCGAGCGCAGGATCTCGCGCTGACCGAACCTCTGACGCAGGTCATGGGGGATGATACGGCGAAAAAAGACCGTTTGTCGGCGACGGCGGAGGTGGGTGCGGGGCAAGGCAGGAATCCCTGCCGTCCAGACAAGTGGACCTCCCGAGTGGACCTGGACGGAGCGGTCGGCCCGGGCGGGTCCGAAAACAGCCGGAGAATCAACGGTCGGCTGAGAATCTTGAGACTTTGGCTGGGGCGCCAGGATTCGAACCTGGGAATGGCGGTACCAAAAACCGCTGCCTTACCACTTGGCGACGCCCCACCGGGAGCCCGGGCTGTCTAGCCGTGGATCCGCTCCCTGGCAACAGCTATGAGCACGGCAATGCAGGTCGGAGAGAGGTCCGGATGGCGCGGCGTGTCGCGATGGTGACGGGGGCAGGGTCCGGGATCGGGCGTGCCGTGGCACTCGGCCTCGCCGCGGCGGGCTTCGCGATCGTGCTTGCCGGGCGGCGGCGCGATGCGTTGGAGGCGGTCGCCGCCGAGATCGGGGCGGCGGCGCTTCCCGTGCCGACGAACGTGACCGACGAGGCAGAGGTCGAAGCCCTGTTCGCGGCGGCGGTGGCGCAGTTCGGCCGCCTCGACGTGCTGTTCAACAACGCCGGCATCTTCCCGCGGTCCGCACCGATCGACGCCCTCACGCTCGAGGATTGGGACGCGAGCCTCGCGGTGAATCTGACCGGAGTCTTCCTCTGTACCCGAGCCGCCTTCCGCCAGATGAAGGCCCAGGATCCTCGCGGCGGGCGCATCATCAACAACGGCTCGATCTCGGCCCAGGTGCCGCGGCCGCACTCGGCGCCCTACGCCGCCACCAAGCACGCGTTGACGGGTCTGACCAAGGCCACCGCGCTCGATGGGCGGGCGCACGACATCGCCTGCGGCCAGATCGACATCGGCAATGCCGCGACGGAGATGACGCAGGATTTCGCCAAGGGCATGCTCCAGGCTGACGGCTCGTTCCGGCCGGAGCCGATGATGGAGGCGCGCCACGTGGCCGAGGCCGTCGTCTACATGGCCGGTCTCCCGCTCTCCGCCAACGTGCCCTTCCTGACCATCGCGGCAACGCGGATGCCCTTCCTTGGGCGCGGCTGAAGCGCCCGTCCTTTTGCGATTCCGGGCCGATCGGCTTACATGCGCCCGATCGCCGGTCTGCGCCCCGGCCCGCCATTTCCGCAGCCACCGAACCGACCGAGCCGTGCGCCCGCACGGTCCCCGAGCCCGCCATGCTGATGCAGACACAGACCCCGTCCGACGCTGCGAAGGCGGATCCCGTCGCCCGGCGGCGGACCTTCGCGATCATCTCGCACCCGGATGCGGGCAAGACCACGCTCACCGAGAAGCTTCTCCTGTTCGGAGGGGCCATCCAGCTCGCCGGCGAGGTCAAGGCGAAGCGTAATCGCGTCTCGACACGCTCGGATTGGATGGGTATTGAGAAGGAACGCGGCATCTCAGTTGTCACTTCGGTGATGACGTTTGAGTATGGGGATTGCGTCTTCAATCTCCTCGATACGCCGGGGCACGAGGATTTCTCGGAAGACACTTACCGCACGCTCACCGCGGTCGATTCGGCCGTGATGGTGATCGATGCCGCGAAGGGTATCGAGGCGCGCACGCGCAAGCTGTTCGAGGTCTGCCGCCTCCGCGACATCCCGATCGTCACCTTCGTGAACAAGCTCGACCGCGAGGCGCGCGACCCGTTCGAGACCCTCGACGAGATCGAGAAGACGCTGGCCCTCGACGTCGCCCCCGTCACCTGGCCGATCGGGCTCGGGCGCAACTTCGCCGGCACCTACGAGCTCGGCGGCAACCGCGTGCGCCGGCTCGACGCCGCGGACGATGCCGGCACGATCGCCGTCTCGGGCCCCGCCGACCCGCTCTTCGACAGCCTGCTCACCGAGAACGGGGCGGCCGACGCGTGGCGCGAGGAGGTCGAGCTCGCCGAGGGCGGCCTCAAGACCTTCGACCTCACGGCCTTCCGCGAGGGCCACCTGACGCCGGTCTTCTTCGGCTCGGCCCTGCGCAACTTCGGCGTGCGCGACCTCATCGACGGGCTCGCCCGCTTCGCGCCGCCGCCGCGCGGCCAGGAGGCCGACAAGCGCGCCGTGGAGCCGACCGAGCCGAAGATGACCGGCTTCGTCTTCAAGATCCAGGCGAACATGGATCCGAACCACCGCGACCGCATCGCCTTCATGCGCGTCTGCTCGGGGCAGTTGCGGCGCGGCATGAAGGCCAAGCTGGTGCGCACCGGCAAGCCGATGTCGCTCTCGGCGCCGCAATTCTTCTTCGCCCAGGACCGGGCCATCGCCGACGAGGCCTATGCCGGCGACGTGGTCGGCATCCCGAACCACGGCACGCTGCGCATCGGCGACACGCTCACCGAGGGCGAGGATCTGCGCTTCCGCGGCGTGCCGAGCTTCGCCCCGGAGATCCTGCGCCGGATCAAGCTCACCGACGCGATGAAGGCCAAGAAGCTGAAGGAGGCGCTCCAGCAGATGGGCGAGGAGGGCGTGGTGCAGGTCTTCGTGCCGCAGGACGGCTCCCAGGCCATCGTCGGCGTGGTCGGCGCGCTGCAGCTCGACGTGCTGAAGGAGCGCCTCGCCGCCGAGTACGGCCTGCCGATCGACTACGAGACCTCGCGCTTCTCGGTCTGCCGCTGGGTCTCGTCGGATTCGGATGTCGAGCTCGACAAGTTCGTGGACAGCCACGGCTCCAGCATGGCGCGCGACCTCGACGGGGCCCCGGTCTTCATGGCGAGCACCGCCTTCTCGCTGCGCTACGAGGAGGAGCGCTATCCGGCGGTGCGCTTCACCGACATCAAGGACTACCAGAAGCGCGCGGCCTGACGGGCCTCGCGCGCTGCGGGTCCGGATCGGGCTTCGCGGCGCCGGATCTCCGCACCGGGGCCGGTCCCGTCCGCGCGACCGCCCCTCAGAACTTGCCGAGCATCGGGAAGTCGTTGCTCAGGCTCGACTCCGCCGCCACCGGCGCCTCGCGCTTGCGCGGCTTCGAGTTCAGCACCTGCTTCAGCTTGGTCTTCAGCACCGCCATGTCGAACGGCTTCAGGATGAAGGCGTCGGCACCCGCCTGGTGCGCCACGTTGATGTCCTCGAAGTCGAACGACGCCTCGGTCAGGATGAAGGGGGTGTTCATCAGGTCGTCGTCGGCGCGGATCTCGCGCAGCAGCGCGATGCCGTCCATCGGCTCCATCTCAAGGTCGCTGATCACCAGGGCGTAGCGGCGCTCGCGCAGGCGCTCCAGGGCCTCGGGCCCGCTCGTCACGCCCTCGACCTCGGGAAACCCGATCCGGTTCATGAGCATGACGACGAGGCGCAGGAGCTTTTCCTGGTCATCGACGACGAGGATCGGAGGAGTGTCGCTCATGGGTCAATCGCCGTATCGGACCAGGCGGAAGGGGCAGTCCAGGCCAGCATGGCGCGCAAACGTGGATGCCCGGTTTCCATGCAGGGACTCTAGATGAACAGGTGGTCGATGCCCTGTTTGGACATCGCTTCGGATTGCTGGGCGATCGCGAGCGCGTGGATCGCGCTCGCCTTCGGGGTGCCGCGCTGGAACATCGGCAGCAGGTTGGATTTGGCGAACTGCGCCTCGGTCGCGGGACCGCGCACCACGCACTTGAACGAGTTCACGAATTCGCGCTTCGTGATCTCGCGCCACTCGCAGATCTGCACGTCGCGGTGGCGCTGGTCCTCGGCGATGCGGTTGAAGGTCTCGTGCACGGAGGTGCGCTCGCCCTCGATGATCTGGGCGGCGAAATTCTGATCGACGAGCAGGAAGCTCGTGATCACCGAGAACTCGTTCTTCTTCTGCGCCTGACGGGTGATGTCGGCGATCTGGCTGGCGCGCAGCTGCGGGTCCGAGGACAGGTTCAGCCGCGAGAAGTAGATCAGGTGGACGAGACTCGTCCTCTTGGCGCGCATGGCGAGTATCCTACGGTACCCGCGCGGACCCTAGGCCGGCCCTCGATAACGGTGCGTAAACGCGCCCGCGACCCGGCACATTCTGCCGGGGGATCCGGGACCGCCGGGTCGATTCCTGCCGGTGCGGCCGGGCGGGTCTCAATGATTTCAAGGGCTTGACGCTGGCACGCCGGTTGCGGCGTCCCCGTGAACGACTGCCATGCGCGGTCACGCTCACGGGGACGGACCCTCATGGACATCTTCTCGGCGCTGCAGACGTCGGTCTCCGGCCTGAAGGCGCAATCCTACGCGATCAGCAACATCTCCGGAAACATCGCGAACTCGCAGACGACGGGCTTCAAGCGCATCGACACCAGCTTCGAGGACCTGATCGCCGAGAATTCCCGGACCCGCGAGGTGGCCGGCACGGTGCTCGCCCAGTCCCAGCTCACCAACACGCTGCAGGGCAACATCACCGCCACCAACGTGGCGACCAACATGGCGCTGCGCGGCGACGGCTTCTTCGTGGTGCAGCAGCGAACCGGCGACGCCAACAACCAGGCGACCTTCACCGGGCAGAACCTTTACACGCGGCGCGGCGACTTCACCCTCGACAAGAGCGGCTACCTCGTCAACGGCGCCGGCAGCTACCTGCAGGGCCAGAACATCGATCCGGCCACGGGCCAGGTCGGCGCGTCCGGCGCGATCCAGATCACCAACACGACGCTGGCGGCCAAACGCAGCACGACGATCACCTATGGCGCTAACCTGCCCTCGACGCCCAAGACCAACGCCTCGGCGAGCTCTACCTCGGCCCTCTACGCGCCGGCCGGCACGACGACGCTGGTGACCAGCACGGACGGCTCCAACACCACGGGCCAGAAGGTGGCTGCGGATACCACGACCACGACCACCGCCAGCGACTTCATCGACCACAGCATCGCCGGCCCGACGCTGACGCTCTATACCGACAACGGCGCGCCGGTGACGCTGACCACGCGCTGGGCCAAGATCCAGGACGCCACCGCCGCGACGCCGGCGGTCTGGAACCTGTTCTACGCCTCGGACACCACGGTCGCGAACAACAAGTCCGACTGGATCAACGCCGGCACCGGCGTGACCTTCGACGCGGCCGGCCAGCTGCTGCAGCCCTCGAGCGGCAGCCTGCCGCTTACGGACCTGACCGTGAACGGCACCAATCTCGGCACGGTGAAGCTGGCCTTCGACAAGACCACGCTGACGCAATACGCCTCGACCGCCGGGGCGGCGACCACCAATGCCCTGAGTCAGGACGGCTTCGCCGCCGGCACGCTCAACGACATCGCCGTGTCGGAGACCGGCCAGATCCTCGGCACCTTCTCCAACGGATCGGTCAAGGCGCTCGCCAATATCGGCATCGCGCGCTTCGCCAATCCCGATGCGCTGAAGGTCGAATCCGGCGGCAACTTCGCGCAGACCTCGGAATCCGGGACGCCGCTTGCCGGACTCGGCGGCTCGATCGTCGTGGGCAGCAACATCGAGCAGTCCAACACCGACATTGCCGATGAGTTCTCTAAGATGATCGTAACCCAGCAGGCGTACTCTGCGAACACGCGGGTCATGTCGACCGCGCAGCAGATGATGTCCGATCTGCTCAACGTCATTCGCTGATGCCGCCGCGGGACCGGAGGGCTCCGCCGGACGCGCGGTCGCACCGTGAGGGGCTGGAGGCGGCAGGATGACCCTGAGCGCATTGTCCACGGCCACGGCGGGCCTCAAGGCGACGCAGGCGGCGATCGGGATCGTCTCCCAGAACGTCGCCAATGCGGGCACCGCCGGCTACACCAAGCGGACGCTGACCACGGTCGCCGGGCTCGGCAACAGCTCGGTCGCGACCGGCGCGGTCGCGCGCAGCTTCGACGCGGCCGCCCTGAAGCAGCTGCGCCTGGAGACCGCGGGCTCCGGCTACACCGCCACCCGGGCCGAGGTCGCGGCGCAGATCGACCGGCTGTTCGGCACCCCCGGCGGCGCCACGGCCCTCGACGGGCTCGTGAACGGCTTCACGCTCTCCCTGCAGACGCTGGCCGCGAACCCCACCGCCTCGGCCGCGCGCAGCAACGTGGTCGATGCCGCCTCGGCGCTCGCCTCCGGGATCAACGCCATGGCGAGCGGCGTGCAGGACCTGCGCACCGGCATCGAGAGCCAGCTCGCCACCGATACCCGCTCGGCCTCCACGCTCCTCAGCGGCATCGCCGGCCTCAACCTGAAGATCCAGGGGACCAGCGACCCGGCGGCGCGCGCCGACCTGGAGGACCAGCGCGACCAGCAGATCACGCAGCTCTCCGCCTACATGGACGTGCAGGCGGTCTCCCAGCGCGACGGCACCGTCACGCTGATGACCGGGACCGGCGTGACCCTGGTCGACCGCGGCAACGCCGCCGCGCTGACCTTCGATGCCCGCTCCAGCCTCGGCCCCAACTCGGCCTACAGCACCGATTCCGCCACCCGCAGCGTCGGCACCATCACCGCCACCATGCCGGGCAGCGGCTCGATCGATCTCGGTGCGCCGGGCGTGCTGCGCTCCGGCAGCATGGCGGCGCAGCTCGAATTGCGCGACAGCGTGCTGCCCCAGGTGCAGCGCCAGCTCGACGACCTCGCCGGCGGGCTTGCCAGCGCCATGACCGACAAGACCGTGACGGGCACGGTCAGCGGGACGGCGGCGACGATCGACCTCTCCGGCATCCAGGCCGGCAACAGCCTGACCCTGCCGGTGACCCTGCCGGACGGATCGGTGCGCAACGTCGTGCTCGTCGCCTCGAACAAGGGGAGCGCCCCGGTCGATCCGAAGCTCACCGACGACGCCACCGCCTTCGCCCAGACCTTCGACATCTCGGGCGGCGCCGCCACCTATGCCGCCAAGATCCAGGAGGCCCTCAACGCGGTCGCGACCCGGGCGACGGCGCAGGGCTATCCGGCCTCGCGGATCCCGACCCTCACGGCGAGCGGCGGCTCCGCCGCCATCACGGTCACCGGCTCGTCCGGCACGAAGGTGACCGGGGCGAGCGCCACGATCACGCTTCCGACTTCCGCGACCGACCTGACCGGCGCCTATCCGCAGATCGCGCTGTTCGTGGACGGGTCCGGCAACAAGCTCATCACCGGCTCGCTCGATGCGGGCGCGCAAGCGACCGGCCTCGCCCAGCGCCTCACCATCAACCCGGCCGTCAGCGCCAAGACCGCGGTGCTCACCGCGAGCAACGCCGCCGGCACGGGCACGGACGGCACGCGGGCGAACTTCCTCTACGACGCGCTGACGAGTGCGCAGATCACCTTCTCGTCGTCGAGCGGCATCGGCGGCATCTCGGCCCCCCACACCACCACCGTGGCCGGCTTCGCACAGGACATCATCGCCGCACAGGGGGCCGCGGCCGATCAGGCCAAGACCCTCGACGACGGCCAGAGCGTCGCCCTCTCCACGGCGCAGGGCCGGTTCGCCACCAGCGCGGGCGTGAGCGTGGACGAGGAGATGGCCAACCTGATCTCGCTGCAGCAGGCCTACAGCGCCAATGCCCGGGTGCTGACGGCCGCCCGGGACATGCTCGACACCCTGCTGAGGCTCTGACCATGCACGGATCCGCGCAGCGTCCGCCTGACCTCGATTCCTCCCTCCCGAGAGGGCCCCGGCCATGACCACGATCCGACCCTTCGCCGCGGGCAGCTACACCGCGACGCGCAACACCCAGCAGATCCTCGATCTGAAGTCCCAGCTCGACACGCTGACCACGCAGCTCGGCACCGGCCGGGCCGCGGAGACCTATGGCGGGCTCGGCGCCGGGCGCACGACCAGCCTCTCGGCGCGCGCGACCGTCAGCGCCCTCGACGGCTACGACGCCGCGATCACCGCGGCGCAGACGCGGACCAACCTCGCGGCGACCAGCCTCACGCAGTTCATCACCCTCGGCAACAGCCTGAACGCCGACCTGCAGAACGGCCTGGTGCGCAACGCCAACGGCACGATCAGCAGCAGCACGCTCGCCGGCAACAGCCTCGCCGCGGCGATCGACGCCCTCAACCAGTCGGCGGCAGGCACCTACGTGTTCGCCGGCCGCTACGGCGAGACCGCGCCGGTGATCGGCTACGACCAGATGCTCGACGGCGATGCCGGGCTGGGCCTCGCCGGCCTGAAGACCCTGGTCGCGGAGCAGCGGACGGCCGATCTCGGCACGGACGGGTTCGGCCGCCTCACCCCGTCGGCGGCGGACGTTACCCCGTTCAGCCTGTCCGAGGATACGAGCGCCGAGGTCCGCGCCAATTTCGGCTTCACCCTGCCGGAGAAGCCGGCCACGACCGGCAGCGCGCTGCAGGCGAGCTACACCGCGGCGACCGCGTCCACGGCGACCGCCACCTTCGCGGCGGCGCCGACCGAGGGACAGCGCTTCCGGGTCGTCGTCAACCAGCCGGACGGGACCCAGACGACCATCGACTTCACCGCCCGGGCCAACCCCGCCTCGGGCGACACCGATTCCTTCCCCGTGGTGGCCGACCCGGCCGCGGCGCAGGCCGCGCTGAACACGCTGATCGCGCCCGGCACCCTGGCGAGCGTGCAGAGCGCGGCGACCACCGACACGCCGCCCGGGCCCGGGCTCACCCTGAACATCACCGGCGGCAGCCCGGCCTCCCTCACCGTGGGGCTCGGCTCGCCCCCGACCAACCCGGTCGTCGGCGACAGCGTCACCATCAAGCTCGCGCTGCACGACGGCACCACCACCTCGATCACGCTCACTGCGCGAACCTCCGTCACCGCGGGCACGACCAGCGAGTTCGCGATCGACCCGGATCCGGCCAAGACCGCGCAGAACCTGTCCAACGCGCTCCGCGCCGCGCTGGGCGGCGCCGCCGACACCACGCTGAGCGCCAGCGCCACGGTGCGGGCCTCGGAGGACTTCTTCGCGGGCTCGAGCAGCACGGGCCTCGCGCCCCGCCGCCTCGTCTTCGACAGCGCCGGCAACGCCACCGGCTACGCCCGCACGCCGCAGGCCAAGACGGTGATCTGGTACCAGGGCGACGATGCCGCCACCGACCCGCGCAGCACGGTGACCGCGCGGATCGGGGCGAGCAACACGGTCTCGATCGGCGCGCGCGCCAACGAGGCGCCCCTGCGCTCGGTGCTCGCCGGCATGGCCGCCGCCGCGGTCGGCGCCACCGGCGGCACCGCGACCGCCG
>NZ_CABFPH010000018.1 GCF_902141845.1 Methylobacterium symbioticum | reverse complement strand
CTGTACGTGAACCTCGACCAGGGCAACCGCAACAACGGCCTGTTCGCCGTCGGCGCCACCGGCATCCCGGTCGCCCTCAGCAGCACCGGCGTCACCGTCGTCTCCGGCGCCACCAGCCGCCGCAACGACACCGAGTTCGCCGTCGTCCGCGCCGGCATCAACTACAAGTTCGGCTCGTACTAAGACCCTGCCGGGCCCTTCGGGGCCCGGACGGCTCCAGCCGAAACGGGAAAGCCCGGCCTCACGGCCGGGCTTTCTGCGTTTCAAGGGTCCGGGATTCCAAAGGGATCATCCCTTTGGCGGGGTATCGGGGCTGAGCCCCGATGAATTCCAGGGCTCTGCCCTGGACCCGCCGAAGGGACACGTCCCTTCGGGATCCCTGGACCTTAGATGTCGAGGTCGGTGCCTTCGGCGAAGGCGGCGCGCTCGGTGATGAAGGCGAAGCGCGCCTCGGGCTTGTTGCCCATCAGCCGGTCCACCGTGTCGCCGGTCGATTCCCGCGCCTCGTCGAGCACCGCGACCCGCAGAAGCGTGCGCTTCTTCGGATCCATGGTGGTCTCCTTGAGCTGCGCCGGCATCATCTCGCCGAGGCCCTTGAAGCGGCCGATCTCGACCTTGCCGTTCTTGAACTGGGTCTTGATCAGCTGGTCCTTGTGCGCGTCGTCGCGCGCATAGGCCGTCTTGGTGCCCTGCTGCAGCCGGTAGAGCGGCGGGATCGCGAGGTAGAGATGCCCGCGATCGATGAGCTTGGGCATCTGCCGGTAGAAGAAGGTGATCAGCAGCGAGGCGATATGGGCGCCGTCCACGTCGGCGTCCGTCATGATGATCACCTTCTCGTAGCGCAGATCCGTCTCGCGGAAATTCGCCCCCGTGCCGCAGCCGAGCGCGAGCGTCAGGTCCGAGATGAGCTGGTTGGCGCCGAGCTTGTCGCGCGAGGCCGAGGCCACGTTCAGGATCTTGCCGCGCAAGGGCAGGATCGCCTGGGTGGCGCGGTCGCGCGCCTGCTTGGCCGAGCCGCCGGCCGAGTCGCCCTCGACGATGAAGATCTCGGAGCCGGTGGTGCCGGCGGCCGAGCAATCGGCGAGCTTGCCGGGCAGCCGCAGCTTGCGGGTGGCGGATTTGCGCGCGACCTCCTTCTCCTGGCGGCGGCGCAGGCGCTCCTCGGCCCGGTCGATCACCCAGTCGAGCAGCTTGTTGGCCTGGGCCGGGGAGGCGGCGAGCCAGTGGTCGAAGGCGTCGCGGATCGCGGTCTCGACGATGCGGGAGGCCTCGACGGTGGCGAGCTTGTCCTTGGTCTGGCCCTGGAATTCCGGCTCGCGGATGAAGACCGAGAGCATGGAGGCACAGGTCGCCATCACGTCGTCGGTGGTGACGGCCGTCATGCGCTTGGCCTGGTTCACGCGCTCGGCATGCTCGCGCAAAGCCCGCAGCAGCGCGACGCGCAGGCCCGCCTCGTGGGTGCCGCCCTCCGGCGTCGGGATCGTGTTGCAGTAGGAGGAGGAGATGCCGTCGTCGGTGACCATCCAGGCCACCGCCCATTCGAGCGAGCCGTGGCTGCCGGGCTTCGTCACCTTGCCGGAGAAGATCGCATCGGTGACGAGCTCCTTCCCCTCGATGTCGCGGGCGAGGTAGTCGCGCAGGCCGCCGGGGAAGCGGTGCACGGCTTCCGCCGGCACGTCCGCCAGCCCTTCGAGGAGGGCGGGGGCGCAGCGCCAGCGGATCTCGACGCCGCCGAACAGATAGGCCTTGGAGCGCGCCATCTTGAACAGGCGGCGCGGGTCGAACTTCAGCGAGCCGAAGATCTGCGCATCCGGGTGGAAGCGCACCTTCGTGCCGCGGCGGTTCTGGACGCGCCCGACCGGCTCCAGGGCGCTCGTCGGCAGGCCGCGGGAGAAGGTCTGGCGGTAGAGGGTCTGGTTGCGGGCGACCTCGACCTCGAGCAGGTCGGAGAGCGCATTGACCACCGAGATGCCGACGCCGTGCAGGCCGCCGGAGGTCTCGTAGACCTTCGAATCGAACTTACCGCCCGCGTGCAGCGTGGTCATGATGACCTCGAGCGCGGACTTGCCCGGGAATTTCGGGTGCGGGTCGACGGGGATGCCGCGGCCGTTATCGGTGACGACCAGCGCCCCGGTCTCCTCCAGCTCCACCTCGATGAAGCTCGCATGCCCCGCCACCGCCTCGTCCATCGAGTTGTCGATGACCTCGGCGAAGAGGTGGTGCAGCGCCCGCTCGTCGGTGCCGCCGATATACATGCCGGGCCGGCGCCGCACCGGCTCCAGCCCCTCCAGCACCTCGATGGCCGAGGCGTCGTAGCCGCCCTCGGCCGCCTGCACGGCAGCGAGCGGTGCCACGGCCGCGCTGGTGTCGAGGCGGCGCCGCTCGGTCGGCGTCGGGCTCGCGGCGGGCGCCTTGCCCGCGAAGAGGTCGCGCGCGGGATCGCTCACGCGACGGCTCCGCGATGCGGGTTTTGCGGCACCGGCCGCGGCGGGAGAACGTGCAGCATTCGCCTTCATCCTCTGACCGTACCGGAACAAACCGGAAACAGAAAGGGGCCATCGCACCGCAGGAGCGGCCGGGCAGGGCCCGGCCGGAGCGGCGCGACCTCCCATGACATGGGATGGGGTTGGTTAAGAAGGGCTGATCGCGGCAGGGTAGGGGCGCGCGCGAGGCGGGAGGGAGCGGCCCGGCACGATCGTCCGGTTGCGCCGGTGCCACTGCGCGCCCTCCCGCTCTGCGGAGGAGGGCGCGCGAACATGGCGATCGCTCGCTCTCCGTCAGGTCCCCACGCGCCCGCCGCCGCGCTTGGTGATCGCCACCACGGCGGGGCGGGGCGGCAGGTTCGCGTCGAAATCCGGCCAGCGGGTGGCGGGCTTCTCGAAGGTGGCGGGCTCCGCCTTCGGGTCCTCCTCGTCGGCCTCGCCCGGATGCTGCACGGCCACGAAGAAGGTGGTGTCGTCGGGGGTGAAGTAGGGGCCGCACATCTCGGCGCCGGTGGGGACCTGGAAGAAGTGCTTGGCGGTGCCGCGGCCGGCCCCTTCGGTCTCCATCGCCCAGATGCCGTCGGCGCGGCCGGTGCGGGCGGCCGAGTTCCCGTCGGTGGCGACCCAGAGCCGGCCCTGGCTGTCGACCGCGCAATTGTCGGGCATGCCGAACCAGCCATCCTGCGTGGTGGCCGAGGAGAAGGTGGCGCCGACCGCGGCGACCGCGGGGTCGCCACAGCGCACCAGCACCTCCCAGGCGAAGGCCGGCGCCGCGAAATCGCCGGCGTCCGGGCCGATCTCGACGATGTGGCCGAAGCGGTTCTCGGGCCGGGGATTGGCCGCGTCGACCTGCTCCGCCTTGCGGCGGCTGTTGTTGGTCAGCATCACGTAGACCTTGCCGGTCTTCGGATTGGCCTCGACGTCCTCGGGCCGGTCCATCTTGGTGGCGCCGAGAAGATCGGCCGCGCGCCGCGTCTCGATCAGGACGTCCGCCTGATCGCGGAAGCCGTTGGCCGGGGTGAGCGGGCCCTCCCCGAAGACGAGCGGCAGCCAGGCGCCGCGCCCGTCCGCGTCGAACCGGGCGACCGACAGCGTGCCGCGGTCGAGGATGTCCCGGTTGGCCGCCGTGTCGCGCAGGTCGACCGTGGCCTCGGTGACGAAGCGGTAGACGTAGTCGAAGCGCTCGTCGTCGCCCTGGAAGACGACGTAGCGGCCGTCCCGGGCCAGGATCCCGGCGGCGCCCTCGTGCTTGAACCGGCCCATGGCGGTGCGCTTCTTCGGCACGGCGTTCGGGTCGAAGGGATCGATCTCCACCACCCAGCCGAAGCGGTTCGGCTCGTTCGGCTCGCGGCCGATGTCGAAGCGCTCGTGGAAGCGGCCCCAGGCATAGAGGTTGCCCGGGATGCCGAGCCGCTTGTGGTTGCGCGCTTCGGGAGAATCCGCGGCCAGCGTGCCGGTGAAGTAGTAGTTGATGTTCTCCTCGCAGGTGAGCCAGGTGCCCCAGGGCGTGGTGCCGCCCGCGCAGTTGTTGATCATGCCGAGCACGGAGCGGCCGTCCGGATCGGCCGCCGTGCGCAGGCGCGCGGAGCCCGCGGCCGGGCCGGTGAGGGTCATCGGCGTCGTCGCGGTGATGCGGCGGGCGAAGGCCGAATCCGGCACCACCCGCCAGCGGCTCCCATCGCGCCGCACCTCGATCACCGAGCCGCCATGGGCCGCCATCTCGATGTCGACGAGGTGCTTCGACATGCCGGCGAAGGCCGCCTTGCCCTCCTGCCGGCCGAGGCCGGGGAACATCAGCTCCTCGTTGGTGTATTCGTGGTTCACCGCCAGCAATCCGTGCCCGGCCGGGTCGGCGGCGCCGGGCAGGGGGAAGTATCCGAGGAAGTCGTTGTTGTAGCCGAACTGCTTCGCCTGCGCCTCGGGCGTCTGGGCATGCGGATCGAAGGGCGGCGCGCCGGGGAGGACGGGGTCGCCCCAGCGGATCAGCACCTCGGCGTCGTGACCCTCGGCGACATGGTGGCGCTCATCGGAGCCGGCCGGCAATTCGCGGAAGGGGAAGGGCGAGGCCTCCGCCGCCGCGAGCGCCCGGGGCCCGACCACCGCGCCGATCACGCCGACCGCCAGCGCTCCGCGCAGCAGGTCGCGCCGGTGGAAGCGCGCGGCCACGACCTCGCCGAGGGTCGGGTTAGCGCTGGCGTTCGAGCCGGCATCCTCGGCGGCCTCCGCCTCCTGCGAGCGGTTGAGCGCGGTCATGGCAGGGCCTCCTGATCCTCGGGATGAGGCGGCTACACGTCGGCCATGGCGCTGCGATGACAGCCGCCCTCACATCCGCCATCGGAGCCACCGACACACCCGCGTCGACGTCAGCCGCAGGCTTCGGGCGCCCGTCCGGTCAGCTGTGCCGTGAAAGCGACAGGCGCGGACGTGATGCTGTGGATGGGAGGACTTGCCCTGGAAGCGTCAAGCTTTGGGCCCGACCCTGCCAGGATCGGAACCGATCTGGTTGCCCCATGCTTGCCACGTCCCGCGTCGTCATTCTCGAGCACCGCGAAGTCGCTGCCGTCGCGGCGACCTCGGCCCTGTTCTTCGCAGGCCTGTTCCTGGTGACCTGGCTCGTCGCTTAAGGCCGCCGGTCGGCAGGGCACGCGGCAGTCCGTCGCCGATCGAACGGGTTCGAGCATCGTCCCGCGGAGATCCGCCTCGTCCCATTCCTCTCCCTCATCCTGAGGTGCGAGGCATCAGCCGAGCCTCGAAGGAGGCCTCCGCTTCGCTGCGGCACCTCAGGATGAGGTGGGGGATGGGAAGGGCCGAATCCCGACACGGGGATCGGCCGGATCAGTGGCTGCCGCCGAGATAGGCCGCGCGGACCGCCGGGTCGTTGCGCAGCTGCTGGGCCGGACCCTGGAAGCGGATGCGGCCGTTCTCAAGCACGTAGGCGTGATCGGCGACGCCCAGGGCCGCCATGGCGAACTGCTCGACCAGCAGCATCGTCACCTGCTCGGCCTTGAGCTGCCGGATGATGCGGAACACCTCCTCCACCAGCTTGGGGGCGAGGCCCATGGAGGGCTCGTCGAGGAGGAGGATCTCAGGGCGCAGCATCAGGGCCCGGCCCATGGCGAGCATCTGCTGCTCGCCGCCCGAGAGCGTGCCCGCGAGCTGCGTGCGCCGCTCCTTCAGCCGGGGGAACAGCTCGAAGGCGCGGTCGCGGTCGGCGGCGACATCGCCCTTCGGCCGCGAGCCGGTCAGCCGCGGGAAGGCACCGAGCGTCAGGTTGTCCTCGACCGAGAGGGTCGGGAAGACCCGCCGCCCCTCCGGCGAGTGGGCGAGGCCGAAGCGGGCGACGTCGTAGCTGTCGAGGCCGCCGATCTCGCGCCCGTTCAGGCGGATGGAGCCGGCCCGCGGCCGGATCATGCCGGAGAGCGCCCGCATGGTCGTGGTCTTGCCGGCCCCGTTCGAGCCGATCAGCGCCACCACCTGACCCTTGGGCACCGCGAAGTCGAGGCCGTGCAGCACCTCGATCTGGCCGTAGCCGGCCGAGAGACCCGAGACCTCAAGCATGGGCCGTCTCCTCGTCGGCGACCGGGCTGCCGAGATAGGCCTCGATCACCTTCGGGTCCTCCTGCACCGCGCGGGCGCTGCCCTCGGCGATCTTGTGGCCGAAATCGAGCACGCTGACGCGGTCGCACAGGCCCATCACCACATCCATGTGATGCTCGATCAGGATCACGGTGATGCCCGCGTCCCGGATCTTGCGGATGATCGCCGTCAGCTCGGCGATGTCGGGGGCGGTCAGGCCCGCCGCCGGCTCGTCGAGGAGCAGCAGGACCGGATCGAGGGCCAGCGCCCGGCCGATCTCGAGGAGGCGCTGCTTGCCGTAGGGGAGGTTGCGCGCCTCCACCTGCGCCAGCGGCCCCAGCCCGACGAAGTCGAGGATCGCCATGGCGCGGGCGCGCTGCTCGCGCTCCTCGCGCCGCCGCCGTGGGGTGCCGAGGATCGCGTCGAACAGGTTGCCGCGGAAACTGTGGTGGAGGCCCACCAGCACGTTCTCCAGCGCCGTCATCTCGCGGAAGAGCTGCACGTTCTGGAAGGTGCGGGCGACGCCCGAGGCCGCGATCTCGGAGGGCGTGCGCCCGTCGAGGCGCTTGGCGCCGCCGGCCCGGGCCAGGGTCACCGAGCCCGCGGTCGGCTTGTAGATGCCGGTGAGCACGTTCATCATCGTGCTCTTGCCCGAGCCGTTCGGGCCGATCAGCCCGTGGATCGTGCCCGGCCGCACCGTGAGATCGACGCCGGCCAGCGCCTTGAGGCCGCCGAACTGCATCAGCGCCTGCTCGACGGTCAGCAGCGGGTCGGCCCCGGCGCCGCCGCTCTGGGCGCTCAGCGCCGCGCCCTCCGCATGCAGGCTCTTGCCCTCCGCGGTGTGGGCCGGGCGCAGAGCCGGGATCACCTCGCGGACGAAGCCGACGATGCCGTCCGGCAGGTAATAGACCACGAACAGGATCATCAGGCCGAACACCGTCAGGCGGAAATCCGTGACGGATTGCAGCGCGAGCGTCGCCGGGAAGAAGGCGAGGCAGAGCCCGATCGGCACGAGCAGCGCGAAGCGGTTCTCCCGGCGGCGCAGGAAGGCCATGGCCCCGACCACCAGGGCGGCCGCCGCGATGATCCCGGCCATGATCCGCACCAGCTCGATATCGGCGAGCACGTTGGGCATCATCACAATGATCGCGGCGCCGATGATCGGCCCGGCGCGGGATTTCCGGCCGCCCATGGTGACGGCGAGCAGGAACAGCACCGTCAGCTCGAACCCGTAGGAGTTCGGCGCCACGTAGCGCTCCGACCACGCGAACAGCGCGCCGGCGAGCCCGGCGAGCGCGGCCGAGATCACGAAGGCGTAGACCTTGTAGCGGTAGACGCTGACGCCCATGCAGTCGCAGGCGATCGGCGAGTCGCGCAGGGCCTCGAAGGCGCGGCCGAAGGGCGAGCGCACCACCCGGTTGACCACCACGATGGTGGCGAGCAGGGCCGCGCAGGTGAGATAGTAGAATTCGAGCTTGCGCCCGGCCGCCCCCCAGGGGGCCTGCATGCCGAGGAGGGAGAAGTCGAGGACGCGGGCCGGCGGCAGGGTGATGCCGAGCGGGCCGTTGGTCAGCGGCGTCAGCTCGTTGATGAAGATCTGGATGATGGTGCCGAAGGCGAGCGTCACCATGGCGAGGTAGGGGCCGGTGACGCGCAAAGCCGGCACGGCGAGCAGCACGCCGAAGGCCGAGGTGACGCCGATGCCGGCCAGGATCCCCCACCACAGCCCGAGCTTGAAGTGGAGGAACAGCACCGCCGCCGCGTAGGCGCCGACGCCGAACAGGCCGGCATGGCCGAGGCTGACCTGGCCGGTATAGCCGACCACGATGTCGAGCCCGAGGATCAGGATCGCGTAGATCGCGATCACGATGACGAGGTGGACGTAGTACGAGCTCGTGACCACGTGCGGGAAGGCGGCGAGGAAGGCCACCAGCAGCACGGCGCCGAGAAGCCCGGCATAGCGCGACAGGCTCGGGGCGGAGGCCGGCGCGGACGCGTCGGCGGGGGCGAGGGTCTGCGCCATGGCGTCAGGCTGCCGTGAGGAGGGAGAGGCGGGGCGACACGCTCAGACCTTCTTGATGACCGCCTTGCCGAACAGGCCGACGGGACGGAGCGAGAGGACGACGAGGAGCAGGATCAGGCCCGGCACGTCCTTGTAGCCGGTCGAGATGTAGAAGCCGGTCAGCGTCTCCGCGACGCCGAGGATGAGGCCGCCGACGATGACGCCGAGGCCGGATTCGAGGCCGCCGATGATCGCCACCGCGAAGGCCTTCAGCGCCAGCACCGCGCCCATGGTGGCGCCGGTCAGCGTCACGGGAGCGACCAGCACGCCCGCGAAGGCCGCCGTCATGGCGCTGATCGAATAGGACAGGGTGATCACCCGCTGGGTGTTGATGCCCATCAGGCCGGCGGCGTCGATGTCGTTGGAGGTGGCGACGACCGCCTTCCCCCAGATCGACTTGCGGTTGAAGATCTCGACCGCGAGCATCATCAGGAGCGCGCCCGCCACGATGAGCAGCTCCATCGGCAGCACGCGGATGCCCGCGACCTGGATGGCGGTCTCCGGGAGCGGCGAGGGGAATTTCAGGTCGTCGCGGCCCCAGACGTTCTCGGCGACGTTCTTGAAGATGATGCCGAGCGCGATGGTGGCCATGATCCACCCGTACTCGGACTTGATCTTCACCGCCGGCCGCACGCCCAGGCGCTCGACCACGGCGCCGAGGGCGAAGCCGAAGACCAGGACCAGCGGGATCATCAGCCAGTAGCCGATGAAGGGCACCAGCGTCAGGCCGAACAGGGCGCCGAGCGCCAGCGCCTCGCCCTGGCCGAAATTCAGCGTCTTCGAGGTGGCGAAGGTCAGCTGATAGCCGAACGCGATCGCCGCGTAGATCATGCCGACCGCGACGCCGGACGCGATGAGCTGGAGCAGGATGGCCATGGGAGCGCCGTGGGGAGGGTCGGGATGGGGAGCCCGCGGCGGTGCCGCGGGAGGTCGGTCTGCGTAGGCCCGTGCCATCGCATGTGACGGGCGAGAGGCGGGATCGGGGGCGGTCCGAGATGCGCCTTCCGGTCGTCTGCCGATCCCACCCACCACCTCATCCTGAGGTGCCGGAGCGGGAGCGGAGGCCTCGAAGGAGGCCTCCAGACACCACCGCGCCCCCTGGAGGCCTCCTTCGAGGCCGCTGCCGCGGCACCCCAGGATGGGGTCGAGAGGTGGACGGACGCCTTTTGCGGGGAGGCCGGGGCGGGGCGACACGCCCCGGCCCGCGGCCTCAGTTCGAGGACTTCTCCTTGACGCGGACGACGCCCGCGTTCTTGGCGTCCTCCGGCTTGGCGTAGACGATCTTGCCGTCCTGCACCTTCCCGAACACGACCATGTTGCGCGAGATCGCGTTGTGGTCCTTGGCCGTGAAGGGCTTGTCGTAGGTGGTGACGACGCCCTCGACCTTCTCGTTCAGGTTCTCCAGGGCGGCGCGGATCTTCGGCCCGTCGGTGCCGCCGGCCTGCTTGATCGCCGCCGCGAGCAAGTAGATCGAGTCGTAGCCCTGCGCGCCGGCCACGGGGGTCGGGATCTTCGTCACGCCGTAGGTCTTGTAGTAGTTCTCCAGGAAGGCCTTGCGCTTGGGCAGGGTCTGATCCTCGATGAAGGTCTGCGGCATGATCACGCCGTTGCCGTTCGAGCCGGCGATATCGATGAAGCTCTGCATCGAGGAGGGCCAGCTCGTGATCATCGGCACCTTCCAGCCGAGCTTGGCCATGCCGTTGGCGATCTGGGCGAGCTCCGGACCGATGCCGTAGGCGAGGATGACGTCGGCGCCGGCCTGCTGCGACTTGAGCAGCTGGGCCGTCATGTCGACGTCCTTGATGTTGAACTTCTCGACCGCGACCGGCTTCACGCCCTTGGCGGCGAGATACTTCTCGATGTCCTCGCGGCCGAGCTGGCCGTAATTGGTCGAGTCGGCGAGGATCGCGATCTTCTTGTGCCCTTGCGCCAGCGCCTCGTCGACCATCAGGCCGGCCTGGAGCACGTCGTAGGCGGAGTTCCGGAAGACGTAGTTCGCGTCGTAATCCGGCTCCTTGAACTGGTTGGTGATGATCGTGCCGGTGGCGACGTTGTTGAACACCGGGATCTCGGCTTCCTGGTAGAAGCGCTGCGCGGCGAGCGCCACGCCGGTGTTGATGAAGCCGACGGTGGCGACGACCTTCTCCTTGTTGATCAGCTCCTGCGCGACCTGGGCGCCGACCTCGTTCTTGGCCTCGTCGTCGCGCTCCACGAGCTGGATCTGCCGGCCGAGCACGCCGCCGGCCTTGTTGATCTCGGCGGCGGCGAGCTTGGCGCCGTCCCGCATCGAGACACCCATTGAGGAGGAGCCGCCCGTATAGGGGCCGCTCAGGCCGATCTTGATCGGATCCGCCGCCCAGGACGGGGCGAAGGCGATCGAGCACAACAGCGCGGCGGCCGCCGCGCGTCCCGTAAAGGTCATCGTTTCCTCTCCCAATCGACCGCTGGCGCGGCGTGCCCTTCGTCGTGGCACTCTGAATGCAACATTCTCGAAGCGCGGGGGACCGTCAAGCTGCGGTTCTTTACGGTCGCGGTCGATCAACGCTCATTGTTTGGGCATTGTCCCGAGCCCCCTGACAGTCCCCTGCAATGCTTCGCCTGGATGCGCGAAATCGAGGGATTAAGCGCATCCGGCGGAACGTCGCGGAGGGCCGGGCGCCGGGGCGCGGGACGCCCAGGCCGGCCTACTCGGCGGGGAGGATGCGCGGCGGCGCCTCCGGCTCGGCCTCGAAGGGGCGCTCCGGATGCATCCGGAAGGCCAGCGCCGCCCCGAGCAGGAGCAGGCCGATCGAGCCCGCGAAGGGCAGGATCCAGTTGCCGGTCATGTCGACGATGAGGCCGAAGGTGAGCGGCGAGACGATCGCCGCGAAGGCCGAGCCGAAATTCATCAGGCCGCTCGCCGTGCCGGCGAACTGCGGCGCGATGTCCATCGGCACCGACCAGATCGGCCCGATGACGAGTTCCAGGAAGAAGAAGCCGGCGCTGAGCAGCAGGGCGACGAGGGTGAGCTCCTTGGTCAGGAACACGCCCGCCAGGCACGCGGCCGCGCCCAGCATGCCGACGCAGATCACGTCCCGGCGCGCCTTCTGCAGGTTGCCGGTCTTCTTGAGGATCCGGTCGGAGACGACCCCTCCGAGCGTGTCGCCGACGACGCCGGCGAAGAACACCCCCGAGGCGAACAGGGCGGAGTTCTTGATGTCGAGCCCGTAGCCCTCCTTGAAGAAGGAGGGCAGCCAGTTGAGATACAGCCAGAGCGACCAGCCGTAGCAGAAATAGGTCAGCGTCACCGGGGCCATGCGCGGCACCAGGCGGCTCCACGGCACGGGAGGCCGCGGGCCGGCGGGCTTGCGCGCGCTCAAGGCCAGGCGGTCGAGATCCGCGCGGGTGATGCCCGGATGCGCGCGCGGGTCGTCCCGGTAGTACAGCACCCAGGCCGCGACCCAGATGAAGCTGAGGACACCGAGCACGACGAATGCGCCGCGCCATCCGACGAACGCCATCATCAGGACGACGAGGGGCGGCGTCACCGCGTTGCCGAAGCGGGCGAAGGAATGGGTGATGCCCTGGGCGAAGCCGCGCTGGTCGGCCGACACCCAGGATTGCATGGCGCGCGTCGCGGTCGGGAAGGTGGCGCCCTCGCCGAAGCCGAGGGCGAAGCGGACGAGGAAGAGCGAGACCATGCCGCCGACGAAGCCGGTGGCGACGGTCGCCGCCGCCCAGATCAGCCCGCAGATGAAGAGCGTGCGCCGCGCGCCCCACTTGTCGGCCATGGCGCCGCCGACGATCTGGAACACCGCGTAGGGGTAGGCGAAGGCCGAGAAGACGAGGCCGAGCTCGATGTTCGAGAGGCCGAGCTCCGCCTTGATCGCCGGGCCGGCGGTGCCGACATTCACCCGGTCCACATAGGTGATGAAGTACATCAGACAGAGCAGGAACAGCACCATGCCGGGCGCTGTGATGCGTCTGGGTATCGTGATCATCCGGCGTCCTCCCACTTGGATCGGCCCGGTCTGAGCGCCGGGCTTCTCGCCGGGAGGACGCGGCTACGGGCGCCGCCCGGCTGATCGCGGCCGGCCGCCGGGGCCGGGCGCGCGGCGCCCCTCCCGGCCGGAGGCGATCATGCATGATTGTGCATTCATAATGCGCGGTCGCAAGCGCTATCTCGCCTCATCCCGCCCGTCGCGGCGGACCAGCCCGGCGGCGAAGCGGCGGGCATTGCCGACATAATGCTCGGCGAGCCGGCGCAGATCGGCCGCGCCGGCCGCGTCGAGGCTGCGGATCGCCTTGGCCGGCATGCCGACGATCAGGCTGCCGTCGGGGAACTCGGCGCCCTCCTTGACCAGGGCGTTGGCGCCGACGATGCAGTTCCGGCCGATCCGGGCCCCGTTCAGCACCGTCGCGCCCATGCCGATCAGCGCGTTGTCGCCGATCGTGCAGCCATGCACGATCGCGCGGTGACCGATGGTGACGCCCTCCCCGATGGTCAGCGGGAAGCCGGGATCGGAGTGCAGCACCGCCCCGTCCTGGATGTTGGTCCGCGCGCCGACGCGCATCTCCTCGTTGTCGCCGCGCAGGACGGCGCCGAACCAGACGCTCGCCCCGGCGCCGAGGCGCACCCGCCCGATCACGTGCGCGCCGGGTGCGACCCAGACACTGTCATCCTCCAGGACGGGTGCGTGATCGTCGAGGGCGTAGAGGGACATCGGCGGTTCCGGCGGGTGCAGGCTGGACGGGTCGGGCCCGCGTCAGGTTCCCGACCACGCGGCCGGGCGCTTGCCCAGGAAGGCGGCGACGCCCTCCTGGAAATCCCGGCTCCCGTAGCAGGCCCGGATGCCGGCGCTGCCGTCGGCCTCCGGATCGAGCGCGAGCGCGTTCAGCATCTCACGGGTCACGCGCATCGTCACGGGCGCGTGGCCGAGCAGGCGGTCACACATCTGCGCGACCGTCGCGTCGAGGGCCTCCGCCGGGGCGATCCCGGCGAGATAGCCGAGCGGCGCCAGGGTCTCGGCCTCCGGCATCTCGGCGAGCAGGAGCATCCGCTTGACCACCGGCAGCCCGAGCGTCGCGGTCAGGCGGCGCAGATTGGCCGGCGACAGGCAATTGCCGAGCGTCCGGGCGATCGGCACCCCGAACCGCGCACCCGGCGTCGCGACGCGCAGGTCGCAGGCATTCGCGATGGCGAGGCCGCCGCCGACCGCGAGCCCCTCGACCACCGCGAGCGTCGGCACGCGCACCCGCTCCAGCGCCTCGACATAGGCGTCGATCCGCGTCTCGTAGGCGACCCCGTCCGCGCCGGTGAAGCCGACGAACTGCTCGATATCGGTGCCGGCCACGAAGGCCTTGCCGCCCGCCCCCCGCAGGACCGCGACCCGGATCGCCGGGTCGGCCTCGATCCGGGCGAGCCCCTCGGCCAGTTCCTCGTACATGCGCCAGGTCATGGCGTTGCGCGCGGCCGGCCGGTCGAAGGTGAGGTGGGCGACCCCGCCCTCGGCGCGGTAGCGGACCGCGCCCTCCCGCTCCGTCCCGCTCACGGCGCGAACGCGCCGCCCTGGCGCAGCGTCTCGACCGCCTCCTGATCCAGGCCGAGCTCCTGCAGCAGCGCCTCGGTGTGCTCGCCCAGCAGGGGCGCGTGCCGGCGTGTCCGCGGCGGCGTCCCGGAGAACTTCACCGGGAAGCCGATATTGGGCACGCTGCCCTCGATCGGATGCGGCACCTCGATCCGCATCTGCCGGTGCCGGCCGTGCTCGCTCTCGAAGGCCTCCGGATAGGTGTTCATGCGGCCTGCCGGGATGCCGGCCGCGAGCATCAGCGCGACCCATTCCTCCGCGGTCTTCGCCGCGAAGCTCGTCTCCAGCTCCGCGATCAGCACCTCCCGATGGGCGAGCCGGGCGGGGATGTCGACGAAGCGGGGATCCTCGACGAGGTCGGGCCGGGCGAGCACCTCGCAGAGCAGGCGCCAGAGCTTCTGGTTGGTCGCCCCCATCACGAAGTAGCCGTCCGAGGCGCGCACCGCCTGGTAGGGCGCGCTCATCCGGTTCGCGGTGCCGAGCGGCTCCGGGATCCGGCCGGTGCCCCAGTACTCGGATATGTCCCAGATCGAGAAGGCCAGCGCCGCGTCGAACAGGGAGGCGTCGATATACTGGCCCTCGCCGCTGGTCTGGCGGCCGATATAGGCGCTGAGGATGCCGTAGACGGTGAACAGGGCGCAGCCGATATCGGCCACCGGCACGCCGGCCTTCACCGGCGGCCCGCCCGGATGGCCGGTCACGCTCATCACCCCCGACATGGCCTGGGCCATCAGGTCGTAGCCCGGCCGCATGGCCCAGGGGCCCGACTGCCCGAAGCCCGAGATGCTGGCGTAGATCAGTTTCGGATTGTGCTGGCGCAGCACCTCGTATCCGAGGCCGAGCTTCTTCATCACGCCCGGCCGGTAGTTCTCGACCAGGATGTCGGCGCTCGCGGCAAGCTTCAGGAACAGCGCCCGCCCGGCCTCGCTCTTCAGGTTGATCGCGATGCTGCGCTTGTTCCGGTTCATGTTCAGGAAGCCCATGCTGTCGGACCCCTTCATCTTGAATCCCATGGCGCCGCGGGTCTGATCGCCGGTGCCCGGCGGCTCGACCTTGATCACGTCCGCGCCGAGATCGGCGAGCAGCATGCTGCAGAACGGGCCCGCCATCACCTGCGTCACGTCGAGGACGCGCAGGCCGGCGAGCGGCAGCGGCCGCGCCTGGGCGGCGCCCCCGCTCTCCACCGGGTTGCCGTCGGGCCGCGCGCCGTCATGTCCGAGAGTGTCCATCTGGCCGTCTCCTCAGCTCGCGCGCCTCGAGGGCGTCACGTTCGCATTCTGCATGCATAAGGCACTCTCACGAGAGTGCAACACCGGTTCGATCTGCATGCAAAAAATTGCGTTCTGCATGCAGAATGCGTCTTGCGGCCGCTGCGGAAGCCGCGCAGTCTCGCGGCAGGCATACGACGATATGCAACTTCTGGCAGCAAACTGCCCGACAGGGAGGACCACCTCATGCGCCTGGGATCCGGCGGCTTCGTCCGCGCGCTCCGAACGACGGCCACCACCACGCGCGGACGCGTCTTCGCGCTGATCTGCCTCGTCTACTTCATCACCTACGTGGACCGGGTGAACCTCTCGACGCTGGCGCCCCTGATGGCGGCCGACCTGCACCTCGACACCATCCAGCTCGGCTTCGCCCTCTCGGCCTTCGGCTACACCTACGCCCTGTTCCAGATCCTCGGCGGCATGACCGCCGACCGCCTCGGCGCGCGCCGGACGCTGGTCGCCTGCGGCATCGTCTGGACGGTCGGCACGCTGCTCACGGGCTTTGTCGGCGGCCTCGTCTCCCTGGTGCTGGCGCGGCTGCTCCTCGGGATCGGCGAGGGCGCGACCTTCCCGGCCGCCACCACGGCGATGACCCGCTGGGTGCCGGCCTCCGAGCGCGGCTACGCGCAGGGCGTGGTCCATTCCTGCTCGCGCCTCGCCAACACCGTGACGCCGCCGCTCGTGGTCCTGATGGCGGCCTATCTCGGCTGGCGCGGCACCTTCATCGTGCTCGCGGCGGTGAGCCTGTGCTGGGTCGTGGCCTGGGGCCTGTACGTCCGGGACGACCCGAAGACGCATCCGGGCTGCACCGCGGAGGAGCTCGCCGCGCTGCCACCCGCGCGCGGGCCGGCGGCGGCCAGGACCGAGCCGACCCCGTGGGGGGCGCTGCTGCGCGGCATGCTGCCGACGACGGTGGTCTATTTCTGCTACAACTGGACCCTGTGGCTCTACGTGACCTGGCTGCCGAGCTATTTCGTCAAGGCGCACGACCTCGACATCAAGAAATCGGCGCTGTTCGCCTTCGGCGTGTTCGGGGCCGGCGTCATCGGCGACACGCTCGGCGGCCTCTGGGCCGACCGGCTCTACCGCCGCACCGGCGACCTCGCCCGGGCGCGCCGCACGGTGATCGTGACGAGCCTGCTCGGATCGATGCTCTGCCTCGTGCCGGTGCTGTTCCTGCACGATCTCAGCGTGATCGCGGCCTGCCTCAGCGGCGCGTTCTTCTTCCTCGAGCTGACGGTCGGGCCGATCTGGGCGATCCCCATGGATGTCGCGCCCAAGCATGCCGGCACGGCCAGCGGGATCATGAACACCGGCTCGGCGGTCGCCGGCATCGTCTCGCCCCTCGCCTTCGGCGTGGTGGCGCAGCTCTCGGGCAGCTACGCGCTGCCCTTCCTGGGATCGATCGCGCTCCTGCTCGTCGGCGCGATCCTCGCCTGGCGCGCCCTGCCGAAGGGCGAGGTCACGGCCCCGGCCGAGACGCCGGCCGAGACGCCGGTCCTGCCGCACGGCGCCGCCTCGCGCGCGGCGACGTGAGGGGCCTTGCGAGCAGCGACGATGACGCCCCCGCGCGCCGCTGTAGCGGCGCGCGGAGCCTGCTATGACTCGCCGGACCCGAAGCATCGCCCGCCCCGATGACCAGCCCGACCGCGCTCTTCCGCTACAACCTCCACGACGCGCTCGTCGCCGGCATCCGCGAGATGGTGGTGGCCGGCACGCTCCGCCCGGGCGACAAGGTCCCCGAACAGGAACTCTGCCAGCGGTTCGGGGTCTCGCGCACCCCCCTGCGGGAGGCCCTCAAGGTGCTGGCCGCCGAGGGCATGCTGCAGCTCCTGCCCCGGCGCGGCGCCATCGTGGCCCGGGTCAGCCCCGAGGAGATCGACGAGCTGTTCCCCGTGATGGGAGCGCTCGAGGCGCTGGCCGGCGAGTTGGTCTGCCGGCGGGCGAGCGACGCCGAGATCGGGCAGCTGCGCGCGATCCACGACCGCATGATGGAGGCCTACGAGGCCGGCGACGAACCGGCCTACCTGCAGGCGAATCGCAGCTTCCACGAGACCCTGGTGGCCCTTGCCGGCAACGCGACGCTGCAGACCACCTACATGCAGATCCTGCTGCGCACCCGGGCCTTCCGCTTCGTGGCGCGCAAGAGCGCCGAGAACTGGCGGGCGGCCGTCTCGGATCACCGGCAGATCATGGAGGCGCTCGCGGCCCGCAGCGCCAGCCGCCTGTCGCGCCTGCTGCGGCGCCACGTGATGGGCGTCACCGTCAAAATCGCCCGCGACGCCCTCGCCGAGGCGGCGGAACCGGGCACGAGCGCCGTGCACCTCGTGGAGACCGGCTCCGACTGAGGGGCCCTGAGCCGCCCCCGGCCCGCGCCACGGCTGCGTGGCCGGACGACGGGGAATCCGAGAGGCTGCCCACCGGACGGCCGGGCTGAAAGCGGCCCGGAGGCGGGGGCCAGACATGTCGGAGGGCGGCGCGGCACCGGAGAGGAACTCGGCGCCGGCCGCCGGCCGTTCGGCCACGCCGAGGAACGGTGCGGCCGGAGCGACGGCGCTGCATCGCAGACCGGCCCGGCGGTGGCCATGGGGCGGACTACCGAGACACCGGAGCGGAGGACGGGAGACGCGGCCTTGGCGCCGCGCGACCCCATCCTCGAGACAGCCGCATCGGCCGCCCCGGACGATCAGGCGGCGTGCCGCCTGACGAGATCCGGCGGAAGCGGATCCTGCCCCGTCTGCGCCCGATAGGCGGCGGCGAGGTCCGGGCTGCCGCGCAGGTTGCCCGGCTCGTCGCGGTAGCTGCCGGTCCCTGCGACCGGCGCGCCCTGCCCGCGGCGCTCGATCGCGGCCCGCTCGGCCGTTCCGGCGAAGCCGTCGAGGAAGGCATCGACCGCCATCAGCAGGCGGCAGGAGGACGGGTGGTTGGCGACCGCCGCCGCGTAGAACCACGGGGCCGGCGCGATATTGCCCGGCAGGATCTCGATCCGCCCGCGCCAGGGGCCGTCGGGGCTGGTGCAGGCCCAGTGCATGATCGGCGCATCGACGGCGAAGGCATCGACCACGCCATCGTGGATGCGTCCCTGATCGGCCATAGGGATCAGGCTGCCGAGGGCGGCGACGCGCCGCCCCTTGGCCGAGAGGGCGTCACCCCAGCGCAACCCGGCGGCCTTCAGCGTGGCATAGGCGCTCTGATCGTTGATGATGCCGAGCGTCCGGCCTTCCAGATCGGCGAGGCCGCCGAGGCGCGTATCGCCGGCCCGGCGGGCCAGCACGTAGGGCAGGGAGGTCTAGGCCCGCGAATAGGCGATGCCCTCGAAAGCCGCGCTCGGCGGCAGGGCCGACCAGACGATGTCCGCCGGCGCCTCGCCGGGATGGCGGGCGAAGGCCTCGGCATATTCGACGTCGAGGCCGACCATCGAGCCGCCCTCGCGCCGCCGGAACGACAGGCCCTTGAAGGCCGGCTCGATGGCGATCCTCAGGCGGCACCGGGCGAGCACGGCGTCGAGGCGGTCGAAGCCGGCCTCCCGGCGCGCGAGGCCGTGGCGGGCGAGATCGGCGCCGGGCCGCCGTGCGCGGCGGCGAGCCCCTCGACCGAGAGGGCCAGGGCGCGGCCGGCCTTGGCCTCGGTCCGGTCCAGGCAGGCCTGCATCGCGCCGAGCGCCTCGTTGATCGACGCGTTGCTCGCGCTGATCGCCGCGAGTTCGGTGCCGACTCCGCCGAACAGGGACTCGATCCGGTCGGATTCAAGCCCTCATGAAGTCGACTTACTAAAATTGACCGTATTCGTCGCCTTACCCGCGCGACGATCAAGCTTTTATCCCATAGATTAGCAGATTATCCGGTTGTTTGTGCAATGCCTGTGCGGTGGAGAACTGGCCCTTGAGGCCAACGCGCGCCGACCGCGCGCCGCGCCCTGACGGCAGCCTGCTCGCGGTCGGCCGCGTCGACCGCGGGGATGAACCGGGTGGGGCTCGGGCCGGCGGAGGTGTTCTCAAGCACAGCCAAGCTGGGCCGATCCGGCTTCAATCCTCCTAGACGCAATCAGGGCGTCGCTTCGCAACACGAGAACTATTGATGGCCCATCACACCCTTGCCCCGATGACGACGGAGCCGACCCTCGGCGCCGAGGCCGTGCTGCTGTCCGACGAGGTTCTGGAGCAGGTCTCCGCCGGCGATCTGTTCGGGGTGGTGCATCATACGATGGGCACCATCATCGGCGGGATCTTGACCGTGACCGGAGACACCAAGAACGGCCAGCGCCTGCTCACCCACCAGCCGAAGCTGCTGGTCAAGAACGTCAAGGAGCTGTTCAACTCGAGCGCTCCGACGAAATGAATGCCGGTTCGGCGGATCAGGGTCACGCTGCGGTCTCAGGCTGGTTCGCCGCCGCGGTACCGGGCGAACGTTCTACGTCCCTCGGCTCCGAAGAGTGTGACCTCGTAGGTGTCCAGCTCCACGCCATCGACCTCCATGCCGGGCGAGCCGACCGGCATGCCCGGCACCGCCAGGCCCGTCCCGGTCGGCCGCTCCGCCAGGAGGCGCTTGATCGCCCCGGCCGGAACGTGCCCTTCGACCACGTAGCCGCCGACCTGGGCGGTGTGGCAGGAGGCAAGCTCGCGCGGCACCGCGAGGCGGATCTTGAGCGGGTTCACCGGGCCCTCGGTCACGGTGACGGTGACGGTGAAACCGGCCTTGCGCAGGTGCGTGACCCACTTCTCGCAGCAGCCGCAACTCGGGTCCTTGGTCACCGCGACCTCGGGAAGCCCCTGCGCCAGGGCGCCACGTCCGAGCGCCGGCCCCGCGGCCAGGCCCGCGAGCACGGCACGTCGGGACGGCATCGTTTCGCTCCGCATCGTCATCTCCCGTTCGCTCTCACTCGGCTGCCTGCGGCAGCCGCATCGCTTCACCGTTCGCCTCCTCGCGGATCGCGCCGGCCGGGGGCAAGCTCCGCCCCTTCATCAGGGCGTAGACCGCCGGGATCACCACGAGGGTCAGCACGGTCGAGGAGACCATGCCGCCGATCATGGGCACGGCGATCCGCTGCATGACCTCGGACCCCGAGCCGGTGCTCCACAGGATGGGCAGCAGGCCCGCCATGATCGCGGTCACCGTCATCATCTTGGGCCGCACTCGCTCGACGGCACCGACCATGATGGCCTGCCGCAGGTCCGTCCGCGTGAGCGGGTGGCCCTCGCGGTCGCACCCGGCCCGGACCTCGTCGAGGGCGTGGTCGAGGTAGACCAGCATGATCACGCCGGTCTCCGCCGCGACGCCGGCCAGCGCGATGAAGCCGACCGCCACCGCGACCGACAGATTGAAGCCCATCCACCAGAGCAGCCAGACCCCGCCGACCAGGGCGAAGGGCAGCGACAGCATCACGATGAGCGTCTCGGTCAGGCGCCGGAAGTTCAGGTAGAGGAGCAGGAACACGATCAGCAGCGTCAGCGGCACCACGACCGCGAGGCGTGCCTCTGCCCGCTCCAGGTACTCGTACTGCCCGCTCCATTGCAGGGTCGTGCCCTGCGGCAGCCTCACCGCGTCGGCCACCGCCTGGCGCGCCTCGGCGACGTAGCCGCCGAGGTCGCGCCCGCCGATGTCGACGAACAGGTAGACCGCGAGCTGCCCGTTCTCGGTGCGGATCGAGGTCGGCCCCCGGGTGAGTTCGACTTTGGCCACCTCGCCGAGCGGCACCGTACCGCCGGCCGGCAGCGGCACCTGGACCTCGTCGGCGATGGCCCTGGGGTCCGAGCGGAAGGCGCGCGGGTAGCGCACGTTCACGGTGTAGCGCTCGCGGCCCTCGACCGTGTTCGTCACGGACTGCCCACCCAAAGCCGTCGCGACCACGTCCTGCACGTCCCCGACCATCAGGCCGTAGCGCCCGAGCGCCTCCCGGTCGGGCGCGATGTCGAGGAAGTAGCCGCCGATCACCCGCTCTGCGTAGGCGCTCGACGTGCCGGGCACAGCCCGGACGACCGCCTCCACCTGGCGGGCGACCCCCTCCATCTGCTTCAGGTCGGTGCCGAGCACCTTCACCCCGACCGGCGTGCGGATACCGGTCGAGAGCATGTCGATGCGGGCGCGGATCGGCTGGGTCCAGGCATTCGACACGCCAGGGAACTGCAGGGCCGCGTCCATCTCGGCCTTGAGGCTGGCGAGGGTGACGCCCGGGCGCCACTCCGCCTTCGGCTTCAGGGCGATGACCGTCTCGAACATTTCCATCGGCGCCGGGTCGGTCGCGGTGTTGGCGCGGCCCGCCTTGCCGTAGACCGAGGCCACCTCGGGGAAGCTCTTGATGATGCGGTCCTGGGTGGCGAGGAGTTCGCCGGCCTTGGTCACCGAGATGCCCGGCAGGGTGGTCGGCATGTAGAGCAGCGTGCCCTCGTCGATCTCCGGCATGAACTCGGAGCCGAGCTGACGTGCCGGCCAGACAGTGGCCGCCAGCACGCCCACGGCGAGCAGGATAGTAAGGACCCGGGCCCGCAGGACGCCGGCGATGAGCGGCCGGTACAGCCAGATGAGGAGCCGGTTCAGCGGGTTTCGGTGCTCCGGGACGATGCGCCCACGTAAGAACAGCACCATGAGCGCCGGGACCAGGGTCACCGACAGGAGTGCCGCAGCCGCCATGGCGAAGGTCTTGGTGTAGGCCAGCGGCCCGAACAGCCGCCCCTCCTGGCTCTCCAGGGTGAAGATCGGCAGGAAGCTCACCGTGATCACGAGGAGCGAGAAGAACAGGGACGGCCCGACCTCGCTTGCCGCCTCGACCAGGACCTCGACCCGGGGTTTGTCCAGCGGCGCCCGCTCCAAGTGTTTGTGGGCGTTCTCAATCATGACGATGGCGGCGTCGACCATGGCACCGACCGCGATGGCGATGCCGCCCAGGCTCATGATGTTGGCGCCGAGCCCGAGCGCCTTCATGCCGGCGAAGGCCATCAGGATGCCGACCGGTAGCATCAGGATGGCCACGAGCGCGCTGCGCACGTGGAGCAGGAAGACGATGCAGACGAGGGAGACGACGACGCTCTCCTCGACCAGCGTGTGCCGCAGGGTGTCGATGGCCGCATCGATGAGCTGCGAGCGGTCGTAGACCGGCAGGATCTCTGTGCCGGCCGGCAGGCTCTTTGCGACCTCGGCGAGCTTCGCCCTCACGCCGTCGATGACGTTCAGGGCGTTCGCACCGAAGCGCTGGAGGACGATGCCGCCGGCGACCTCGCCGTCGCCGTTCATCTCGGTGATGCCGCGCCGCTCGTCCGGACCGAGCTCGACCCGGGCGACGTCGCGGACGCGCAGCGGCGTGCCGCCCGCGGTCTTCAGCACGACGTTCTCGATATCGGCGACGCTCCGGATGTAGCCGCGACCGCGGACCATGAACTCGAACTCGGAGAGCTCGACCGTGCGACCGCCGACGTCGGCGTTGCTTGCTCGGATCGCGTCCCGGAGCTTGGTGAGGCTGATGCCCTGGGCCCGCATCCGGTTCGGGTCGACGACCACGTTGTACTGCTTCACGAAGCCGCCGACGCCCGCGACCTCGGCCACGCCCTCGGCGCGCGAGGCGCCGAACCGGATGACCCAATCCTGCAGCGACCGAAGCTCGGCGAGGGTCCGTTCCTTGGCGACGACGACGTACTGGTAGACCCAGCCCACTCCCGTCGCGTCAGGCCCGAGGGTCGGCGTCACCCCGGCGGGCAACCGGCTCGCGGCCCCGTTAAGGAACTCCAGGACGCGCGACCTGGCCCAGTAGGGGTCGGTGCCGTCCTCGAAGATGACGTAGACGAAGGACACCCCGAAGAACGAGAAGCCGCGCACGACCTTCGCCTTCGGCACCGTCAGCATTGCGGTCGAGAGGGGAAATGTCACGACGTCTTCGACGGTCGTCGGACTTTGACCTGGATACTCGGTGTAGACGATGGCCTGGACGTCCGAGAGGTCGGGGATGGCGTCGAGCGGCAGGGTCCGCAGCGCCAGGACGCCGGTCGCGACCGCGAACACGGTCCCGACAAGCACCAACACGAGGTTGCGGGCCGACCAGCCGATCAGGCGCGCAATCATGGCGCCGCTCCCGCCGCCTGCCGGTCGTCCTTCGGGGCGGTCAGGGACTGCAGCGCCGCCTTCAGGTTGCTCTCGGCGTCGATCAGGAAGTTCGCGGCCGTGACCACCCGGTCGCCGGCCGAGACGCCCTCGCGGATCTCGACGTAGCCTCGGCCGCGAAGGCCGACCTTCACCGCCTTCGGCTCGAAGCGCCCGTCGCCGCGGTCGAGCAGCACGACCTGGCGCTCGCCGGTGTCGATGACGGCGTCGTCGGGCACCGCCACCACCGGCTTGTCGTCGCCGGTCGCGATCTCGACGTCGGCGTACATCGACGGGCGCAGCGTGCCGTCGGGGTTCGGCAGCTCGATCCGCAGCCGGGCGGTCCGGGTCTCCATGTTGAGGTGGGGGTAGATCCGCGTCACCGTCCCGGTGAAGGCGCGGTCGGGGAAGGCCCGCACTCTCACCGTCGCCTTCTGCCCCTCGGCCACCCCGGCGAGGTCGCGCTCGGTTACGTCGGCCAGCACCCAAACGCGCGTGTGGTCGACGATGCGGAACAGGACGTCGCCGGACTTGGCCTTCATGCCGTCCGAAACATTGCGCTCGACGACGACGCCGTCCCGCGGCGAGGACCAGGTGATGGAGGCCGGCACCTTCCGGGTGCGCTCGATCTCGTCGATGACCTCCGGCGGGATGGCGAGGTTCTCCAACCGCCGGCGGCCGCCCTCGTAGCCGATGGAGGTCAGGTACTGGGCCGCGACCGCGTTGATCTCGGGCGCGAACAGGCGCAGCAGCGGCTGGCCCTTGTGGACGTGGTCGCCGGTGGTGACCGGCTCGACCTTCTCGATGAAGGCGTCCGTGCGCATGGCGATGACGGAGATGCGGCGCTCGTCCTCCTCGACGCTGCCCGGCGCCCGCACTGGCACCGACAGGACGCGGCGCTCCGCGAGCTCGGTCCGCACGCCGGTGCGCTGGACCTTGCCGGGCGACACCGTCACGACGCCGCTCTCATCCTCGCCCGCGTAGACGGGAATGTAGTCCATCCCCATCGAGTCCTTCTTGGGCGTCGGCGAGGTGTCCGGCAGCCCCATCGGGTTGCGGTAGTAGAGGATGCGCCGGTCGCCGCCGGGCTTGGCCGCCTCGCTTGCCTCCGCGCCGTGCCCAGCCATGTCCGCGGGCATGGCCTCGCCGTCGTCGTCGAAGCGCACGTCCTCGCTGGCACGGACGGCTCGGAACTCCCGGCCATCCGCCGTCACCATCGGCGAGGCCGAGTAGACGGGCTTCCCATCCGGGTCCTGGTAGTAGACCACCGGCCCGGACGACGGCCCGGTCTTGGCGGCGGGCGCCTGGGGGCCAGGCTTCGAGGCCGGCATCCAGCGCGCGAATGCCATTCGTGCGCGCTCGGCGAGCGCGGGGACGAACTCGGAACGGGCGCGATCCACGAGCGCCGGCACGGGGACGTCCCCGTGCCCCGCCCCGTAGCCGACGGCCCCCGCCGCGAGCGCAGCGAAGGCCCCGGCCGCCCAGGCGGCGCGGCTCATTTGACGGCCTGGAAGACCAGCTTGTCCTCGACCGTGCCGGTCTCGCCCTGGACCTTGGCCCCGAGGGACAGGCGCCAGCCGCCGGCCATCGAGAGCTTGGCCTTGAAGCGGTAGACGCCCGGCTCGGTCGAGGGCACCTGTTCGACCTTGGTGACCATCTCCTCCATGCTGTCGGGCGCCATGTCGAGGCGCTTGGCGAAGATCACGGCGTCGGGCACCGGCTTGCCGCTGCGCTTGTCCACGAGACGCACGGCGACAACGGCCTCGCCGACCTTCGCCTCCTGCTGCACCAGCTCGAAGCGGTAGTCCTTGATGTCTGCCAGGGCGGGGAAGGTCATCGTCGACGCTGACAGGGCAGCGAGCAGCGCGGCCGGCACGGCGCGCGCGAAGGGGTTCTTGGTCACGGGTGTGATCTCCTGAAGGCGATGGATGGCGGCGCGCGGGCGCGCGTCACCGTGCCGGCGCGAGCGCCGGCGGCATCGGGTTCAGGCTCGGGGAGGCTCAGGCAGCGGGGGGCCGTGCACGCTGGCGAAGGACGCCAGGTCAGGCCAAGCCGGCGTGGCGCGTGTCGCGACCGGCGCCGGGACTGGCACCGCTGCCGGCAGAAGGGAGGCGACGCTGGCAAGGCAGAGCGCCATCAGAGGGCAGCCGGACTTGGCACAGTCCGGCTTCCCCGCCTTCTCCGGCGGGCAGCAGGGCATGTCGTCCATGTCCATGCTCGCCATGTCCATGTCGGCATGGTCCATGGCCGGCATCGCCTCGTACGGGCCGTGAGCCTGCGCCGTCACGGACGCGTGCATGCCCGCGGCGGCCGCCGAAGCGGTCACCGGCATCAGGGCGAGGCTGAGAACCGCGAGGAGCGGGAGCAGCCGCCGGAGGGCGAGCCAGAACGTCACGAATCGACGATGCCAGTTTTCCCGGTCGCGCGGAAGGTCGATGGAGTTCAGGATGCCCCTTCCCACCGTGGGACGGTCAAGTGCACACGACCGCCGGGACCGCGTCGGATGGTCCCGGCGGTTGAACGCGGCCGTCAGTACCCGTGATGGTGATGGTGGTGGCCTCGGTCGAAGTGGACAGGGCGGTCATAGCCGTGATGGTGATGCCGCTCGGAGCCGTGGCGGTGGCCGTAGCCATGGTGATGATGGTGGTCCCAGTGCTGATGGTGATGATGGCGCGGCCCACGCTCGTACCACTGCGCGGAGGCGGCGCCGGGGAGCAGCACCAGGGCCGCGGCAACCAGACCTGCGATGCGAAGCTTCATGGGAGGACCCTCCTCGTTCGAGATGTCCTCAGACTGGGCAAGTCGCGTTGAACCGGTTCTGAAGCCCGCGCGCAGCCTCCGTTCAGCGAACGGCGCCGCGTCCCTCGACGACGTCCGGCCGCGCCCCCCACAAGGCTATCGCCAGCCCGAGGTTCGCCAGCGCGAGCGCCACAAGCAGGACGTAGACCGCGTCGGCGCCGCCGTAAGTGAGCGCCACCGCGCCGAGCGAGGGTGCCAGCGCCTGTGCGGCGAGACCAGGTCGCGCCAAGCGTCCCACGAGCACTGGGTAGCGCGCCGGCCCGAATAGGGCGAGTGGCACCGTGCCCCGGGCAATGGAGTAGATCCCGTTGCCCCCACCGTAGAGTACCAGGGCAAGGCCGACCGTCGGCACGCCCGCCGCCAGGATGGCTAGCCCTACGACCACCAGCGCCATGGCCACGGTCAGGGTCCAAAGCGGGTGGTGCCGGCCCTTGTTTGCCATCTCTACGATGCGGGCGCCGACCTGGGCTGGCCCGATCAGAGCGCCGTAGGACACGGCCGCTGCGAGCGCGACGCCGCGGGCCTGGAGCAGCGCGATCAGGTGCACCGAGACCAGCGTCATGACGGTGCCGCCCAGGACCAGCACGCCCGCCATCAGTAGGAAGGCCCGCCGCTCGCGCGGCGCCAGTGGCCCGTCGTTTCCGTGCGTCCCCGCCGCACCGGGTGCCGCCGCGGGCGCCGGCGGGATCAGCCCGAGCACCAGCGGCAGGGTCACAGCAAGGTGCAGCCCGGCATAGGCGAGGCACGCGCCCCGCCAGCCGACCTGCTCGACGAGGAAGGCCGAGAGCGGCCAGCAGACGGTGCTGGCGAACCCGCCCCAGAGGGTCAGTGTCGTTATGGCCGGGCGCGCCTCGGCGCCGTAGAGGCGACCGAGGGTGGCGAAGGCCGGGTCGTAGAGGCCGCAGCCCATGCCGAGCCCGATGACCAGCCAACCGGAGAGGAACACCGGCAGGTTCGGCGCTAGGCCGATCACCACATGACCCACCGCCAGCAGCAGCGCGGCGAGCGCCAGCACCGGCCGGCCGCCGTGCCGGTGAATGGCGAGCCCCACCCGGGGCGACGCGACCGCCGCCGCCAGGAGGCCGATGGACAGGCCGCCGACCACCCACGCCAGCGGCCAGCCGGTATCCGCCGCGATGGGACCGGCGAGCACCGCCGGCAGGTAGAATGAGGAGCCCCAGGCGAGGATCTCGACGACGCCTAGGGCGGAGATGACGGCGAGGCGCCCGCGGGCCTCAGACCTCACGGGAGGCAGGCATCAGGGCCGCTCCCTTGCCCGCCGCGCCGCGCTCGTGCCAGCCCTGGCTCCGGTTCACGATCCACACGACCGAGAGCATCACCGGCACCTCGATGAGCATGCCGACCAGGGTGGCGACCGCCGGACGGTGACGAAGGCCGGCGACAGTGGCCAGGGCGAGCGCCGCGCCGCCCTTGAGCACAGTGTGCCGGGACCGATAAGTCGGCATGGGCAGGCTCCTCCCCCGTCGGAAATCGGATCAGAAGCCGTAGAGCTTGGCCGGATTGGCGACAAGGATCCGGTTCCGCACCGCCTCATCGGGGGCCCAGGTCGCCAGGAGGTCGAGGAGCAGGGCGTCGTCCGGTTTGGCGTCGGCAGGAGAGGTCGGATGTGGCCAGTCGCTGCCCCAGACGAGACGCTCAGGGGCGAGTTGCACGAAGGCGCGGGCGAGACGGCCACGATCGGCATAGGTCGGCGGCCCGACCTTCGAGAGGAGGTAGGCGCCGGTGAGCTTCACCCAGGCGCCGTGCTTGTCAATCAGATCGGCGATCACCCTAAAGCCCGGATGGTCGGGGCCGGCGGGCTCGGGCAGGTGGCCCATATGGTCGAACACGACCGGAACCGGCAGGCCTTTCAGAGTGTCGGCCAGTTCTACAATCTTGTCGCCATCAGCGACCAGCACGATGTGCCAGCCGAAGGCGGCGATCTTGCGGGCGACCGGCACCAGGTCGGTGATCGGCGCCCCACCCGGCAGGCGCGTCCCGAACCGGACGCCGCGGATGCCGGCCGCGTCCAGGCGCTTCAGTTCCTCGGGCGCAACCGAGGCGTCGAGCATCGCGATGCCCCGGGCGGTCGGGCCGAACTCCTGCACCGACTGAACGAGGAGGCTGTTGTCGACCCCGTAGGTCGACGGCTGCACCACAACGTGGCGGGCGATGCCGAGGCGCTGCATCAGGAGCTTGTAGTCCGCAACGCTCGCATCTGGCGGCCGGAGCGTCGCGCCGGGCGAGGCGGGGAAGCGCGCATCGTAGATGTGGTGGTGGCAGTCCGCGGCCCCCGGCGGCACGGTGATCTTGGGCCGCTCCGTGCCCGAGGACCACGGCACGGTCTGCGCCGCGACTGGCCGGAGCCCGGCGCCGATCGCGGCGCCGGCCATCAGGGCCGCGAGATGCGCGCGGCGAGTCATCGAGGTCGTCATCCGGTCGGTCCGTTCAGTGATGCGAGAAGAGGGTTTGGCCAGCAGCCGGCATTCGTGCCGTCAGGATGCTGCCGGTCTGAGATTCGGTGATGAAGAGGGTTGCGCCATCCGGGCCGCCATAGGCGATGTTGGTGGTCGAGATCCCGGCAGGCGATTTGACCCGCAGCAGCGGCTCGGCGACCGGCGACAGGCGCCAGATCGACCCGAACCCGGTATGGGCGACGATGAGGCAGCCCTCGGCATCGAGCGCGATGCCGTCCGGGCCGCCGAGGCCTCCGTGCAGCTGTGAGAACACGCCGACCTTCGCGACGAGGCCGCTGGCGTTCAGGGGCACCCGCCAGATCTGCTGGGCGCGGGTCACGGCGATGAACAGGCTGCCCATGGCGTCGTCGATGACGATGCCGTTCGGGCTCGGAATGGTGTCCACGAGGCAGGTGAGCTCGCCGGAGGGGCGCAGGCGGTAGACCCGGCCGGTCGGGTCCTGCAGCCCGGTCTGGCCCTGGTCGGTGAAGTAGAGGTCGCCGTTCCTGGCGAAGGTCAGGTCGTTGACCCCACGAAAACCCTCCGAGCCCGCCGTTTCCAAGAACGGCGTCACCGCCCCCGTGTCGGGGTAGAGGAGCATCAGGCCGCGCTT
Organism: Methylobacterium symbioticum; assembly: GCF_902141845.1. Lineage (GTDB taxonomy): Bacteria > Pseudomonadota > Alphaproteobacteria > Rhizobiales > Beijerinckiaceae > Methylobacterium > Methylobacterium symbioticum. The sequence goes on along the minus strand of NZ_CABFPH010000018.1, from coordinate 44,413 downwards.
GTAGCAGGTGATGAAGATCCGTCCGTCCTGATGGATCTTCATCCCGTTCGGCCAGCCGTCGTACTCGGCCACGAGCTCCCATTCGCCGGCCGGGTCGATGCGGAAGATCCGGCCGAAGGGGATGTCCGTGACGTAGAGCCGGCCGGCCCGGTCGAAGACGGGGCCTTCGAGGAACGAGTCGATGGCGTGTCCGCCCCGGTTGGCGTTCGCCCAGGCGGTCGGCCGGACCTTGCGGAAGCGATCGGGCAGGCGCGTGAAGACCTCGGCCGTCACCGTTGGCGGAGGAGCGAAGAACGACATCGTGTGTCCTCGGTAGGGGAGCAGGGACGATGGCTCAGGCGGGCAGCGCCGCGGTCCGAGCCTCGCGGGCATGAGCGCGGCTGATCAGGATGACGCTGATCGCGGCGGCGGCATCGAGGGCGGCGACGGGGAGCATGCCGAGTGGGAAGCTGCCGGTCGCGTCCTTCACGAGGCCGACGATGTTCACCATCAGCCCGCCGCCGATCAGGTTCGAGATCGCGTTGATCCCGGCGAGCCCTGCGGCCAGCGTTCCCGGCGACAGCCAGCCGGCGGAGAGCGCCCAGAACGGCCCCTTGAAGGAGTAGGCGCCGACGAGGGCGAAGGTCACGGCCAGGACGGCGGTGGCGATGCCGCCGGTCAGGTTGAGGTAGGCTAGGCCGAAAGCGGCGAGCAGCAGGGGGATCGCCGTGTGCCAACGCCGCTCGCCCTGCCGGTCGGAGTGGCGGCCCCACAGCACCATCAGGATCGTCGCGAAGCCGTAAGGGATCGAGTTGACGAAGCCGGTCTGGAGGTTCGTCAGCCCGAACGACTTGATCATCTGCGGCTGCCAGACCGAGAGCACGCTGCCCGTCGCGGAAGCACCGGAGCAGACCAGCGCCATCGTCAGGAAGTACTTGTTGCGGGCGAGCTGCCAGAGGGAAATGTGGCCGATGGGTTTGCGCTTGGCCGCCTCCTCGTCGAGGCGAGCGACGAGCCATGCGCGCTGATCGTCACCGAGCCATTTCGCATCACGGGGCCGGTCCGTCAGAACGAACAGGCAGGCGATGCCGAGGCACACCGTCGGCAGACCCTCCAGCACGAACAGCCATTGCCAGCCCTTGAGGCCGAGCAGACCGTCGAGTTCGAGGAGCGACACGGACAGGGGTGAGCCGAGGAAGGTCGCCAGCGGGATCGAGACCGTGAAGGTCGCCATAATCCGCGCCCGGTACTCACTCGGCAGCCAGTAGGTGAGGTAGAGGATCGCGCCGGGGAAGAACCCGGCCTCCGCCGCGCCGAGAATGAAGCGCATCACGTAGAGGGAATGGGGCCCGGTCACGAGGGCCATGCCCATAGTGACGAGGCCCCAGGTGATCATGATCCGGGCGATCCAGCGCCGCGCCCCGACCTTCTGCAGGGCGAGATTGCTTGGCACCTCGACCAGGAAGTAGGACACGAAGAACAGGCTCGCCGCGAAGCCGAACATGGCCGGGGTTAGCCCAAGATCCTTGTTCATCTGCAGGGCAGCGAAGCCGACGTTCACCCGGTCCAGCAATGCGAAGAAATAGCAGAGCATCAGGAACGGCACGAGCCGCAGGATGACCCGGCGCATGGTCGCAGCCTCAAGCGGATGCTTGGCTTGTTCGGAGACGTTCACGTCCCAACCTCCCTATAGTTCGAGATTTGGCTCACGTGACGTCCCGCGCCCTTGAGCCTTTGTCGTGCGGCGTAGCGAGGAGGAGATCAGATCCCCTCGCAGCCCGACTCCGCGAGGGCGCGCTCGACCCACGACCGGTCCACGGTGCCGTCCTTGATCGCGGCCATGGTCCTGGCCTCGGCCTGTTGCTTCTTGTCGGCGGCGGCGAACACCGCCTCGGTCTGATCGAAGGGCACGCAGACGAAGCCGTCGTCGTCGCCGACGATCAGGTCGCCGGGCTCGATGACCATGCCCTCGATGGCGATGGTGGCGTTCATCTCGCCCGGCCCGTTCTTGTAGGGGCCGCGGTGGGTGACGCCGGCGGCGAAGACAGGGAACGAGTTCATGCGGATCCAGCCGTAATCGCGCACCGCGCCGTTCAGAACGACGCCGGCCATGCCAATCTGCTGCGCGTGGGAGAGCATGAGTTCGCCCATGAGCGCGTTCGTCAGGTCGCCGTCGCCATCGACGACGAGGACGTCGCCGGGCTTCGCGCGGTTGAGGGCCGCGTGGATCAGCAGATTGTCGCCGGGGCGCGCCCGCACGGTGAGGGCGACGCCGCAGAGCACGCCTCCGGCATGCAGCGGCCGGATCCGCGCGCCGCCATGGCTCATCCGGCTCATGGAGTCGCTGATGTTGGCGACCGCGATGCCCTTGAACTTCTCGACGGTGGCCGGGTCGATCGTGCGGGTGCGCGGGTGGATCTTGAAGCCGATTGCCATGATGGTCGTCCTTCGAGGCGGGGGGATGGAAGGGGGCGTTAGGCGACAGGCTTCAGGCCGGCCTTGAGCACCATGGCGTCCACGGCCTCCTGGTAGGTCCGGGGGACGACGCCCTTGAAGTGGTCCTTGAGGCCGAGGCTCTCCTTCCAGCGCAGACGCTGGGCCACCGCGCGGGCCATGATCGGCTCGACCCCGGCATCGGCGACGGCGTCGGCAGACATCTCCAGCTCCTCGGCGCGGCGCTTGGCGTGGATCGCCCCAGACGGGGTGAGGCTCTGAACCGTATCCATCCACGGCCGGGCGAGGGTCTTGGAGGCCGAGGCGAGGACGACCTCGTCGATCCCGTAGTGCCGGGCGGCGAGCAGCATCTCGTCGGTGAGCGCCTCGATGCCCTTGATGAGGACCGAGCGGATGATCTTGATCCCAGAGGCTGTGCCCAGGACCGGGCCGGTGAACTCGATCTGCATGCCCCACGGCACGAGCAGGTCGCGCACCCGCTCGCCGGCCGGGCCGCTCGACAGCATCCGCATGGAGTAGCCGTGCAGCGGCGTACCCTCGATCGAGCCGTCGCCGAGGAGGGCGCCGGTCGCTTCGAGCTTGCCCGCGACACCCTGCTTAATCTTCGGAGTCGCCGAGGCGAAGTCGAGGAAGGTGTGGCGCGCCGTGAGCACCGGGGCGAAGGCGTCAGCGCTTTCCAGCGAGGAAGCGCCCGGCGTGACACTCACGATCAGGTCGGCGGCCTCGGCGAGGTCCGCGTTCGAGCGGACGAGGGCAACGCCCGCCTCCTTCGCCCGCGCCTGGATGAGGTCCGCGTAGGGGCCGTCGAACGCGTACTTGTCGTAGCAGGCGATTGCTTCGAGGCCGGCACCGCGCAGGCCCGCGCCGAGCGTGCTGCCGATCTCGCCGTAGCCGACGAGGCCCAAACGGAATTGCGTGCGGTCTGCCATGGTGTGCTCCTTGAGGGTCATGCGGTGAGGGTGGCGGTCCGCCGGCCGGCCAGCGGGCCAGCGGCGAGGTGATCGCGGAGAATCTCGACGGGGTGGGGCAGGCGCAGGCCGTCGACCAGCTTCACCTGCGAGCGGCAGGAATAGCCGTCCGCCAGAAGGTGGCCCGAGCGGCCCTTCGCGGCGACGTGCCCGGCCCAGCTCAGGCCGTAGATCCGCTCCGACATCGCCCGGTGCTCGGCCTCGTGGCCGTAGGTGCCGGCCATGCCGCAGCAGCCCGATGGCAGCACCGACAGGCGCAACCCCAGGGCGGCGAAGACCGTGGCCCAGTCGGCGAGCGCCGGCTGCGCCGTCGCCCGCTCGGTGCAGTGGGGCAGCAGCCAGTAGGACTCGGCTTCGGGGGCCGGGCGGACGCCGTTGAGGCGGCCGGCGAGCCATTCCTGGACAAGGTGGACCCGTGGCAGGTCCCGCCCCGGCAGGGCCTGCCGGTACTCGGAGCGGTAGGTTAGCGTCATCGACGGGTCGAGGCCGACGAGGTCGATGCCGGTCGCGGCGAGCTGGCCGAGATCATCGGCATTGGCCTCTGCCAGACGCGCGAACCGGCCGAGGAAGCCGTGGACGTGGAGCGGCTTGCCGTTCGGGCGGTAGGGCGCGAGCCAGGGCCGCAACCCGAGCCCGATCAGCATGTCGAGGAGGGCCAGAAGGACGGGCGTGTCGTAGTGGCTGGTGAAGGCATCCTGCACCACGATGACGCTCGTCAGCCGCTCGGCCTCCGGGAGGCGGTCCAGGGTCCGCGCCTCGGCCAGCGCTACGCCGCGGCGCTTCAGTTCTTTGGGCAAGTCGAGGCCCGACAGCTGCGGGACGTGCACGAGCCCGATCAGCCCGGTCAGGCCCAGCGAGGTCGCGGCATTCGCGAGCCGGGGCGCCTTGGCCAGGAGCGGTACGGCGGCCTCCAGGGCGGCGACGGCGTGATGGCGCAGGGGCCGCAGGTAACGGCCGTGATAGAGTTCGAGGAACTTCGCCCGAAAGGTCGGCACGTCGACCTTGATCGGGCATTGCCCCGTGCAGGATTTGCAGGCGAGACAGCCGGCCATCGCCTCGTGGACCGCGTGGGAGAAGTCGGCCCGCCGCCGCAGGGTCGCGGCGAGGCGGGCCAGGAAGGTCAGCCAGCCCGACCGGGCGCGCAGGCGGCGGGCCTCCTCCAGCGGGTCGCGGCCCTCGGCGGCCAGCCGCCGCAGCCACTCGCGCATGAGCTGGGCGCGGCCCTTCGGCGAGTGCCGCCGCTCGCGGCTGCCCTTCCAGGACGGACACATCGCCTCGTCGGGGTCCCAGGTGAAGCAGGCGCCGTTGCCGTTGCAGTGGAGCGCCTCGTCGTAGGCGGCCCGGACGGTCTTCGGGATCGACCGATCCCGCTGGCCCTTGGTCGGCACGCCGTCCACGGTCATGAGCGCCGTGCCCTCGGGGCCGGCGATTTTGCCCGGGTTGAGCTGGTTGCGCGGATCGAAGGCCGCCTTCACCGCCTGCAGCACGGGGTAGAGCGGGCCGAAGAACCGGGGGGAGAACTCGGAGCGCACGCCCTTGCCGTGCTCGCCCCAGAGCAGACCGCCATAGCGCTGCGTCAGGGCGACGACGTCCTCGGTGACGGCGCGGACGAGTGCCTCGGCGCCAGGCGCCTTCATGTCGATGGCCGGCCGCACGTGCAGCACGCCGGCATCGACATGGCCGAACATGCCGTAATCGAGTCCGCGCCGGTCGAGGGCGTCGCGGAATTCCGCGATGTAGTCGGCGAGGTGTTGCGGCGGGACGGCGGTGTCCTCGACGAAGGCGATGGGCCGCCGGTCGCCCTTGGTGTTGCCGAGGAGGCCGACCGCCTTCTTGCGCATCGCCCAGAGGCGGCCGACCTCCGCCTCGCCCCTTGCTACCGTGTAGCCTCGGCGGCCCTTGGTCCGGCCGGCTTCGTCCAGGGCCGCCGCGAGACGGGCGAGCGCCGCCTCGACCGCCGGCTCACCGTCGCCGACGAACTCGATGAGGTTGACGCCCCGTGCCCGCTCGCCCCCGTCTTCAGGAAAGTAGGCGGCGACGCCCTCCCAGATCGGATCCTCCTGGGCGAGGCCCAGCACCTTGGAATCGACCGTCTCGACCGAGGCCGCCCCGAAGGCCACGAGCGTCCGCGCGTCGCGCAGGGCCGCGTCGAAACTGTCGTAGCGGAGGTTCACCAGCGCCATGTGGGTCGGCAGCGGTAGGACGTTGAGCGTCGCCTCGGCCAGCAGGCCCAGCGTCCCCTCCGAGCCGCACAGCACGGCGTTGAGGTCGAAGCGTCCGTCGGCGCGGCGCAGATGGGCGAGATCGTAGCCGGTGAGGCAGCGGTTCAGCGCCGGAAAGGTCTGGTCGATCAGCGCCGCGTTCTCGCGCTGGAGCCTGTCCACCTCCCGGTGGATGGCACCCACGAGATCCAGGCGTGCCTGGGCCGCCGTCAGGCCGGCGTCATCGAGGGGTTCGGAGTGCCAGACCGTCCCGTCGGCGAGCACCATGGTGAGGGCGAGCACGTGGTCCCGGGTCTTGCCGTAGAGGCAGGAGCCCTGGCCGCAGGCATCGGTGGAGATCATCCCGCCGATGGTGGCCCGGTTCGAGGTCGAGAGTTCGGGCGCGAAGAACAGGCCGTGCTCAGCAAGCGCCGCGTTGAGCTGATCCTTCACCACCCCCGCCTCGACCCGCGCCGTCCGGCGCACCGGGTCGATGGCGAGTATGCGGTTCATGTGCCGGGAGAGATCGACCACGATCCCGTCCGTGAGGGACTGGCCGTTGGTTCCTGTCCCGCCGCCGCGGGGAGCGATCCGCACCGTGGCAAACCGCTCCTCGGCGAGCAGGGTCGCGATGCGAACGAGGTCGTCGAGCCCCTGCGGAAACGCGATGGCCTGCGGGGTGATCTGGTAGATCGAGTTGTCCGTGGCGAGCACGGTGCGGTCGGCCTCGCCGAGGGTCAGGTCGCCCGCAAAGCCCCGCGCGCGCAGCTCGGCGCAGAAGGCCGCGGTGAGCGAGGTCACCTCCGGGCCGGATGGAAGAGGCGGGATCATGGCGGTTACGCCGGGATCGCGACCGGGATCGCATCCCGGCGAACCTGCCGGCCGAAGGCCAGCATCAGCACCGCGCCGACGAGGAGGATCCCACTGACCGCCAGCAGCGGCGCGGTGAACCCGCCCGAGAGATCGCGGACGAGGCCGATCAGGTAGGGCCCAGCGAAGCCGCCGAGGTTGCCGATCGAGACGATCATCGCGATCCCGCCCGCCGCGGCGCGACCGGTGAGGAAGCCCGACGGTACAGCCCAGAAGGTCGCTACGAAGGAGTTGATGCCCATCACCGCCACGCAGAGCGCAGCGATGGTGAGGATCGGCGTCGGCGTGACGGCGCTCGCGGTCAGCGCGGTGGCGCCGACGAACAGCGAGATGGCCGGGTAGACCGTGCGGTCGCCGCCCCGGTCGGACAGGCGGCCCCACACCACCATCGCTACCGCGCCGCAGAGGTAGGGGATAGCGGTCACGAACCCGACCAGCGAGGTCGCGAGCCCGAGCTGCTTGATGATCTGCGGCAGCCACAGGCCGATTCCCAGCGAGCCGATGATCGCGCAGAAGTTGATCGTGGCCAGCATCAGCACCCGCCAGTTCCGCAGGGCCTGAGCCAGGGTCATCGGGTGCTTCTTCTCGATCGCCGCCTTCTCCTGGGCGAGCTTGGCCACGAGCGCCTCGCGCTCGGCGGGCGTGAGCCAGTCGGCCTTCTCAGGCCGGTCGGTGAGGATGAAGAGGCAGACGATGCCGAGGATCACCGCAGGCAGCGCTTCGAGGATGAGGAGCCACTGCCATCCCGCGAGGCCGAAGCCCTCGATCTGCACCAGCGCCCCGGAGATCGGTGAGCCGATGATGTTGGCGACCGGGATCCCGAGGAGGAACAGCGCGGTCGCCCGCGCCCGCACCGCCGAGGGGAACCAGAGGCTGAGATAGAGGAAGACGCCCGGCACGAAGCCCGCCTCGCCGAGGCCGAGAAGGAAGCGGGCGATGCCAAACTGGATCGGGCCCGTCACGAAGGCGGTGGCCGCCGAGACGAGGCCCCAGGTGATCATGATCCGCGCGATCCAGAGTCGGGCTCCGACGCGCATCATGATCAGGTTGCTCGGAATCTCGGCGATGAAGTAGCCGAGGAAGAATAGCCCCGCGCCGATACCGAAGGATGTCGCGGTCAGACCGATATGCTCATTCATCGTGAGCGCGGCGAAGCCGACATTCACGCGGTCCAGATAGCTGACCACGTAGCACACGAAGAGGAACGGCAGGATCCGCCGCATCATCTTGCGATGGAGGTTTCGCTCATCGACCGCGTGGGCCGGAGCTTGGGTCTGTTGCCCTAGCGCCATGACGTCCACTCCCGAATCGCCGAATTTTGAAACGGCGTTTCGTTTTTACTCGCGCAAACAGCGGGGGCTGTCAACGATGCCGTGGGCAAGGCGGTGTCACGGCTTGGTGAGGAAGGGGACGATCGCTATGGATCGCGCGTCACAGACCTCGCGAAACCGGAACGAGTGCGAAGAGATGGCGAAGGAGGCGCGTGCGCGGCCCAATCTCGAAGGCGTGGCTTCGGCCGATCGGGTACTGACGGTGCTCACCGCGTTCCGACGGGGCGACGATGCTCTGGAACTCTCCGAGCTCGCCCGGCGAACGTCGCTCGTGAAGAGCACGATCATGCGGCTGTGCATCTCGCTTGAGAAGTTCAACCTGATCGAGCGGCTGGACGATGGGCGCTACCGCCTGGGCGTTGAGGCGGCCCGTATCGGCTCGGTTTACCAGCAATCCTTCGCCTTGGAGGAGCGGATCGTCCCCGTCCTCGAGCGACTCGCCGCCGAGTCACTGGAGACGGCCTCGTTCTACATCCGCCGGGGCAACCAGCGGCTGTGCCTGTTTCGGGCGGATTCGCCGTCACCGCTGCGGATGAATGTCCGCCCTGGCGACATGCGGCCGATGGACGAATCGGCCATCGCCCAGGTTTTGAGGACCTTCAGCGACCGAAGGGCTTCGGGAAAGGCGTCGATCGAGATCCCGATCTATTCCTCCGGCATTACCGACCCTCATGTGGCATCGATCGCGATGCCAGTGTTCGGGACGGAGCAGCGGTTGATCGGTGCCATCGCGCTATCCGGTCCAGCGTCTAGGCTGACATTAGAGCAAGCGGAGACGCTCAAGCCTCGGCTGCGAGAGGCTGGCGAACGCCTCTCGTCTGAACTCGGTGCACAGCTCTAACGGGGTTTGCAGTCCAACAGGCTGTCTCGAGAAGAGTGCTCCGTAGTCTTGTTGCACCTCAGCGCTGGGGTCTGCTTATTCGTCCAAGGGACCGGCGAGCAGACATTCCGCTTTCGGCCACGAGCCGCCGACGCTGACCTATTCGGTCGCTCACGAGCGGACCTTTCAAATGCCTGCCCCGGGTCAGATCAAGCCTCTGGCTGCCTCATTCTCGGACGGTGGAGAGGAGGCGAGCGACGGAAAGGCGCAGAACGTGCCTCCCTCTCGTTCGTAGGGCCGCGAAGGTCGTCGGACGACCTGGGCCGGAACGTTCGCTGTGCTCACCAGATTGCCCGACAAGGCAAGCCTGGAGCGCGAGGTGCTCGCGTACTCATGACGGTACCTGCACCCCCAACACACTCGGCGAGGCCCCGTCGAATTCTCCTCGTCGCGACCATGCGAAACGAGGGACCGTACATACCTGAATGGCTCGCCTACCACCGTGCCATCGGGTTTACCGATATCGTCATCTGCACAAACGACTGCGTCGACGGTTCACCGGCACTCCTCGACCGCATTCAGGCGCTCGGCCTGCTCACCCATCTACCCCATACTGTTGCGCCAGGGGACAAGCCCCAACTCGCCGCCTATGCCCGCGCCGAGCGGCTGCCCATCCTGAGCGAGGCAGACTGGGTCATGGTGCTCGATGCCGACGAGTTCCTCAACATCCATGTCGGCCAGGGGCGCGTGACGGACCTGATCACGGCCGTTCCCGGGAGCACCGCCATTCTCGTGAACTGGCGCGTATTTGGCAGTTCCAGGCACCGCACATGGTCTCCGGACTTCCTGACCGAGCGGTTCACCCGGGCAGCGCCTCTCGAACATGGCGTCAATCGACCCTACAAGACGCTCTTCACGCAGGCGGAAGTTTACGGCTGCAAGCTGCTGCCACATCAGCCGCGCTTTCCGCACTCGGACGCACTCGGCACACTTCGCTATGTGAATGGAGCGGGTGCGACGCTGCCCGCCTACTTCTACGACGAGTCGCACGGAGACTTTCTGCAGTCGGAGCCGGGAGCAGTCTCCTGGAAGCTGGCTCAGGTCAACCACTACAACACGCGTTCTTGGGAGGACTACGTCGTCAAGCACCGCCGCGGCGGCGGGCTGAACGTCGAGTGGTCGCGCGAGACGAACTGGCCTGTGTTCGACCGGAACGAGGAGGAAGACCTCAGCATTGCGGTCAGGCTGCCAGCAGTCAGGGCCAGTTACGACAAGCTCATGATGGATGAGGGCGTCCGAACCCTCCACGAGCAGTGTTGCCGCTTCTACGCGGCGCATGTCGCTGCGCTTACGCGTGATGTCACCGCAGCCCAGTGCGGTACAGGGCCATTCTGAGGGCGGCGGATCGTGGCGGAACCTTTCACCTTCGGAATCCCCCTGATCGCGCGTGACGCCGCCACGGACTGGCCGCTCGTTGAGGCGCTGCTCGGCTTGACCCTCAAGTCAGTCGCGGCTCAGACGGACCTGGCGTTCCGCGTCGTGATCGCCGGACATGACCGGCCAGCCGTCGTGCCCCTTGATCGCCGGATTGCCTTCATTGCCGCCGACTGGCCGGTCGAGGCCGTCCGTGCGGACAATCTCGACAGCGGGCGCAAGAAGCACTTGATTGCCCAGCGTATTTTGGCGGAAGGCGGCGGTCTGCTGATGTTCCTCGACGGCGACGACTGGGTCGACCGTCGGCTCGTTGAGGCGGCACGAACCGCGATCCCGTCCGAGGCACTGGGCGGGTACATCGCCGACGGCTTCATGGCCGACATCCGGGCGCACCGGGCGATCCACCTGCCGGACGAGCGCATCTTTGATGGTGGCTTCCAGCGTCTTTGCGGTTCAAGTGTTGTCGCGCGGCTTGTCCCCGAAGCGGCCGAAGCGCTGCGGCGCGATCCCCACGCCGTCTTGCACGAGCACTATCGTTGGCCGGAGACCGCGCGGGAGCACGGCGGGGTGGCTGTCCCCCTCCCGGTGACCGGCGCCTACGTGATTAACAGCTCCGTGAACCACTCGGAAGTTCACGGCCCCTTCAGTTCCTGGCGCCGCAGTTTGAGCACAGCGGTTCGGGAAGCTGGCTTTGCGATGAATGATCAGTTTTTGTCCGGGTTCGGGCTGAGCGCACAGGATGTCGCTCGAGCTGTGGGACGCCCTCTGCGGTGATTGTGGATGTGGCCCGGTTCGGCCCCGAGTTTGTCCTGCCTTGTTCGGCTTCCGGCTACAACCGAGCCTTGGCTTTTGACCGAAAGGCAGCCCTTCGGCTTTGCGCTCCCTCTCGGCGAATCAGCCGCCCACAGGAGCGTCTTCAGAGCGGACGCCGCGGCAGCTCAGCTTGTCGATCCAAATAGTGCGCGCTTTTGACGATCAATCTGTGTCGTGGGGAGATCTGCTTGCTCCTCATCGGCAAATTCAAGGAGCCCTGCTTGATCAGCTTTGTGCCATTGCTTGTGCTAGCCTACAGGTGGAAACCGCTGGATTGGGTCTGAGGCTTGGCTCCTTCCATCTCCGGCTTATGAAAGGTGAGGCTCTGCTTCCTGATCGGGCCTGCGGCCATCCCACCTCTTAGCAAAGTTCGTCTCAATCCCGAAGAGATCGAGTGCTCGGACGACCGTCTGATCGACAATGTCATTGATGGTCTCGGGCCGATGATAGAACGCCGGCACGGGGGGCATGATGATAGCCCCGTTGCGGGTCGCCTGCGCCATGAGTTCGATATGGCCCGCATGGAAGGGCGTCTCGCGAACAAGGAGTACGACGCGCCGTCGCTCCTTCAGGCACACGTCTGCCGCCCGCACGACGAGGGCTTCGTTGGTGCAATGGGCGACGCCGCTCAGGGTCTTGATGGAGCATGGCGCGACCAGCATCCCGTCCGTCAGGAAGGAACCGGAGGCGATCGAGGCGCCGATGTCCTTCGGGCTGTGCACATAATCGGCTAACCCCCGCACAGCGTCCGGCGTCACATCGGACTCAGCCAGGATCGTGCGGACGGCCGAGGATGTCAGGACGAGATGCGTCTCGATATGGCCGAGCGCCCGCAGGATCTGGAGCGCGCGGATGCCGTAGGTGGCGCCGGAGGCGCCCGTGATCGCCACGATCAGCCGCGTCGGGCGGGTCCGCCTCGGCGGCCCCTCGCCGGACGCGAAACGCTCAGCTGGCATTCTCGATCCCCTGCAGGCCTGAGGGCCTCGCCGACCGGGATGCCCAATGCCGATCGAGCAGTTCGAAGAGAGCGTACATTCCGGTCCCGAGGACGCCGACGACGCTGAGCGCTGCGAAGACGAGCGGCATGTCGAAGTTGGAACTGGCCACCAGCATGACGTTGCCGATCCCGCCGTTGCCGCCGATGACTTCCGCGATGATGGATCCGACGAAGGCGAGGGTGATCGCGACCTTCAGGGAGGCGAAGAGGTAGGGCAGGGCGCGGGGAATCCCGATCTTGACCATGAGATCGCGGCGGGAGCCCCCGAGGGAGCGGATCAGGTCGACGAGCTCCGGCTCGATCGAGGAGAACGCGAGCGCCACGTTGGCGACCACTGGGAAGAACGACAGCAGGAAGGCCGTGATCACGGCCGGAACCGCCCCCAGGCCAAACCACACCACGAAGATCGGCACGAGCGCGGCCTTCGGCACGCTGTTGAAGGCAACTAGGAGGGGGTAGATCGCCTGATGCGCGAGCCGGGACATGCCGACCAGCATGCCAATGAGCGTCCCGAAGACCAGCGTCGCGGAGAAGCCGACCAGCGTCGTTGCCAGCGTGATGGCGCCGTTCGCCGCCAGCGGCCGCCAGTGCCGGACGAGCGAGGCGAGGGTCTCGCCGGGGGTCGGCATGATGTAGGACTTCACGTCGAAGGCCGCGACGCCGAGCCACCAGACCAGAACGAGAAGAGCGGCGCTGATCCAGGGGGCGGCGCGGGCGAGGAGCATCGACCTCATGCGCATCGCGCCGCTCCGATCGCGTGACGCAAATCCTGCACGATGCCGACGAAGCTCGGCTCGAAGGTCGTCTCGAGGGTGCGGGGCCGAGCGACGCGCACATCCGTCCGCTTCACGAGCCGGCCGGGGCGCGCGCTCATGACGTAGACCGTCTCCGCCAGGAAGACGGCCTCGCGCAATTCGTGAGTCACCAGGATGATGGTGCAGCTCTGCCGCGACCACAGATCCTGCAGGACGTGCCAGAGCTCCTCCTTCGTGAAGCTGTCCAGTGCCGCGAAGGGCTCGTCGAGCAGAAGGATCGAGGGTTGGTGGACGAGGGCGCGGCAGAGCTGCGCGCGCTGCTGCATGCCGCCGGAGAGCTGCCAGGGCATCCGGTCGCCGAAGCCGGACAGGCCGACCGCCTCCAAGAGGGCGTCCGCCCGCGCCCTGTTAGCCGCGCGATCCTGCCGGAGGCGCCGACGGTAGGGCTCGACCACCTCCAGCGGCAGCAGGACGTTGTCACGGATCGTGCGCCAGGGCAGCAGGGTCGGGTTCTGGAAAGCCATGCCGACGGTCTTGAGCGGCTGCGTGACCTCAGCCCCCTCGACCCGGATCCGGCCCGCGCTCGGCCGGACGAGGCCCGCGACGAGCTTGAGGAGCGTGGACTTCCCGCATCCACTCGGTCCCACGAGTGCGACGAACTCGCCATGGCGGATTGAAAGGCTCGCTTCGGAGACGGCAAGCGTGCCGGTTCGCTCCTCGCCATAGATCAGGTCGACTGCTTCGATCTCGATGAACGACATGGCAGCCCTGCGAAGCCGGAGGGAAGGACGTCTCAGCGAACCATGCGCTCGTCGCGGGATGGCAGGAACGATGGGTCGTAGACCTCGGCGACGGCCGGCGAGCGGGGCAGGCCATACGACTGCACGATGAGCGCGATGCCCTTGGCGAGCCGATCCTCGTCGAGGACGCCCCAGCCGTCCTTCAGGACGCGCTCGGTCACGAGACAGCACTTCATGGCGATCGCGAGCCGTTCCCGCTCAACTTCGGCGTTGAGAAGCGGCTGGAAGGTCAGTGCCGCTCTCACGCCTTCCTCGGGATCGCGCACGAGGTCGCGCAGTCCCTTCACGGAGGCGCGCAGGAAGGCCCGCACCGCTTCGGGATGCTGCTCCGCGAAGCGCCGGGACACCGCAATCGAGTTTGCGTAGAGGGATAGGCCGTGATCGCTGTACATGAAGTACTGTATGTCCTCGGCCTTCACACCCTTCGCCTTGAGGGCGATGTACGAGTTGAAGACTTGGCCCGGAACGGCGTCTACGTCGCCCCGGGCGAGGAGAACCTCCCGCAGGCTCGGCTCGATCGACTGGACCTTGACCGAGTCCGGGTCGAACCCGTTCCGCTTCGCGAAGACGGGGAACAGCTTGAAGGTGGAGTCGTGGGGCGCCGAGCCGAGCTTCCGGCCGGCGAGCTGCGCCGGCTCGGAGATGCCACTCTTGCGCAGAAAGACGATCGCCGCAGGCGCCTGTTCGTAGCCGCTCATGACGGCCCGGAAGGCCTGATCGGGATTGCGGGCGTTGAACTCCATCAGGACGTTGATGTCGGGAAATCCCATGTCGTAGAGGCCGGCGGCCAGTTGCCGGACCACTTCGGTCGAACCCTTCCCGGGATCGATGGTGACGTCGAGACCCTCGGCCTTGTAGTAGCCCTTCTGCTGCGCGATCAGGAACGCGGCGTGGGTCGAGCCCGGGATCCAATCGAGGGCGAAGCGAAGCTTGGTCTCAGCACGGGCCGCGGGCACCGACGCGGTCAGGATCGCGGACGCTAGCACCGCGGCCAGGAAACGCCTCAGCATCGAACCACTCCTCTCTTGCCGTGACCGCATAGCGGGTTGCGTGTTCAGGCCTGCAATCCGGCCCGTTCCAGGATGGCGCGCGCCCGCGCACGGTCCTCGTCCCCGATCACCAGACGCTCGGCGAAATCGCGGCCTGCCGGACGCGTCGCATCGATGCCCATCTTGGTGAGCGTGAAGTCGGTCGGGTCGGAACTCGGATCGAGGATAGCGCCTTTCACGCCGGGGATCAGGACGATGTCCTTCTCGGCCCGCACGCGGGTGGCGATCGCCCAGAACACGTCGTTGATGTCGAAGATGTCCACGTCGTCGTCGACCACGATGACGTACTTCGTGTAAAGTTCGGTGCCGAGCGCGGCCATGATGGCCATCTGGGGCTCGCCCTCGGCGGTCTTCTTCATCGAGACGATCGCGACAAAGGCCCCGCAGGTCGAGTGCGGGACGTGCACTGCCTTCACATTGGGTAGGTTTCGCCGGAGCGCGTTGAGGATCTCGCCCTCGCGCGTGATGCACGAGACCAGGATGTGGTCCTTCGACATGCCGGAGGTGACGCTGTGGAACATGGCGTCGCGCCGCATCCGGATTCGGTGGGCGACAAAGACATTCTGGGTGCTGCGAAAGGAGGCGTAACCGGTGAACTCGCCGAAGGGACCCTCGGGCTCGCGGACGTCCGGCAGGATCTCGCCCTCGATGATCATCTCCGCGCCGGCCGGCACCTCGAGGTCGCCGACGCCGCAGCGCGCGAGGCGGTAGGGCTCGCCGAAGAGGCCCCCGATGATCTCGAACTTCCGGACGTTTGGCGGATAGGCGTAGACCATCGAGCCCATGTAGTGGAGCGGATGGATACCGATCGTGATCGCGACCGGCAGCGCTTGGCCTCGGGCTTCAGCGCGTCGGTGGAACTCGTACATCCGCCGGCGCGAGTGCAGCGACACGCCGAGCCTGTTACGGCCCTTGAGCATGAGCCGGTGGAAGCCCGTGGTGTCGACGCCGGTCTCCGGGTCGCGAGCGGTGAGCTGCCCGGCCGTGATGTAGGGCGCGGCGTCGACGGTGAACTGGTAGGGGATCGGCAGGAGGGCGAGATCGACCGCCTCGCCCTCGATCACCACCTCGTCCCAGGCCGGGTCGGTGACCGTCTCGCAGGGGATGTAGGTCTGGCACCGCTCCCGGAACGCGGTGGGCAGTTCGGCCGGCGGCACGCCGAGACAGGCCGCCAGCAGGGTCCGACTCGCGGCGATGTTGGTGACGCAGGGCATGCTCTTGCCGTCGAGCCGGTCGAACACGACCACCGGGTCGCGACCCTGCCGTTCCAGCTCGAAGACGATTGCCGTGGGGACAAGGCGGGAATCGACGGTTTCCGCGATGCGCAGGAAGTCCCGCGGATAGTGCTCCTGGACCATGCCGAGGAAGCCGCGCAGGGTTTGCCGATCACGGTCCTTCGATGGCATCAGGTGACCCTTCCGGCTTGGCTCAGGGTGAGGCGCGCCCGGTGCGGCAGCTCCCCAGCCAATTCGTCAGTACACTGATGATAGGATTTCGATAGGTCAACGCGAAGATTCGAGCAGCGCGCGCCTAATATGTTTTCAGAATGGCGCGCCCTTGCTCATTGTTTGCTTCGACCAGCACAAGCAACTGCTCGACGAAGGCCTGACGCGCCTCCGGCGGTAGAGCCTCGATGAGTCTGCGATGCGCGTTGTCGAGCGCGCCCTGCATCGCGCTCACCATCGCCGCGCCCTCGTCCGTCAGGAAAGCGCGGCGGGTCCTGCGGTCGTGTTCGGCCGGGCGGCGGGCGATCAGGCCGCGTCGCTCCAGACGATTCAGGACCTCGGAGAGGGTCGTCCGATCCACGCCGATCTCGGCCGCCAGGGTGACCTGATCCAGGCCCGGGCGCAGCAAGAGGACCTGAAGCACGCTGGACTGGACGGGTGTTGTCCCGAACGGCTCGCATTCCTGCAGGTAGAGCGCGACATAGATCTGGTGGAGTCGTCGGACGAGAAAGCCAGGCCTCTGGAAGAGGCTCGCGGCTCTGAGTCTGGCGGCCTGCAGGTCTTCATCCATCCCGATCTGACCAGTTCGTCGCGGTAGTAAGCGAGGCTACCGCGGCGCTGGCACGTCGGCGAGCAACCGCGCATCGTTGTGCGGGCGACATGTTCGAGATGGAGTCCGGAGTCAATGCTGGCCCGGAACCTCAATTCCGTCTGCAGGCTGCAAGGTTGGACGAGCGGCGAGCGGTAGCCGAGCGCCGAGTGGCGGCGCAGCGGATTGTAGAAGCCTTCGATGCAGCTGAAGACGGCCATGCGTGCCTCCGCCTGCGAGGGGAAGCGGCGGCGGGCGAGCACCTCGCATTCGCGAGTGGAGAAGAAGCTCTCGGCCATGGCATTGTCGTAGGCGTCGCCGACCGAGGCCGCGCGTCGCCCGACGGTCCCGAGGCGCCGCGCACTGGCGACGACTTGCCGGCGCGGTTCTTCAGGTCGAGGTCCCGGAAACGGGGTCGGCGAAGACCGTCGGGTCGAGGGGCGCCGGCTAGGCCGGCATACGGCCATCCGGCGTGTAGCGGTCGACGGCTTGCGGAAGCTCCCGGGACAGCCGGGACAGCAGTTCCTGGCGGGACAGGCCGGTGCGCTGCGTCAGGGCCGCGAGGACGTCAGGCCCGATGGCCTGCTCCAAGTGTTGAGGCGCGATTTCCTGGTTCGGCCCCTGGTTGACCCAGGACTGCGCGGCTGCCCCGTGGCCAGCTTGCTGGAAGCGCTCAAGCATCTCGCCGAGACCACTGTGCAGGAAGCCGCCGGGCGCTTGGTTCGGCTGATTGCCAAGCAGGCCGCCAAAGATACCCCCGAGTCCACCGCCCGTGCTGCCGGGCGCCGCACCCGTGCCTGCGGGCGCCTGCGTGGCTTGGCCAGCGCCGCCGAGCAGCTCCGCGAGCTTGTCCCGGTTCTGGTAGCCGGCGAGAGCCAGCAAGCCCAGGAGGGCCGTCATCGAGGGGTAGCCGTCACTCATGGGTCGTCTCCGGCTTGCGGCGGTGAGGCGGGAGCCATCCGCCTTAGGATCGGGACGGGAAACGCGCCCGGACGCCGATGCGATGCATGTCCTTTGTTCAACGGCCCGACGTGCCGTCACCCTCGCCCTTCCTGGGCCCGCCCGTCACGCCCGACCGCCTTGCGCAGGACGCGGGAGACCTGCTCGGCCGAGTACGGCTTTCGCAGGAGCTCGAAGCCGTGGGCACCCTCCTGCGCCAGGACGTGGCTGTAGTGCGTTCGGCGACCGGCGACAGCGTGGATCTCGCCTATGTCGATCAGGGCTTCACAGGCAAGCGTGCGGCGAAGGTGGCGGCGGATCGCGGCATCACCTTGGAGGTGGTGAAGCTGCCCGAGGCCAAGCGCGGCTTCGACCTTTTACCACGCCGATGGGTGGTCGAGCGCACCTTCGCCTGGATGGCCCGCTTTCGCCGGCTGGCCTGCGACTACGGACGCTTGCCCGCCACCTTGGCCGGACCGCAACTCGTCGCCTTCAGCCTCCTACTCCTGCGCAGAGCCGCCGACTTCGCAGCAGTCCGTACCAGCCTCTAGTTCGCAGGAAAACGGGCCGCACCATGCTCCTCGCCGTTCCTCAATGTAAGCGAGCGTAGGCCGCCCAGCAAATGGCGAGCAGGACCAGGCATGCCTCTGCAATAGCCTCGCAGCCTACTATTCGCGCGCCGATCTCCCTGCGTGATATATTGACTTTGTCTGCCAGACTGCGCCTTATAGTCACGTTTAGTCGAGCCGCTGCACGCAAGGCTGATTATGAAGGCTGCCCGACCGCTGTTCGCAGCTCTGATCGTTGCGCTCCCCTTCAGCACCTTCAATCCTGTCGGGTCTTTGGCGGGATCGTCGCCTATGAGCCGCCCGGCTTTCGAGAAGCTGCTCATGGAGCGCGCAAATCCCGACAGTCTCGGCACCGACACCGCAGGAGCGTGGGACGGCCTCTATCAACACCTCTCAATCGCACGGTCACTCGACCGGACCCTGTACGAGCGAGCTCTGCTGCAGCTCAATGATCCAAGTTGCGATGCCCACAAGAGAAAAGAGGCTCGTTTATCTTGCGCCGCAAATCACGCCGCAAGCGTGGCTTCCTCAATCAAAGCATTTGCGGCTGCAGTTGACTTTCGACAGGATGCAGTAGTTTACGCCGAGCGTGGAGACAACAAAGATCGAGGAGCACTTGTTGACGCCTTGATTGATCTAGCGTTTGATGAGCAGCTTTACGGCAATTTATTTGCGACAGAACGCGCGTCAGCGCGCGTTGGAGAGTTATTGGCGGCGGACCCATCTCTCATAACTCTCAAGCGCAGGTTCCAATCTTCGCTTATCAGGGCCAGAATAGCCGATGCGCGCCTGGAAGATACTGCGGCCGGACAGGCATTCTCCGATGCAGTTACTGCTGCCATCCAGTCGAGAACGCGGGCACGCAGCTCCTCTAATCCAGACTTTATTCGAACAGAGCCCTTGGACGAATTGGTGCGACAATACATTCAAGGACGTTTTTGCGCGACCTGCGGAGCATCTGCGGCCGTAGCAGTCAGGCAGTGGATCGCGTCACAGCTCACAGGTGTCGCAGACGAGGATGTCGGGACAAAGCTCCCACAATCTGCGTACCTGCTAATGGCATTGTCGCTCACGCGGGATGGCTTTTCCAAGGTAGATTTGTCGTCCTACGTACAAAGATACCTGCAATTAGTCCGAAAAAATGGAGGCATACATCCGAGCGCTCAACGGGCGCTTCCTCCCAGAATAGACGATCTTAGCAAGGCCAAATTATTTGCTCTGGTCGGCGAGACTACCGCAACAAGCGACACAACGACGGCAGAATTTGCTCAACTTCTCTCCGCTATGAAGCCAGAGATTTCTCGCAGCCAGTTTGATCACTTGATAGCAATACACAAAAATGTTATCGAGAATAACTTCGAACAGTTCGGCGCGGTCAGCGCCGTCTCTAAGCATTTATCGGTCCTTGCACGCAACTTTCAAACCTTCGGCCTTCGTCAGCAAGCTCGGGCAACACTTCAGCTCCTTATGACGCGCGATGAGGCCGTCGATAAGCCTTCCAGACGCAGAGAATGGGAGAAGTTGACTAGTGTCTACGCCCCTGCTTTGGCGCGCTTGGCTTCCCTTGAATTCGATGCAGGCGATAGAGCATCAGCCTTGCTTCGCCTCGACGAGGCCAGTGCTCTCATTACGAACAAGCTGCGGGCTGAATGGGCAGCCGGAGGGGCTGGAGCCATCCTGGCGCTGCGCGATCTTGGGCCCACTTTTCGGCTAATTGCTCAGAAGAGAGCTGAGATCCTTGTACCGACGGGGCTCTCACGCAACGGCACGGGTCATGACACGCTGTTCCGGGAGTTGCAGCGAGCGATGTTTGGCGAGACGGCGCTTGCCGTTGAGGTTGCCAACCAGCGGCGCATCCTCGCTGATGAGGCTTTGCGTGATCTGAGTCGCCGCTACCATGCGGTCGTAGGAGAGGCTGAACGGGCTATCGAGATTGCCGGCTACGGCCATTCTTCGGGCGACGTAGACGGCGCGCTCGCCGCGGTCCGACGGTCGGCAGAAGCACGACGCAATGCATTGGAGCGTGAGTTCCGAGAGCGAGTGCCTCCGGCTCACTCAGCTGCCGCGGACATCGATCCGGTACCACTCGCCGAGGTGACGCCGCGGCTGCGTTCAGGCGAGGCTCTTGTACTGCTGCATGTCGGCAGCCATGGACTGCACGGCTTCTTGCTGGACGCCACCGGCCAAAGCTACGCGTGGCGCACCCTGATCCGGCGTGAGGCGATCGAGGAGTTGGTGCGCAATCTCAGAGGGGCCGGCGACGTCACGCGGGGCGTACAGCCCTTTCCCGCAGCAGATGCGGCAAAGCTCCACGCGCTGATCTTCGGGCCCGCGCAGGACAGGCTCAGCGCCTATAACAAGCTCATCCTCGTGGGCGACGGCCCGCTTCAGGCGATGCCATACGGGCTGCTCCTCACACGCGCGACCGAGATCCCGGCCGATCCGGGGGCCTATCGCGCAGCCGCGTTGCCCTGGCTCATCCGCACGCATGCATTAGCGCTGCTGCCGTCCGTCCGCACCCTCGTCACGCAGCGTGCAGGGACGCTCAGGAGCAGGGCCGCCAAGCCGTTCCTCGGCATCGGCGACCCGAGCCTTGCTCCTCCGGAGCTGCGGGTGGCCGATGGGTCAGGAGCACTGCGCGGCATTGACGTCTCGGCCGCATTCCAGACCAGCGGCGGCTTGGCCGATGTCTCTGTGCTGCGCCGGCTGGTCAGTCTGCCCGAGACGGCAGATGAACTGCGCGCCATTGCCACCCTGCTGAAGGCTCCGCCCGAGGCCCTGCTGCTCGGTGCCGGCGCCACGGAGCGGGCGGTTCGCGCAGCGCCGCTGGTGGACTACCGCGTCATCGCCTTCGCCACCCACGGAGCGCTCGCCGGTGAGGTGACTGGCACGAGCGAGCCAGGCCTTGTGCTGACGCCGCCTGCTACGGCCAGCCGCGAGGATGACGGCTTCCTGGGGCTGTCGGAGATCTCCGGGCTGCGCTTCGATGCCGATCTGGTGATGCTCTCGGCCTGTAATACCGCGACCCCTGACGGTCGGCCCCGGGCGGAGGGGCTGTCGGGCTTGGCACGCGGCTTCTTCAACGCCGGCGCGCGCAGCCTTTTGGCGACGCACTGGGCGATCCCCTCGGAAGCCTCGGTGAAGCTGACGACGGGGCTGATCGCATACCAGGCCGAGAGACCTGAAGCGGACTGGGCGGAGGCGCTCCGTATTGCGACGCTCGCGGTAATCGACCGCGAAGGTCCGGCCGCCTGGGCGCATCCGGCCTATTGGGCCGGCTACGCTGTGTTGGGAGTGCGACCGGCGCAGCCATGATGCGCAACCGCGCTTCAGCCTCTCACAGCCGAACAGGCAGGCCAAAAGAACATCACTCGGATTAATGACGGGCAGATCTATGCAGCACTTTTTGGGACTGACTTACTCCTCAGTCTGTATCTGCGTACTGGCCAGCGCATCTGCAGTGGCCGGCGACCTCACAAAGGAAGCGCTTGGGAGTTATGAGCTGAAGGGCAGCTACAATCAGAGGGTCAAGATCAGCTCACCTAATGGAGGACGGAGCTTTATTGGGACATTTGAAGTGTTTACGCGCGGCTGCCAAGGAGACGTGCGCATGGCGGGCCAAGCCTCCGGACGATACAGCATCCTATTCGTGAAGAAAGACCCAAATGTCGAAGGTGGCGCCTGCAAAATTAATGTTGTTTTTTCTCCAAACTTCAATAACATCGAAGTTTCTCATACATATTGCGGTTATTCTGGGGCTTCGTGCGACTTCAATGGGAAGCTCCAAAGGACAAAGCGCTAAAGAGTTCCTGTGGGTCAAATATGTTCTCGGAGCGTGTTACGGACTTGGACCCAAGTGACTGTACCCGCCCATCAATTCGGCTGAGTATCGCGCGAGAGAACCGCTGTGGTTCAACGGATTAGCTTTAGTCCGTAACACGCTCCAGGGCCGAAGCGCCCAGCCATTCCTTCTGCTCGATCTCATCCGCAGCTGGAAAGGGGTGAACCGCCGGATATGACGCACCCATCACACCATTCCGGGCTCACCCACTGGTTGAGAGAGGCCTCTCAGTAGGGAAGACGCAACAGAACTTCATACAATTGCCGTAGCTTGAACCCGAATTCTGAGTAGTGCTGGCCAAGCATACTGCCGAAGCGCCTGGTCCGCGGCCGCCAGCGTGAACTGGATGAAGCGGTCCATCTTGCAGCGGTCCTTCACCGGGATGAGGGCATCCGGATCGAACCCATCCGGCTCCTCGTCGCGGGACGGCACCAGCCCAGCGACCCTCGCGTCGATGTCGGGTACCAGGTCGTCCGGCAGGCGCCGCAGCCCGGACCCGGACGCGACGAGCCTACGCCGCATGCCCTCGACGCTGCAGCCGAGGGGGGGACACGACGCCCTTACCGGAGACCCCGATCCGGTCGCGCATGGATCTCCTCTCCCCAAGATCGTGCGCGCGGCGGTGGCGCACGGCACAGGCGGCTCCCGACAGGCCGGGCACTGGCATTCCTTCAGGTTGTCAAGGACCGCGCCGCCTTGAGGCGCGAGCCGTCACGGCCGGCCTGGTCCCGTGGATGTCAGGCCGAGACGGAAGTCTGCGCCGCCTCGATCAGCTCGGTCGCCAACGCCTCGTCGTCGACAGCCCGCGCCAGGACGACGGCACCGACGATTGTCGATAGCGTCGCCAGGGACCGTTGCCGGCGGCGCTCCTTGGCTACCCTGGGCGTCAGGCCGGCGAGGATGGAGGCCATGCGCTCGACCCCTTGGGTGAAGCGCGCACGCACGGGGCCGCCCCGCGGCTCCCGCGCGACGTCGTTTGCCAGTGCGGCGAGAGGACAGCCCATCCCGGGTGACCGGACGTGCGCGAGAGAGAGATAGTTGGCGATTATGGTATCGACGGTCCCGCGGTATTCCTCATCCAGCGCCGTATCGAACGCCTCGGCCGCGAGCGCCTCCTTGTTGGCGAACTGACCGTAGAACCCTCCATGGGTGAGGCCGGCGGACGCCATGATGTCGGCCACGCCGACGC
The DNA here is from genome assembly GCF_902141845.1 of Methylobacterium symbioticum. GTDB lineage: Bacteria > Pseudomonadota > Alphaproteobacteria > Rhizobiales > Beijerinckiaceae > Methylobacterium > Methylobacterium symbioticum. The sequence continues at coordinate 21,370 of NZ_CABFPH010000018.1, read as the reverse complement.
CATTGATGCCACGCTCCCGGAACAGCGACGCGGCGACCTCGACGACGCGTCGGCGGTTGATCTTGGCCTGTTCCTGCGAGACCCTGGGCATTGCCTAATCCTTCGGCGTTCCTAAAGCGAATATAGATGCGCCTCGTCATTTAAAGAAGGGCAATCCCTGGTGCGATCCGCGTGCGGTGGCCCGATGCTGCCGGGCAAGGGGAACTGCCTTCGAGACTACAATCGGCCGGCCTGCATAGGGGGCTTGGTCGCAGGCCGGCCGGTGCACCGCGCGTTCGGTCGTCGAACGCGCGATCCCGGCATGCCCCCTCACCGGGACCTCGACCCGTGTCTCTGGATCAAGGCTCCGCCGGAACCGGCATCGCGTCGGATCCGGATGCGACGCCAGTTGCGACGGGCGCCCGTATGACCCGGAACCACAGGGCGTAGAGGGCCGGCAGGAACAGCAGCGTCAGGACCGTGCCCACGCCGACGCCGCCAATGAGGACGTAGGCCAGCGCCCCCCAGAACACCGAGTGGGTGAGCGGGATGAAGGCCAGCATCGCGGCCGCCGCCGTCAGGATCACCGGACGCGCCCGCCGCACCGTCGACTCCACGATGGCCTCGTAGTCCGACAGCCCCGCGGCTCGGTCGTGGTGGATCTGGTCCACCAAGATCAGCGTGTTGCGCATCAGGATGCCGGACAGCGCGATCAGGCCCAGGATCGCGTTGAAGCCGAACGGTTGGTGGAAGACCAGGAGCGTCGGGACAGCGCCGACGAGGCCCAGCGGCGCGGTGGCGAACACCATGAACATGGTGGTGAACGAGCGCACCTGCAGCATGATGACCGTCAGCGTCACGATCAACATCAGCGGGAAGACCGCGACCAGGGCGTTCATCGCCTTCGCGCTCTCCTCGACCGCGCCGGCCGTGTCGATGCGGTAGCCGATCGGCAGTTTCGCCTTGATCGCGTCGAGCTCGGGGAAGATCTGTGCGTGGATGTCTGGCGGCTGTTTCCCGTCGAGCACGTCGCCCTGGACGCGGATGTAGGTCTCGCGATTGTAACGCTTGAGCACCGCGTCTTCGTTGCGGCTCTCCAGGTGGGCGACCTGCGAGACCGGCACCTGGCGCCCGTCATGGGTGGTCAGGGTCAGGTCGCCGATGTCGCCGAGCGAGCGCCGCTCCGGGCCGGGACTGCGCAGCAGCACGTCTACCGCGCGCTGGTTCTCGCGGACCTGGGTTGCCGGCGTGCCGTTGAGGTAGCTCTGCAGTTGCTGGCCGGCCTCCTTGGGCGTCAGGCCGATCAGGCGCAGGCGCTCCTGGTCGAGGGCGAGGTGCAGGCTCGGCGTCCTGTCGCCCCAGTCGAGATGCACCAGCCTCATGTTCGGGTTGGCCATCATGACATCCCGGACCTCCGCGGCGATGCCGCGGATGACGTCGGGGTCCGATCCGACCACACGGAAGGCGACGGGGAAGCGGATCGGCGGGCCGAACACGATCTGCAGGACCCGCACCCGCGCCTCGGGGAAGAGCCCGTCGCTCACGAGCTTGCGAAGCTTGATGCGGAGCGCGTCGCGGGACGCGGCGTCGGAGGTCTGGACGACGATCTGAGCGAAGGCAGGATCGGGCAGCTCGGGATCGAACGAGAGCACGAAGCGCGGCATGCCCTGGCCGATGTAGCTCGTGATCTCGCGCGCCTCGGGGAGCCCACGGACGGCCGCCTCAACCCTCTTCACGCTCGCCTCGGTGGTGGCGAAGGCGGAGCCTGTCGGCAGGGTCACCTCGACGATGAGTTCGGGACGTTCCGAGTTCGGGAAGAACTGCTTCTCGACCCTGCCCATGCCGATGACGGCCGCCGCGAACAGTCCGACCGTGATCCCGGCCGCCAGCCACTTGTGGTCGACGGAGGCTCGCACCACGCGGCGCAGGCGCTCGTAGTTCCTCGTGGCGTAGATCGCCTCGTGGCCGCCTTCCACCTTCTTGATGTCGGGCAGGAGCTTGACGCCGAGATAGGGTGTGAAGGTCACGGCCACGATCCACGAGATGATCAGCGAGAAGCCGACCACCCAGAAGATGTTACCGGCGTACTCGCCCGCCGTGGAGGCGGCGAAACCGACCGGCAGGAAGCCCGCGATGGTGACGAGGGTACCGGTGAGCATCGGCGCGGCGGTGGCGCTCCAGGCATGGGTCGCGGCCTCGATGCGGTCGTAGCCTTCCTCCATGCGCACCACCATCATCTCGATGGCGATGATGGCATCGTCCACGAGCAGGCCGAGCGCGATGATCAGCGCACCCAGCGTGATGCGGTCGAAGTCGCGGCCGGTGAGCATCATGACCACGAAGACGGCCGCGAGGGTGATCGGGACCGCGAGCGCCACGACGATGCCGACCCGGAAGCCCAGCGCCACGAGGCTGACCACGATGACCACCGAGAGGGCGGTGAAGAACTTCACCATGAACTCTTGGATGGCGTCATCGATCACTTTCGCCTGGTCGGTGATCTTGGTGAAGGTGATGCCGGTGGGCAGTTCGTGGTGGAGCGCCACCTCCTCGGCGTTGAGCGCTTCGCCGAGCGCCAAGCCGTTGAAGCCCGGCTTCATCACGAGGCCCAACATCAGCGCCGGCTCGCCGTCGTTGCGGATCTCGAAGACCTTCGGGTCCTCATAGCCGCGCTTTACCTCGGCGATGTCCCCGAGCTTGAGGCTGCGGTCCCCGACCGCCACCGGCAGGTTGCGGATCGTGTCGAGGCCGTCGATGGCGCCGTCCAGCCGTAGGTAGACGCGCGGACCGGTGGTCTCGATGAATCCGGCCGGTGTCACGTCGTTCTGGTTGGCCAGCGCCGCGAGCAATTGCTGGCCGGTGATGCCGAGCGTAGCCAGGCGCTGGTAGGAGATCTCGACGAAGATCTTCTGGGCCTGCTCGCCCAGGATGTTGATCTTCTCGACGCCGGGCACCCGCAGCAGCCGCTGGCGCAGGTCCTCGGCGCGCAGCACGAGGTGCCGGTGCGGCAGCCCCTGCGCCTGGAGCGCGTAGAGGGCGAAGTAGACGTCCGAGAACTCGTCGTTGAAGAGCGGTCCGAGCACGCCGCGCGGGAGGGTGGAGGCCTGGTCGGAGAGCTTCTTGCGGGCCTGGTAGAACTCCGCCTGCAACCTTGCCGGCGGCATGCTGTCCTTGAAGTAGACCTTCATCAGCATGAGACCGGGCCGAACGGTGGTCTCGACGCGGTCGTAGTAGACGAGTTCCTGAAGGCGTTTCTCAAGGGGGTCGGCGACCTGCCGCTGGATCTCCGAGGTGGTCGCGCCGGGCCAGGCGGCCGAGACCGACATCGTCTTCACGGTGAAGGCCGGATCCTCGGCGCGCCCGAGCTTCTGGAAGGCGAAGAAGCCCGCAGCGGTCACCGCGATGATGAGGAAGAGCGTGACGGCGCGCTCGCGGACCGCCAGGGCGGAGAGATTGAAGCCGGTCATCGCGCCGCTCCCGTCAGGCTTGAGGGGGCCTGCCGCACCGTCTGGCCGGCCTTCAGGAGGTGGGCGCCGAGCGCCACGATGCGGTCGCCCGGGCTGAGGCCGGACACGACCTGGGCGCCTTCCTCCGACATGCGGGCGACCGAGACGGGCTGGGCGGTGACGGTGTTGGTGTCGGCGTCGAACTTCCAGACCGCCGAACCCTGCCCGGCGTCGAACAGGGCCCCGAGCGGCACGTCGACCGACGTCGCGCGTCCGGCATCCGGCGGCGTGAGCCGGAGCGTCACCGTGGCGCCGAGCGGCGCGGCCTCGCCTCCGCCCGACAGGATGTAGCGCGCCCGGTAGGTCCGCGTGGCCGGGTCGGCGGTGGCGGAAAGCTCCCTGAGCTTGGCTGGGTAGGTCGTCTCGCCCTCGGCGTAGAGGGTGGCCGACGCTGCCCCCTTAGCGCGTTGCCGGCTCCCCTCCGGCAGGAACACCTCCGCCTCGCGGGCGCCGTCGCGCGCCAGCTTGACGACGGTCTGGCCGGCGGCGACGACCTGCCCCGGTTCGGTCGGAACCTCCATCACGACGCCGTCGGCATCGGCCTGAAGCTCGGAATACCCGGCTTGGTTCGCGATCTGGCTCGCCTGCGCCTCAGCGTTGGCGAACTGCGCGATGGACGCGTCCGCCGCGGCCTTGTTCTGGTCGTAGGTCTGCTTCGAGGTCCAGCCGTCCCCAACGAGCTTTCGGCTGCGTTCCTCGTCGGCCTTGGCCTTGATCATCTGTGCCCGGGCCGCCTCGACCGAGGCCCGCGCCGCGTTGAGGGCCAAGGTGAAGTCTGTCCGGTCGAGGCGCATCAGGGGCTGCCCGAGCCGGACGTGGTCCCCGGGATCAACGAGGCGCTCGAAGATCTTGCCGCCGACCCGGAAGCCGAGGTTGCTCTCGGTGCGAGCGCGGATGACACCGGTGTAGCGCGCGATGCCAGCCTTCGCCGGAGCGACCGCGATGGTCTGGACCAGCGGCGGCTCCGGGGGCACGGCGGTCTCGGCCGGCGAGCATGCCGCCAGAGCTAGCGGGGTCAGCACAAGGAAAGCCTTGGGGTCCATCGCACCGCTCCTTTGTGGCCGTTCCCGACCACCGTATTCATTACGGTCGACATTTATTTCGATGTGAGACGGTCGTCAATGCCGCCGCAGTACGGTCGTCCTGCCAGGGGTGCGGGAGCGCACAACGTCGGCGGGTTGGCGGATCGGACAGACCTCCTGGACGGAGCGAACTGCCCTGGTTGCGCCCTCTGGAACGTCGCCGTGACGAGACCGGAGGGGTCGAAGGGCCCGCCGCGCCCGTGGAACCTGTCGCCTGACGCTACCGACGCGGCCTCACGGACGGCCCGAGGATGCAGGCCCGTCGGCTGCCTCGAGGAGCGCAGCGACCGCAAGCTTGGCGGACACGAAGGGTGAACCGTCGCCGTAGACCTGCGAGAGCAGCAGAGCTCCCTGGAACAGCACGTTGATTTGCTTGCCGACCTCGGCCGGCTTCGCGAGCCCGGCCCGCTCGCACAGGTCGATGAAGCGTCGCTCGACGTAGTGCGCGGCCCGCTTCCCGTGCGCGGCCAGGCCGGCGTTCTTGCCCACGAACTCTTGGGCGGCCTTGATACCCAGGCAGCCTCGCGTCGGGTTCTCGTCGATCATCGCCTTGCGGGCATCAAAGAAGGCCATGATCTGCTGGCGGGGTTCTTGGTTCGAAGCCGCCACGGGATCAAAGAGCTTCCCGACGATGACTTGTCCGTAGAGGTCAAGTACCGCTTCGATCAGGTCGTCCTTAGTCGGGAAATACTTGTACAGCGTACGCTTCGAGATGCCGCTCTCCGAAAGGACGGCATCGACGCCGGTCGCGTGGAAACCGCCGTCGTAGAAGCGGTCGAAAGCCTGCCGCACGATCTCACGCTTCTTGTCCTCGCCCCGTATGTCGCCGGCCATCGGCCTCCACTCCATCCCTCCGCACCATACCGAGTGGCCTTGACCGGGTAAACCGATCTGTTTACGTGAGCCCCATGTAAACAGATCGGTTTACATCACCGCGAGACCTGTCCGGTGCGCGACGCTGATCGGAGAGAGATCATGTCCCTGCAGAACAAGGTGGTACTGGTCACCGGCGCCAACCGCGGCATCGGTGCGGCCGTTGTCCGCGAATTCCTCAAGGCGGATGTGGCGAAAGTCTACGCCGCCGCGCGAAGCGTGGCTTCGCTGCCCGACTTCGGCGACCGCCGGGTCGTCCCGTTGCAGCTCGACGTGACCAGCGACGCATCCGTCGCCGCGGCCGCCGGAACCGCCAGGGACCTCGACATCCTCGTCAACAACGCCGGCACCATGGCGTTCGGCGACTGGATCGCCACGAACCAGGACGCGGTCGAGGCGGATATGAACGTCAACTACTACGGCACGTTGCGGGTCGTCCGGGCATTCCTGCCGCATCTCACCGGCCGGGGATCGGGGACGATTGCGAACGTCGTCAGCATCGTCGGCCTTGCGCCCGTGCCGCTTCTGGCCGGCTACTCGGCCTCCAAGGCCGCCCTGCAGTCGTTGACCCAGGGGCTACGTGGCACCTTGGCGAAGTCCGGGGTCAGCGTTGTCGGGATCTATCCCGGTCCCGTCGACACGGACTTGGCCCGGGACATCCCGATGGAGAAGGCATCGCCCGAACACGCGGCCGCCAACATCGTCCAGGGGCTCGCCGAAGGTCGGACCTCGATCTTCCCAGATCCCACGGCGCAGCAGATCGGCCAGCTATGGTCCCAGACCGGGCCGCAGCTCGAAGCCGCGCTGCAGGCCGGGGGCTGACGGACCTCTGGCGATTTGGATTTTTGCGGGACTTCAGCTCCGACCTGTCGAGGCGGGGGTGGCGACGGTCGCCGCCCTCCCTCATCCGGCCTCAGAGTCGCCCATGCACGCGCGTGAACAGAACCGGTGACATCACGCTGGATTCGATGCGCTCCGCCGTACCAGGAGGCCTGACGTGCCTCGGAAAGATCGCTGCACGCCAAGGTATTGCGCCAGCGATCAACGCCGAACAGGATGTCGCCGGCCGGCCGCCGAGATCTCCATGACCGGTCCTAAGGTCGATCTCGCATTCCGATCCTTCATCGCCGCAGCTGTGGGTCGTCCTGCGTGACGCGGCTGCGCAGCGGGAAGACACCGCCCCCGCACAGCATGGCGCTCCGGGCGAGGAGACGGCCGCTCTGCCGGTTGGAGAGCCCGAGTTCGGGCTGGTTCAAAGCGTATTGCCCGTCGACCCACCGGGTGAACCCGTCGCCCACGAACGGCGCGCTCAACGTCCTGCCGGTTCGCCTCGGCGATGGCATGCCAAGCAGACGGGCCTTCGAGGAGCGCAGCGAAACGGTCGAAAAACCGCTCGATGCCTTGATCCGGTATCGTCGACATCTTCATGAAGGCTGCATGCGCCCGGTCCACTGCGGCGGCGGCCAAGGCGATCTGAACCGCGGGGGTGTGGAGCAGGTCTCCGGTTTCCTGCAGGACCAGCAGGTGATCGCCAAGTTGGAAGGCCTCCGCGAGTTCCGGCGTGATCACGGTCATGCGGTCGCCGCCGAAAGGCACAGGAGTTCCCGACACGAGGCGCGCGACAGTGTTCATCGTGGAAGCGGGCATAGGGAATGGCAGCCTTGGGGATTTGTGCCGAGAGCATGTTCCGCCGAAGCGGATGCAGGTTCGGCGCAAGAAAATGGTTCAAAAACAATGAACTAGAGCATTCTTCGGCTCGCCGGGATCGGAAGCAGGAGGTCCGCCAATGACGAACCGGCATAACCACCGGCCCGTCACGTCCTGTGCGGTGCCGGGGGCGGAGCGGTCGTCGTCCGAGATCGTCCGAGCCACGCCCCGGACGCCAAGGCGCCGGCATTGATGAAAGCAAGGGTGGAGAGACCCGCCCCGAGAGCGAGGAACAGGCCTTCCAGCCCGTAGCCGAGATGCAGGGCCAGCAGGCCTCCGCCGAGTGCGACGGTGACGCGTAGCAAACCTGCCACCAGCGGCCACGCCACCTGTCCCGCCCCCTGGGCGGAGAAGTAGAGGGCCAGCCCGACGCCGAAGAGGCCGTAGAACGGCCCGACCAGACGAAGGTAGAGCGCACCGACAGCGAGCATGCCGCTGTCCTGGTCGAACAGGTGCAGCCAGACCTCGGGTCGGAGTGCGGCGGCGAGCCCGATCCCCTCTGCGAGGAGGCCGGCGATCACCGCCCCCGTCCAGGCCACCTGCCGCGCGCGGGCGACGTCTCCCGCGCCCACGGCCGTCCCGACCATCGCGGCAAGCGGCGCTCCGAGGCCGAACACCATGGGCACGAGCAGGTATTCCAGCCGCGCCCCCGTGCCGTACCCCGCGACCGCCGACGGCCCGGCCACGCCCACAAGGCCGGTCGCCGTGGCGACGGTCACGTTCGTGGTGGCGCTCACGATGGCCGAGACGGCACCGATCCGGAGGATCGATGCCAGCGCGGTCCGGGACAGGGCCGGCGGCCGGACCGACGGATGCAGAACCCCGCGGCCGGACCAGAGGTAGCCGGCGAAGATAACGATCCCCGCCCCATAGTAGGCCAGGACCGCGAACGCTCCGCCGACAACGCCGAGGTGCGGCAGGGGCCCGAGGCCGAAGATCAGGGCGGGGGAGAGCGGGATGAGGGCGACCGTGCCCGCACACATCACCCCGGCCGGGAGCAGCATGTTGCCGGTGCCCCGGATCACGGCGGCCAGCGCGTTGAACAGCCAGAGCAGCACGGCGCCGGCGAAGACCACATCCGAATAGGCGAGTGCGGCCGCGAGCGAGGCTCCGCTTCCCCCCATGGCGGCGTAGAGGTGCGGGCCGGCGAGCAGCGCCGCGACGGTGGTGAGCACACCGAGCCCGACCGCGATCGCCACCGCGTGCCAAACCAGACCGTTCGCCTCCGCCAGTCGACCGCCGCCCAGCGCCCGAGAGACAGCCGAGAGCATGCCGCCGCCGACCGCGCCGGCCGAGATCATCTGGACCAGCATCAGCATCGGGAAGACGAGGGCCATGCCGGCCAGGGCATTGGTGCCGAGACGGGCGATGAAGTAGGTCTCGATCAGGCCCGTCGAGGCCTGGGCGGTAGTCATCAGGACGTTGGGCCCCGCGAGGCGCACCAAAGTTCCGAGAACCGGGCCCCTGAGCAGGCGTTCCGTGCGGGCATCCCGCGGGGGCGGCCCGCTTCCGAGGCCGGGCCGGTCGAGACCGAGCGCCGATACCGCCGGCCTCGCGGTACGAGCGGCCGTCACGAGATTCGCGTCCAGGCCGCCACGACCGGATCGGGCGCCGGGGGCGGCCGATCGATCAGCAGGCAGGTGGTGCTTGCCGTGGCGCAGAGGCGCCCCGCCCCGTCGGAGAGCCGGGCCTCGGCCACCGCCTGCCGGCGTCCGGCGTGGACGATCTCTCCCACTGCCGTGAGCGGCCCGGACGCGGCCGTGACGGCGCGCAGGTAGTTCACCTTGATCTCCAGCGTGGTGTAGCCCCGGCCCAGGGGCAGCGTCGAATGCACGGCGCAGCCCATCACGCTGTCGAGGAGGGACGCGAGCGCGCCGCCGTGGACGGAGCCCAGCGGATTGTAGAGGTACTCGCCCGGCCCCATCCGCATCGTCACCCGGCCGGGCTCGGCCGAGACGAGATCGATGCCGAGCAGGGCGATCAGCGGCGGAGGCGGAGCGTCCCCCGCCATCATCGCCCGCAGGAAGGCGAGGCCGTCGAGGCCTTGACCGGCCTTCGCCACGAGGGCGGGGTCGGACCATTCCACGACGCGTCGGCGGGACGGCGCGGTGTCGGGGGCGGCATCAGTGGGCATCGGCGACGGGTCCTTTCGGCGGCCCGACCCTGCGCATCAGCGGGACGAGGGCGGTGGCGAGGGCGAAGCAGCCGGCGATGACCACGAAGGCGTCGGCGTAGGTCATCGTCTGCGCTTCGCGGTAGGTGAGCGACCAGAGCTGACGCAGGGCCGCCGCGTGCCCGTGAGCCGAATCCCCAGCGAAGCCGTTCGCCATCCGCACCTCCATGCCGCGCAGGTTCGCGAGCATCGCCGGGTTCGTCGGGTTGAGGTGCTCTGCGAGCCGCAGGAAGTGCAGGTTGGTGCGATCGTTGAGGATCGTCGCGCGAGCCGCGATGCCGATGGCGCCGCCGAGGTTGCGCATCAGGTTGAACAGGCCGGAGGCGAGCTTCAGCTTCGCTGGGGCGAGACCGCCCAGCGTCAGCGTGACCGTCGGGGCCACGGCAAATTGCTGTGCGAAGCCCCGCATCGCCTGCGGCCAAAGCAGCTCGCGCCAACCCCATTCGTGCGTGATCGGCGTGAACGACCACATGCTCAGACCGAACAGGCCGAGCCCGAACATCATCAGCCAGCGCAGGTCGATGCGCCGGGCGAGGATCGCGTAGACCGGGATTGCCATCACCTGGAACACGCCGGTCGAAAACACGGCGAGCCCGATCTGCAAGGCTGAGAAGCCGCGCACGCGGCCGAGGAACAGCGGCGTCAGGTAGATCGTGGCAAAGATGCCGATGCCGGTGACGAAGGAGAACAGGCAGCCCAGGGCGAAGTTGCGGCTCTTGAGGGCCGTGAGATCGACGATCGGGTGGGCATAGGTCAGGCTGCGCCAGAGGAAGCCGATGCCGGCGAGCCCCGAGATCCACGCCGTCGTGCGGATCGTGGCGTCCTCGGTCCAGTTCCAGCGAGGACCCTCTTCGAGAGTGTATTCGAGGCAGCCGAGGAACAGCGCCATGAGCGCAATGCCGATCCAGTCGGCGGTCTTGATGAGGGCCGGCTCGGGCTCGTCGACCCGCACCATCACCGGCACCACGACGGCGACGAAGATCCCAGGCACGAGGTTCACGAAGAATAGCCAGTGCCAGGAATAGTTGTCGGTGATCCAGCCGCCCACCGTCGGCCCCAGCGTCGGGGCCAGCGAGGAGAGCGCCCCGATGGTCGCGGCGGCCACCACCATCTTCTTGCCGGGGAAGAACGCGAAGGCCGTGGTGAACACGGTCGGGATCATCGAGCCGCCGAGGAAGCCCTGGAGCGCCCGGAAGGCGATCATGCTCTCGATGTCCCAGGCCCAGCCGCAGAGCAGGCTGGTGGCGGTGAAGCCGGCGGCCGAGGCGCAGAACAACCAGCGGGTCGACATCACCCGGGCGAGGAAGCCCGAGAGCGGGATCACGATGATCTCGGCGATCAGGTAGCTGGTCTGCACCCAGGCGACCTCACCCGGGCTCGCCGAGAGGCCACCGCCGATCTCCCTCAGGGAGGCCGAGACGATCTGGATGTCGAGGAGCGCGATGAAGAAGCCGACGCACATCACCGCGAAGGCGAAGATCTTCCGCCCCTCGCTCAGCTCTGTGCGGCCGGCGATGCTCACCGGCCGAGCGCCCCAACCACGACCGCAGCACCCGCGTCGGGGGTGGCGGACCGGGGCGATCCGCCCCGGCGGTCGACCGAGGCGGTCACCGACAGGCCGGGGCGCAGGCGCCCGAGACGCTCCCCCTCGCCGTCGAGGCGGATACGCACCGGCACCCGCTGGACGATCTTGGTGAAGTTGCCGGTGGCGTTCTCGGGCGGCAGCACGCTGAACTGCGCGCCGGTAGCCGGGGCGAGGCTCTCGACATGGCCGGTGAAGGTCTCGTCCGGTAGCACGTCCGCGACGATGCCGACGCTCTGCCCCGGACGCATCTGCGCGAGCTGGCTCTCCTTGAAGTTCGCATCGACCCACAGGCCGTCCGCCGGCACGAGGGCGATGAGACCGGCGCCGGTCGTGGCGTAAGAGCCCGTCCGAGCGCTGCGGTTGCCGACCACGCCGTCGGCCGGCGCGCGGATCTCGGTGTAGCCGAGGTTCAGCCGGGCCGCCTCGCGTTCGGCCACGGCCTGCGCCCGGACAGCCTCGGCCTGCCGGCTCTGCGTGTCGATGACGGCGATCTGTCGCGCGGCGGCATCGAGGCTGGCCCGAGCCTTGGCAACGGCGGAGGTAGCCTTCTTGTCGTCGGCATCCGCCTGCTGGAAGCGCTGCTCGGAGGCATAGCTCTTGGCCGAAAGCTCGCGATAGCGGTCGACGTCGAAGCGGGTGCGGGCCGCCTCGGCCTCTACCCCCGCGAGTTCGGCACGGTTCTGCGCGATCACCGCCTCCTGCAGACGCCTTGTGGCGGCGAGGTTGAGGAGCGTGGCGTCCTGACCCGCCACCGACGCCTCCGCCTTCGCCAGGGCCGCGCGGTAATCCCGGTCGTCGAGGCGGATGAGAAGGTCTCCGGCGGCGACGCGCTGGTTGTCCCTCACCAGCACCTCGGCCACGATGCCCGGGACACGGGGGGCAATCACCGTCACGTCGCCGCCGACATAGGCGTCGTCCGTGCTCTCGATGAACCGGCCGGTCTCCCACCAGTAGCGGCCGTACAGTCCGCCCCCGGCCAGCGCCAGAAGCGCGATCCCGCAGAACGCTGCCCGCTTGCGCGACAGGCGTCGCCTCGGTGCCACGAGGTACTCCTCGCCATCGCCCTTCACGAACGCATCGGCTGTCGCGGCCTCGCCCATCCCCGTAGCTCCCGCTGTCAGATCGTGGTGTTGGGCTCGAAACGGCGCCGGAGCCTGTCGCTGGCGGCCGGGCCCGCCGCCACGCGCACACCCTCTTCCAGGGGGCGGCCGGTCCGCCGGTCCACCACGACGGGATCGACGGGCAGGCCGGTGGCCGGATCGGTCAGGATCACGCTCTCCCCCTCGGGGGCGAGGTGGCGGTTGCCCCAGGCGAACAGGGTCCAGAGCACCGGCCGGAAATCGCGGCCCTTCTCCGTCAGGATGTATTCGTACCGGGTCGGCCGCTCCTGATAGGGCCGCCGCTCCAAAAGACCCGCGTCGCACAGGGCTTTGAGCCGGCGTGTCAGCATGTTCGGCGCGATCCCAAGGCTCTGCGCGAACTGGTCGAACCGGGTCAGCCCGTAGAAGGCGTCCCGGAGGATGAGGATGCTCCACCATTCGCCGACTCGGTCCAGAGACCGGGCGACGGGACATGGCATCTGATCGAAGGTCGTGCGTTGCATCGGCCTAACATGGCCGAGTCACTTGCATCATGCAAGTGACTCGGCGTGAGACGGCGGGGTGCCCCTGTTCTGTGTCATGCGGAGGCGCGGCGGCGATCCGCAACGTGGGATTGAGCAAAGTTAAAGACCATCGCGATCCGTGCCGGCTCGAACGCCTGCCACCGGCCGGCATCGGGAAGGCGTAGGATGGTCGCGTCATCGCGACGATCGAAACTCCTTCTCGCATCGCCGGCAGCCAGCGACATCACGGGAGCGTCGCTGTCGGTCGGTGGCGGCGCAACCGCCTGAGCGCGCGAGCGATAAGTGCTCCGCCTGCGCCGTCCATCCGATGAAGGGTCGGAAAGTGCGGCCGAAAGTCGGCCCGACGTCTCCCGACCTGCAGCGGGCACCGCTCGTTCAATCCAAGGTTTTTTTGAATGATCTCTCGGGAGCCCGTGCGCGATTGGCATGGGCGCGATGCTGAAACAGGATCTCGGGCGCCGCGTGTAGGCGCCGATACTCGCCGGGCACCAGCTTCGGCAACGTCAAGGCCGACGTGATCGCCGAGAAGGAGCCGGGCTTCCGCAAGGGCAACTTCTGCAGCGTGATCCGGGCCTCTCGCTGGCCCGGCGGGGCCCCTGCACCGGGGTGCGGCTGCGGCCAGCATGACTGAGCGTCGCTGCCGGGCCCCCGGAATCGTCGCCAGCCCACAGGGCACGCCGCCTGCACGGGGGGAAGGGAAGCCACCGGACCGATCGACCGATCGACCGATCGACCGAGTGGGTGACCTGTCGGGAAGGGGTGACGATGGGCGCACGGACCATCACGGTCGGTCTCGTCGCCCCCCGGAAATCCCAGGCGCGGGACATCGTCGGGCCTGCCCACGCGTTCGCGCAGGCCTCCAGGTGCGGTTAGCATGATGGAACGGTTTAGACCGCATCTTCCCTGTGCGCGCTCCCCGCCTCCCGCCCCAGACGCACCATGACTTCCCGCAGCCAGCGATGGGCGGGATCTCGGTCATAGGAAGCGTGCCACAGCATCGAGATGACGATCTCCTCGGTCGGCACCGGCACGGGGCTCGTCGCCAAGCCGAGTTGGGCCGCGAAGGTCGTGGCCAACTCGTCGGCCATCGTCGCAATCAAGGGTGCGGCCTGCACGTGGAACGGCACGGTGGCGAAGCGCGGCGTCGTCGCCGCCAGCCTCCGCGTCCGGCCCACCTTCGCGAGCGCCTTGTCCACCACCCCCGGGCCGACGCCGGTCAGGTAGGTCAGGATGTGCGGGAAGCGGACGAAGTCGTCGAGCGACAGCGGACCGCTCACGCCGAGCAGCCGGGGATTGAACAGGCTCAGGAAGCCGAAGCGATATAAGGGCCGGACCTTATGGTGGACCTGGCCCTCGGAGATCATGCCGACGGCCATGTCGATCCTGTCGGCGTCGAGGTCCCCCAGCACGCTCCCGTAATCGAGGCCGATCAGGTGCAGGCGGATGCCGGGTGCCTCGCGTGCGAGGAACGCGAGCAGGCGCGGGATGAGGCGCACCTCGACGCTGCCGGGGATGGCTAGCGTGAAGGACCGCTCGACCGTCGAGGGGTCGAAGTCGTCCTCCCGGAGGACGATGCCCTGGAACTGGCGCAGGGCGGCTCGGACCGGCTCGACGAGGGCGAGCGACCGCGGCGTCGGGCGCATGCCGTCCGGCGTGCGGGTCAGGAGTTCGTCCCCGAGGAGCCTGCGCAGGCGGGCGAGGCTGCTGCTCATGGCCGATTGCGTGATGCCGACCTTCGCGGCGGCGCGCGTGACGCTGCTCTCGGTCAAGAGCGCATCCAGAGCCACGACCAGGTTCAGGTCGATGCCGGCGAGGTCACGGTGCTTGATCGTCATGGCTCGACCCGCTGGTGGACGTCGACCACGGCGGCGGGGTGATGCGGCACCGGACCGAGCGCGATCATGAGGCTCCCCAACATTGATCGACCGTCATAGGGGTCAAAGAAATCCGGGCGTCATTTACGGCGTAGATGTCGGGTATCAACTGCATCTGTTTGATGAATGACCGCCCCGGCGGCATCTCCTCCTCATCGAAGGACGGGCCACCCGTCACACCGAGAGGATCAGAAGATGTCCCACCCTACCGGCACCCTCGCCGCCGCCCTGACGATGACCGTTGCGGCCCTCCTGCCGGCTTCCGCGTCCGAGGCGAACCTCGACACCGCCGCGCACGGCACCTTCTCCGTCCCCCCTGTTGTGGGCGCGGCCTACCACACGCCGGGTGTCGCGCTCAGCGCCGCCGACATCCGTGGGCAGGGTGGTCTCCTCGTGCCGGCCATCACGCGCTGGCAGCAGGCTCGGCCGGCCTTCGCCTCCGCCGAGCCCTTCAAGACGCCCGCCACCATCACCGTCGCCTACCGGAACCGGGCCGTGGCGACGGATGCCGCGCAGGTCCTCAAGCAGGGCGGTTTCGCGACCGCGGGTGCCGTCCGATGGCTGCACGACGCCCCGAACACGGTCGAGGCCACCACGATGACGGTCAAGCTCGGGGCGCTTGAGGCGATGAACTGATCGCGTCCTCGGACCAGTCAGGACGAGCCGCCGCGGCCTGCGCGGCGGGCCGTTCACCTCATGAAATTCGGAGATGAAACCATGACCAGCCAGCTCACCTCGACCACGATCACCGTCGAGCACGTCACCCTTTCCTCGACCAAGTCTTTCGAGGCAGTCCGGTCCGCCTTGGAGGCTTCGGTGCCCGTCATAGACCCCGATTACGCCAAGCTCCTGAAGGCCAGGAAGGTGGATGAGGCGCGCGACCTCCTCGAACGGCAGGCGCCGCTCTCGATCTTCGGCTCCCGGAACCACGGCGATGTGCTTCTCACCGTCGGGTTGAGCCGCAAGGCCATCCAGTACGACATCGGCAACCCCCTGACGGCCGCATCGATGACCCGGCACGACGTATCGGCCGCGCTCTACGCGCCGATCCGGGTGCTCTTGCGTGAGGATGCCGTGGGTGGTGTCGCCTTCGAGTACGACCGCCCGGCCAGCACGTTCGGCCAATTCGGAAATCCGCAGGTCGACGCCGTTGCCGGCGGACTGGATGACCTGCTTCGGAGCGTGCTCGCCGCGGCCGCCGAATGACTTCAGGGCCTTGCGGATGTCGCCGCTCGGCCCAAGCCTTGCCGATCCGCGACGCATGATGGGCAGCGGTTTAAAGGCGTCTGTGATCTCTGCCGTCCGCGGCACTGGCCTCGCGCTCTGCCCGATTGAGATTCCTGGGCTGGGCCGTGACCTCGCTCGTCGCTGTCGCAAACCGATACGTCGCCGATCCCAGCATGCGCATGAGCGAACCACACGATTTTAGGACAATTGTCCTTTGCAGCCCAACATTCCCCCGGCAATGCGCGGAAGATGCAAGTGAACCAGATTTCAATGTGAATTACTTGCCAACCGAATGCGATAATCATGCGGTGAAAGGCGACAGCTCTTCACGAACGCGCGCCGCAGACGTTCGTCACACCCAAGGCCGCCGCGGTTGGCGATGGTCTGGATGGTGTCATGGGTGGACTGCAGCAGACGGCGAGCCTCTTCGACCCGCATCTGTTCGACGGCCCTCGCAGGACTTTCCCCGGTCTCACGCGTGTAGACGCGAGCGAAGTTGCGGGGACTCATAGGCGCGACCGCCGCCAGTTCCGGTACCGAGAGGTCGCTCTGGAGATTGGCTCGCATCCAGGCATGAAGCCCGTCGAAACGGCCACGCGCGTCCTGGGTTTGGCGGCGCAACTTCACGCTGAACTGAGACTGGCCGCCCGGGCGCTTGAGAAAGAGCACGAGGTCGCGCGCCAAGCCCAGCGCGGTGGGATGGCCGAGATCCCTCTCCACCAAGGCCAGGGCCAGATCGATCCCGGCGGACACCCGGACGGCGTCGTTGAAGACCTGCATCGGGCCGATCACGTCGAGCGACTTGGCTTCGTGGAAGATCACGAGGACGATCTTGCGTGAAGGCCGATACGGCGTCGCGGCCTTCTCCAGGGTCATTCACCCATCACCCGCCCGAAGAGAGCGCCGCCCTCCCGTTGGCGGAACACGTCCTGGCGCCGAGGGACCGCACCGGCTCGAGAGTTGACCGCGGGGTCGCATCGAATAATCTGACGAATACACCTCGCAATAATATTGAGACAAGCACCGGAGGAAATATCAAACCGAGCAATTGCACATGCGGCCGGTAGAGATTCCCAATGGCGGCCATTTGTCGATCCGGTACTCCGACCGGATGCGTGCTGGGCGGCGAGCTCTACGTCCTAACATACTCCCACACCTTGGAGATGACGACCGATCCCTCGCCGACCGAGGCTGCGACCCGCTTGACGGAGCTGGCGCGGACGTCGCCGACCGCGAAGATGCCCGGATGCGAAGTCGCATAAGGCGAACGCGCGCCGATCGCATCTCCGGTCAGGACGAAGCCGTGTCTATCGAGCTCGACGAGCCCGGATAGCCAGCCGGTATTGGGGGCGGCGCCCACCATGACGAACACGGCACAGGTCGAGATCCGGCGCGTCGTTCCGTCGGCGACGGTGCGGATCGTCACCGCGTCGAGACAGTCGTCGCCGTGCAGGTCGGTGACTTCGGCCCCATACTCGATGGTGATCGCAGGGTCTGCCTCCAGCCGGCTCGACAGGTACCTCGACATGGAGGTGGCGAGCGATTGCCCACGCACCAAGAGGCGAACGTGTCGCGCTGAGCGGCTGAGATACATCGCGGCCTGGCCGGCCGAGTTGCCGCCGCCGATGACGATCGTCTCGGCATTCCGGCAGTAGCGGGCCTCGATCTCTGTCGCAGCGTAGTAGATGCCTGCACCCTCAAACGCTTCGAGCCGGTCGATCGGCAATCTTCGGTACTGGACGCCGGTCGCGACGACGACGGCCTGTCCCCGGACGCGCCGGCCGTTGTCAAACGTCGCACAAAACGATCCGTCCTCAAGCCGTTCCAACTTCGCCACCCGTCGCGGCATCGCGAAGCGTGTGCCGAACTTCATCGCCTGGATCTCGCCGCGCCAGACGAGGTCGGCGCCCGAGATCCCGGTCGGGAAGCCCATGTAGTTCTCGATCCGGCTCGATGTGCCGGCCTGACCGCCGATCGCCACATCCTCGATGACCAACGCGCGCAGCCCCTCCGCACCCGCATAGACGCCCGCTGCCACCCCGGCCGGACCGCCGCCCACGATGAGCACGTCGAAGTCCTCGTCGTCGACGAGGTCATAGTCGAGGCCGAGCAGCCGCGCGACCTTGGCGGGCGTCGGCTCGGTCACGACCACGTCCCGGCCGAAGATGACCGCCGGTCGGTTAGGCGAGATCGAGCAGGCCGCGGCGACGCTCGCCGCTTCCGGGCTGCTCAGCGGATAGGTCCTGTAGGGAAACCGATTGCGGCTCGCGAACTCTGCGATCCGTCGGACGCTACGGTCGTTGTCCTCGCCGATGAGCACGAGCGTGCCGTCATGCGAGTCGAGCTGTCGACGCCGCCGTGCGGCTAGGACTGTGATGATAATGTCCGACATCTCCGGGATCTCAGACATCAGTCGCAGCATCGCGGGGCGCGGCACCTCGGTGACGACCGTATCTGCGCTCGCCCGCATGGGCATCGACCAGACGCCGCCGTTCAGGAACGAGATCTCGCCCATGAACTGGGTCGGGCCGAGGGTGGATGGGAGATGCCGCTCGTCCGTGAAGGGATTGACGACTTCGATCTCGCCGGCCTCGACATACACGAAGCGATCGGCTGGATCACCGGGACGGACGAGAAAGGCACCGGCCGGGTAGTGCTTCTCGGCCCCGATCGCCCGCAATGCGGCGACATGCGATGCGGCGAGAGGGATGCGCTGCATCTCGCGCAGGTCACGGCCGATCGTTTCCAAAGGTCGCTCCCGTCGCAGTCCATCCGCTGCGGCGCAGCATCAATGGCTCGGCCATTGCAGGCAAGACCCTCAGCGGGAGCGATCGTTTGATCAAAGCCGCGAGCTTGCAGTGGCCTGCGTGCGCGCTCGGCAATGTCCTGAGGCCCGAGCTGGCACGCCTCGTTCAACCGCAGACCATGAAAGAGCGCGAGAAGCGGCGTGTCGCTCTGGACTCCTCGATCGCAAGCCCCGTCGCGGGGTTCTTCTCGATCCACTCCTCCCGCACGGCCGAGTTGAAGAGGGTCGCGATCTTCGTCAGGTGCGAATTGACCGTGTGCGTATTGAGCGCCGGCAACCCTTTGCTGGCCGCGATCTCGGCGGCCTGCTGGAGCGACTGTCCAGGGAAGCGCTTCGTGGCATTCGGTGGCAGCGACCGAAAGAGGTCACGCACCCGCCGCGCTTGGTCGCGCGAAATGCGCCTTACGTCGGTCTCTCCAGCGATGACCTCCCTCAGCGGGAGCCGAAGACCATGCCGTAACCGGCCTCAGTTTTCCCGGTGCGGCTGCTGCGGCCGGGATCGCTCGCGAAGGCGCGGATCGGTTCATCCAAGGACCGGCGGGGCGCAATATCGAGCAGGTCACGCGGCTGCAAGGAGCCGTTGAGGTCGCCCGATGGTCCGCCATCGAGACGGGAAACCTCGCTCCGGTTCAGAGCAATAAGGCCCCGGCGCACGAGAGCCGCGAGTTGCGCATACTGCGCGGTAGTCCGATCGACCATCGGGCGCTGAGCCCTCCGCTGGATCCTGCTTTGTCCTTGCGGCTCGGGAGGCATGCCCGCCGATAGGAGAACGCGGTCGATGACCCCGTCCACGATCGGCTCCCAGTGATCAGGGTCTGGGCTTCGGAGGAGGTCCCCGTCTGCCTTCGTCTCCTCCAGTACAGCGTCCCAATCAACCAACCTGCCGTCGCGCTCGCCGATGGCCTTCGATGCAACCGGTTGCACGGCATGCTCTAGCCAGCGGAGTGCCAGGGCCTCGATCTCTCCCGGTGCCAGCTTCTCCAACCGCCCTGAGGCCAAGGCGTTCCGAATGGTCGCGGTCTCGCTCGCCTGACGCCGAGCGGCTTCGAACTCCCGCTCGATCCGCGCTTGCTCCAGCCGGAAGCGGGTAAGCGCAACGCGCCGCTCTTTGGTCCTGCGACTGACGACGACCTCGCGGCGCCCAATCACTGGGACTAGGTCTGAGGGCACTCTGGTACGGAGGTGAAAGGTCCCGCTTCTGATCGCGAGATTCGGCTGATGGGCCACGGTTTCGTCCGCCCTGTGTCACAGTCGCGCTTCGAAAACCGTTCTTGCTCAATAACTTGTTGCGCATCAAGCGCTTGAGGGGAGGGTGGTGGGCCCGGCAGGACTCGAACCTGCAACCAGACCGTTATGAGCGGTCGGCTCTAACCATTGAGCTACAGGCCCTGCGCGCCTCGCGTGCCGTGGAGGGATAGCGGAGCGACGGTGTTTCGTCACCCCGGATTCCCGGCCTTTCCGGTCCAGGGAGGAGGGGGACGCGGTGGTGCGGGCCGGACGATCCTGATGGACGCCTCATGGAATCGCCTGCACGTCCCGCTCGACCCCTTATGCAGCCGGCCGCAGCTTAGGGGGGCGGTTCCGGGAGGACCGCGTGAACCCCGAGCGCACCATGCCATCCCTCGTCCCGGCCGCCGTCTCCGGCACCCCCGCAGCCGCCGATCCGATCCGCTTCATCGTCGGCCAGGACCGGCGCGGGCACTGGGTCGCCGTCGCGAGTCACGGGCGCGCCGGCGGCCTGTTCCGGAGCCGGGAGGCCGCGATCGGCTTCGCCGTGGGCGAGACCGGCCATCGGCCCGACGCGGTGCGCCTCTCCGGGGAGCGCGTCGAGCTGCGGCTCTGACGTCCAGGGCGGCCTTGACTCGGCCCGGGCGGGCCCCAGGATAGACGGACAAGCGCCGAGATAACGGCGACCGCCCGGACCGGACGGGTCCAGCCCGTGGGGCACGGCCCTTCGCGCGGGCGAGCGGGGAGGGGCGTAGCGAGGAGGACGCGCGATGTCCGGGATCACCGCGACGGCGCCCCTGGTCCTCGTGGTCGACGCGGATGCGGCGGCGCGAGCCCGGGCCGAGGCCCTTCTGGAGATGACGGAACTCGGCGTCATCACCTGCGCCAGCGGCGAGGCGGCCGTCGAGGTGCTGCAGCGCTGCGGCGACGACGTGATCATGCTGCTCACCGCCGACGCGCTCCTGGGCGGCATGGACGGGCACCGCCTGGCCGCCGCTGCCGGCACCCTGCGCCCGGGGATCCGCGTGGTGGTGAGTACGCGCACGCCCGAAGCCTGCCGAGCGCGGATGCCCCCGGCGGCCATTTGCACCGGCCGCCCCTGGCTGCCGCTCGACATCCTCGTCCAGGCCCACGCCGCACTGCGCGAGCCCCGCCGGGCCGCAGCCTGACAGCCCGAGACATCCGGCGCATCCGGAGACCGAACGCCTGGGGCCGAGGGTGGGATTCCTGAGGAATCCCGAGCTATCCCGTCTCGGGCCTGCGATGGTCGCGACGCGGCCGGCGGACTCGCACGATCGACGGGGCGCGCAGCGTCCGTGATCTCGCCGGGCCGAGCCCGGCATTCGCTCACCGATTTGTGCACAATCGACGCAAATCCTTGCCGACTATAGGGTTCCACCAATGTTGCGGGGCGGCAACATGACTCCGGAACCGGGCCTGGGCGCGTGAATCCACGTTGCCCCGCTTCCAAGCTTCGCACAGAGTGCAACCGCACTGGGGGCATCGCGGAAGCGGGCCCGCAAGAGCCCACCGCACTCAAGACGGGGGCCACGCAAAACAAGTCCGGAACCAGACGGCAAACGCCGCGGTGCCCGGGCACCTCTCGGGTCTCGAAGCTTTTGGAGATATCGATGAAGCTCTTGAAGAGCTCCCTTCTCGGATCGGCTGCGGCCTTCGCCGCCGTCGCCGCCGCCCAGGCCGCCGACC
>NZ_CABFPH010000017.1 GCF_902141845.1 Methylobacterium symbioticum | reverse complement strand
GCCAGCTAAGGTTGAAGTCGAGGAGGCGGAGCAGGTCGAGCCGGAGATCGACCCGAACGACCCCGACTTCAAGCGGGGCGTCGCCGACCGCCAGGCCGGCCCGCTCGGCCAAGGTCGTGGCCCGCATCGCGCTGGCACGGCTGGCGGCGCATTACGGGCTGGAGCGGCAGGCGACAGGCCCGGAGACGGCGCGGATGCGCCTGTGGCGGGAGGGATGAGGCCGTCCGGGCGAGCTGGGGCCCATGTCCGGGCGAGCCTGGGCCCAGCCCGCGCGACGGGTTGTGCGCGGCGGGCCCGCCCTTGCGCGGACGGGGCCGGATCAGGCCGCGAGGCGGACCGCGTCGCGGTGGATGCGGTCGGCCATGGCGCGTACCCCGTTCGAGCGCTTCGAGGTGACGTGGGAGCCGAAGCGCAGCTGCCGGAACAGGTCCAGGCCGTCCGTCTCGGCAGCGTCCCGCGGGCTCTTGCCGCCATAGAGGGCCAGCATCAGCGCGACGAAGCCGCGGACGATGAACGAATCGCTAAAGCCGTGCAGGACCAGCCGGGGCCCGTCGCCGGTCTCCTCCACCGCGGTGTCGATCCAGACCTGGCTCTCGCAGCCATGGACGCGGTTGGCCTCCGTGCGCAGGCTCTCGGGCATCGGAGGCAGGGCGCGGCCGAGTTCGATCAGGTATTCGAGGCGCATGTCGTCGTCCTCGATGATCTCGAAATTCTCGATGATGGTCGCGATGGGGGGCAGCATGGCGGCGCTTTTCGGGTCGTGTGCGGGATGCGAGCCGATATAGGCGCTCGCCCCGCCCGAAGCGACCCGCGCACGCGGCGCCTTTGGACGCCCCTCACGCGACGCCCGACGGCCGGGCGATCGGCCTCACGGCACGACGCCGCAGCGGACGCCCTGTGGTGGAAGCTACTCCGCGACGACGACCCGCAGCGATCCGAGGCCCAGTTCCTCCGCCTCGCCGTCGATCACCGCGCGCACGCTGATCAGGCCGGGGGAGACGATGTCGAGCGGCGAGAGGATCAGGCTCGCGGAGGCCACGATATGCCGCGGCGCGACGAAGCCCGGCTCCAGCTCCGACACGAGCTTCCGCTGGGCCGGGACGTTCAGCGTCTCGATCCGCTCGTCGAGGATCGGATCGCGCCGCCCGGGGACGTAGCAGCGCAGGGACAGCGATCGGAAAGGCTGCTCGGCCGCGGTCACGACATAGGTATGAATACAGAACTTCGACAGGACGCACGGAAAATCGTGGGAGACGAAGATCGCAGAATTATAGCACCCGATAAAACTCAATTTTCCACCGACTTCGTTTCGTATGTCGTCGCAGAAAATCGAATATCCGTAGCGCTTCATGCCGCGCAGCTCTTCGTTGGCTCGCCGGCACAGGCGACGCGGAAGACAGGCGGCGGCGGCAGCGTCGATGTCACGGTGGCCGCGACACCGTGGATATACGAGCCCTGGTAATGCACGACCGATCCGGTCGCAGGGCTGTTCTGGCCCTCGGACGGCGCATTCGAGCGGACCTCGAACACGATCGACCGGTCCAGCGCCCAGGCCAGGTCGGCGATCGCGCGCAGGGTCAGCGGCCGCGTCCCGGCGAGCTGCCCGTTGATCGCGGAACTGGGCAGGGCGAGCTTCTCGGCGAGCGCCCGCGCATTGAGGCCGGACAGGAGCTTCTCCTCCAGGAACGCCTTCACGAGCTCTTGGCGGACATAGTCAACGAAACGGCCGACTGTCGCGGATCTCGCCCCGAGATCAATTTGATATGACGTCATCCGGCGTCGTTCCTTCCCCGCAGAGTTCTTTTGCAAGACTCATTTCGCGTCGCAAGCGTCGAATTTCCAACCGATAGCCACGATACAGATCGTGATCTTTTATGTAGTCCGCCCAGCCCCCATAGGCGGCGATGAAACAATCTTTTGCGGGGAACCAACCGAAGATCCGCATGTCCGGCGTCTTGAATTCCCAGACGGGATGCCTCTCGACCTTGATGCAGCGAAAATCCCACCGGTTGCGAAAGGTGTCTCCGACGATGAAGCGATGGAAGATCGTGTCGATCTGTTCGATGACGGATGTCTCGACTCCCAGCCTCGAAGCTTCCGACGCCCGCTCACGCTCCTTCAGCCATTCCACGAAATCCCGCGTTCCGTAGAGCCGACGGACCGGCAACTCCCGCGATCCGAGAGACACTTCTAAACGAAGTATCGACGGATCTCCAAGTAGGTTAGTGAGAGCATCCACCAAATTCACGCGCGGGTCAAACAGGGGACGACCGAACAGCTATCCCACTTATCATAGATCGGCAAAGGCAGAAATCGTGCCACGACTCTCGTGTACGTAATCGTGCTCAGCAGTGCTGACAAATCATTCAGGTTGTCAAATCCAACGATCGATCTTCTGCGTCGTCCGTCTGTGCTCCGCTCCCAGAGTGAAGCACAGTCCGTTCATCTCTCTCAGCGACTCCGCCCGGTCTGAGAGATCACCGCGACATTTCCTTGACCCTGCTGGAAGAGCGCCGCGACGTTACCGCCGCCGGACTGCGTGATGGTGCCGCTGTTGTAGGCTCCCACTTGGACCACCTGAGCGATGTTGCTGGCCGGGGCTGCGGCAGCGGCGGCGCGCGCCGCGCCGAGATCGACCGGCGTCGCGAGCAGCGTCCGCAGCGACGCGGCCGCCGCCACCGCCGCGGACGCGGCCGAGGCGGTCTGCTGAACATAGGCCTCTTCCGCGCGCGCAACGCCGGCGGACAGCAATCCTGCAGCCGTAACCAGGGCGAATACCGATCTCTGGACCATGGACACGCTCCGACAAGCAAAGTCCAAGTGCTAAAAGGACCCGGTTAGCCCTTCGTTAAGGACAGTGCCCGGCGCAACAGCCGCAGAGGCCGCGAGCCTCCGCCCCGGAGACGTCGCAGCGTTCAGCGCCGCGCTCTCTCCTGTCCAGGCGGCATGAACATCAGCAACCCGGCAGATATCGGACGGCGGCCAAAGGCCGAAACCAGCCGGCCCGGTGGGTCAAACTACTGTAAGACCAAAGGCGTAGGCAATTCGAAGCAGTGCCTCGCGCATCCATACAGAATCCGCGCGATGGCACGAGATTGCGCGCGACGCAAGTGGCACGAAACTCAGTCAACCTGACAATTTGGAGGCAATTGAAGCTCAGAGGGACGGCGCCGGCGCCGCCAAATTAACCGAAATTTAATCAGGGTACTTGCTCGCCGACTGTTAAGAAGTCATTAACACAGCTGAGAGGCGGGGAATGGTCTCCACCTCCACAGTGGTCGCAGTCCAAGCGACCCGCCAGGACAGAGCAGGCATCACATCATGAAGACGTCAGTCGCTTTGGCGCTCGTGCTCGCCAGCACGACCTCTGTTTTCGCGCTCGACAACGAGTCGTTCATCGCCCAGGTCGGCGCTCAGAACAACGCTCTCAGCGAGCAATCCGGCGGCAACAACAATCAGGTGACCTTTCAGGCCGGCGTGAAGAACCAGGCTGTCACGCAGCAGAGCAAGGCCGGCACGAAGAAGAACACCTCGACCACGGCGCAGATCGGCGCGCGCAACGGCTCGATCGTCGGCCAGACCCTCGGCAACAACACCCAGTCCACCCTGCAGGTCGGCGTCGCCAACGCGGC
This sequence comes from Methylobacterium symbioticum, assembly GCF_902141845.1. Taxonomy (GTDB): domain Bacteria; phylum Pseudomonadota; class Alphaproteobacteria; order Rhizobiales; family Beijerinckiaceae; genus Methylobacterium; species Methylobacterium symbioticum. Next base: position 71,586 of record NZ_CABFPH010000017.1, on the reverse strand, counting down.
GGTCACCTACCAGAAGGGCGGCGATGCCGGGAAGAACGACTCGACCACCGCGCAGTTCGGCGTGAAGAACAACGTCCTGGCCGAGCAGGACGGCGGCAACAACACGCAGCGCGCCCTGCAGGTCGGCGTCGGCAACGTCGCCACCGTCGCGCAGTCCGGCGCGAGCACCACCGCCGGCAACACCTCGACCACCCTGCAGTTCGGCGTGCTCAACGCCGCCTCCGTGGTCCAGAAGAAGGGCGACAACGTCCAGTCCGCCCTCCAGGTCGGCGTCGGCAACGTGGCCATGATCGACCAGAACGGCGGCAGCGCCGGCAAGAACGACTCGGTCACGGCGCAGTTCGGCGGCCGCAACCTCGCCGTCGTCGGCCAGGTCGGCGGCAAGAACGACCAGGGCACCCTCCAGGTCGGCTTCGGCAACTCCGCGACGATCAGCCAGACGAGCGTGACCGCACCCGCCGGCAACAGCTCGACCGTCGAGCAGTTCGGCGTGAAGAACGCCGCCATCGTCGGCCAGAGCGGCGGCAACAACAGCCAGGACACGTTCCAGGCGGGCGTGCGCAACTTCGCCTACACGAAGCAGATCGAAGCCTCGGGCAGCCGGACCAACGACTCGACCACGGCCCAGTTCGGCCTCAACAACGTGTCGTTCGCCACCCAGACCGGCGGCAACAACGATCAGGGCACGCTGCAGATCGGCGCCTTCAACGTCGCCTCGACCAGCCAGAACAGCAACGCCCAGGGCCTGACCAACACCGCCAACACGACGCAGATCGGTGTCGGCAACAGCGCGCTGACGACGCAGAGCTCGAGCGGCGCGCCCGGGCAGAGCGGGAAGCTGCAGTACACCGGCAACATCCACACCTCGTCGACCTACTACACGCCGAAAACTTACGGCTTCCTGTCGATCAACTCGTGGAACACCTTCGCTGGAGGAGATCGGCCGTTCAGCGGAGAGACCGGCGTGATCCAGAATCTCGTCGCGCCCTATCGCGGCGGCACCAACGTGGCCTCGACCCTGCAGGTCGGCTCGGGCAACAGCGCTATCACCTCGCAGACCTCGACGGGTGCCCGGACCGGCGCGAGCCTAACGCTTCCGTCCTTTAGCTTGCCTGTCGGCTGGACCGGCAAGAATCAGTTCCTTGGTCTGCCGACCTCGCCGATCGCCTACGGTCAGGTGACCGCCTCCGTCTACGCCCCTGAGATCGTTCCCCTCAACGGCGTCGACAACAACTCCTCCGTCGTCCAGCTCGGCAGCAAGAACGTCGCCCTGACGAACCAGAAGGGCGCCAGCCTGCTGCCGACCTCCAACAACTCGACCGTGGCGCAGATCGGCGCGCAGAACTACGCGGTGGTCGGCCAGGAGAACGGCTCCAACCTCCAGGGCACCCTGCAGGTCGGCTACAAGAACGCGGCCGTCACCAGCCAGACGAATGGCCAGACCTCGGCCAATCTGAACGGCGCGGCGACCGTGCAGATCGGCGCCAAGAACGCGGCGCTGACCAGCCAGCAGACGAGCCTCGCGACCACCATCGCGAACCCGCTCGGCGGCCTCGGCGCCAACGGCTCGCTGATCGCGCAGGTGGGCTACGGCAACACCGCCAACGCGTTCCAGTCGACCGGCCCGCAGGCCATGATCGGTGCCAACACCCAGGCGACGATCCAGGTCGGTGCGAACAACTACGCCATGACCTCGCAGTCGACCGGCGGCTACTCGTCCGGCGGCGTGTCGAACAGCTCGGTCACCGCGCAGTTCGGCTACAAGAACGCGGCCGTGACCGTGCAGCGCTGAGGCGGCTCCACAGGCGGCGGGCCTCCGGGCCCGCCGCCACCCCGCCGGCCCGTCCTCGACATCCCAGAGCGCCAGACTGCCATGTGCTGCGCCCTCTCGCCTGCCCCGCATCGGGCAGGAACCCGTTTCCACCGCACGCTGTCCGGGTTCGCGGCCGCCCTCGCCGCCACGATCCTGCCGGCAACCCCCTCGGCCGCGGCCGTGACCTGCCGGATCCAAGCCGAGCCCGTCGCGGGCTACCTCCGCCTCCAGGCGCTCGCCCGCTCCGACGAAGACCTCCAGGGCCGCTACCTCTTCTCCCTGAACAAGCACAGCGCGACCGGAACGAGCCGCAACGTGCAGAGCGGGAGCTTCGCGCTCCGGCCCGGACAGGACGAGGTCCTCTCGACGGTGACGTTGGATGGATCGGCGGAGGGGCACTACGCGGCCAACCTCACCCTCGAGTGGGATCAAGGAAGCACCTCATGCCATTCTCCCTGACCCGCGGCGCCCGCATGCTCCGCCGCTGCGCCCGCGCCGCGGCCCCCGCCGCGCTCCTGCTGGCCGCCACGGCCGGCGCCCAGGCCGATCCGGTCTACGTCGCCCAGATGGCGAACGGCGTCTCGGTCCCGATCCAGCTGATCCAGCGCCCGGCCGCCGCAGCGGTCGCGCCGACGATGGCGCAGCCCATCACGCCGCCGATGCCGACCCCCGAGATGGCCGCCCGCAATGCCGGCCACCAACTCGCCCAGACTCTACAGATCGGCAATGGCAACACCGCAGGTCACCTGCAGGTCGGCACCAACAACGTCTCGACAGCGGCCCTGATCGGCAGTGGCAATAATTTGGGCGTGTTGCAAGCGGGCAGCAACCTTCAGTCGAACCTTGTGCTAGTCGGTACTCAAGGACTAAGCGTTGGCGTAATTCAGCCACAGGGATCGGCGCCCATCAATATGCTCATCGCACGCCTTCCCAATGGAGGCCTGTTGATCAAACGTTAAGGGGTGCTCTGTAGCTTGTTTTACAGAATAGGAACTTGCAAATGAAGATTTTGCTTACCATTGCACTGTCGGCGGCCTGCGGCGCAGCGGCCGCCCTGCCGGCAGCTGCAACCGAGCAAGTCTACCGGCCGGTCAGCCCCACCTTCGGTGGCAACCCGCTGAACGGCACGTTCCTGCTCTCCACGGCGCAGGCCCAGGGCTACGGCGCCAAGTCGGGCCAGAACTCGCCCGACCTGTCCGGCCTGAACCAGGCGCTCAGCAATCTCGGCAATGCCGGAACGGTGGCGACACCGACGATCATCATCAATGGCACGTCCATTCCGACGAATCCGTAAGATTTTATAAGGCTGCAAACAATTATAAAAATAAGCACATAAAATAAGCACATTCAGGGGGCGAAGTTCAATGTTGAACGTCGTAAAGCATACCGCAGCCGCGGGATTATTGTCGTGCGCGCTGAGTGCCTGCATTGCGACGACCGGCAGCGTCCTTGACCCGGCGACCCAGCCGGCGACGCTCGTCCCGCTGACCAAGACCGGCGTCATCCTCGACAAGCTGCCGCCGCCGGTCCAACCGCTCGACGTCGCGGTCTACAGCTTTCCCGACCTGACGGGACAGAACAAGCCGAACGACAACTTCGCCGAGTTCTCGCGCGCCACCACCCAGGGCGGCGCCCCCATCCTGATGGATGTCCTGGTCAAGGCCGGCGGCGGACGCTGGTTCAACGTCGTCGAGCGCAACGAGCTGGCCTCGCTGCTGCAGGAGCGGCAGATCATCCAGAACACCCGCACGGCGGTGGAGGGCCCGAAGGCGAAGGGCCTGCCGCCGCTCCGGTTCGCCGGCATCGCCCTCCAGGGCGGCATCGTCGGCTACGATTCGAACGAGACGACCGGCGGCATCGGGGCGAACTACCTCGGCATCGGCGCCAACACGCAGTACCGGCAGGACATCGTCACGGTGGCCTTGCGCGCGGTGAGCGTGCAGACCGGGCGCGTGATGGCCTCGGTCACCACGACCAAGACGATCTACTCGGTCCTCGTCAACGGAACCGTGTTCCGCTTCGCTGCCGTCGACCAGCTTCTCCAGGCCGAGGCCGGCTTCACCAAGAACTCGCCGACGACGCTGGCCGTGCGCGAAGGCATCCAGCTCGCGGTCTACTCGCTGATCTTCGAGGGCGCCCGCAACCGCCTGTGGCGCTTCAAGGATGCCGAGGCCGGCGAGGCGTTCCTGCGCGCCCTCGACGAGCAGCGGCGGGCCGTCGATTTCACCATCGGGCCGGCGGACGCGCCGGAGGCGGCGGCCCCGGCCGGCACGGTCGTGGTGGCCAAGAGCTGAGAACCCGCGCGCATTGTCCGCGGACGGGGTCGCCGGTTCCGCGAAACAGAGCGCGTCGAAACGAAGGCTTGGGAGCCGCCCGATGGTCGCGGCGGCTCGGCGGGTCTGGCCCGCGGCGTCAGCGGGTGATGGGCCGGGCCTGCTGGGTCGCCGTGTAGCAGGTCGGCGAGGAGGCGTTCTGGTCGTTGCAGGTGACCGGCGCCGACGAGCCGCGGACGGGCGCGTTCTTGGCCTCGGATTCCGAGATGGGGCGCGCGGGGGCGGTCGAACGGTCGGGCGCCTGGGTGATGCGGGCCTCGGAGGCCGGGTCCAGCGTCCCGGCGCCGTGGGCCGGGCGGCGGGCGGGATGATGCCGGCCGTCGGCGGCGAGCCCGGCGGTTGCGAAGAGGATGGCGAGCGTCGTCGCGACAATCCTGACCATGATCGGACCTCCTGGGCTTCGAAGCGGGAGATAGGGCAGATGCTTCCACACAACAAGACAGACAACCGAAACGTGAGGTGATCTTCAGAAGATCGATTCTCGTCACCCTGCGGCAAGACTTCATCCATCCCCTCTCGACCATGCGGGCAAGGACTCGACACTTGCGACCTCTGCTCATCCTCCTGGCCGGCGCCACCCTGTGCGGCGCTCTGTCGACGGCGCGGGCCGGCTCGATCCCGGACGGCCTGCCGGCGGAGGGCGAGACGCGAACCCTGCAGCTCAAGGCGGACGCCACCCTGCCCATCCTGGTGCGGGCCGCCTCGCTGCCCGCCCAGGCGATGCCCGCCACCGGTCCGGTGCGGGACGTCACGGAGGTGAAGCGCATGGCGCGCGAGGCGGCGGCGGCGCATGCCGTGCCGATCGACTACTTCCTGCGGCTCATCAAGCAGGAGAGCGGCTTCAACGAGCGGGCGGTCAGCCGGGCCGGCGCACAGGGCATCGCCCAGTTCATGCCGACCACGGCCGCGATCCGGGGCCTGAAGAACCCCTTCGATCCGGCCGAGGCCCTCCCGAAATCCGCGGCCTTCCTGAGCGAGCTGACGCGCCGCTTCGGCAATATCGGCTTGGCGGCCGCGGCCTATAACGGCGGCCCGGGACGGGTCGCGAACTGGCTCGCGGGCAAGGGCAACCTCCCGCTCGAGACGCGCAGCTACGTCCTCGCCATCACCGGCCGGACGGTGGAGGATTGGGCCCCGCCCGGAACACGCCTGCGCGAGGCCGCATCCGGCCTGGCCCTGCTCCAGGGCGAGACGTCGCGCCGGGCCAGGATCTACAAGCCGAAGGACTGGGAGCTCGAGCTGCTTCACGCGCTCACGGCCCAATCCTCGGCCGCGCAGAAATCCGCGCCCCAGGACGTCAAGCTGGCGACCACGCTGGCGGCGGCCACGCCGCGCGGCGGCAAGAGCCGGCCCTTCGCCTCCCGGGCGGCCGCCGAGGGCGCCCTGTGCCCGAGCTGCCTGATCCGGAGCAGCTATTGAGGCCGGCCCCGGCCCGTCCGGCGAGCCATTTTCCGCGCACAGGTCGGCCCTTGACCCTGAGAGCCGACCGTGGTGTTTCGGCCGGCGCTGGCACCTCAGACTCCGTAGCTCAGCTGGATAGAGCAGCCGCCTTCTAAGCGGCAGGTCGTAGGTTCGAGCCCTACCGGGGTCGCCAGTCCGCGCCGACGACGACAGTCTCCGGACCGCGATCTGCCTTCAAGCGGTGGCGCCGAACCGGTATCCACGTCGGTGGAGAGCGCTCTAGATCGGCAGGCGATCACCGATCCTGAGGCAGCGATCCACCCGGCTGCAGGCTGCCGCCTGCTCGCGCTTGCCCGGGCAGGATTCCGTGCACGCGTTCAGGGTGCCGTAGAGCGCATCGAGCGCGCCCTCGGCCGCCCTGTCCAGGCAGGCCGACCAGCATGTCGAGTTGAAGAAGCGGTCGCCCGCCGCGAAGCAGCGCGCCACCTGCCGCCGGCCGCTCTCGGCGAGACCGGCGGGCGAGGCTCTGCCCCCGCGCGCGGCCGCTCCGGCCTTTCGCGCGTCGAGGTAGCGTCTGATCCTCTGGATGACGCCCGCATACGCGTCGTCGACACGCGGATCGCCGGCCGGGGGCGGCGCCAGGCCGGAGCGCGGGCGCGCGGTCAGCGGCTGTGCCTCGCGCCACAGACCGTCGAGTTCCGCCTGCGTCCGGGAGGCGTAGGAGGGAAGCACGCCCAGGCAGAAGTGGAGTTCGTCATCGGTCGGCGTCGCACCGGGCGCGGCGAGCGGGTGGGACAGGCCCAGGCCGACGATGAGCCCCGCAAGCGCAGCGAGACCCGCAGGGGCGAGAGGTTTGCGGCCCATCTCGATCGGCCTTCGTCGGATTTCGCAGGTCGGGAAACTGGCTTCCCCGAGAGCGATGTCCAGAGGCAGGCCCTGTCGCGCCGGCCTGGTCGATCGTGCCGGCTGGGTGACGAGCCTTGGGCCGGTTCCCGCGTCTGAGCGCGGCCATCGGATGATGGGCCGGAGGATCCGGGGCGCGGCCGCAGGAACCGGCAAGATTTCCAGGCGTGTCCGGATCTATTTCGCGCGCCGAGCGGCCCGTCGTTCTCAGGCTGCGGAGCATTGTGTTGATGATCCTCTAACGCGCGAAGGGCTTTCACCGGCATTCACCGGAGGCCGATCATCGATGTGCGCTCCCGCACATGGAGAATGATCGTCCGGACACCCCCGAAATCGGTGTTGCGTCGCAGCACTACCGGGGGAGCGGCCGATCTGGTTTTCCATGTCCTCACGTTCCCCGGATGGACGGGGAAGAAAGGACACGGACCATGAAGAAGCTTCTCCTCGCATCGACCGTTCTCGCCGGCATGACCGCCGCCGCCGCCGCTGCCGACCTTCCGCGCCGCGCTGCCCCGCCGCCGGTCTTCACCCCGGTGCCGGTCTTCACCTGGACGGGCTTCTACGCCGGTTTCAACGCCGGCTACGGCTTCGGCACCGGCAATGACCGCGGCGCCACCGTCGCCGCCGTCCCGGCCGCCTACGGCGTCTTCGCCAATCCCGGCCCGCAGGTCATCGCCTTCGCCGGCCAGCGCTCGGCCGAGGGCTTCGTCGGCGGTGGCCAGATCGGCTACAACTATCAGTTCACCCCGGGCTCGGGCGTGGTGGTCGGCGTCGAGGCCGACGCCCAGTACGTCGATTTCGGCCGTGACCGGAACCGCTTCCTGGCCACCAGCCCGCTGGCCGCCGGCGCCGCCGCCTTCAACCCGAACGGCGTGACCGGCCTCGACTACTTCGGCACCGTGCGCGGCCGCCTCGGCTACGCCTTCGACCGCACCCTCGTCTACGCCACCGGCGGCTTCGCCTACGGCTCGGGCGGCGGCCGCGACTTCGGCCTGCCCAACTTCACCCGCGACGAGTTCCAGACCGGCTGGACCGTCGGCGGCGGCGTCGAGTACGCCCTGCCCACCGACTCGTTCCTGAACTTCTTCCGCTCCTCGGCCGTGACGCTGAAGGTGGAAGGCCTGTACGTGAACCTCGACCAGGGCAACCGCAACAACGGCCTGTTCGCCGTCGGCGCCACCGGCATCCCGGTCGCCCTCAGCAGCACCGGCGTCACCGTCATCTCCGGCGCCACCAGCCGCCGCAACGACACCGAGTTCGCCGTCGTCCGCGCCGGCATCAACTACAAGTTCGGCTCGTACTGAGCCCGACGGCTGGCTTAAGCGTCCCCAGCCCGATCAACCTGGCCCGCTGAGCCGCGAAACGCCCCGGGAGCCCTGCTCCCGGGGCGTTTCCGCGTCCGGTCCCGACGCCGCCGGATGCGGTCTGTCAGCGGCGCGTGAAGTAGAGGTGCTCCGCCCGCGCGAGGACCTTCTCGCGGAAGCTCTGATAGTCCTCCGAGACCAGCTCGCCGACGGTCGTCGGCAGGGCCGCGTGGATCTCGGTGAAGGTCCGCCAGTCGCGCTCGACGAAGTGGTTGATGATGGCGCGCAGGGTCGCCACCGTCGCGACCTCCGTGATCGCCGCGTCCTCGCCTTCGGTCATCATCGCTCTGCCTCCCGTCGATTCACGAGAGGGCAATGTCGCCGTGCGCGCCGGCCCGGCGCAATCGGCCCGCCGGCGGGCCGAGGAGACAGCGGGCCGCCGCTGTCGGCGCACGCGCTCCGCAGCCGCCTCAGGCGCCGCGCGTCCCGCTGGTGATCCGGTAGCGGAACGGCCGGCCGGCGACCGCGCCGCCGAGCCCCTCCGTGAGCGGCAAGGGGAAGCAGGCGCCCAGCGCGCCGAGCGCCGCGGCGACGAAATCGCGCCGGCTCGGCTCGTCGCCGACGAGGCGGGAATGGGGGATGCGCGGCCGGCCCTGCAGGCTCCCGTCGCGCCGCACGGTGAACAGCACGGTGACCTCGGAGCCGGACGCCTCCTTCGGCATCCGGATCCGGCCGGTGCAGGTGCCGAGCCTCGCCCACATCTCCTGCAGGGTCGAGGCCGGCTCGGCCCGCGCCGCCGAGATCGGGCCGATCGCCAGACCGATCACGACGAGAAGCGCCGCGCCTGACCGCGCCCTCTCAATTCCGCCCAGGAGCCGCGCCATAGGCCCGGCACCGAGAGAGATCCGGGTTCCCGCGGAGGCCTGCGGGCAGCTCCGGTCCGAAAGGGTCCGCGCGTGGATCACTACCTGACCTCCGCCTTCCTGCTGTCCCTGCTCCAGATCGTCTGGATCGATATCGTCCTGTCGGGCGACAACGCGGTGGTCATCGCGCTGGCCTGCCGCGGGTTGCCGCCGCGGGTCCGGCGCGTCGGCGTGATCCTCGGTGCGCTGGCGGCGGCGCTGCTGCGCATCGCCTTCGCCGTCATCGTCTCGTGGCTGCTCGCGGTTCCGCTGCTCAAGGTCGCCGGCGGCCTCGTGCTCCTTCATATCGCGGTGAAGCTGGTACGCGGCGAGGAGGAGGCGGGCAGCGCGGTCACGGAGGAGGCGAGCCTCGCGCGGGCGATCCGGACCATCGTCGTGGCCGATGCGGTGATGAGCTTCGACAACGTCGTCGCGGTGGCGGGCGCGGCGCGGGGGCACGACGAGCTCTTCGTCATCGGCCTCGCCCTGTCGGTCCCGCTCCTCGTTCTGGGCGCCAGCCTGATCACCCGCCTGATCGAGCGCTTCCCCATCCTGATCTGGTTCGGCGGCGGCCTGCTCGGCTGGGTCGCCGGCGAGATGATCGGCACCGACCGGTTCGTGCAGCAGGGCCTCGCCGAGGCGCTGCCCGTCGCGCTGCGCGGAAGCCTGCCGGTCGGGCTCGGGGCGTTCGGGGCGCTCCTCGTCGTCGGCCTCGGGGCCCTGATCCGGCGGCGCAGCACCCGTGCCGTAGCGCGCGAGCAGGTCGCGGCGCTGGCGGTGGCGGAAGCCGACCTGCTCGGCCGCTGAGCCTGCCGCCCGGAACCGGCACCCCACCCTCGCGTTACCCGGCCACCGCCCGACACCCTGCCGGAACCCTGACAATGGCCCTTTCCCGCAACGGCTTAGCCGCCAGCGCCGCCTGCCTGATCCTGCTCGGCACCGCGGCGACCGCCGTCCGGGCCGAGGACGCCATCAAGGGTCAGGACGTGATGGGCGACAAGAGCCGCAGCGCCAATGACGGCTGGAGCCAGGCGCCGGTGCCCCGCGAGCAATCCGCCGCGAAGGACGCGCCCGATCCCGGCGGCCGCTCGACCTCGGAGAATGCCGAGCGTCCCGTGCCGGGCGCCGCGACCGGCTCCACCCCCGGGACCGAGCCGCAGGCGCCGCTCGAGCACCGGACCCCGGGACCGTCGGGCCAGAATCCGGCCGCTCCGGCGAAATAGATCCGACCACGCCGGGCGACCGGTCTTATTTTTCTCTGCGGAACGGACTGAACCGGCCCGCCGAACGTGATGCATTCCCGCAACATCCGGGGGTGCTGTGTCACGCAACCGCACTTGCTTCGCCAGAGGCTTGTGGGACAAGTTGGAATTAGACTAGCTCGCCTTCTTTGGGGAAAACACACACCATGACGGTCCAGGTCTCCAGGCGTGGCCTGCTCAAGGGGGTCGGAAGCGGCCTCGCGGGCGGCACGCTGGGCGCCCTCGGCTTCGGCGGTCTCGAACCTGCCATGGCCGCAGCGGTACGCCCGTTCAAGCTCGCGCAGATGCGCGAGACCCGCAACACCTGCCCCTACTGCTCGGTGGCCTGCGGCGTCATCCTGTACAGCCTCGGCGACAGGTCGAAGAACGCCCGCTCGGCGGTGATGCATGTCGAGGGCGATCCGGATCATCCGGTCAACCGCGGCACGCTCTGCCCGAAGGGCTCGGCGCTGCTCGACTTCGTGCAGTCCGAGACCCGCACGAAGTACCCGCTCTACCGGGCGCCCGGCTCGGCGGAGTTCAAGCGCGTCTCCTGGGACTTCGCCCTCGACCGCGTCGCGCGCCTCCTGAAGGACGACCGCGACAAGAACTTCGTCGCCAAGAACGGCGACCTCACGGTGAACCGCTGGATCAGCACCGGCTTCCTCGGGGCCTCGGCCACCACGAACGAGACGGCCTGGGCGACCTACAAGGTGGTCCGAAGCATGGGGGCCCTGGTCTTCGACAATCAGGCCAGGGTTTGACACGGTCCGTCGGTCGCCAGTTTGGCGCCCTCCTTCGGACGCGGTGCGATGACCAACCTCTGGATGGACATCAAGCACGCGGACGTCATTACCGTGATGGGCGGCAACGCCGCCGAAGCGCATCCCTGCGGCTTCAAATGGGTCGTCGAGGCCAAGGCGCATAACAACGCCAAGCTCATCGTCATCGACCCGCGCTTCACGCGCACGGCCTCGGTGGCCGATCTCTACTGCCCGATCCGGCAGGGGACGGACATCGCGTTCCTGTCGGGCGTGGCGAAGTACCTGCTCGACAACGACAAGCTCCAGCACCGCTACGTCTCGGCCTACAGCAATGCCGGCTACGTCGTGCGCGAGGGCTACACGTTCGAGGACGGCCTCTTCGCCGGCTACGACACGGACAAGCGCGACTACGACAAGACGAGCTGGGACTACGAGATCGGACCCGACGGCTACGCCGTCGTCGACGAGACGATGCAGCACCCGCGCTGCGTCATGCAGCTCCTGAAGAAGCACGTCGCGCTCTACACGCCCGAGATGGTCGAGCGGATCTGCGGCTCGCCGAAGGAGACCTTCCTCAAGGTCTGCGAGATGATCGCCACGACGGCTGCGCCGGAGCGGACGATGACCTCGCTCTACGCCCTCGGCTGGACGCACCACTCCAAGGGCTCGCAGAACATCCGCGCGATGTGCATCGTGCAGACGCTGCTCGGCAATATCGGCATGCTCGGCGGCGGCATGAACGCCCTGCGCGGGCACTCCAACATCCAGGGGCTGACCGATATCGGGCTGATGAGCAACCTCATCCCCGGCTATCTCAACATCCCGATCGAGAAGGAGCCCGACTACGCGAGCTACATCGCCAAGCGGCAGTTCAAGCCGCTGCGTCCGGGACAGACGAGCTACTGGCAGAACTACAGCAAGTTCTTCGTCTCGTTCCAGAAGGCGATGTGGGGCGACAAGGCGCAGAAGGAGAACGACTGGGCCTACGACTATCTGCCCAAGCTCGACGTGCCGACCTACGACATCATCCGTGGGTTCGAGCTCGCCAAGCAGGGCAAGATGACGGGCTACGTCATCCAGGGCTTCAACCCCCTGCTGTCGTTCCCCAACCGCGCCAAGATGACGGAAGCCTTCTCCAAGATGAAGTTCGTCGTGGTGATGGATCCGCTCAAGACCGAGACCGCTCGGTTCTGGGAGAATCACGGCGAGTACAATCCGGTCGACCCGTCCAAGATCCAGACCGAGGTGTTCGAGCTGCCGACCACCCTCTTCGCCGAGGAGGAGGGCTCGCTCTCGAATTCGAGCCGCTGGCTGCAATGGCATTGGCAGGCGCAGGAGCCGCCGGGCGAGTGCCGCTCGGACATCGAGATCATGTCCGAGATCTACCTGCGCGTGAAGGCCCTGTACGAGAAGGAGGGGGGTGCCTTCCCCGACCCGATCGTCAACCTGAAATGGGACTACGCCATCGCGGAATCGCCGACGCCGGTCGAGCTCGCGCGCGAGCTCAACGGCTACACGGTGGCGCCGACGCAGGACCTCAACGGCCAGACGATCCCCGCCGGCCGCCAGGTCGACGGCTTCGCCCAGCTCAAGGATGACGGCTCGACCGCCTGCGGCTGCTGGATCTATTCCGGCTGCTACACGGAGAAGGGCAACACCATGGCCCGCCGGGACAACACCGATCCCGGCAATCGCGGCATCGCGCCGAACTGGGCCTTCGCCTGGCCGGCCAACCGGCGGGTTCTCTACAACCGCGCCTCGTGCGACCCCGAGGGGAAGCCGTGGTCGGAGAAGAAGAAGCTCATCGAGTGGAACGGCAAGCAGTGGGTCGGCTTCGACGTGCCGGATTACGGCGCGACCATCGCCCCCGACAAGAATGTCGGTCCGTTCATCCTGAACCAGGAGGGCGTCGCCCGCCTGTGGACCCGCGGCCTCATGCGCGACGGGCCCTTCCCGACGCATTACGAGCCGTTCGAGTCCCCGGTGCAGAACGTCGCCTTCCCGAAGATCAAGGGAGCTCCGGCCGCCCGTATCTTCAAGGGTGACCTCGCCGAGCTCGGCACCTCGGAGGAGTTCCCCTACGCGGCGACGAGCTACCGGCTCACCGAGCACTTCCACGGCTGGACCAAGCACGCGAAGATCAACGCGATCCTCCAACCGGAGGCCTTCGTCGAGATCTCCGAGGAGCTTGCCAAGGAGAAGGGCATCGTCAAGGGCGGCTGGGTCCGCGTCTGGTCGAAGCGCGGCTCGCTCAAGGCGAAGGCCGTGGTGACCAAGCGCGTCAAGCCGCTGATCTGCGACGGCAAGACGGTCCACGTGGTGGGTATTCCCCAGCACTGGGGCTTCATCGGCCACACCAAGAAAGGATGGCACCCGAACTCGCTCACCCCGGTCGTCGGCGACGCCAACACCGAGACGCCCGAGTTCAAGGCCTGGCTCGTCAACATCGAGGCGACGACGCCTCCGGCTGACGCCGTGGCCTGAGGGAGCATGACAGATGGCTGACTACAGCTCCCTCGACATCCGGCAGCGCTCCGCCTCCACGGACCAGCCGCCGGCCATCCGCGCCCAGATGGAGGTCGCCAAGCTCATCGACGTGTCGAAGTGCATCGGCTGCAAGGCCTGCCAGGCGGCATGCGAGGAGTGGAACGACCTGCGCGACGACGTCGGTGTGAACACCGGCGTCTACGACAACCCGCACGACCTGACGCCGAAGACGTGGACCCTGATGCGGTTCACGGAATACGAGAACCCCGAGACCAACAATCTCGAGTGGCTGATCCGCAAGGACGGCTGCATGCATTGCACCGAGCCGGGCTGCCTCAAGGCCTGCCCGTCCCCCGGCGCCATCGTGCAGTACTCGAACGGCATCGTGGACTTCGTCGAGGAGAACTGCATCGGCTGCGGCTATTGCGTGAAGGGCTGCCCCTTCAACATTCCGCGGCTCTCCGAGAAGGACCACAAGGCCTACAAGTGCACCCTGTGCTCGGACCGCGTCGCGGTGGGTCAGGCCCCGGCCTGCGCCAAGGCGTGCCCGACGGGCTCGATCATGTTCGGCACCAAGCAGGCCATGATCGAGCAGGCGCACGAGCGGGTCGAGGACCTGCAGTCGCGCGGCTTCAAGCATGCCGGCCTCTACGACCCGGCGGGCGTGGGCGGCACGCACGTGATGTACGTGCTCCACCACAACGACAAGCCGAGCCTCTATGCCGGCCTGCCGAACGACCCGAAGATCTCGCCGCTCGTCGCCTTCTGGAAGGGCGGGGCGAAGGTGTTCGGTCTCGCCGCGATGGGCTTCGCGGCGGTCGCGGGCTTCTTCCACTACGTCACCGCCGGCCCGAACGAGGTGGTGCCGGAGGAGGAGGACGAGGCGGTCGAGCTCGACAAGGAGACCCGCGAGCGCACGGGCGGCGAGGCGCGGCCTCACTGATCCCACGCGCTGCGCGCATGGCCTCGCGCACGGCCCGGGCTTGAAGCGCCCGGGCCGTGCGCTCCATTCCATGAGACATCGTCCTGCCGAAACGGGTGCTATGACGATCCATACCGACATCCGGGACGGCGAGAGCCGTCCGCTCCGCGAGACCCGGAGCGAGCCGCACGAGATCCTCTACGTGCCGCGCTACACGGGCCTGCAGCGCGTGAACCACTGGATCACCGCGATCCTGTTCACGCTGCTGACCCTGTCGGGCCTGGCCATGTTCACGCCCTTCCTGAACTTCCTCACCGGCCTGTTCGGCGGGGGCCAGGCGACACGGGCGATCCATCCCTGGCTCGGCGTCGCGCTGGTGGTCAGCTTCGCGCTGCTCTTCATCCGCTTCTGGAAACTCAACATCCCCAACAAGGACGATGTCGAGTGGACGAAGCATATCGGTGACGTGGTGACCAACCGCGAGGACCGCCTGCCGGAGCTCGGCAAGTACAATGCTGGTCAGAAGGGCGTGTTCTGGGGCCAGACGGCCTTGATCGGGATCATGTTCGTCACCGGGCTGGCCATCTGGCACGAGTATTTCGCCGGCTGGACCTCGATCGAGACGCAGCGCTGGGCGCTGCTGTTCCACTCGCTGGCCGCCGTGATCGCCATCGCGATCATCGTGGTTCACATCTATGCGGGCATCTGGGTGCGCGGCACCGGCCGGGCCATGGTGCGCGGCACGGTGACGGGCGGCTGGGCCTACCGGCACCACCGCAAGTGGTTCCGGCAGCTCGCCGGCGGCAAGGTGGAGCGCGGCTCCGTGGACAAGCGCGGATCCTGAGCGTTGGCCCGTTTCTTCAAGCGCAACGCCGCGCCGAAGGGCGCGGCGCCCGAGCCCGCGTCCGACGCCCCGAGACGGCCCCGCGAGCTGAAGCCCGAGCCCGAGCGCATCGGCATCTCCGGCTCGGTGCCCTTCGTGCGCCTGCCCGCGCCCGACACGCTCTTCGCCGCCCGGGCCAAGCGCCTGCGGACGCTGGCGCCCGACCACCCGCTCGGCGGCTATCTCGCCTTCCTGGCCCAGGTCGCGGAGGCACAGGCGGCCGTCCAGGCGGAGCGCCCGGCCGCCCGGCCCCCCGCCGATGCCGACACCGCGCTGCGCCTGGAGCACGGCATGCCGCCGCTCTCGCGCCAGGGGCTCGACGCCGACTTCCCCGAGGTGATGGCCGCTTTGCTCGCGAGGCTCGAACTCGGCACCGCCCCGGCCCCGGCGCGCGACGCCGTCGACACCCTGCGCAAAAGCTCCCGCGAGGACAGACTCGACCTCGCCGTGCAGCTCTTCGAGGGCGCGATCCCCGTCGAGCGGGTGGCGGAATGCGTCTACGTGGCGGCAGCGCTGCAGATCTGCCTCGCCGGGCAGGCGGCCGGGCTCGACGCCAAGGCCCTGAAGCCGGTGGCGGACGGGGTCTGCCCGGCCTGCGGCGGCGCGCCGGTGGCGAGCCTGATCGTCGGCTGGACGCCCGCCGACAAGGCGCGCTACCTCGCCTGCTCCCTCTGCGGCACCCAGTGGAACCACGTGCGCATCCGCTGCACCGCCTGCGGCTCGGGCGAGGGCATCAGCTATTACGGGCTCGACGAGGTCTCGGGCGACATCCAGGTCGAGACCTGCACGACCTGCCACAGCTTCATCAAGCACCTGCACCAGCACCGCGACCCGGCCCTCGACCCGGTCGCGGACGACATCGCCTCCTACGGCCTCGACCTGAAGATCGCCGAGGAGGGCTTCCGCAAGGCCGGACTCAACCTCCTGATGATCGGATAAGGCTCGCCGAGGCGTGAACGCCGCGGGTGGTTCGGCCGCCGCCCGCGCGCCCTATCTCGCCTCGGCACGCGCACTGCCCGACGGGAGCCACGGCCGAATGCCTTCACGACCCGACCACCTCGCCGCCCGCTGCCGGCCGGCGCCGGTCCGCCCCCGGCACGAAGCCGGCCGCTGAGCGGATCGCGGGACCGACAGGCATGGATGCGAGATCCCCCGTCCAGGCGACGCACGCGGCCCTCGACCGCAAGGCGGTCGGCGCCGTGGTGCTCGGCAACGCGCTCGAATTCTACGACTTCACCGTCTACGCCTTCTTCGCCAAGCCGATCGGCGAGGCCTTCTTCCCCGATGCCGATGCGAGCCACAGCCTGCTCGCCTCCCTCGCCCTGTTCGGCATCGGCTACGTGATGCGCCCGATCGGGGGCGCCCTCATCGGCGCCTTCGCCGACCGGGCCGGGCGCAAGCCGGCAATGCTCCTCACCATCGGGCTGATGGCGCTGGGCATGCTGATGCTCGCGGCCTGCCCGGGCTACGCGCAGATCGGCGGCTGGGCGCAGGCCATCGTCGTCGCCGGCCGGCTGATCCAGGGCCTGGCGCTCGGCGGCGAGGTCGGCCCCTCGACCGCCTACCTGCTCGAGGCGGCGCCGCCGGGCCGGCGTGGCTTCGTGGCGAGCTGGCAGATCGCGAGCCAGGGTTGCGCGGCGCTCCTCGCCGGCCTCCTGGCCACGGCCTTGGCCCTCGCGGTCGGCGACGCCGCCATGACCGCCTGGGGCTGGCGCGTGATGTTCCTCGTCGGCCTCGCCGTCGTGCCGGTCGGCCTCGTCATCCGCAGCCACCTGCCCGAGACCGCCGGGACCGGCGCGGATCCGGGCGCGGCGGCCTCGACGGCGGCCGTGATCGCCCGGCTGCTGCGCGATCACGGGCGCCTCCTCGGGCTGACCTTCCTGGTCATCGCCGCCTCGACGGTCTCGAACGCGGTCGGCACCAACATGCCGGTCTATGCCGGCGCCACGCTCGGCCTCAGCGAGACCGCCGCGACCGCGGTGCCGATCGCGCTGGGCCTCGCCTCCGTGGCCTTCCCGCTGCTCGGCGGCCTCCTCGCCGACCGCTTCGGCCGCCGGCCGGTGATGATCTGGCCGCGCGCCCTCATCCTCGTCCTGGCGGTGCCGGCCTTCGCCTGGCTGCTGCGCTCACCGGGCCCGGCCGCGGTCTATGCGGTGACCTTCCTGCTCTCCGCCCTGTCCTCGATCAACGCGGCGGCGATCATCGTCGGCATCCCGGAGTCCCTGCCGCGCTCGGTCCGCAGCGCCGGGCTCTCCATCGTCTACGCCCTCGCCGTCTCCCTGTTCGGCGGCAGCACCAACTACGTGATCAACTGGCTGATCGCCGCGACCGGCGATCGGATGGCGCCGGCCTACTACCTCGCCGCCTTCAGCCTCGTCGGCACGCTGGCCGCCCTGATGCTGCCCGAGACGCGCGGGCGCGACCTCGACGCGGAGGTCTGAGACCCCCGTCGAACCACCGCGCGCGGGCGCCGCGACATTTCGGGCCGCAGCCCTTCACAGGCGGGGCCACCTTGCGCATATCGAGACCTCGGACCCTCAGCGCGGGAGATCTGCCGCGGTGGAGCCCCTGTTCTCGCCCGCCTGCGAGCTCGTCGGCTGGATCGGCGACGACACGTTCATCTTCGACCTCGATCTGGAGACCGTCGCCTTCGTCGCGGACGGCCATGCCTGGTCGATGCGCTCCTGCGTGTGGCTCGGCCCCGTCGATCGCCTCACCTGCATGGACCGGCAGGGCCGGCCGGTCGTCTGGAGCTGGGCCCGCGCGATCACCTCGCGCGGCAGCCCGGTGAAGCCGGGGCGCCCGAAGCGCCCCCTGCCGCCGAAGCGGCCGCTCCGCCCCTTGAACCCGCATCGCCCGCCGACGCCGCTGGCCCCGACCTCCGGCTGGTCCCGCCTCACCTTCACGGAATGGCTGGACGAAGCGGCCGTCGCCTGATCAGGCCGCGAAGGCCGCGAGCCGCACGCCCGCCCCTTCGAGCCGCGCGCGCACGGTGCGGGCCGTGGCGACGGCGTGATCGGAATCGCCGTGGACGCAGATCGAGCGGATCGGCGTCGGCAGGCGCGCGCCTTGCGCCGTGATGATCGCCCCCGCCTCCACCATGGCGAGCACCCGGTCGGCGGCCTCTTGCGCGTCCGTGATCAGGGCGCCCGGCTTGCCGCGGGCGATGAGCTGGCCGTCCTCGGTATAGCCGCGATCGGCGAAGATCTCCTGATGCACCGCGAGCCCCTGCGCCTCGCCGGCCTCCACCTGCGCGGTGAGCGCGATGGCGAGCAGCGCGAGGCCCGGGTCGACGGCCTTCACCGCGCGGGCGATGGCGTCGGCGACCTCCCGCTCGGCCGCGGCGAGATTGGCGAGGGCCCCATGCGCCTTCACATAGGTGACGCGGTGGCCGGCATAGCTGGCCAGCGCCTGGGCGGCCCCGACCTGATAGGCGACGAGCCGCTCGATCTCGGCCGGCGTGAACGGCATCCGGCGCCGGCCGAAGCCCCAGAGATCGGGGAAGCCGGGAGGGGCCCCCACCGCCACGCCCCGCGCGCGGGCGAGCCGGAAGGTCGCCGCCATGATCTCGGGATCGCCCGCATGCAGCCCGCAGGCGACGTTGGCCGAGGTGACGAGGCCGAGCATGGCCCCGTCATCGCCGCAGGCATAGGCGCCGTAGCCCTCGCCGAGATCCGCGTTGAGATCGACCTCACCCATCCTTCGTCTCTCCTCTCAGGCCGCCGCCGCCTGGTCCCGGCGGGCCGGCTCACCCTGCGTGTCGAGGTCGCGGCCCACGGTCTCCGGCAGGAGGAAGGCCGCGACGATCACGAGGCAGTAAGCCGCCCCCGCCACGACGCCAATGGCGAAACCGAGCGTCAGCGAGCCGCTGAGATGCCCGACCAGCGCCGGGCAGATCGCACCGACCGCCCGGCCGAAATTGTAGCAGAACCCCTGCGCCGAGCCCCGCACCCGGCTCGGGAACAGTTCGGCCAGGAAGGCGCCCATGCCGGAGAACACGCCGGACAGGAAGAAGCCGAGGGGGAAGCCGAGCACCAGCATCATGGCGTCGGTGACCGGGATCAGCGTGTAGGCGAGCACCAGGATCCCGGCGCAGAAGCCGAACAGGATGAAGCCCTTGCGCCGGCCGATGCGGTCCGAGAGCCAGGCGCTGGTGAGATAGCCGAGGAACGAGCCGAGGATCAGGATCAGCAGGTAGCCGCTGGTGTTGAGCACCGAGAGGTTGCGCTCGGTCTTCAGGTAGGTCGGCAGCCAGGTGGTCACCGCGTAGTAGCCGCCCTGCATGCCGGTGGCGAGCAGGCTCGCCAGCGCGGTGCGGCCGACCAGGTCGCGGGAGAAGATGTCGAGGAAGTTGCCCGCGTCGCCGACCCGGCGCATCGCGGCGCGGGTCTCGCGATAGACCTCCGGATCCGCGATGCTGCGGCGGATCCAGACGATCAGGATCGCCGGCAGCGCGCCGAGCCAGAACAGCACCCGCCAGGCGAGGGCCGGCTCGGCCAGCGCGAAGACCGCCCAGAAGGCGATCGCCGCGCAGGCCCAGCCCACCGCCCAGCTCGACTGGACGAGGCCGACCGCCTTGCCGCGGTAGCGCGCCTGGATCGCCTCGGCGATCAGCACCGAGCCCACCGACCACTCGCCGCCGAAGCCGAAGCCCTGCATGGCGCGGGTGAAGAGAAGCTGCTCGTAGGATTGGGTGAAGCCGCTCAGCACCGTGAACAGCGTGAACCACGCCACCGTGCCCTGCAGGACGAGGACGCGGCCGTAGCGGTCGGCGAGGATGCCCGCGGCCCAGCCGCCGACCGCCGAGGTGACGAGGGCGGCGGTGGCGATGTTGCCCGCCTCGACCTTGGTCAGGCCCCAGACCACGACGAGGGTCGGGATGATGAAGGTGTAGACCATGTAGTCGAAGGCATCGACGCCGTAACCGGCGAACGCCGCGCCGAGCACCCGGCGCTCCTCGGGATTGGTGTCCTTCAACCACATGGCAGGGGTCCTCCTCGGGCGGGTCGTCGGGCTTTCAGGGGGTCACAGGAACGGCAGGTCGCGGTTCATGAGGTCGGTGATCAGCATGTGGCCGGGGGCGTGGGTGATGCAGAGCGGGGGCCGCGCCGCCATCGCCACCGCCTGGGGCGTCACCCCGCAGGCCCAGAAGACCGGGATCTCGTCGGGCGCGATCGCGACCGGGTCGCCGAAATCCGGCTTGGCGAGGTCGGCGATGCCGATGAGGCCTGGGTCGCCGAGATGGACCGGCGCGCCGTGCACCGCCGGCACGCGCGCCGTCACTTGAACGGCCTTGATCGCATCGGCAGCCGTCATCGGCCGCATCGAGACCACGAGCGGCCCGTGGAAGGGGCCGGCGGGCTTGGTCTCGATGGCGGTGCGGTACATCGCGACGTTGCGGCCCTCGGCCACGTGCCGCAGCGGGATCCCGGCCTCGATCAGGGCCGCCTCGAAGGAGAAGGAGCAGCCGAGCACGAAGGTGACGAGGTCGTCCCGCCACAGGCCGGTGAGGTCTGTGACCTCGGCGACCATCTCGCCGTTCTCGAAGACGCGATAGGCCGGCACGTCGGTGGCGATGTCGAGGTCGGCGCCGAGCGCCGGCAGGTCGCGCGCCCCCGGCTGCGAGACCGCGAGCACCGGGCAGGGCTTCGGGTTCTGCTGGCAGAACCGCTGGAACTCCGCCGCCAGCGCCTGCGGCAGGATCATCAGGTTGCCCTGGACATGAGCGGGCGCGAGGCCCGAGGTATGGCCGCGCCAGGCGCCGCTCCGGATGGCGCGGCGGGCCGCGGCCGCGTCGGCGAAGGGGGAGACGGTGCGGTTCGGGGCGAGCGCCCCCTCACCGATAGGCTGGGTCATCGCGGTCATTCCGTGCGGGGGCTCATCCGACGACGCCGTCGATGAGGTTGCGGCCGAGCAGGAACTCGGAGCTGAACGTGGTGCGGATCACCGGCTCCAGCGCGATCGCCGGCTCCAGCGCGGCGGCCTCGGCGCGGCGCGCCGCCACCGCCTCGGCGACGGACACGGCGCGGAAGCGCAGCCGCGTTCCCCCCTGCGCCTGGGCGAGGCGGCCGAGATCGGCCCCGATCACGGTGGCGATCTTCGGGTAGCCGCCGGTCGGCTGGCGGTCGGCCATCAGGATGATCGGCAGGCCCTGGCCCGGCACCTGGATCGCCCCCATGGCGATCCCGTCCGAGACGATGTCGTGGCCCTTGGCGTGCGTCAGCGGCGTGCCGTCGAGGAAGCAGGCCATGCGGTCGCCCTTCGGGCTCACCGTCCAGTCGCGGGCGAGGAAGGCCGCGATCTCGGGCTCCGCGAAGTAATCGTCCTGCGGCCCGAGCACGACGCGGATCGCCTCGGGCGACCGGTCGAGCCAGGGGGCGACGAGGGCGGCGGGCTCGCCGAGACGCGCGCGGGCCTCGTCCGCCGCGAGCCCGTCCCCGGGCCTGAGCGCCCGGCCGTCGAGACCGCCGAGGCCGGAGCGGGTATGGGTCGCGGTCGAGCCGAGCACGGGCGCCACGTCGAGGCGGCCGGCGACCGCGAGATAGCACCAAGCGCCCGCCCGGCCGGCACGGATCCGCAGCGCCATGCCGGGACGCAGGGTCAGCGCGGCGGCGGGCGGCAGGGGCCGGCCGTCGCAATCGATGCGGAAGGCGCCCCCGGCGAGCGCGATGTCGAGGGGCGCCTCCTCCACGGTGAGGGCGAGGCCGCCGAGCCCCACCTCGATCGCGGTGGCACCGAGGGGGTTGCCAAGCGCCCGGTTGGCGGTGGCGTGGGCGAGCGGGTCCATCGGCCCGGCCGGCGTGATGCCGTAGCGCATGGCGCCGTGCCGGCCGGCATCCTGCAGGGTGGCGCCCCCATGGGCTTCGAGGATGCGCAGGATGGGCCGGACGCTCACGAGGCCCTCCGCGCGACGATCTCGCCCCCGGCGGCGCGCCGCTCCAGGCCGCTGAAGGTGTCCGCGTCCACCGGCTCGAAGCGCAGCGTGTCGCCGCTCTCGATCAGGAAGGCGGGGTCGCGCCCCTCGACGAAGAGGCGCTCGGGGGTGCGGGCGAGGACGTACCAGCCGGTCGGCATCGGGAAGGTGCCGATGGCCGCGAGCCCTCCGCCGATCATCACCGCGCCGGGCGGGTGCGGGGGCCGCGGGCTCGGACGGCGCGGCAGGGCGAGCGCCTCGGGCAGACCGCCGAGATAGGCGAAGCCCGGCGCGAAGCCGTACATGTAGACCCGGTACTCGGCTTCCGCATGGAGCGCCGCCACGGCCGCGACGTCGCGCCCGGCCAGCTCCGCGACCTCGGCGATGTCCTCGGCGAAGGCCGGATCGTAGCAGCAGGGCATGGTCCAGCGGCGGCCCGCGCCCCGCGCGGCGCCCGGCTCCGTGAGCCGGCCCTCGACCGCCGCGACGAGGGCGGCGCGGGAGAGGACCAGCGGATCGTAGTGGACCATCAGCGAGCGGTAGGTCGGCACCGTCTCGGCGAGGCCCCGGGGCGGCTCGGCAGTCAGGGCGGCGTCGAGGGCGAGTACCCGGTCGTTGATCGCCGGATCGACGCGCGCGCCGAACTCCACCACCAGGGCCGCCTCGCCCGCGTCGAGGAAGCGCGGGCGCAGGTCCGTCTCGGGATCGGGTGCCGCCAAGGAGGGCCTCCGGGTGATGCGTCCGCATGGGTCGGCGCCGCGTCGGGAGCGGTCGTCGCCCGGCGCGGCCGTCTGCCGCGCGAAGCATCACTGTCCCATCCTGCCGCTTTGCGCGCCAATCGTGGTTGCGAATGACTCGCGATAATCGGGCGTTATCGGTCCGCCGCGCCGGCCCCGTCCGTCCAGGCCTGCGCCACCTCCTGCGCGAGGCGCGCCGCCTCGGTCACGAGGTGGTGGTCGGGCCGATTGGCGTAGGTGGCGGTGAACACGATATCCGACAGGCTCTGCTCGGCCGGCAGGATGACGAGGTCCCCGGAGGCGAGTTCACGGCGTACCACATCGGGCGGGATCAGGCAGATGCCGAGCCCCTCGACGCCCATCTTCACGATGGTGGCGAGCGAGGCGCTGGTGTGGATCTGGCTCGGCAGGAGGTTCGCGCGCAGCACGAGGTCGCGCAGCTCCACATAGGGGCTGGTGTTCTTCGGATAGGTGATGAGCGGGTGGCGCAGCAACGCGCCGAGGCTCAGGGGCGCCTCCGCGGTGATCAGCTGCGGCGCGGCGATCCAGGCCACCGTGGTGCTGAACAGGGGCCGGTTGACGAGGTTCGGCAGGGTGATCGGCCCGACCAGGAAGGCGAGGTCGAGGTCGTTGCCGAGGAGCGCCGCCTGCATGTTCGGCGAGATGTCGACGGTGATGTCGACGCTCACGGCCGGATAGACCGCCCGCATGCGCTCGACGAAGCGCATCAGCCACATCTGCACGATGGTCTCGGAGACGCCGAGGCGCAGCGTCCCGGTCATCCGCCCGGGCTCCGAGAGCGCCGCCTCCATCTCCGCCCGCAACGCCAGGAAGCGCTCGGCGAAGCCGAGCAGCGCCCGGCCGCGCCCGGTCAGAACCACATCGCGGGTGCGGCGCTCGAACAGGGTGCCGTATTCGTGCTCCAGCGCGGCGATGCGCTGGGACACGGCGGGCTGGGTGGTGTTCACCTGCTCGCTCGCCCGGCGGAAGCTCGAGAAGGTGGCGACCCAGTAGAAGATCTCGAGGCTGCGGAAATCGGCCATGGGGCAGGTTCTCTCGGGGCGGGTGGCGCGCCCAGGCGCCCCGAAGCACGGCCCGGACCGCTCAGGCGCCTTCCATGGTGAAGCCGACCTTCAGCGTCACCTGGTAGTGCTGCACCTTGCCGTTCTCGATATGGCCGCGCGTCTCCATCACCTCGAACCAGCGCAGGTTGCGCACCGTCTGGCTCGCCCGTTCCACGGCGCCCTGGATCGCATCCTCGATCGACAGCTTGGACGAGCCGACCAGCTCGACGACCTTGTAGACATGCTCCGACATCGCGGCCTCCACATCACAACCGATCGAGGATTGTGGAGGCGTCGCGATCCGGATCAAGGGCTGCCCTGTCAGCGCCCGGCGCGCGCGGGCCGGGCGGTGTCCACGATCTCCTGCGGCTCGGCCAGCGTCTCGGGCCGGCTGACCTCGCCGAGGTCATGGCGGCCGTACTCCCTGGCGCTGTAGGGCTGCTCCTCCTCCTTGCTGCCGAGGCTCGCGAAGGCCGTCATGTTGGCGGGCCGGAAGACCGGGTTCTGCCCGCCATCCTGATAGACCACCCGCGTCGCCGGCGTGCCCTTGGCCACCAACTCGGCGATCTGCCGGTCGTCCTGCGCCCGCTTCTCCGCCACCTGCGGATCGACGGCCGGGTTGCAGGAGCCGGCCGCGGCGTCGGGCCCGCCGAAGACGTATTTGGTGCCGCAGACACCGACCTGCGGCTCCTGGCGCAGGGCCTCGAAATAGTCGGCGCCCTCCTTCAGGTTTCGCCAGTACGGCGCGTTCGGATCGTTGCGGAACTTGGCCATGTTCTGGGCTGTCATCCGGAACGGATAGGACTGGAACTGGAAGGCGCGCTGGCCGCCCGAGAAGGCCTCGCGGGCGATGGCGTAGATCTCGGCCATCGAGGCGTCGGTCATGGCGAAGCAGCCGGCCGACGAGCAGGTGCCGTGTACCATCAGGTAGCTGCCGGTGCGCCCGTTGGCGCGGTCGAAGGCGTTCGGGTAGCCGGTATCGAAGGAGAGATAGTAGGACGAGTTCGGGTTCATCTGGCCCGGGCTGATCGCGTAGAAGCCTTCCGGCGCCTGCCGGTCGCCCTCCCGCATTTTCGGCCCGAGCTGTCCGGACCAGCGGCAGATCGGGAAGGTCTTGAGCAGCGCGTAGCGGCCGGAGCCGTCGCGCTTCCAGACCTCCATCTCCGCCTCCTTCTTGTAGGCGCGGATCAGGATCGGGTCGGACTGGCTCATCCCCTTCGTCTGCATCAGCGACAGGGTCTGCGCGGGAATCGGGGCGAGATGCCGGGTCGAGGAATCCTGGCAGGCCCCGAGACCGAGCATCGACACGGCGAGGCCCGCCGCCGCCAGGGAACGCACACCCATCGCAAACCCTCGTTCCAAACTCTCGCCAGCCCCTCGCGACCGCATGTCCCGGCGACCCGCCCCAGTTCGCGGCACAGTTCCGGCGGATATGAGGCAGGGCCGCCCTCAGCGTCGGGCTTGTGAATTCCGGGCATTGCGCGCCTCGGGAGGGCCGATCCCATCCTTTGGCGGGTCCAGGGCGGAGCCGGAGGCGTTCTCGTCAGGGCTCCGCCCGGACACCCCAGCGAAGCGACTCGTCCCTCTGGGATCCCGGGACTCGCCTACGGGGCCGCCCCGTGGTCGCCGAGGCGGCCCCGTGCGGTTTCGCAGCGACGGCCTCGGCATCGGACCTCCAGCGGGCGGGCCCCCTGCGCCCGCCCTTGTACGGGCGGCCGAGACCCGAGCCGGCGACGCTGTGACGAGGATGCGCCGCGCAGCTCGCTACTTCTCGACGAAGGCCTTCTCGATGACGAAGTGCCCGGCCTCGCCGTGGTTGCCCTCCTCGTAGCCGCCCTCGACCAGGAGCTGGCGGGTGTCGCGGATCATCTCCGGCGAGCCGCAGAGCATGAAGCGGTCGGCCTCGCGGCTCATCATCGGCAGGCCGATGTCGGAGAACAGCTTGCCCGAGACCATCAGGTCGGTGATCCGCCCGCTGTTGCGGAACGGCTCGCGCGTCACGGTCGGATAGTAGATCAGCTGGCGCGAGATCATCTCGCCCAGGAACTCGTGGCGCGGCAGCGTCTCGGTGATGGTCTCGCCATAGGCCAGCTCCTCCACCCGGCGGCAGCCATGGACCAGCACCACCGTCTCGAAACGGTCGTAGGTCTCGGGATCCTTGATGATCGACAGGAAGGGGGCCAAACCCGTGCCGGTGCCGAGCAGGTAGAGGTGGCGGCCGGGCTCGAGGTTGTCGAGCACGAGCGTGCCGGTGGGCTTCTTGCCGACGATGATCGGATCGCCGACCTTGAGGTGCTGGAGCTTGCTGGTGAGGGGGCCGTTGGCGACCTTGATGGAGAAGAACTCCAGCTCCTCCTCGTAGTTGGCCGACACCACCGAGTAGGCGCGCAGCAGCGGCCGGCCCTCGACCTCGAGGCCGATCATGGTGAACTCGCCGTTGCGGAAGCGGAAGCCCGGGTCGCGCGTGGTGCGGAACGAGAACAGCGTGTCCGTCCAGTGATGCACCGACAGCACACGCTCCTCGAAATACTTGCTCATCGGTCGGGTCCTCCTGCTGTCGTGACTCAGGCGGCGGCGGGGTCCGCCGTGCCGAAGGCGGTGGCGAGCTTGTCCGGCCGACCATCCCAGGCAGCGGCATCCTCCGGCGGCTCGGCGCGGGCCGTGATGTTGGGCCAGAGGGCGGCATATTTGGCGTTGAGCGCCCTCCAGCCCTCCAGGCCCGGCTCCGTATCGGCTTTGATCGCCTCGGCCGGGCATTCCGGCTCGCAGACCCCGCAATCGATGCATTCGTCCGGATTGATCACCAGCATGGTCTCGCCGACATAGAAGCAGTCCACCGGACAGACCTCGACGCAGTCGGTGTATTTGCAGCGGATGCAATTCTCGGTGACGACGTAGGTCATGGGAATTTCACGCCTTCGGGCACGGCCCCGCGCGGGCGGAGCGGGCTCCGCCGCGGGTTGGCTGGGCAGGGTCGGAGCGGGCGGCGAGCCGCCCGCGGGTTCACAGCACCGCGGCCAGGTCCTGGCCTTCGAGGTCGATCGCCAGCCCCTTCATCGCGTCGGCGCTGACCTCGCCACCCATGGCGCGCAGGCTCTCCTCGCGGATCAGCGACATCAGCCCGCGGCGAAGCCCCAGGAACTCGGAGGACAAGGTCATGGCCGGCAGGCGCGGGCGTGGCAGCGGCACCGCCACCTCGGCCTTGATGCTGCCGGGGCGGGCGGTCATCACGTAGATGCGGTCGGACAGGAAGATCGCCTCGTCGATGTCGTGCGTGACGAACAGCACCGAGATCTTCAACCGCTGCCACATGTTGGTGAGGATCTGCTGCATGATCAGCCGGGTCTGCGCGTCCAGCGCCCCGAAGGGCTCGTCGAGGAGCAGGATGCGCGGCCCCGTGGCGAGCGCCCGCACGATGCCGACACGCTGCTTCATGCCGCCGGAGAGCCGGTCGGGATAATGGTTTTCGAAGGCCGAGAGCCCGGCGAGCCCGAGCAGCGTGCGGGCCTGCCGCTCCCGCTCGGAACGAGGCAGGCCCTTCATCTTCAGGCCGAACTCGACGTTCTCGCGCACGGTCTTCCAGGGGAACAGCGAGTATTGCTGGAAGATCATCCCCCGCTCGGCGCTGGGACCTGAGACCGGCATGCCGTCGACGGTGACCGAGCCGGAGGTGGGCGTCAGGAATCCGGCGAGCGCGTTCAAGAGCGTCGACTTCCCGCAGCCCGAGGGGCCGATGATCGAGACGAACTCGCCGGGCTCCACCGTCAGCGCTGCGTCCGAGACCGCCTCGACCGACCCTTCGAGGGTCTCGTAGCGCAGGCAGAAATCGCGGACCTCGATCCGGCCCCGGCTCGGCTCCACCATGTGCGGCTCCTTCTTCAGGTTGGCGACAGCCGGGCCTTCGCCCGGCCCGGGCGCGACTGCGCGTCGGCGGATATCCGCAGACCTCGGGATCAGCGCGCGGCCCAGGGCATGACGAGGCGGCCGAGCAGGCGGATCAGCCAGGAGGAGGCGAGGCCGAGCACGCCGATCGCGATCATGCCGAGCGCGATGTCCGCGTACTGGACCAGGGAATAGGCTTCCCAGGTGAAGTAGCCGATCCCGTACTGGCCGGAGATCATCTCCGCGGCGATCAGCGAGACCCAGGCGACGCCCATGCCGACGGTGAGGCCGGTGAAGATCTGCGGCAGGCAGGCCGGCAAGTAGACCTCGCGGAACAGGGCCCCCTCCCCTGCCCCGAGGCAGCGCGCCGCGCGCACCAGGACCGGATCGACATGCGCCATGCCCTGGAGCGTGTTGATGAGGATGGGGAAGAACGAGCCCAGGAAGGTGATGAACACGATCGAGGCCTCGTTGGTCGGCCAGAGCATGATCGCCATCGGCACCCAGGCGATGGCCGGGATCGGGCGCAGCACCTCGCAGACGGGGAAGGCCACCTCGCGCAAGGCGCGGAAGCGGCCCATCAGCAGCCCGAGCGGCACGGCGATGCCGCCCGCGAGCAGGAAGCCGAGCCCGATCCGGCGGCAGGACAGCAGGACGTGGTCGGCGAAGATCGGGTTGCGCAGGGCGGCGAGGCCGCGCCCGAGCACGTCGGCGGGCGTCGGGATATTGGTGAAGCGCACGTAGAACACGACGCGGTTCGTCGTGAGCAGGTGCCAGGCCAGCACGAACAGGGCGAGGGCGAGGAGGCCGACGCAGCCGGCCCGAATCTGGTCCCGGTGCAGGCGCAGCCAGCGGCCGAGCCGCCGGCCGGGCGCGGCCGGGGCCGGGGTGGGCTCGGCCCGCTTCGGGGCGGGAGCCGGCGCCGGCAGCGACGGCACGGGGTGGAGGGCGACGGCTTTCATGGGCTCAGCCTCCCGTCACGGCGGCCTTGAGGGCCTCGTCGAAGGGCATCACCTGACCCGTCCCCTTGGCGGCCTCCGCATCCTGCTTGAGGAGGTAGGGGCTGATGCCGCCCTTGCCGTCGACCACGTAGAAGGCCTCGCTCGCGAAGAGCTTGATGCCGCGCGCCGTGTCGAAGACGTAGGCGACGTTGACGGCGCGCCCCTTGGCCTTGAGGTCGGCGAACGCCGCGAGCGTGCAGGCGGCGCTCGCATAGGGCTTGATGTCGCCGTCCTTGATCCAGATCTCGCCGGCCTTGCGCGGCTCGGTGACCGGCTTCTTGCAGTAGCTGTCCTCGCCGCTCACCTCGTAATTGGCCGTCGCGGCGACCTGCCGGTCGTAGTCGAGCCCGCGCTCGGCGAAGACCTTGCGGATGTAGCCGTCGTTGACCCACGGGCCGACATCGAACTCCTTGATGCGGTCGAGCTTCTGCAGGACCTTCACGTCCTCGCGGGCGGCGTCGATCAGCGGGGCCTTGATGGTCGGGTCGACGGTCATGATCCCGCCGGGGCCGAGGAAGATGTAGACCACCTCCTTGTCGGTGCCGGTCCAGGCGGCGATCTGCTCGGCGGCGCGCTTCGGGTCGGCGCGCACCCAGTCCTGGGCGTCGAGCACTGCCTTGAGATAGGCCTCGACGATCTCCGGATACTGCTTGGCGAAGTCGGTGCGCACCACCACGCCGTGCCAGGTCGGCAGCTTGGTCTCGACGCCGTCGAAGATCTTGCGGGCGAAGCCCCGGAAGGGCAGCAGCTCGGCGAAGGGCACGAAATCGGCGTGGGCGTCGATCTTCTTCTCCTGGAGATTGGTCGAGCCGACCTCCGGGCTCTGGCTGACGAGGCGGAACCAGGTCGGCGGGTAGCCCTTGTCCTGCAAGGCCTTCAGGACCATGCCGTGCGCGGCCGAGCCGAAGGGCACGCTGACGAGCTTGCCCTTGAGATCCTCGAAGGAGAAGAACTCGGACTCCTTGTGCACCACGATGCCGTTACCGGATCCGTGCAGGTTGTAGGCGGCGACCGCGATCAGTTCCGAGCGGCTCTCGGGGTTGTTCTGGAAGGTGTAGCCGTTGACGACGAGGGGATAGTCGCCCATCGCGCCGAACTGGAGCTTGCCCGCCATCATGCCGTTGGTGACCGGCGGGCCCGAGGTGAAGTTCTGCCAGTCGAGTTTGATCGTCAGGCCGGCATATTTGCCGGTCTTCGGCAGGTGCTTCTCGATCAGCTTGAGCTGCCGCAGCACCACGCCCACAGTGGCCGTATTGGTCGTCGTGTCCTGCGTGCCGATGCCGATTGTGAGCGTCTCGGCACGCGCCGGCAGGCCGAGGCCGACCAGCGCCAGGAGCGCGAGGGCCGAGACGGAGGCACGACCCGAACGCTTCGCTCTCATGATCCGCTCCTGCGCTGAAGATGTCCGGTCGACATCGCAGGGGCATGATCGGGCGGTCTCGCGGCCGTGATCAAACGTCGATGGGGTTCGCCGGTCGATTAGTTGCGCAAAAACCGGGACGATGACTGGGCGTGCTGCTTGTTTGTGCGAAACGCTTGCGAATCATGCTGTCTCGTCGCCGCCCCGCATCTGGGCAAGCACATCGGCGCGGCAGATCACGATCTGCGAGCGCCGCGTCGCTACCACGCCCTGCTCGGCGAGCCGCTTGAGGCTGATCGTCACCCATTGCCGCGTCGCGCCGACCATGTGGGCGAGGTCGGCATGGGTGAAGGTCGCGGCGACGAGGACGCCGTCCCCCTCCGGCACGCCGTAGAGGTCGGCGAGGTGCAGGAGCAGGTGGGCGAGCCGCTCGGTGATCGAGCGGGTGCCGAGCATCTGAGCGAGCGTCGAGTAGCAGCGGCCCTTGAAGGAGAGGCCCTCGATCACGCCGAGGGCGAGGGTGGGAATCTGCACGACGAGCTGGCGGAGCGCGCGGCCCGGCAGGTGCAGCACCGTGGAATTGGCCGCCGCCATGCCCGACCAGCTGTGCAGCCCCTCCCCGAACACCTCCGGCCCGCCGACGAAATTGCCCGCGTTCCAGTAGGCCAGGGTGATCTCGCGGCCGGAGGGCGCGGAGTAGAACACGCGCATCCGGCCGGTCTCGATCAGCCAGATGCCGTCATGGGGCGTGCCTTGCGTGAACAGCGTCGCGCCGCGGTAGAGCACGCGGCGCCGGCCGCGCTCCATCACCAGGGCGAGCTCCCGCTCGGTCAGGCCCTGCAGAAGGGGGCGCGGTCCGCCGGCCTGCGGCTCCGTCTCGGCGAGGCGGAGCGCGCTCGCCTGGGCGGGGAGCGGCCAGCCCGGGGCGGGCGGCCAGGTCATTCCGGTGCTGCTCTCCATGGCCGGCTCCTGCATCCCCTCCCAGAGGCCGCAGCAAAGCCTGTACCAGTTCCAAACTGTACGGCCTGGCCCTCAGGACGCGACCGGCGCCGGGCCAGAAGGCCGCGGCGCCGCGCGTCGTCAGCGGAGGATCCCGGCGGGGCTCTTCGCCATCCGGTCGATCCCTTCGGGATGGCGGATGGCTTCGGCGCTCAGACGCCGCGCGGGCTCAGGCCCCGCGGCAGCGGCCGATCGCCCAGCGCACGAGCTTGCGCACGTCCGGATCGGGATCGTCGTAATCCGCCTCGAGGGCGGGTAGGGCGCGCGGATCGGCGATCTCGCCGAGCGCGGCGGCAGCCTCCTTGCGCAGGTTGCTGATCTCCGATCCCAGGGCCCGGCCCAGCACCTCGACGGCGGCGGGCGCCTTGATGCGGCCAAGCGCATTCGCGGCCTTGGTGCGGACCTGCCAGACCGGATCCTCCATGCGGGCGATCAGAGGCTCGACCGCCTCGGGCAGGCGGATCTTGGCGGCGGAGACGGCGGCCTCCTCGCGCACCTGCCAGTTCTCGTCGTCGAGGCCGGCGATCAGGGTCGCGATGCCGGGCCCGCCCGCGCGCAGGAAGACGAGGGCCGACATGGTGGCCCGGCGCACGCTCGGATCGGCGTCGCCCGCGGTGGCGATCAGGGCGGGCAGCGCCTCCTCGGCCTTGAGGTAGCCGATCACCCCGAGCCCCTCGCGGCGCACCTCCGGCGCGGGGCTGCGCAGAGCCTTCAGCGCGGCGGCGAGCGCGTCCGGCAGGACGAGCTCGCGCAACGCCCGCAGGGCCGCGGCCTGGACGAAGGGGTCCGTGTGCTCCGCGCGCGCGATGAGGAGCGGGCCGCAGGCGGGCTCCTTCTTCTCCGCCAGCGTGTCGGCGGCGACCCGGCGCACCTCGGCTTCGGCATCCTCCAGCGCGTGGACGAGGCCCTCGACCACGTCCGGGCCGTCATGCTCGTCGAGCGCCTTCGCCGCCGCGGCGCGGACGCTGGCATCGTCGTCGGCGAGCCCCTTGAGGAGCAGGACCTTGGCCTCCGGCCCGACGGCCTCGGCCAGTTCCATCATCGCGACGCGGCGGATGCCGGGATCGGGATCGGCGGCGCGTCCTGCGAGGTCGTCGAGATCCTCGTCGAAGCTGTCGAATACGGGCATGGCGCTCACCGCAGCAGGTAGGGGATGTTGACCTTGACAGCGTTCGTCGGGCAGTCGACCTCGCACGGCATGCAGTACCAGCATTCGTCGTACTTCATGTAGGCCTTCTGCCGGTCCTCATCGATCGCGAGGATGTCGAGCGGGCAGACATCGACGCAGACGCGGCAGCCCTTCTCGGCGATGCACTTCTCGTCGTCGATGACGACCGCGGCGCTCTTGGCCTGGGTGATGATCGGCATGCGGAATTCTCCGGATAATCTGTCGACTTACTCGGCTGCGGCCGGCGTCTTGATGCGGAGCTGGTGGTAGGCGCTCATCTCCTCCTCGGCGACGGGCACGATGAAGGGATCGACGTCGCGCTTGGCATGGGCCATCCGGCCCTGCTCGTCCTTGAACAGGACGGTGTGGCAGTTCCAGTTGGCGTTGTCGGTCTCGGGGTGATCGGTGCGCAGGTGGTAGAAGCCCCAGCGGCTCTCGGTGCGGTAGAGCGAGGCCGCCGCCGCCATGTCGGCGCAGTCGAGGATGGTCTGCATCTCCAGAGCGCGGTGAAGCTCGTGCGGGTCGCGCGCGCAGAGGTATTCGAGATCCTCGCGGATCTCCGCGAAGCGGCGCTGGCCGAGTTCCATCTTGGCCGTGACCTTCGGCGGCTCCAGGTAGTCGTTCACGAGGCGGCGCGTCTTGAACTCCATCTCGTGCGGGGTGAGCCCGTCCTCGCGGCGGGTGGGGGCGAGCACCCGCTCCTGCTCGGCGATGAGGTCGCCGTCGTCGTAATCGGCGAGGCTCGTGGCCGCGCAATAGGCGGCGGCGTCCGCGCCCGCGATACCGCCGTTCACGAAGGCGCCGAGCATGTAGTTGTGCGGCACGCTCGCCATGTCGCCGACCGCGTAGAGGCCGGGAATGGTGGTGCGGGCATTCTCGTCCACCCAGACGCCCGAAGCCGAGTGACCGGAGCAGAAGCCGATCTCGGAGATGTGCATCTCGACCGGGCGCTTGCGGTAATTGGTGCCGCGCCGCTCGTGGAAGCGCCCGCGCGAGGGCCGCTCGTTCGAGTGCAGGATGGTCTCGATCTCCGAGATCGTCTCCTCGCGCAGGTGGTCCATCTTGAGGAAGACCGGACCGTTGCCGCCCTGCAGCTCGCGCCAGAACTCGAGCATCATCTGACCCGACCAGTAGTCGCACTCGATGAAGCGCTCACCCTTGTTGTTGGCCGTGTATCCGCCGAAAGGACCGGTGACGTAGGCGCAGGACGGGCCGTTATAGTCCTTGATCAAGGGGTTGATCTGGTAGCATTCGAGGTTCGCGAGCTGCGCGCCCGCGTGATAGGCCATCGCGTAGCCGTCGCCGCAATTGGCCGCGTTCTCGTAGGTGCCGAACAGGTAGCCGGAGGCCGGCAGGCCGAGCCGCCCGGCGGCGCCGCAGGCGAGCACCACGGCCTTGGCCTTCACCACCAGGAACTCGGAGGTGCGGGTGTTGACGCCGACCGCGCCGGCAATGCGCCCGTCCGGCCCCTTGAGCAGGCGGGTCGCCATGTAGCGGTTGGTGACGCCGACCTGGAGGCGGCGCAATTGCCGGTAGAGGACCTTCTTGACGTTGTGGCCTTCCGGCATCGGCAGCACGTAGGTCCCCATATGGTGGACCTTGCGCATATTGTATTCGCCCGAGCCGTCCTTCTCGAATTTCACCCCGAGCTTGTCGAGGTACTGGATCATCGGGAAGGAGCCCTGCGCATAGGCCATCACGGCCTTCTGGTTCACGATGCCGTCGTTGGCGACCGTGATCTCCTTCACATACTGCTCCGGCGTCGCGTAGCCCGGCACGACGGCATTGTTCAGCCCGTCCATGCCCATGCTGATCGCGCCCGAGCGCTTCACGTTCGCCTTCTCCATCAGGACGACGCGGAGCTTCGGATCGGCCTCCTTGGCCTTGATCGCGGCCATCGGGCCGCCCGTGCCGCCGCCGATCACCAGAAGGTCGGTCTCGATGATCTCGGTCTTGAGCTGGATGGCGCTCATTCTGGTCCTCTCGCGGGGTGGGCGCGGGCGACCGCGCGGGGATGTCTGCGTGATCGGGGTCAGGCCGCCTGCGGCGCGCGCTCCGCCTCCGCGGCGTCGCGGGCGAGGTCGCGCAGGGAGACGAAGGGATAGATCCCGCGGGCATGACCGTCGGAGAAGCCGAGATGGAGCGCGTAGCCGCCCATCGGCGCGACCGTCGTCACCGCCACCGCCTCGAAGGCGGACGGGAAGCGGCCCTGAATCCGGTCGCGGGTGCACCACGCGCAGCGGCATCCGAGCCGAAGGGCCTCGGCGTCGAGGCTCGCGGCCGTGCCGTCGCCCCAGGCGAGGCGCAGCACGCGGCCGCCGCGGGCGAGCGTCACACCGGTGGGAATGGCGTCCGGATCGAAGGGCGGCTCGGCGGGAGGTCTCATGGCGGCATCCGTCATCGGCCTGTTGAGGCCGCTCCATTAAGGACGCGCCGACAGATGCGAGATAGCAATTAGTTGCCCGATCCCCGAAGATGCGGCCGCGAGGGCCGACCGCCGACGAATCGGCGAGACCTCGACAGCATAGGATTCGAGCGTTTCTTATCGAAACCAGGCAGGACGGCCGAAAAATCGGGCACGGCATTGGCCACCGCGCCGCGCGAACGGTCTCCAAGGGCCGGCGCGGTCGCGCAAGCCGCGGATATCAGGGCCCGCTCACCAGGTCATGCGGCCGTCGGGCTCCGCATCCCGCGCCGCCCCGCGCGGGACGCGGACGGCGCTCAGGTCGGGGCGCGATGCGGCTTCCTGGGCATGTAGAGGTCGGTGATCGTGCCCTCGAAGGCCTCGGCCGCCATGCCGACCGTCTCCGACAGGGTCGGGTGCGGATGGATGGTCAGCCCGATATCCTCGGCATCCGCCCCCATCTCGATGGCGAGCGCGGCCTCCGCGATCAGGTCGCCGGCCGAGGGGCCGACGATACCGCAGCCGACGATGCGGTCGGTCGCCTCGTCGAACAGCACCTTGGTGAGGCCCTCGTCGCGCCCGAGCGACAGGGACCGGCCCGAGGCAGCCCAGGGGAAGACGCCCTTGCCGACCTTCAGCCCCTTGCCCTTGGCCTCGTTCTCGGTGAGCCCGACCCAGGCCACCTCCGGGTCGGTATAGGCGACGGACGGGATCACCTTCGCGTCGAAGACGCTGTTCTTGCCGGAGGCGACCTCCGCCGCGACCTTGCCCTCATGCACCGCCTTGTGGGCGAGCATCGGCTGGCCGACCACGTCGCCGATGGCGAAGATGTGCGGCACGTTGGTGCGCATCTGCTTGTCGACGGGGATGAAGCCCCGCTCGTCCACGATCACGCCCGCCTTGTCCGCCGCGATCAGCTTGCCGTTCGGGCGGCGCCCCACCGAGACGAGGATGCGGTCGAAGATGTCGGTCGCCGGCGCCGATCCTCCCTCGAAGGTCACCCGCAGGCCCTCGGGCGTCGCCTCGACATGCGTGACCTTGGTCTTGAGATGGATCGCCTCGTATTGCTTGCCGATGCGCTTGGCGAGCGGGGTGACGATGTCCTTGTCGGCACCGGGGATGATCTGGTCCATCAGCTCGACGATCGTCACCTTGGCGCCCAGCGCGTGGTAGACGGTCGCCATCTCCAGGCCGATGATGCCGCCGCCGATCACGAGCAGGCGCTTCGGCACCCCGCCGAGTTCGAGGGCGCCGGTGGAGTCGATGACCCGCGGGTCGTCGTGCGGGATGAAGGGCATGGTGATCGGCTCGGAGCCCGCCGCGACGATCGCCTGATCGAAGCCGATCACCGTCGTCTTGCCCTCGTGCTCGACCGCGATCTGGCGTGGGCTGACGAAGCGGCCGGTGCCCGTCACCACCGTGACCTTGCGCTGCTTGGCCAGCCCGCCGAGGCCGCCGGTGAGGCGCCTGACCACGCCGTCCTTCCAGTCGCGCAGCCTGTCGATGTCGATCTGCGGCGCCGTGAAGCTGATGCCGTGGGCGGCCATCGCCTGGGTCTCGTCGATGACCTTGGCCGCGTGCAGGAGCGCCTTCGAGGGGATGCAGCCGACGTTCAGGCAGACGCCGCCGAGCTGCGGCCAGCGCTCGACCAGCACGACCTTCCGGCCGAGGTCGGCCGCGCGGAAGGCCGCCGTGTAGCCGCCGGGGCCGGCGCCGAGCACCAGCACCTCGGCATGCAGGTCCTCGCCCGGAAGCGGCGCCGCGGCCTCGGGGGCGGCCCTGGTCGGCGTCCCGTCGAGCGTCGCGGCCGCGGCCGAGGAGCCGTAGCCCGCCTGGCCCTCGCCGGGCTTGTGGCCGCCGGCGGAGAGGCCGGGCGTCGCCTGGACCGCCTTGCTCGTCTTGTCGGTGGTCGAGGGCTTGGGCGCTCCCGTCTCGGCGGTCGCCTGCATGATCAGGAGCAGGTCGCCCTCGGTGACCCTGTCGCCGACCTTGATGCTCACCTCGGCGACGGTGCCGGCGACCGGGGACGGGATGTCCATCGTCGCCTTGTCGGATTCGAGGACGATCAGCACGTCGTCGACCGAGATCTGGTCGCCCGCGCTGACGTTCACCTCGATGACCGGTACGTCCTTGAAGTCACCGATATCGGGAAGTTTGACCTCGTTGCTCATCGCTTCACCTTCCTGCATGACGGGACGATCGGGAGCGGCCGCGTCAGACGACGAGGCGGCGGACATCCTCCAGGACGTGGGCGAGGTGGCGTGTGAAGCGCGCGCCGAGCGCGCCGTCGATGACGCGGTGATCGTAGGAGACCGCGAGCGGCAGGATCAGCCGCGGCACGAACGCGCTGCCGTTCCAGACCGGGGCCATCTTCGAGCGTGGCACGCCGAGGATCGCCACTTCCGGCGCATTGACGAGCGGCGTGAACGAGGTGCCGCCGATGCCGCCGAGCGAGGAGATCGAGAAGGTCGCGCCCTGCATGTCGCCGGCGCCGAGCTTGCCGTCCCGCGCCTTCTTCGAGATCGCGCCGAGCTCCTGGCTGATCTCGATGATCCCCTTGCGATCGGCCTCCTTGATGACGGGCACGACGAGCCCGTCCGGCGTGTCCACGGCGACGCCGATGTTGTAGTATTTCTTGAGGATCAGCGCGTCCTTCTCCGGGCTCAGGGAGGCGTTGAACTCCGGGTAAGCGCGCAAGCCCGAGATCGCGGCCTTGATCAGGAAGGCGAGCAGCGTGACGCGATAGCCCTTGTCCTTGCCGGCCGCGTCGAGTTCCTTGCGGTAGGCGTCGGTCTCGGTGATGTCGGACTCGTCCGTATGGGTGACGAGCGGCACGTTGAGCCACGAGCGGTGCAGATGCGGCCCCGAGATCTTCTTGATCCGCGCGAGCGGCTTCATCTCGATCGGTCCGAATTTCGAGAAATCGACCGCCGGGATCTCCGGGATGCCCATGCCGCCGGACGCCATGACCGCGCCGCCCGCGGCGGCAGGGGCCGCCGAGCGGGCGAGATGGCCCTTCACGTCCTCCTTGGTGATGCGGCCCTTGTCGCCGGTGCCCTTGACTGCGTTGAGATCGACGCCGAGCTCGCGCGCGATGCGGCGCACCGCCGGGCTCGCATGGACGTTCGAGAAGTCGGGGAGGGTCGAGGCCGGGGCAGCCGGAGGCGGAGCGGCGGCCGGCGTGGCGGCGGGGGCCGGATCCGGCTCCTGCTTCGGGGCGACCGCCGCGGCGTCGGCGGGCGCGGCTCCACCGACGGTGGCGCCCTCGCCCTTGAGCAGCAGGATCGGCGAGCCTTCGCTGACCTTGTCGCCGATCTTGATCAGGAGCTTCTCGACGACGCCCGCGCCCGGCGAGGGCACATCCATCGTCGCCTTGTCGGATTCGAGCGAGATCAGCGGATCGTCCGGGCCGATCGTATCGCCCTCCTTCACGAAGACCTCGATGATCGGGATGTCCGTGAAGTCGCCGATATCGGGAACCTTGACCTCGATGCCCATGGGTTCTCTCCCTGCATTCCTCGCGGGCCATGGCCCGGCCCTGCTGTCGTGATGGCGGTCGATGGAAGGGCTGGCCTTGTCCGTCCGCCCGGCCGCGCGGACCGGACGGGGGCCGGTCGCGTCAGACCGTCCAGGGCGCGGGCTTGTCGGGATCGATCCCGTATCGGGCGATGGCGTCGGAGACCTTGCTGATTGGCACGGCGCCCTCCTCCGCGAGGCCGTGCAGCGCCGCCAGCGTGATCCAGCGCCGATCGACCTCGAAGAAGTCGCGCAAGCGGCGGCGATAGTCCGAGCGGCCGAAGCCGTCGGTGCCGAGCACGCGGTAGCGGCCGGGGATCCAGGTCCGGATCTGGTCGGCGAAGAGCCGCATGTAGTCGGTCGACGCGATCACCGGGCCGGAGCGGCCCTCCAGGCAGGTCTCGACATGCGACTTGCGCTTGGCCTCGCCCGGATGGAGCAGGTTCCAGCGCTCGCAGGCCATGGCGTCGCGGCGCAGTTCCGTAAAGCTCGGGCAGCTCCAGATGTCGGCGGCGATCCCGTGCTCCGCCTCCAGCATCTCGGCCGCCGCGATCACCTCCCGCAGGATGGTGCCGCTGCCGAGGAGCTGGACGCGCGGGCCACCCGCCGTCCCGCCCTTGCCCTCGCGGAACAGGTACATCCCCTTGATGATGCCGGCCTCGGCGCCCTCGGGCATGCCGGGGTGCTCGTAGTTCTCGTTCATCACGGTGAGGTAGTAGAACACGTCCTCCTGCTCGGCATACATCCGGCGCAGGCCGTCCTGCACGATCACCGCGACCTCGTAGGAGAAGGTCGGATCGTAGGAGACGCAGTTCGGGATCGTGGCGGACAGGATGTGGCTGTGCCCGTCCTCGTGCTGGAGGCCCTCGCCGTTGAGCGTCGTGCGCCCGGCCGTGCCGCCGATGAGGAAGCCGCGCGCGCGCATGTCGCCCGCCGCCCAGGCGAGGTCGCCCGTGCGCTGGAAGCCGAACATCGAGTAGTAGATGTAGAAGGGAATCGTCGGCGCGTTCGAGTGCGAGTAGGAGGTCGCCGCCGCGATCCACGAGGACATGGCCCCCGGCTCGTTGATGCCCTCCTGGAGCATCTGCCCCTTCTCGTCCTCCTTGTAGTACATGAGCTGGTTGGCATCCTCCGGCCGGTAGAGCTGGCCGACCTGGGAGAAGATGCCGAACTGGCGGAACATGCCCTCCATGCCGAAGGTGCGGCTCTCGTCGGGCACGATCGGCACGATGCGCGAGCCGATATTCTTGTCGCGCAGGAGCGTGTTGAGGATGCGCACGATGGCCATCGTGGTCGAGATCTCGCGCCCCGCCGTCTCCTTCAGCTGCGCGCCGAAGGCCTGGAGCGGCGGCACGTCGAGGGATTGCGACTTGCGCCGCCGCGCCGGCAGCGGCCCGCCGAGCGCCTGGCGCCGGGCCATCAGATAGCGGTGCTCGGGGCTGCCCTCGGGGAAGCGGATGAAGGGGATCTCCTTGATCTGCTCGTCGCTGAGCTCGATCCCGAAGCGGTCGCGGAACTGGCGCAGCACCGCCTCACCCATCTTCTTCTGCTGGTGCGTGATGTTCTGCGCCTCGCCCGCCTCGCCCATGCCGTAGCCCTTGACGGTCTTGGCGAGGATCAGGGTCGGCTGGCCCTTGTGCTTCACCGCGGCCGAATAGGCGGCGTAGACCTTCGCCGGGTCGTGGCCGCCGCGGGTCAGGCGGAAGATGTCCTCGTCCGACCAGTCCTTCACCAGCGCCGCGGTCTCGGGGTACCTCCCGAAGAAGTACTCGCGGATATAGGCACCGTTCTTCGACTTGAAATCCTGGTACTCCCCGTCGACGCATTCCTCCATCAGCCGCATGAGCATGCCGGTGGTGTCGCGCGCCAGCAGCGCGTCCCAGCCGGTGCCCCACAGGCACTTGATGACGTTCCAGCCGGCGCCGCGGAAATCGGCCTCCAGTTCCTGAACGATCTTGCCGTTGCCGCGCACCGGCCCGTCGAGGCGCTGCAGGTTGCAGTTGATCACGAAGATCAGGTTGTCGAGCTTCTCGCGCGCGGCCATGGAGATGGCGCCGAGGCTCTCCGGCTCGTCCATCTCGCCGTCGCCCATGAAGGCCCAGACCTTGCGGCCGTCGGTATTGGCATGGCCCCGGTGGTGCAGGTAGCGCAGGTAGCGCGCCTGATAGATCGCCATCAGCGGCCCGAGCCCCATCGAGACGGTGGGGAACTGCCAGAAATCGGGCATCAGCCAGGGATGCGGGTAGGAGGACAGGCCCTTGCCGTCGACCTCCTGGCGAAAGCCGAGCAGTTGCTCCTCGGTGAGCCGCCCCTCGAGGAAGGCGCGGGCGTAGACGCCGGGGGCCGAGTGGCCCTGGACGTAGATCAGGTCGCCGCCGCGCCCGTCCTGGTCGCCCTTCCAGAAATGCATGAAGCCGGTGTCGTAGAGCGTCGCCGAGGACTGGAAGCTCGCGATGTGACCGCCGAGCTCGGACGAGTCCTTGTTGGCGCGCAGGATGATGGCGATGGCGTTCCAGCGGATCGCCGAGCGGATGCGGTGCTCGATCTGCCGGTCGCCCGGATGCGCGTCCTGCTTGTCGACGGGAATCGTGTTCAGATAGGCGGTGTTGGCCGAGAAGGGCACCGGCGCGCCGCGCTTGCGCGCCTCCTCGATCACCTGGTTGATCAGGAAATGCGCCCTGTCCGGCCCCTCGACCTCGAGGACGCCGTCGAGGGAATCGAGCCATTCCTGGGTCTCGATCGGATCGAGATCGTGGGTGCGTTCCAAAGCGTCCTCCCTTGGCCTGCCCGCCGGCCGGATCGCGGAGGTCCGGAGGTTTCGGGTCACCTGTTGGCTGGGAAGCTAGAGCCGATCGGCCGGCGCAGCATCACCGATCGGTGACAATATTCTCGCGCTTGGCACTCGCCCTCGAATGCGCGCTCCGGTCGCTGATCCGGCATCGATGGGTGCGGCACCGGTCGTCCGCGCCGCGCAATATTGAATCGGGCTGGAATCGTGACGGGCCGGACGGCGCCCGTGCCGCCGGGGTCAGCCCTCGCCTTCGATCAGGCCGCGGATGCGGGTCGCGAGCGCCTCCAGGGCGAAGGGCTTGACCAGGACCTGCATGCCCGGGAGGAGATGGCCGTGGTTGAGCGCCGCGTTCTCGGCATAGCCGGTGATGAACAGCACCTTCAGGTTCGGGCGCGAGGCCAGGGCGGCCTCCGCCATCTGCCGCCCGTTCATGCCGCCGGGCAGGCCGACATCGGTGACCAGCAGGTCGATGCGCACATCCGATTGCAGGACCTTGAGGCCCGAGGGACCGTCCGCCGCCTCGATCGCCGCGTAGCCGAGGTCTTCCAGGACCTCCGTCACCAGCATGCGCACGGTGGGCTCGTCGTCGACCACCAGCACCGTCTCGCCGACCTTCGCCCGCGCCGCCTCCGACAGGTCGGGAACCGCCTCGGCCTCCTCGGCCTCGCCGATATGGCGCGGGAGATAGAGGCAGACCATCGTGCCCGCGCCGACCTCCGAGTAGATCCGCACCTGGCCGCCCGACTGCTTGGCGAAGCCGTAGATCATCGACAGGCCGAGCCCCGTGCCCTCGCCGATCGGCTTGGTGGTGAAGAACGGATCGAACGCCTTGGCGACGATGTCGGGCGCCATGCCGGTGCCGTTGTCCGAGACGCAGAGCGAGACGTATTGGCCGGGCTCCAGATCACGCTCCTGCGCGGCCCGGTGATCGAGCCAGCGGTTGCCCGTCTCGATGACGATGCGTCCGCCCACCGGCATGGCGTCGCGGGCATTGATGCAGAGGTTCAGCAGAGCGTTCTCGAGCTGGCTCGGGTCGACCAGGGTCGGCCAGAGGCCACCCGCGCCGACGACGTCGACGGCGACCGCCGGCCCGACGGTCCTGCGTACCAGTTCCACCATGCCCTCGATCAGGCGGTTCACGTCGGTGGGCCGCGGGTCGAGGGTCTGGCGGCGGGAGAAGGCGAGCAGGCGGTGCGTCAGGGCCGCCGCGCGCTTCGCCGCCCCCTGCGCGGCCCCGATATAGCGCTCCAGATCCCCCATCCGGCCCTGCAGCATGCGGGTCTGCATCAGCTCCAGCGAGCCGACGATGCCGGCAAGCATGTTGTTGAAGTCGTGGGCGAGGCCGCCCGTGAGCTGGCCCACCGCCTCCATCTTCTGGGCCTGCCGCAGCGCCTCCTCGGTCTTGGCCAGCGCCTCGGCCTGCTCCCGCTCGGCGGTGATGTCACGCCCGACCGCGTTGATCAGGCCGTCGCTCGGCCGGGTCGACCAGGAGATCCAGCGGTAGCTGCCGTCCTTGGCCCGGTAGCGGTTGTCGAAGCGGGCGTGGGAGGTCCCCTCCGAGAGCTCCCGGGCGCCCGCCACGGTGTGCGCGAGGTCGTCCGGATGGACGAGTTCGAACAGGCGCGTGCCGAGAAGCTCGTCCTCGCGCCAGCCGAGCATCTCCTTCCAGGCCGGATTCACCGCCGTGATGACGCCCTCGAAGGTGCAGCGAAGCATCAGGTCGCGGGAGAGCTGCCAGAGCGCGTTCCGGTCGGCCGTGCGCTCCGCCACCTGCCGTTCGAGCTCGGCGGCGTGGCGCTTGCTCTCGTCGATGTCGGTGTTCGTCCCGACCCAGCCGGTGATGGGGCCGGCCGCGTCCCGCACCGGCTCCGCCCGGACCAGGAACCAGCGGAACACCCCGTCGGTCCGCCGGATGCGGTACTCCACCTCGTAGACCGATCCGTCCGCGCACGCGCGCGACCAGGCCTCGGCGGCGGCCGGCCAATCGTCCGGATGCACGATCCGGCCCCAGCCATCGATATCCTCGATCTCCCCCGGCGCGAGGCCGGCATAGGCGGAGAGCTGCGCGTTGAACCAGGTCAGCCGGCCGTCGGGCCGGGCCGCCCAGACCTGATTTGGGACCGTCTGGGCGAGGACGCGGAACTGCTCCTCGCTCTCGCGCAGGGCCGCCTCGGCCCGCTTGCGGCCGGTGATATCCCGGAACAGCACCGAGACCTGGCGCCGGCTCGCCGGCTCGACCCGGGAGGCCGAGACCTCGATATGCCGGTCCGCGGCCACGAATGGCCGCTCGAACCGGACCGGCACCCCGGTGCGCAGCACCCCGCCGTAGAGTTCGAGCCACCCCTCGGCCTCCTGCGGCGCGATGTCGCGCAGCGTCCGCCCGACGATGTTCGGGATGCCGGTGTGCCGCTCGTAGCCGGGATTGGCCTCGACATGGACGTAGTCGCTCAAGGGACCGTGCGGCCCGTCGAAGAACTCGATGATGCAGAAGCCGTCGTCGATCGCCTCGAACAGGGCGCGGTAGCGCTCCTTGCTCTCGCGCAGAGCGTCACGGGCCACCTCCAGCACGTCGGCGCGCCGCCCGTCCGCGTCGGTCTCCGTCCCGGCCATCGTCACGCCGCACGCTTGGCGCACTGACGGGTCATCCGCGTGGCGCCCCGTTGCCACGACAGGCCGTGGGCGTCGTGGCTGGACTGGCCATCGCCGCCATGCGACCGGGCCACGGCCTGGGATGCGGCGCAGGCGGGCGCTACGGAGACGGGGCCGGCATTCGGGGTGGCGCGGCGTTCCATCGGCGCCTTCTGCCTCAAGCGCCCCGGCATTGCCAGCCTCGAGCGCCCCGTCGCGCCGAGCCGGCCGCCGGAGCCGACATGGCATCACCATGCCGTCCTGTCCGCCCAGGCGACACGGCGCCGGATCCCGGACCGGGTCGAGCGCTCTGAAGCCGACGTGGATGCCGGTTCGGCGAAAGAGAGCGCGTTGAAACAATGACTTGGAGCCGTTCCCGATTGCAACGCGATCGGGAACGGCTCTCGGCGCGATCCCGCATCCTGCACCCGTCATGCGCCGGCCTGTGCGGACCCCGGATCTTGGGCCCGCCCTGCGACGCGA
Organism: Methylobacterium symbioticum; assembly: GCF_902141845.1. GTDB lineage: Bacteria > Pseudomonadota > Alphaproteobacteria > Rhizobiales > Beijerinckiaceae > Methylobacterium > Methylobacterium symbioticum. Next base: position 27,687 of record NZ_CABFPH010000017.1, on the reverse strand, counting down.
ATCGATCATTCAGGAGGGAGGCCCGGCCCCGTAGGTGCGCCCCGTCTCTTCGAGGGCTTTCCGGGCCGCGATGTCCGATGCGGGTATGTAGTCGAACAAGCCCTGGCGCCCGACCAGATCGATACCGGCCGACCGGATACGGTCCATATAGTGATCGCGGCTCGCTTCCGATCCGATTGCGTAGACTGGATAGGCAAAATCGGTCACCAGACTTCCGAGAAGATCCAGCGCTCCGGAGAAGAGGCCGACGGACCGCACGGACTCGGCGAAATCCGCGAACGCCTGGCCCTCCGCCGGCACAGACCCGATGCAGGTGACCTCAACGCTGAAATATTCGCGCCCGTCCGACCGACCGTAATAATCGGAGTGCATGGTCAGGCGCTTCCACGCACCCTTTGCGTGAAAATTATACAGAATGGTCGTGTCGAAATTTCTGCTCCCCTCGAAACTGCAGAACAGCGTCAGCATCTGCGTCGAAGCCGGCGGAGTCGCGTCCTCGAATCCGAGCAGGGCGCCGGTGATCTTCAGCGGGAACGTGCTGAGCACGCGATCGCACTGGATCGTGCTTCCTCGGGTCTCGACGACATAGTGGCCGTTGCTGCGCCGGATCCGCTCGACCCCGGCATCGAAGGTGGATTCCACGCCCATGTCCGACAGGGTCTCGACGGCCAGATGATACATCTCGCCGAAGCCGGATCTGGGCCGAGCGATGCAGGAGGCTGCGAACGGTTTCGGCCTCCGGGATTTCGGCAGAGTGGCCCGCTTCAGCCTCTCGCGAAGGCCGGCATTGGCTCCGATCCAGTTCATTCGCTTATGGGCGAATTCATAGCTGATCTTGCTGCTATGAAGGCCGTAGAAGCGCTCGACGTATTTATCGATGCCGGACTTTCTGGCCAGAAACGACCCCAGATAGTAATTGATGTAATCTTCGGCGGAATTCTGACGTCGATATCGGTACTTCGCATAGAGCAGATGCGCGACCGATCGGCCCATCTCCATCGCGCTCATGGACAGGAATTCGTCCTTGATGGAGTATGGATAGGTCGTGACGAGCCCACCGGGGTTTATGCGTTGAATCGTGTAATCGACCGGTACGCAGAGCGGCCTGATTTTGGGGAACATCGTGAAGAGTGGATTGTCGTCCCAGAAGAAGATCGCCCCGATATCGAAGGTATAGCCCGACATCGATCTCGAAATATGATTGCCGCCCGCGGTGGTGTAATTCTCGAGCAGGCACACGCCGTATCCGCGCCGCGCCAGATCGAAACTGGAGACCAGGCCACTGACCCCGCCGCCCAGAACAACGACATCGTAGCGGTTGTGTCTCATCCGAAACCACCCCCCAATGCATATCCGAAGACAAATACCCTCATCCCCCAGATCTTGCACGCGATTGAGCAAGATCTTTGGCCTGTCTCAAAAATCGACACGCAGATAGAGCTGACTGAAAGCCGATTGAGGGCAGCCGCCAGCCATGAAATATCTTTGCCCGTGATGTCAGGAAAATATGCGAGAGATTAGTTCTAATTCCGCAACGTGAACGCTCCTAACGAGCTTGATGACGGTTTGCCCGAGTGCAGAATCAGGTCTACGATAATTTCAAACGGTTGTCTGCATACGCGGATGCAAGAGGTTTACATCTATGTCTCGGGCGTCAAGGATCCGGCGATCCTATGCAGCGCCGGGATCTTTCACGCCTGGACTTGTTCCGCCGTCCGGAGGCGCATGCCGCCCCGCGTCAGAGCCTGTTGAGCCGATCGAGCGGGTATTGATCCGGCCTATCCCCTCCTCGACCTCATCCTGAGGTGGTTTGATGGGAGGAGCAGACTCTCCGCATGACGATCCGTCGATCCAGCTCCAGAGCCGCTCCCGATCGCGTTGCAATCGAGAACGGCTCCAAGTCTTTGTTCTGGCGCGCGCTCTCGCGCCGAACCGGCATCCACTTCGGCTTCAGAGCGCTCGAACAGGCTCTCAGAAGTCCGGTGCCGGCACGTAGCCGAGGGTGATCTGTCCGTTTGCGTCGGCGCCCCCCAGGTCAGCCGGCAGGCTGATGCGGTGACGACCGGTGGCGATGTCGGCCCCACGGCGGAGCGGCACGAGGCCCGGCCGCGCCGAGGCGGAGACATATCCGATGAGGCCGCCATCGGCGGCCTGGCCCTCGCAGGACGCGTCGCGCGAGAGGAAGCGGTCCGGCGCCTCGGTCCGGCAGCGGTAGAGCGGCACGCGGTCGTCGCCGCGCGCGGTGAAGATCGTGAAGGCCGTGCCGTCGAACGCCATGCCGGCCCTCGGGCCCTCGGCGAGATCACGCGCGTAGAGAACCGTGCCGCCGCGGTGCGAGCGGTAGACGGGCGCGGTGCCGTCCGGGATCCGGCAGCCGACGCCGGCCAGCCGGCAGCAGGCATGGGCGCTCGACCGCCCCCATTCGGTGGGGGCGGTCGCGAGATAGGCCGCGCCCGTCGGGTACTGCGCGACGGTGCTGAGGTCGATCGGCGCGGCGTAGGGGATCAGCCCGTAGAAGGCGCCCTGGTTGGAGCGGCCGCCCGCGCTCTCCTGCGGCTCGACCGACTGAAAGTAGTTGTGCGCCTGCGCCAGCAGCATCGGGGTCTGCAGCGCCAGGGCGTGCGCCTGGCAGAGGAACCGCGCCTGGCGCGTGATGCCGATCGACTGGGGCCAGCCCTGCTCGCTCGCGATCAGGTAGGCCTGCGGATGGTCGAGCGACGTCGTCGGCAGGCCGAGCGCCCTGAGCTTCGCCATCTGGTGGTCGATGACGAGGTCGAGATTGAGGAACGTGTAGGTGCCCGGCGCGGGTGCCCGGTCGAGGTTGCCGTAGGGATGGACGGCGACGCTCCAACTCACCCGCGCGCCGAGATGCTGCCAGAGCCCGTCGATCAGCCTGCGCGATCCGATATGAGCCGGATCGGCCGCGCCGATGCGGGGCTGTTCCCAGTGCAGATCGGTGCTCGCGTAGAGCATGACGCCCGCGCTGTTGCGCTGCACGGCGGCATGCGCGCGCGCGACGAGGTCCGCGTATTTCGCGAGCCAGCGGGCCTCGTCCTCCGGGCCGGGACGGCCGCGGGTCGCGACCGCTGGCGAATAGTCGAAGAAGACGGCGCTCGCGGCCTCGTTCCAGACGATGACGTGCGAGATCTTTCCGTGCCCGCCGCGCCCGCTGTAGCGGTTCGCGACGAAGGCGACGTAATCCTCGAAATCGTCCATCGCGTCATCGCGCGGAACGCAGCCGTCCTTGAGCGTCACGCCGCCGAAGGGCGAGCCGAGGCAGGCCGGATCGCGGTATCGCTCCGGCGCCGCCCAGAGCACGGCGCCGCTCTGCATCCCGGACGCGGCGTCGCGCGCGAGCTGGCCGTCGAAGAGCGCGACCTGCGCCTCCGAGAGGCAGCGGAACCTGTGAAAGCCCCAGGTCGCGCGCTCGGCCTCGCTCGCCGGGACCATGAAGCTGCCCGCGGGGCAGGCGATGGGCGTGGCGCTCGAAGGCACCGCCTCGATCTCCAGCCCGCGCCAGAAGAGGTTGTACTCCTTGTAGCCGAGCCCCATCCGCCGGAACGTCGCGTAGCGCGCATCCTGGATCTGCGCGGGATCGTCGTGGCGGAAATCGTGCACGCCCTGCTTCGAGGCTGGCGGTCGATAGGCCGCGGAGATGAAGCGCTGACGCGCGAAACAGGCATCGAACGCTGCCGTGCCGGTGAGACGACCGTTCGCGCAGCTGCGCCGCTCAGGGATGCAGACCGCGTCCACGCCGACGACGGGGGCCGGATAGGCCGTCACCGTACCGCCATGCGGGACGCTGCGGCCGTTCAGCACGCAATCGGCGGGTCCCGACGGGCCGGGCCCGGCCTGCGCGCCCGTCAGGACGACCAGGCCGAGAAGGGCTGCGGCCACCGCGGACCCGAGTGCCCCGGTCCGGCCGGCGCGCCGTATCGACCCGCGCGCCGGCTCCATCGTGGTCACGGCACGGCCTCGACAGGGACTTTCAGCGCGCAACACAGCGGGCTCGGCATCCTGAACGAGCCGATCCTCTCCGAGCAGCCGACGAGATCCGTCATCGAGCAAGTTTTCAGCGCGATCAACTACATGAACTCGAAGGAGTAGTCGCGCCACATCTATTTCGAGAATTGCATTCAATGCGCGAGATGACCCAGAGAGTGACATTTCCACACGGTCGTCAAATCGAAATCCGACTCTTATTCGCTGTTAAGATGCGCGCAATCTTTTCCGCGTCTTCTCAATCTGCAGTTGTTCACTCACAGGTTGTATAAGCGATGTGCCTCCGCCTCTGCGCGAGGATCCTGAGGCGAACGGACGGCGTCGCGGCCGTCGAATTCAGCCTCATCGCGCCCTTCCTGCTCGCTATGCTGCTGGGAATCATGGGGTTCGGCAGTTACCTCGGCTATGCGCACAGCCTCCAGACGGTGGCAAGCGAAGCGGCCCGCGCCGCGGTGGCCGGCCTCGACTCCGGGGAGCGCATCACGATCGCGACCGCCGCGGCGCAACGTAGCATTGCCACCAGCCCGCTGCTGCGGCCGAACGCCGTGACGATCGAGGCCGGCCAGGACGCCGGCGATCCGGATCTCTTCACCGTCACGCTGCGCTACGATCTCAACGCTACGTTGCTCAGCCTGATTCCGCCCCTGGTGCCGTTCCCCAAGTCGCTGTCCCGCACGGCGAGCATCCGCAGGGGCGGGCTATGAGGCTGCCCAGGCTGGTCCGCCGCGCGCGGCGGGACGAGACCGGATCGATCGTTCCGGTCACCGCGGTCGCGGCCGCGGCCCTGTTCGGGTTCGCCGGGCTGGGCATCGACCTCGGCATGGTCTTTCTCGAGAAGCGGCGCGTGCAGTCGCTGGCCGATCTCGCGGCCCTCGCCTCGGTCCGGTCGAGCAACAGCCTCGAGGCCGCGCGGCGTGCGCTGGCCGACAATGGCTACGGCACCGGGGCCCAACTGTCTGTGACGCCAGGAACCTATACCGCCAACCGCGCGATGCCGGCAGCCGTCCGCTTCGTGGCCGGCCCCAGCGGCGCCAACGCGGCCCATGTCCGCCTGACCACCAGCGTCCGCACGGGGTTCTCGCGGGTGATCGGGGGGCCTGCCAGCTACGCGGTCTCGGGCGAAGCCACGGCCATGCGCGCCGATCTTGCCGCCTTCGGGCTCGGTTCCCGCCTCGCCAGCCTCGATGCGGGCATCGCGAACGCCCTGCTATCGCGCCTACTCGGCACGACCATCACCCTGTCGATCCTGGATTATCGGGCCCTGGCGAGCCTCAGGATCGACGCGCTCGGCTTCCTCCGAGCCGCGGCACCGCGGGTCGGTATTCAGACCGGCACCTACGACGAGGTGCTGAAGGCCAGCCTGTCGGCGCTCGATCTCACGACGGCCCTCGCCGAGGCGGCGGACCGGACGAGCGCGATTGCCCCGGCCCTGGCAGTTCTGAACGCGCTGACGGCCGTCCTCAGCGGAACGGGCCTCTCGGTTCGCCTAGCCGGCTTGCTGACGGCCGGCGCCTATGGCCCGCTTCCCCTGACGCGCACGGGGGAAGCGCTCTGGGTCAACGCACTCGACCTGATCGCAGGGGCCGCCTTCGCGGCCAACGGCAACAATCAGGTCGGCCTGGACCTGGGCAGCGCCGTCCCGGGTCTCCTGCGCGCCCGGATCACGATGCGCATCGGGGAGGCTTGGCGCACCTCCGGCTTCGTCGGGTCCGGCGCCAGCCTGAACGCGGCCCAGCAGCGCGCGCTGGTCGAGATCTGGATCCCGGGCCCGGCCCTAATGCCCAGCCTTTACCTGCCGATCTATCTCGAACTGGCACCGGCACGTGCCACACTCAGGAAGGTGGTCTGCCCTTGGACCAGCCCGGGCGAGCGCGCGGTGACGCTCGACGTGACGACCGGCGTCGCCTACCTCGCGATCGGCGGCACGCCGGCGAGCGCAGTCGATTTTGGCCTCCCGCGCCCGCCCCTCGTCCCGGCCCCCATCCTGCAGGCGCCCCTTCTCAACGTGACCGGGACGGCGAGCCTCGAACTCGGCTCCTCGACGCAGTCCGTGACCTTCGGTGACGATGACATCCGGGCGGGGCGCCCGAAGACGGTATCGACCAACAATCTGATCGGATCCCTGTCTGCGGGATTGCTCGCGAATCTCGACCTGCGCATCAACGGAGGCGGTCTTCCAGGCATCCTCGATCCACGTGGGGTCGTCGCGACGGCACTCGGCGCCGCGGCTCAGCCGATCGACCTCCTACTGTTCTCGCTCCTCACCCTCGCCGGCGTGAAGGTCGGCTCCACCGACGTCTCCGTCACCGGCACCCGGTGCGGCGGCGCAGTGCTCGTGCAGTGATGCGCAAAGCGCGGTGTGCTGCAAATTCTACAACTTGAGCTTGAGCGCGCGGCGGAACGCTAATTTAAAATCGGCATTGCGATGACCGTACGGTTTAAGCGAAAATTATCAACCTTCGGTTAATACGAATACATACTTCGAGATAAAGATGATTATTGAAGTTCAAATTCAGAACAGCGGAAATGATCTGCGCGACCCGCTTTCCATGCCGGACCGTGCCCTACTGAAATGGATACCGGCCCGACGCGGGCAAGCGCGTCTAGACAAGGGCCGATGGAGCGATGGCCTGATCCAGCCCGGCTCGCCGCCGAGCCTTGCGATCGAGCCGCTCGCCCGCTCCGTCCCGGATGCGCGGTTCGATCCCAGCTCCCAGCGATCCCCGGCCGCCTCGACGGCCGACCACCCCTGCCCGTCTCCGAGGTCGTAGCCCGATGTACCGGATGTTCAGTTGCCTGGTCGATCAGCACGCCGCCTGGGTCGTCCCGCTGGCAGGTCTGGTGTGCTGGGTCTCCCTCCACACGGCACTGCAGCTCAACCGGCAATCCCTCGACAGCGAAGGGACGGCCCGACGGACATGGCTTCTCGCCGCCAGCTTCTGCGCCGGTGCCGGGATCTGGTGCACGCACTTCATCGGCATGCTCGGCTACGATCCCGGCCTCTCCATCGATTACCGCATCGACGGAACGCTCCTGTCTCTGCTCATCGCGGTCTTGGCGGTCCTGGCTGCGCTCGTCGCGGTCCGGGCCGGGAGCGGCCTTCTCGGGGCCGCTCTGGCGGCCCTGATCCTCGGGCCCGGCATCGCAGCCATGCATGTCGTCGGCATGCTCAGCATCCAGGTACCGGGCCTCCTGGCCTGGGATAGGCCCATGCTCTGCGGCGCCGTCGCGGGCGGCTGCGTCCTGGCCGCCGCCGCGTTTGCGATCCACCGGCATCCCCGGCTGGGACGCTCGCGCCTCCTAGTCGCGAGCGTGCTCACAGCATCCGTCGCGGTCCTGCATTTCACCGCGATGGCGGCGGTCGAGGTCGTGCCAGACCTGACGCGCGCCGCCGCAGCGCCGAGCATCCCGAGGCTCGCCCTCTCCGCCGGCATCACCGCGATCATGCTCAGCATCCTCGGCTTCGGCGTGCTCGCGCTGTTTGCCGACCGGATGCGCCGAGCCAACGCGGCGCTCCGCGCCAGCGAGGCCGCGCTCCGTCTCAGCGAGGAACGCCTCGCCCTCGCCGTCGATGCCGACGGCCTCTGGGAGATCACCCTGGCCACGGGGGAGATGTGGCTGTCCGACCGCTGGTTCACGATGCTGGGCTACGAGCCCGGCGAACTCCACGCCCATACCGAGACCTGGGAACGCCTCGTCCATCCGGAAGACAGGGCCGGGACGCAGCGCCTGCTGACCGACCATCTGGAAGGCCGCAGCCCGGTCTACGAATGCGAGCATCGCCTGCTGCGCAAGGATGGCGACTGGTGCTGGGTCCTGGCCCGCGGCAAGGTCGTGACCCGGACCCCGTGCGGCCGGCCACTGCGCATCGTTGGGCTCCAGTTCGACACCACCGTCCGGCGCGAGGCGGAACGACAGATCGCCCATATGGCGCTGCACGACGCGCTGACTGGCCTGCCCAATCGCGTGCTCTTCCGCGAGCGCCTGAACGACCAGTTCGCCCGGATGCCGATCACGGGGAACGCCTTCGCGGTGCTGGCCTGCGATCTCGATCGCTTCAAGGCCGTGAACGACACCTATGGCCATCCTGCCGGGGACGCGCTCCTGAAGGTGATCGCGCAACGGCTGCGCAGCGTATTGCGGGCGACCGACACCATCGCCCGTCTCGGCGGTGACGAGTTCGCGATCATCCTCGGCCAGATCGATGGGCCGCAATCGGCCGAGATCGTGGCACAGCGCCTGATCGAGGCGGTCGAGCGGCCGGTCGATCTCGGATCCTTCGTGGCCGGGGTCGGGATCAGCATCGGCATCGCGACCGCGCCGGAGGAGCGGGATGCCGACGACCTCTTCAAGAAGGCCGACATCGCGCTCTACCGGGCCAAGGCCGAGGGCCGGAACACCTTCCGCTACTACGCGCCCGACATGGATGCGGGCATCGCCGGCCGCAGCGGCTTGGAGCGCGACCTGCGCGCCGGCCTGCGCGCAGGCGAATTCCAGCTCCACTATCAGCCGGTCTTCGGTGCCGAGGATGCGGATCTGCGCGGCTTCGAAGCCCTGCTGCGCTGGCAGCATCCCGGGCTCGGCCCGATCTCGCCCGCGGAGTTCATTCCGATCGCGGAGGAGAGCGGCCAGATCGTACCGCTCGGCGAATGGGCCCTGCGGGAGGCCTGCCGCATGGCGGCGCACTGGCCGGACGACCTGCGGGTCTCGGTGAACGTCTCGGCGGTGCAGCTTCGCCAACCCGGCCTGGAGCAGGCCGTGATCGACGCCCTCGCCGCTGCCTCGCTCGCGGCGACGCGGCTCGAACTGGAGATCACCGAGAGCGTGCTCATCCGGGACAGCGAGGCGTCGATGGCCTGCCTGCACCGGCTGCGGGCGCTCGGCGTGCGCATCGCCCTGGACGATTTCGGCACCGGCTACTCTTCGCTGAGCTACCTGCGCCGCTTCCCCTTCGACCGGATCAAGATCGACCGCTCGTTCATCCGCGACATCGCCGATCCTGACACGGCCGCGATCGTCCGGGCCATCGTCGGGATCGGGAGCCGGCTCGGCGCCGCAGTGACAGCCGAGGGCGTCGAGACGGCGGACCAGCTCCGGCAGGTGCGGGACCAGGATTGCACCGAGATCCAGGGCTTCCTGTTCGGCCGGCCGATGCCGGCGGAGGAGGCGGTCCGCCTCATTGAGGGCCGTGCCGCGCTCCGGGCAGCCTGATACCGCTCTGCCGCCGGATCGGCGGCACCCATGCGCCACGTCCAAATCCGGCATGTTGCGCTGCAGCGCAGGTCTGATAAACGAAGGGCATCCGCCTGGACCCGGTGAAAGCCCGGGTGGCTCTTCCGGCCGCCGATCCGCCGGACCACGCAATCGAGACGCATCACAGCCTCGCGCAAGGCGCAGGCAGCGGTCTCCTGCGGACATTCCATGACACCCATTCCGACGCGCAGCCGCGCCTCCGTCGCACGGATCCGTGCCGACATCCTCTCAGGCATCGTCGTCGCCCTGGCGCTCATCCCGGAAGCCATCGGCTTCTCGGTGATAGCCGGCGTCGACCCGAAGGTCGGCCTCTACGCCTCCGTCGTGATCGCCTGCGTGATCGCCTTCGCGGGCGGGCGCCCGGCGATGATCTCGGCCGCGACCGCGGCCACCGCCGTTGTCATGGTCGACCTCGTTCGCGAGCATGGGGTGCAGTACCTCTTCGCCGCCACCATCCTAATGGGCGTGATCCAGATCGCGGCCGGCCTGCTCAAGCTCGGGCGGCTGATGCGCTTCGTCTCGCAATCCGTGATGACGGGCTTCGTCAACGCACTCGCCATCCTGATCTTCCTGGCCCAGCTTCCCGAGCTGCGGGGCGTGACGCCGGCCACCTACGGCCTGGTCGGTCTGGGGCTTGCCATCATTTATGGCGTCCCGCGCCTTACCCGGGCCGTGCCGGCGCCGCTCGTGGCGATCGCGGCGCTCACCCTGATCACTGCCGTGTTCCACCTCGACGTGCGCACGGTTGCGCATCTCGGCGCATTGCCCTCCACCCTGCCGAGCTTCGCCCTGCCGCAGGTGCCCCTGACCGTCGAGACCCTGCGCATCATCCTGCCCTACGCGGCGACCCTCGCCGCCGTTGGCCTGCTGGAGAGCCTGCTCACGGCCCAGATCGTCGACGACATGACCGACTCGCCGAGCAGCAAGAACCGGGAATGCATGGGCCAGGGCGTCGCCAACATGGCCTCCGCCGTGTTCGGCGGCATGGGCGGCTGCGCGATGATTGGCCAGTCGGTGATCAACGTCTCGTCGGGCGCGCGCGGCCGGCTCTCGACCTTCGTGGCGGGCAGCGTCCTGCTCGTGCTCCTCGTCGCGCTCCAGGATCTGCTCGCCATCGTGCCAGTCGCCGCTTTGACCGCAGTGATGATCATGGTCTCGCTCAACACCTTCCAGTGGCGCTCGCTGGCCCGGCTGCGGACGAATCCCCTGCCCTCCTCGGCGGTCATGCTGGCGACCGTGGCGGTCGTCGTCGCCACGAAGGACCTCGCCCTCGGCGTCCTGATCGGCGTGCTGTTGTCGGGCGTTTTCTTTGCGGGCAAGGTCTCGCGGCTCAGCCAGGTCACGTCGGAGCTCTCGGCCGACGGCCGGGTGCGGACCTACCGGGTGACGGGCCAGATCTTCTTCGCCTCGGCGGGCACGTTCGGCGAGGCCGTCGATGTGCTGGAGCCGGTCGAGCGCATCGTCATCGACGTGCATGCGGCCCATTTCTGGGACATCTCGGCGATCGGTGCCCTCGACCGCGTGGTGACGAAGGCGCGCCGCCAGGGCAAGCAGGTGGAGATGATCGGCCTGAACGCAGCCAGCGCCACCCTGGTCGAGCGCTTCGCCACCCACGACAAGGGCGGCAGGGACGCCACGCTGCCGACGCATTGAGGGCGCGGCGGCCCGCCCGCCGCCGCGCCGATTGGATTGCCCCGCAGCCCAATCGGATCACGCGGTCTCTCTCGACGGCGTTGGAGATGGATCAGGCCCGCGCCGGCGCCTTCTTCAGGGCGGCGGCGAAGGCCTTGAGCTGGCGGTTGAGGTCGGCGAGTTCGTTCAGGGCGATGGTCTTATGCCCGTCCTTCACGGCCCGCTCGATGTCCTCGACCTGTGTCGCCACGAGCCGACGCAGGGCATCGGCGAGTTGTTCACGGTTCATCGTCGCGCTCCCCGGCTGGCCATGGCCCCGTCATAGGGCGGTAGCCTTAACCGGGGGTTTCGCGGGGCTCAGGTCCGCCAGGGATGGGCCGGCAGCTCGGTCTTGCCGATGGCCTTGGCGCCGGCCTCCGCCACCGCATCGTCGTTCTCCACCGTCGAGCCGCTGACGCCGATTGCGCCCGACATCACGCCGTCCGCATCCACGATCGGGATGCCGCCGGGGAAGGTGATCAGACCGTCGTTCGAGTGCTCGATGCCGTAGAGCGAGCCGCCGGGCTGCGAGAGCTGGCCGATCTGGCCGGTCTTCATGCCGAAGAACACGGCGGTCTTGGCCTTCTTCTGCGCGATGTCGATCGAGCCGACCCAGGCGTCGTCCATGCGGTAGAACGCCTTCAGGTTGCCGCCCGAATCAACCACCGCGATGCACATCTGGGTGCCGAGCTCAAGCGCCTTGTCGCGGGCAGCGCGGATCGCGGTGTCCGCCTGTTCGATCGTGACGTGCATGGTGGATCTCCTCCGAACTGGACCGCTCGGGCTTGCGGATACTCAAGGGCCTGGAGTCGTGCCCCGATCCAATGGGACCGGAATCGGTCTTCAGGCAAGGTCAGATAGGGCGGCCGGCTCCGCTTGCGGAGCCGCGCGCCAGCCATGTCACCGAGGCATAGGCGCCGACCCAGGAGCCGAATGCCGCGAACAGGACGTAGAGCGCGTTCTGCGTGTAGTTGATGACCGCGAAGGCGGAGAGCAGGTACCAGACCGCGCTCCAGTTCGCGGCGCGGATGCGGTGCCGGGCGCCGACCGCGGCATTGAAGAATACGTACGCCGCATCGGTCACGGCGGTCGCGGCGACGACACCGAGGGTGATGAGCGGATCGAGATCCGCGTACGGGATGCCTGGGACCTGCATGGGTGCCTCCTCCCGCCCGCGGGGCGGGCGCAGGAGGCTGCCCGAGACGCACGGGCCCGCCAAGCGGGCCGGCTGCCCCGCGCGCCGCGGACCTCGCGCGCGGGGACCACGAGCGGCTTACTTCATCGCGTCGGCCTTCTCGATCAGCGCCTCGGCCATACGGATCGAGGCGATGTCGATGAGGCGGCCGTCGAGGGAGACGGCGCCGCGGCCGGCCTTGGCCGCCTCCTCCATCGCCTCCAAGATGCGGCGGGCCTTCGTCACCTCGGCCTCGGACGGGGTGAAGACCTGGTTTGCCAGCTCGATCTGGGTGGGGTGGATCGCCCACTTGCCCTCGAAGCCGAGGGCGGCGCAGCGCCGGGCCGCCGAGATGTAGCCGTCCGGATCCGAGAAGTCGCCGAACGGGCCGTCGATCGGGCGGAGCCCATAGGCGCGGCAGGCCACCAGCATGCGGTTCTGCGCGAACAGCCACGGATCCTGCCAATGGGTCTGCCGGGCGCCCGACTCGTCCTTGTCGGTGAGCACCGAGAAGTCGGGGTTCACGCCACCGATCACGGTGGAGCGGGCGCGGGTGGAGGCGGCGTAGTCGGCCACACCGAAGGACATCGCCTCGAGGCGCTTTGAGGACTGGGCGATCGCCTCGACATTGGCCATGCCGAGCGCAGTCTCGATCAGCACCTCGAAGCCGATCTTCTTGTCGCGCTTTTTAGCCTGCTCGATCTGCGTGACCAGCACGTCGATCGCGTAGACATCCTGCGGCACACCGACCTTGGGGATCAGGATCATGTCGAGGCGCGGACAGGCTTCGACGATGTCGACGACGTCGCGATACATGTAGTGGGTGTCGAGACCGTTGATGCGGATCATCATGGTCTTGTTGCCCCAATCCAGGTCGTTGAGCGCCTGGATGATGTTGGTGCGGGCCTTCTCCTTGTCATCCGGGGCGACAGCGTCCTCAAGGTCGAGGAAGATCACGTCCGCGGCGGAGTTGGCCGACTTCTCCATGAAGGTCGGGTTGGAGCCGGGCACGGCCAGTTCGGAGCGGTGCAGCCGGGCCTTGGCCTGCGGGATCAGGGTGAAGCTCATCTCTTGTTTCTCTCCTCGTGAAGGCTCTTCCGGCCGCTGCGCGACCCGCGCGCGGCTGGAACCGGCCTAGCCGCATCGTGACCGGGCTCGGCTCCAGCTTGTGTTCCAACGCGCTCTCTCGCCGAACCGGCGTCGAATCCGGCTCGGGGGGCTCTAGAGCGCCCGAGCCGCCGGGTTCAACATGGCGCCCGCCGCGAGCCGCGACAGGGCCGTGAAGTCGTTTCGCCTCGCGCTCAGCCCGTGGCGCCAAAACCGACAGCGATGCAGTTGATGGACAAGAGGAGCGCGGATTTGACTGCCTCGCGGCGATCGTCGTCGCTCTCCGCACGGAAACGGCGCAGCAGCTCGACTTGCTCGCGGCTCACCTGATTGATTGTCGGCAGGCGGCCCTGCAGACGGTCGCGGAAGAGCGGGAAGCGCTCCGCGAGCTCGCGCCCGCCGCTCACCCGCAGCACCATCTCCTTGGTCAGCGCGTATTCCGCCTCGACGAGGCGGAAGATCCGCGCGCGGATGCCTTCGTCGGCGACGAGGCCCGCATAGTCCCGGGCGATGTCGAGATCGACCATGAGCAGCGTCTTCTCGACCTCGTCGAGGACGAGGCGGAAGATCCGCGATTCCTCGAACAGGCGCCGGAGCTGCGCCTCGCCCTCGGGGCCGCGCACGTCGAGGAAGCTCTGGATGCCCGAGCCCACCCCGTACCAGCCGGTGATGACGTGCCGGTTCTGCGACCAGGCGAAGACCCAGGGGATCGCCCGCAGGTCCGAGAGCGAGCGGGCACCGAAGCGGCGGGCCGGCCGCGAGCCGATATTGAGGAGCGCGATCTCGTCGAGGGGGCTCGCCGCCTGGAAATAGTCGACCAGACCGTCCGTCTGCAGCAGGTTGACGTAGGCCGCCCGCGAGGCGCCCGACAGGGCCTCCATGGCGTCGTCGGCGCCCAGCCGCGCCGCGCCGTTGCCGTTCGGCTCCGGCGCCAGGGCGTGCTCCAGCACGGAGGCCGCGAGCAGCTCCATCTGGTAGGCCGCCGTGCCGCGGTTGGCGTATTTGAACGAGACGACCTCGCCCTGCTCGGTGATGCGGAAGCGGCCCTGGATCGAGCCCGGCGGCTGGGCCATGATCCCGCGATGCGTCGGCACGCCGCCGCGGCTCACCGAGCCGCCGCGGCCGTGGAAGAAGGCGATCGGCACGCCGACATGGTTGCCGAGCACGGTGAGCCGCGCCTGGGCCTTGTACAGCTCCCAGTTCGAGGCGACGAAGCCGCCGTCCTTGTTGGAGTCGGAATAGCCGATCATCACCTCCTGCACGCCGCCCTGCCAGCGGGTGGAGCGGCGCACCACGGGGATGCTGAGCAGCTCCTTCATGATGGCGGGCGCGGCGCGCAGGTCATCGATCGTCTCGAAGAGCGGCACGATCGGCAGCGGGCAGATCTCGGTGCCCGCCGCGTCGAGGAAGATGCCGGCCTCCTTGGCCAGGAGGTAGGCGCCGAGCACGTCGTCCACGGAGCGCGTCATCGACAGGATGAAGGCACCGAAGGCCTCGCGGTCGAGGGTGTCGCGCATCTCGCCGACCAGGGCGAAGGTGTCGAGGGTCTCGCGGGCGGCGTCGGGCAGGTCGTCGAAGCTGCGGTCGGGATTGCGGGGCCGGGCGAGCTCGGTCACCAGCCAGTCGCGCCAGTGCGGCGTGTCCGGCTCGGGCGGCGTGCGCGCTGCGCCGTGCTGCTGAATCCAGAGAGCCTGGAGCGTCTGGGTGGTGCGCGTCGAGTTCTCGCGCAGGTCGAGCCGCACGGTGGAGAAGCGGAAGATCTCGACCATGCGCCGCACCGGGCGCACGAGGTCGGTGGCGAGACCGGTGCACTTCGCCTCGGCGAGGCCGCGCTCCAGGGTGCGCAGGTCGTTGATCAGCCCGTCCGCGCTCGGATAGTCGGGCCCCTTCGGCACGCGGCCCTCGTTGCGCGCGATGGTGGCTTCGAGCTTGCGCAGGATGCAGGTGATGAACTGGCGATAGGCCTCGCCGGGATTGCGGCCGGCGATCGCCCGCGCCTCGCCGCTCTCGTTGAGCGCGTGGGCGAGTTCGGCCTTGAAGGCCTCCGGCACCGGCAGCGAGCGCTCCGTGAGCGAGAGCATGCGGGCGAGATGCTCGATGCCGTCGCGGTAGCGCCGCAAGGAGGCGAGCGCGTTGCGCTTCAGGGTCTCGCGGGTGACGCTCGCGGTGACGTAGGGGTTGCCGTCGCGGTCGCCGCCGATCCAGCTTCCGAACTGGAAGAAGGGCGGCACCTCGAAGGTCTCGTCCGGGTAGTAGCGGCCGAGCACCTCCTCGAGGGATTCCATCACCTCGGGCAGCATCTCGAACAGGGTCTCGTCGAAGAAGTGGAGGCCCCAGGCGACCTCGCGCTCGACGGTGGGCTTCTCGAGATGCAATTCGCCCGTCATCCAGACCAGCTCGATCTGGGCGCGCAGCTCGTTCATCAGGCCGTTGCGCTCGCGCTCGGTCCAGCGCGGCATCTCCAATTCGCGCAGGACGAGGTAGATGCGGCGGAACTTCTCCAGCACCGTCACGCGCTTGCCCTCGGTGGGGTGCGCCGTGATGGTCGGGCGGATGCGCAGGTCCTTGAGCAGGGTGTGGATCCGGGGGGCCTTGATGCCGCGCGAGGCGGCCTCGGCCAGGACCTTGGCGAAGGAGCCGCCGAGCGCCTCGCGGCCCTCCGAGCGCTCGATCTGGCGGCGGCGGCGCATGGCCGCGTTCTGCTCGGCGATCGAGATGAGCTGGAACCAGATGCCCTGCACCTGGAGGGCGCGGGCGAGCATCTCCGGCGTGAAGCGCGAGATGTCGGCGGTGCCGTGCAGCACCGCCTCCAGCTCCGGCTCGTGGCGGCGGGCCACGTCGAGCAGGGCGTGGAACAGGATGTCGAGAGGCTCCTTCGCCGAGGTGCCGGTGATGACCGGGGGCGCGAAGGCGTTCTCGTCGGCGTGGCCGGGGGAGGCGTGCAGGGTTCTGGTCATGGGGCCACCTCGGGCAACGGGTGCGCCGTCTTGCGGACCGCCGGTGCAGTCCGCCGTGGCGGATGAGGATCGAGCGCGGGTCCCCTCTCCCGTTCGGGAGAGGGACAGGGTGAGGGTCGAGAACTGTCCGGAGAGGGCTTCGCAAGAGCCGCTGCGCCGTTGCGATCAATCCTGCGCGTTCTCATCCCTCACCCCAGCCCTCTCCCGGTCGGGAGAGGGGGCCCGTCGCGGTTCCGGCGCGGCGGCCTCAGGCCGCCTTCTTGAGGACCTGGGCCACGGTCTCGCCGAAGGAGCCCGGGTCCGGCGCCACGGTGAGGCCGTAGGAGCGCATGATCTCGGCCTTCTCGGCGGCGCTGTCACCGGTCGCCGAGATGATCGCGCCGGCATGACCCATGCGGCGGCCCTTCGGGGCGGTGAGGCCGGCCACGAAGCCGATCACCGGCTTCGTCATGTGCTCCTTGATCCAGGCCGAGGCCTCGGCCTCCTGGGGGCCGCCGATCTCGCCGATCATCAGCACGGCCTCGGTCTCCGGATCCTTCTCGAACAGGGCGAGATGGTCGAGGAAGGAGGAGCCGTTGATCGGGTCGCCGCCGATGCCGACCGAGGTCGAGATGCCGAGCCCCAGCGCCTTCATCTGCGAGGCCGCCTCGTAGCCGAGGGTGCCCGAGCGCGAGATCACGCCGACATTGCCCTTGAGGTAGATGTGGCCCGGCATGATGCCGAGCATCGCACGTCCCGGCGAGATGATGCCGGCGCAGTTCGGGCCGACCACCATGGTGCGGCGCTCGCGCGGATAGCGCATCAGGTAGCGCTTCACCCGCATCATGTCCTGGGCCGGGATGCCGTCGGTGATCGAGCAGACGAGCTTCAGGCCCGCATCTGCCCCCTCCATGATCGCGTCCGCCGCGAAGGGGGGCGCGACGAAGGTGATCGAGGTGGTGGCGCCGGTGGCCGCCACCGCCTCCTTGACGGTGTTGAACACCGGCACGCCGAGATGCGTGCGCCCGCCCTTGCCGGGGGTGACGCCGCCGACGACGTTGGAGCCGTAATCCAGCATCTCCTTGGCGTGAAACGTGCCCTTGTCGCCCGTGATGCCCTGGACGATGATCGGGGTCTTCTCGTCGATGAGAATGCTCATGGCGTGATCTCCCCCTTAGCTCAGCGGTTGCCCATGGTGGCCTTGGCGCTCTCGCAGGCGTCCACCGCCTTGCGCGCGGCCTCCGACAGGGTGTCGGCGGTGATGAGGTCGAGCCCGCTCTCGGCCAGGATCTTCTGGCCGGCCTCGACATTCGTGCCGGCGAGCCGCACCACCAGCGGCACCTCGATCTTCACCTCGCGTGCGGCCTTGACCACGCCCTCGGCGACCCAATCGCAGCGGTTGATGCCGGCGAAGATGTTGACGAGGATCGCCTTGACGTTCCTGTCGGACAGAACGAGCCGGAAGGCCGTCGCCACCCGCTCCGGCGAGGCGCCGCCGCCGACGTCGAGGAAGTTCGCCGGCTCGCCGCCCGCGTGCTTGATCATGTCCATGGTAGCCATGGCGAGGCCGGCGCCGTTGACGATGCAGCCGATCTCGCCCTCCAGGCCGATATAGCTGAGATTGTGCTCGGCGGCCTGGGCCTCGCGCGGATCGCCCTGCGAGGGATCATGCATGTCCGCGATGTTGCGGCGGCGGAACATGGCGTTGTCGTCGAAGCTCATCTTGGCGTCGAGCGCCAGCACCCGGTCGTCCTTGGTGACGACGAGCGGGTTGATCTCCAGCATCGTGCCGTCGCAGTCGCGAAACGCCCGGTAGGCGTTCATGATGGTCTTCACCGCGGCCGAGACCTGCTTGATGTTCAAGCCCAGCTGGAAGGCGATCTCGCGGGCCTGGAACTGCTGCAGGCCGACGGCGGGCTCGACCACGATCTGGATCAGCGCGTCCGGATCGGTCGCGGCGATCTCCTCGATATCCATGCCGCCGCGCTGGCTGGCGATGACGCGCACGCGCTCGGCCTTCCGGTCGAGCACGTAGCCGAGATAGAGCTCGCGCTCGAACGGGTCGGCGGTCTCGACATAGACCCGCTGCACCGGCTTGCCCTCGGGACCGGTCTGGATCGTGACGAGGCGCTTGCCCAGCAGCTCCCGCGAGGCGTCACGCACCTCGTTATAGGTGCGGCAGAGCTTGATTCCGCCGGCCTTGCCCCGCGCCCCGGCATGGATCTGCGCCTTCACCGCCCAGAACGAGCCGCCGAGCTCGGTCGCGGCGTAGACCGCCTGATCGGGGCTGAACGCGACGGCCCCCTTCGGCACCGCGACGCCGAAGCTCGCGAGAAGCTCCTTGGCCTGGTACTCGTGGACGTCCATCCGCACCTCCTCCGAACTGTTTGAGAGCGCCGGTCTTCCGGGCCGGGCTTCGCGGCTCTGTCGGCCGTGGGCCTGTTATAGCCGCAAGATTTGTTTCGCGGGAGCGGCCGAGAAGATCAATTTTTTTGACATCCGCGTTGAAGGCGCCTTTAGGCACGGCGGAATGTTGATCGTATTCAATGGTGCAGTGCACGAATTCTCGAATGCCACTGCCGGGCGGCGCGGCGCGCCGATCCAATCCTTTGGGCACTCTGCACCGACGCGGAGACCGTTCCGGCGGACGGACGCGCGTGTCACGAAACGCCGCCGGCCGGTCGGGTGGTCAGCGTCCCGCGGTGCCGGGCGCCGTCTCGCGATCGAACAAGCCCCGGGCCGCGGACGACCGGTGATCGTCCGCGGCCCGGGGCAAGACGTGGGGCCGGGGCCGATCGGCCCCGGCGGCGGAGCGCGTCCGCCTCAGCTCACCTTGCCCTTGACCACCTCGAAGACGTGCTCGTTCAGCGCGCCCGCCTCGGCGAGCAGCCCCTCGAGTTCGGTCAGACGCGCATTGGCGAAGGCGCGGTCCTCGAGGCCCTTGGCATTGACCCAGACGTTGAGGGCGGCGCTGCGCAGGCCCGCATAGGCCGAGAGCACGGCGACGCCCGCGTCGCTGATCACGTTGAGGTTGCCCTTGTCGGCGGCGATCGCGGCGAGGTCGATGACGGCGCGGCAGGCGCGGCAGCAGGCCAGCGGCACGTCGGTGGCGACCTTCAGCGCCTCCTGGATCTTCGCCGCGCGGGCGGCCTTCTGCTCGTCGGTCTCCTTGGGCAGGCCGTAGGCAGCCATCACCGCGTCGAAGGCCGTCACGTCCTCGGCGATCATGCCGGTGAGCGTGGCGCGCAGGGCCTCCGACTTGGCGAGCACGTCCTTCAGGTCGGCCTCGACCTCGGCGTACTTCTTCTTGCCGATGGTGAGGTTGCACACCATCGAGACCAGGGCCGCGCCCATGGCGCCGGAGATGGCGGCGGCGCCGCCGCCGCCCGGAGTCGGGCTGGAACTGGCCAGCCCGTCGAGGAAGGTCTTGATGGTCTCGTTCTCTGCCATGATGCCTCCTCAGGCCATCTTCTTGGCGAGCGCGTAGATGTCCTCGGCGTCGAGCACCTGCTCGGTGTTGTCGAACAGCTGGCCGACGCAGGCGCGATGGAGCTTCAGCTTGAGCCCACCGATGCCCAGCGCGCCGAACGACTTCTTGCCGTGGCGGTCCTTGCCCTTGTCCATCGCCTCGATGCCGCCGATCCCGAGCGGGGGCTGGGCGTTGTAGTCGGCCACGAACTCGATCGAGGCCTCGTCCTTCCAGGCTTCCTCGGGGACGAGTTCCAGGCCGATGGCGCCGGCCGAGAACACGATGTTCTGGCCCTTGATGATCCGGGCGCGGGAGCCCGCATCCGGGGTCTCGGCGGCGACGACGCTGACGCCGAAGCGCTTGTTGACGGCGTCGGTCGAGGCCTGCGCCTTGTCGAGGGAGCGGCCGCACAGGGTCACCTGCGCGCCCTCGCGGGCGAGAAGGGCGGCCGAGCGCATGCCGACCGGGCCGGTGCCGGCGAGGACCACGGCCTTCTTGCCTTCCAGCGAGCCCGCGGCCTTGGCGACGAGCGCCACGCCCGCCGCGGCCGTGGTGTTCGAGCCGTTCGAATCGAGCATCACCGAGACGCGGAAGGGCCCGAAGAAGCGCTTCTTGACGGCCGCCAGCACCGCCTCGCCGGCCGCCATGTTGCCGCCGCCGACGAAGATCGCCGTCGACTTCTTCTCGGAGCCGCCGCGGGTATAGATCGTGCCGTCGACCAGCGCGCCCACGTTCTCGGGCGTCACGTTGCCGTAGCCGGTGATGTGGTCCGCCCCGCCGTCGTAGCCGACGACCGTGTCGAACACGCTCGGCACCGGGTCGGTGTCGAAGAGGAACAGCAGCTTCTTCATCGGTTTCGTCCTTATCGCCCGAGAGCGGGCGTGATGGGGTGTGTCCTCAGGTCATGGGATCCCCAAGGGACACGTCCCTTGGGCGGGGCGCCGGGGCAGCGCCCCGGCATGTTCCAGGGCTCCGCCCTGGACCCGCGAGAGGGGTGCCCCCTCTCGACACCCGAACTTCAGCCCTCGACCACGTTCTGCGGCTTGCCGGCGACGAAGGCCTCGACGTTGTCGACGAGCTGGTCGGCGAGGATCTGCATCGCCTCCTTGCTCGCCCAGGCCACGTGCGGGGTGACGATGAGATTCGGCAGGTCGGCATCGCACAGGATGTTGCCGTCCTTCGGGGGCTCCTGCGCCACCACGTCGAAGCCCGCGCCCGCGATGGTGCCGTTCTTGAGCGCCTCCAGGAGCGCCGCCTCGTCCACCAGGCCGCCGCGGGCCGTGTTGATGAGGATCGCCGACCTCTTCATCTTCGCGAGCTGCTCGGCCCCGATCATGTTGCGGGTGTCGGGCGTCAGCGGCACGTGCAGCGTGATCACGTCGGATTGCGTGAGGATCGTCTCGAAATCGACGAGGCCCTCCTGCGGGAAGACGTCATAGGCGATGACCTTCATCCCCAGCGCCTCGGCCCGCTTGGCGATCGACTTGCCGAGCGCCCCGTAGCCGACGATGCCGAGCGTCGAGCCGGCGATGTCGTAGATCGGGTAGTCGAAGTAGCAGAACTGCGTGGACTTGGCCCAATCGCCGCGCCGCACCGAGTTGGCGTAGGGCACGATGGCGCGCCGCAGGGCGAACATCAGCCCGACCACGTGCTCGGGCACGGTGTTGAAGGCGTAGTTGCGGATGTTGACGACCGTGATCCCTTGCGCCTTGGCGGCGGCCTTGTCGACCACGTCGGTCCCGGTGGCGGCCACCGCGATCAGCTTCAGATCGGGCAGCTGCGCCAGGGTGTCGGCGCGCATCGGCACCTTGTTGATCAGCGCGATCTCGGCGCCCGTCAGGCGCTCGACGATCTCCTCCGGCGTCCAGGTCGACTCGTACTCCACGTACTCGTGCGGGAAGGTGAACGCCCGAACCTTGGCGTCGAGGGATTCGCGGTCGAGGAACACGATCTTCTTCGTCATGAAACCCTCATCGATCTCTGGCGGGACCCGCGCACGCGGCGGATCCCGGCTGCGTTCGTCCATCGAGGCCGGACGCGGCGGCTTTCCTCCCGGCGCCGGTTGATCCGGCCGCCTCGTTGGACCCGAGACGGGTCCGGCCGCGGGACGAGTTCCCGCGGCCGCTGGTTCGGCTCAGCCCCTCGGGGCCTTCCGGCTCAGGCCTTGGCGAGGGGGTTCTCGCGCAGGTAGCTCGAGGCCGCGGCGACGCCCGAGCCCGGGGTCACCTTGATGCCGTTGTCGAGCATCGCCATCTCGGCGCCCGCGATCGCGCCGAGCAGCGACAGCTCGTTGAGATCGCCCACGTGGCCGATGCGGAAGACCTTGCCCGCGACCTTGTTGAGGCCGGCGCCCAGCGCGAGGTTGTAGCGCACGAAGGCGTGCTTGATGATCGCGGCGGCGTCGACACCCTCCGGCACCACGATCGCGGTGACGGTGTCGGAGTTCCACTTGGGCTCCTTGGCGCAGGTCTTCAGGCCCCAGGCGGCCACCGCCTGGCGGGTCGCCTCGCCGAGCACGTGATGGCGGTGGAAGACGTTCTCCAGCCCTTCCTCGAACAGGCAGGCGAGCGCCTCGCGCAGGCCGTAGAGCAGCGGCAGGGCCGGAGTGTAGGGGAAGTAGCCGGCGCCGTTCTGCTTCTTGTGGTCTTCCCAGTCGAAGTAGACGCGGGCGAGACGGTCGTTGCGGCCGGCGGCGCCCTCGGCGACCTTGATCGCCTTCGGGCTGACGCAGATCACGCCGAGGCCGGCGGGGAGCATCAGGCCCTTCTGCGAGCCGGCGATCGCGCAGTCGACCTTCCACTCGTCCATCTTGAAGGGCAGCGAGCCGATCGAGGACACGCCGTCCACGAAGAGGAGCGCCGGATGGCCGGCCGCGTCGATGGCCTTGCGCACGGCGCCGACATCGCTGGTGACGCCGGTGGCGGTCTCGTTATGGACCACCATCACCGCCTTGATCTCGTGGTTCTTGTCGGCGCGCAGCGCCTCCTCGATCTTCTGCGGATCGGCGCCGGCGCCCCACTCCTCGTCCTGCACGATCACCTCGAGGCCGAGGCGCTGGGCCATGTCGATCCAGAGATGGCTGAACTGGCCGAAGCGGGAGGCGAGCACCTTGTCGCCGCGCGACAGGGTGTTGGTGAGCGCCGATTCCCAGATGCCGGTGCCGGAGGCCGGGAAGAGGAAGATCGTGCCGTCGGTCGAGCCGTAGATCTTCTTCGTGTCCTGGAACAGCGGCTTCGTCAGCGCCGGGAAGTCGACCGAGCGGTGATCCTCGGAGGGCACCAGCATGGCGCGCTGGACGCGATCCGGGATGTTGGTCGGCCCAGGGACGAACAGGTGATTGCGACCGGGGCGTCGGGTTGCCGCCATGATGTTTCCTCCAAAATCCCATGCAGGACGCCGGCTCTTCTTCAGGCCCGGCGTCGGGTGATCGTTCATTCGGCAGGCTGCGCGTGTCCGGAAGGCCCGGACGGGGCCGGATCGGACGGTCGGTCGTCGACGGAGCGGCAGGGCGGCCTCTTGCCGCTCGCGGTCGCGGCATGCCTGCATGCCGGTCGCCTCCGAATGACCGTGTGCTCTCCATGCGACGGCAGACGCGGCGCCGCAAGCGCCCGGAGCCGTCCCCAACACCTTCCTTGGCTGTCCTGCCTCGCGCAGCCTTGCCGTCGTCGCCTCGCCGACCTTCGGCTCGGGCGGGATTATGACCGCCCAAGTCACGGAAAGAAAACCGGAAAAACTTCGGGGCTCCGGAAAAAAAATTTGCCTTGCAGTGCAGCACAACGCCTCTGCGATTGAGGGGTTTTTACTGCACTGCGGCATCGGCGGACCCGATGAAAGCCGGCCCGAAGCCGGCACAGCGTCATCAAACTGAGATGGGTTTGCGGTTTGGCTCCGCCCGCCATCTGCCGGGAGGCGCGCATGGGTGAAGACTCGGAAGCCATCCGCGTTCGAACGCTGTTTCTGTCGGACCTGCATCTCGGGACGAAGGGCTGCCAGGCCGGCCTGCTGCTCGAGTTCCTGAAGGACTACGACGCGGACACGATCTACCTCGTCGGCGACATCGTCGACGGGTGGCAGCTGCGTTCGGGCTGGTACTGGCCGCAGGCGCACAACGACGTGGTGCAGAAGCTGCTGCGCAAGGTGCGCAAGGGCTCGCATCTGGTCTACGTGCCGGGCAACCACGACGAGTTCCTGCGCGACTATATCGGCACCACCTTCGGCGGCATCGAGATCGCCGACAGCCGCATCCACGAGAGCGCCGACGGCAAGCGCTACCTCGTGATCCACGGCGACCAGTTCGACATGGTGGTGCGCCATGCCCGCTGGCTCGCGCATCTGGGCGACGGCGCCTACACCTTCGCGCTCTTCGTCAATACCGGCCTCAACCGGATCCGCCGCCGGCTCGGCCTGTCCTACTGGTCGCTCTCGGCCTGGGCCAAGCTCAAGGTGAAGAACGCCGTCAACTTCATCGGCCAGTTCGAGGAGTTCCTCTCCGACGAGGCCCGCCGCCAGGGCGCGGACGGCGTGATCTGCGGCCATATCCACCACGCGGCCAACCGCGAGATCGCGGGCCTGCGCTACCTCAACACCGGCGACTGGGTCGAATCCTGCACGGCGATCGTCGAGCATTACGACGGGCGCATGGAGGTGCTGAACTATCCGAGCCTGCTCCGCGCCCGGGCAGCGGCCGCGGAGACGCGCCGCGAGGCGCCCGAGCCGATGCCCGGACGGCGGGCTGTCGCGTGAGGCTCCTGATCGCCACCGATGCGTGGCATCCGCAGGTCAACGGCGTGGTGCGCTCGCTCCAGCACATGGTCGATGCCGGCCGCGCGCTGGGCTGCGAGCCGGTCCTGCTGACGCCCTCCGATTTCCGCTCGATGCCGATGCCGGGCTATCCCGAGATCCGCCTCGCCTACGCGACGCGGGCCCGCGTCGCGCGGCGCTGGGACGGCCTGGCCCCGAGCCATGTCCACATCGCGACCGAGGGCACGGTGGGCTACGCCGTGCGCCGCCACTGCCTCGCCACCGGCCGCCCCTTCACCACGAGCTATCATACGCGCTTCCCGGAATATCTCGCGGCCCGCGCCCCCGTGCCGGAATCGTGGAGCTATGCCTGGCTGCGGCGCTTCCACGGCGCGGCGCGCGGCACCATGGTGAGCACCGCCTCCCTGGAGCAGGACCTGCGCGCCCGCGGCTTCCGCAACCTGATGCGCTGGACGCGCGGCGTCGACACCGCCCTGTTCCACCCCGATGCCGGCCCGGCGCCCGTCGCGCTCGCCGGCCTGCCGCGCCCGCACTTCCTGTTCGTCGGGCGACTCGCGGTGGAGAAGAACGTCGAGGCCTTCCTGAAGCTCGACCTGCCCGGCAGCAAGGTCGTCGTGGGCGACGGGCCGGACCGGGCGCGGCTCGCGGCGCTGGCGCCGGAGGCCTGCTTCCTCGGCACGCGCACGGGGAGCGAGCTCGCCGCCCTCTACGCGGCGGCCGACGTCTTCGTCTTCCCGAGCCTGACCGACACCTTCGGCATCGTGCTGCTCGAGGCGCTCGCCTGCGGCACGCCGGTGGCGGCCTATCCGGTGACCGGCCCCCTCGACGTGATCGGCCAGACCGGCGCCGGGGTGCTCGACACGGACCTGCGCGAAGCGGCGCTCGCAGCCCTCGCCGTGCCGCGCGCGGCCGCGCGGTCCGAGGCGCTGCGCTACAGCTGGGCCGAGAGCGCGCGCCAGTTCTACGCCAACATCGCGGACGCGCACGAGGCGGACCCGCCGCAGATCCGCGGCCCGGCGCCCTTCGGCCTCGAATCGACGGCGTGACGGCGGCGGGAGCAGCTGCCAGAAGGGGCCGGAACCCCGGACCCGAGCGATGCCCCCTTTCGATCCCGCCTCCGCCGCCAGCTATCCCGCCGTGATCGGCTGCGACGAGGTCGGGCGCGGCGCCCTGTGCGGGCCCGTCGTGGTGGCCGCGGTCTTCTTCGACCCCGCCGCGCTGCCGCCCGACCTCCTCGCCCGGCTCGACGACAGCAAGCGGGTGCCCGAACCCGTCCGCGAGGCGCTGACGCCGCTGATCCGCGCCCATGCCCGCGTCGCGGTGGCGGCCGGCTCGCGCGCCCTGATCGACCGGGTCAATGTGCGCGTGGCGACCCTCGACGCCATGGCCCGCGCGGTGCGCCGCCTCGGGCTCGATGCCGCCGTCCTGGTCGACGGGCGCGACCCGGTGCCGGGCCTGAGCCAGGCCTGCCGCGCGGTGATCGGCGGCGACCGCCTGGTGCCGCAGATCGCGGCGGCCTCGATCGTCGCCAAGACCGTGCGCGACGGCCTGATGCGCCGCCTCGCCCCCCGGCATCCGGACTACGCCTGGGAGCGCAATGTCGGCTACGGCACCGCGGCCCACCGCTCCGGCCTCGCCGCCCGTGGCCGCAGCCCGCACCACCGGCTGACCTTCACGCGGGCCTATGGGTGATCGGCGACGCGGTTCAGAACAGCGCGAGCTGCGCTCCCGGCACCGCGAAGGCCTCGCAGTTCAGCCGTAGCCGCTCCTCCGGATAGCCGAGCCGGGCCCGGGCCAGGCGCATGCGCTGCGTGATCAGCGCGGCGTAGGGCCCCTGCCCCGTCATGCGGCTTCCGAAGGTGGCGTCGTAGAGGCGGCCGCCGCGGGATTGCGCGACGAGGGACAGGGCGCGGGCCTGCCGGCCCGGATAATGCTCGGCGAACCAATCGGCGACGAGATCTTTCAGCTCGTGCGGCAGGCGCAGCAGAACGTGGCTCGCCTCCCGCGCGCCGCAGGCACGGGCCTGTTCGAGGATCGCCTCGATCTCGTGATCGTTGAGCGCCGGGATGATCGGGGCGACGATCACCATCACCGGCACCCCCGCCGCGCTCAAGGCGCGGATCGCCTCCAGGCGCTTGGCCGGATGTGGCGCGCGCGGCTCCATGCGCCGGGCGAGCACCGGGTCGAGGGTGGTGACCGAGATCGCCACCTTCGCGAGGCCGTCCGCCGCCATGGCCGCCAGGATGTCGCGGTCGCGCAGGACGAGGTTCGACTTGGTGACGATGCCGACCGGGTGGCGGAAGCGCGCCAGCACGCCGAGCACGGCGCGGGTGATGCCGTGCTCGCGCTCGATCGGCTGGTAGGGGTCGGTGGCGGTGCCGAGCGCGATGCTGCGCGGCCGGTAGCCGGGCGCGGAGAGTTCGCGCTCTAGGAGCCGGGCGGCGTCGGGCTTGGCGAAGAGGCGCGTCTCGAAGTCGAGTCCCGGCGACAGGCCGACATAGGCGTGGTTCGGCCGCGCGAAGCAGTAGATGCAGCCGTGCTCGCATCCTCGATAGGGGTTGATCGAGCGGTCGAAGGAGATGTCGGGGGAGGTGTTGCGGGTGATGATCGTCCGCGCCCGCTCGCGGGTGACCTCGGTGCGCCGGCGCGCCGCCGGCTCGACCTCCCAGCCATCGTCGAAGGTCTCGCGGGCGTGAGGCTCGAAGCGCCCGTCGGGATTGGCCGTCGCGCCGCGGCCGCGCCGCGCCTCGGCCGGGACTGCCAGACCCGCCGCGCCTCGGGCGTGCGGCATCCTGCCCCTGTCCGCCTCGTCCATGATGCCGTCCGCTCCGCGTGATCGCATGGCAGAACATAGAGCGAACAGATGTCGGAGAGAACGCCTATAAATCAGGCACTTCGCTGTTTTCGGGCGTCAGCCCGTGCGTGAGTACCGGATTTGCCGGGGCTGCAGGTTCCCTCGCCGCCAAAATCGGTTATCGGCGCGCATGCTCTCCGCGGTGACCTATATCGCGCGGCCCGCCGAACCGGACGCGATCGACCAGCTTGCCGACACCCTCGGAACCCTCGTGGCCGGGGTGGCGGCCGGATTGGTGAGCGATGCGGTGATCGTGGCCGGCGCCGAGAATGCGGCGGTGGCCACCGTCGCCGAGGCGACCGGCGCGACGCTGGTCCTGCGCCCGCGCGGCGGCAGCCCATGGATGGCGGGCGCCCGCATCGCCCGGCGCGACTGGGTGCTGTGCCTCGCGGCGGGCGACGTGCCGGCGGAGGGCTGGATCCGCACGCTCGACCGCTTCATCGGCACGGCGCGGCCCGAG